>UQXH01000014.1 GCA_900545025.1 uncultured Phascolarctobacterium sp.
CCCACGACCTCCGCCGTGACAGGGCGGCATTCTAACCAACTGAACCACCGGGCCAACAACCACAAGATATATTATACAGATAAGGCTATATCTTGTCAAGAACTTTTTCTTAATTTTCCAACTGATTTAAAGTAGCCTCTAATTTCTCATCCAGCAGCGCTGTCAGCTCCTCTAAGTTCCTGGCGTTAAAGCTCTCTGTCGTCAACGGCAGATAGCCCTTCTTCATCTCTGCAAACAGCTCGTCACGGAATGTGTTATACAAAAAGAATAGCTGATTGCCGTTGCTGAAATTGGTGTAATCCAGAAAAATAATGGAACCGTTAATATACGTCAGCGGATTATCCGGCGTAATAAAGCGTTCAAAGCCACCTATTTTTTCCGGCAGCGCCTTCCATGCTTCCCATTGAGCAAAATTCTGCGATTTTGCTTCATAGCTCATCCCATGCTTTTGCTTGCTGTCGATGTCGCCGATTATCCTCGGCAGCTGCTGTAATATCAGCGCAGCGAATTTTTCCCTGTCGCGGCAAAAAAATCTATCGTCACGAAAAACATGCAGCCCAACTTTTTTAACCGGCACATAATCAAAGGTTTCTCCCGTATAGGTAAGGTCTAACCGGCAATGGCTTGCCTCGTGCACATAAGAAGCAATATTTAATATCTGCCCTTCGATGCCGCTGCCCTGACGCAGCTTAAAGCCTGCCACCTCTTCCGGCAGCTGCTGCAAAAACTGCCAATCTTTCAGACTGCTCTCTATTTCGTTTATACTTGGCTGACCCATATCGCACCTCGCTTTACTGTGACCTATTATAACACAAGCCGGCAGACTAATACAAAAGACGGCAATATGCAAATGCCGCCTTTTATCTGCTTATCAAATTGTCTATCTTTTTAAATACCCGTAACGCATTTAGATAAAATACCTGCTCATGCACGCTTTCCGGTATAATCCGCCGCATCAGCGAAATATAGGTAGGGATGTTCACCAGCGGCCAGTCGCTGCCATACATCACCTTATCATAGCGTCCCAGATAATTCAGCCACATCCTGAGATATTCAAAATAAGCTGTATTTTTTTCGTATAAAAACATCGGTGTCGGCTTACCTGCCAAGATACCTGATAAATCAAGGCAGACATTATCATTCTTGGCAGCGACCTCTACCGCGTCCACAATCCAGGGATTACCGCAGTGCGCAATCACAAAGGTGACATCAGGAAAATTTACCGCCGCCTCATCCACCGTCAGCGGATGAGAATATTTCAACAAGCCGGTTGGACGCGCCGTATCACCTGTATGGATAACCACCGGCACAGAATATTCTCTCGCCAGCTCTATAAGCGGCCAGTGCTTTTTATCATTAACATAGGAGGCGTTATACCCGGGATAAAATTTTATGCCCAGGCAGTGCGGCTGCTGAAGATAAAACTCAAACTCCCGCGCCGTACTCCCGGCATTCGCTTCCGTAATTAAATCACTCTGCACGCCTAAGCAATAACCAATATTTTCAGGCTGATTATACTGCTCTTCATTAAAAGGAGCCGCCAGATTTATCAGCCGCGGCGGTACGCCGCCGTAACGTACAGACGCATCCATAGTATTGCCCATAGCTACCGCAAAGATAATATTATTGTCTTCACAAATCTGCTGCCAGCAGGCGGAAGTATTTTCATGGCCTGCCTGCTTGGCAGTCGCATAAAAGCCTTCAATATTATAATAATGCATATGTACGTCAATAATCTTCATTCTCAAGCCTCAAATTATTGGATTTCATCCATATTGTCAGGCAGGACGAAATTAAGCACCAACGCTACCAGGAAGACCACTGCTACGCAGTTTTCCGCAAAGACGTTCTTCACCAGCGCCGGGAAGATTTTGAAAATTGCCGGCACCTGGGTAAAACCTATACCGATACTCATCGCCAAAGAAGCAATGATGACATTGCGCTGGGTATAACCGCAGGCAGCAACCATCTGGATACCGCTGACCACGATAGAGCCGAACATCATCAGTGTACAGCCACCCAGTACAGGTTCCGGCAGCGAAGCCAGCAGCACGCCCAGCGCCGGGAAAAGACCTGCCATAATCATGATGACGGCGCCGGTCATAATCGCAAACCTGTTTACTACCTTAGTCATAGCGATAAGACCTACGTTCTGGCTGAAAGAGGTAATCGGCATACAGCCAAACAGCGAGGACAGACTGCTTACCAGGCCGTCGCAGGTAATGGAGCCGGAAATTTCTTTCTCGCTTACGTTGCGGCGCAAACCGATAGCCGTCATAGCAGAGGTATCGCCGATGGTTTCCGTAGCGGAAACCAGGAAGATGAGGAAGATGGCAAAAATAGCGTCAGGATGAAATTCCATTTCGAAAGGCATAAACTGCGGTATAGCAATCAGCTTAGCCGTTGCCAGGCCGCTTAAATCTACCAGCCCGTAAAAATAAGCGGCAATATAACCTACTATCAGGCCAAACAGTACGGAAAGCTGTTTATAGAAGGACCTTGCCAGAACATTAAAGCCGATGCAGCTTACCAGCGTAATCGTACCTACAATAATATATTTGGCATCACCAAAATCAGGATTGCCAAAGCCGCCGCCAAAGGAATTGGCACCGATACCTAAAAGAGAAAAACCGATGGAAGCAACAACCGTCGCTGCTACGATAGGAGGTATAAAGCGACGCCAGTAACGGGCGCACAGGCCGAGGATACCTTCTAATATACCGCCCACCAAGGCTGCGCCCATGACAGCTCCGTAACCATACTTACTGCCCACCACGCAGAAAACGGAAACAAAGGTAAAGCTGATTCCCATGACTATGGGCAGCCCGCTGCCGACCTTCCACAACGGATATAGCTGGATTAACGTACCGATACCGGCAATAATCATAGCCGACTGAATCAAAGCTGCGCTCTGCTCCGGCGGCATCTTGACCACGCCTGCCACAATCAGGATGGGCGCAATATTTGCCACGAACATAGCTAAGACGTGCTGCAAACCGAAAGGAACAGCCTTTCCCAACGGCACTCTGCCGTCCAGCTCATAAATAGCGTCTAATTTCTTACTTTCTTTTTCCATAGGTATCCCCCTTCTTATCTGAACTGGATATTGCCAGTCTTTGCATCCATCTTGTCAATGATTGCCAAAGATTCCAGACGGATACCGTTGGCGCGCAGTTTGTCGCCGCCTCCCTGGAAGCCTTTTTCAATAGCTACG
Source organism: uncultured Phascolarctobacterium sp. (assembly GCA_900545025.1). Classification (GTDB taxonomy): domain Bacteria; phylum Bacillota; class Negativicutes; order Acidaminococcales; family Acidaminococcaceae; genus URXU01. Next base: position 3,215 of record UQXH01000014.1, read on the forward strand.
CCGACGCCCTCTACAACGCCGCCAGCCTGACGTACAAGCTCCATCAGCCCTTCCAGCGCACAGCCGTTAGCTAAAAAGTCGTCAATAATCAGCACATGGTCATTCTTGCTGATATATTGCTTAGAAACTACCACGTCATTTACTTTATTATGTGTAAAGGAGGTTATCTTGGTAAAATATACGTCTTTATCCATATTGGAGCCCTGAGATTTTTTGGCAAATACCACGGGCACATCAAAATACATTGCTGTAATGCAGGCAATGCCGATACCGGAAGCCTCGATAGTCAGAATCTTGTTGATAGGACGGTCTGCAAACAGGCGTTTAAATTCCTTACCCAGCTCTGCGATGAACGGAACATCAATCTGATGATTTAAAAAACCGTCTACCTTCAATACGTTACCGCTTTTAATAACGCCGTCATGTAAAATTTTTTCTTCCAGTAATTTCATCATTAACCCTCCATTGTGTAAATAATGTGACATTTAATTATAAAGATTATTGTATCACAAGCATTCCGCAAGGTAAAGAAAAAATACCTGCCCAATGCGTTCTCACATTGGACAGGTATGCTTCATTCACCAATAATGGGACGCCCTTCCATAGTATTTACTAATTTACACAAAGCCCATTTTATTGTTTCCTGGGGTTTTTCATAGTTGCCCATATCTTTTATTTCACGTTCACGCAGCTTTTTCTGCAGGAACTTATCGCCGTCTTTCTTATAGACGTATAAATCAGCGACGGCTTCCACCCTTACATAAGTTTCAGAATCTTCTCGCCAGCCAAAGCCCGAACTGATCAGGTAATCGTTCATATCGTAAACCTTGGCTACCACAAGTACGTCCACCTTGCTTTTCTCTGCCAGCGCCGCCAGCACGTCTTTAGTTACCTTGACATCGTTTTTCAGCACTTCTGCCGTCACTGTCTGCGGCTCGGCATCATCAACAATCTTGTAATAAGGGAAATGGTACGCCCATTTTACCACCTGCCGCCACGAGCCATATACCTCGCCGGTAACGCTGCCGCCTGTCTTATCAATCACGACAAAGCCTACCGGCCTTTCATCGAAAGCCTGCGCCTGCTGCGGCAAAGCAGTAACTCCAACTAACATCAATAAGAAAACAAAGAGTGAAAAGATTTTTTTCATAGCTTTTCCTCCTTAAAACAAATCCGCCTTTGTTCCGGTCAGCGTCTTAGCTACGCCCATATAATCAGCAATAGTCTGCCCAATATCGGCGAAAGTACGCATAGGCGCCAGCTCCTTGGCGGTTACCTTGCCGCCAGAGAACAGCACCGGGATCCTTTCACGCGTGTGGTCACTGCCGCTCCAGGCAGGGTCGTTGCCATGGTCGGCTGTTATCAGACACAAATCGTCCTCCTTCAGCCAAGTCATGATTTCCGGCAGCCTGCGGTCAAAATATTCCAACGCTTCCCCATAGCCTTGTATATCACGGCGATGTCCGAAGGAAGAATCAAAATCAACAAAATTGGTAAACACCAAAGTATTATCGGGCGCATCTTTTACTGCCTGCACTGTCGCGTCTACCAATTTATCAAGACCGCCGGCAGGATAATGCTTAGTAATACCGCGATGGGCAAAAATATCGGCAATCTTGCCTACGGCATACACATTGCCACCCGCTTCCACTACTTTGTCAAGCAAAGTCGCTTCCGGTGCCGGCACAGCATAATCGTGCCTGTTGGCAGTCCTGGTAAAATCATCCGCGCAGCTGCCTACAAAAGGACGGGCAATAACACGCGCAATCTTATACGGCTGCACCAGCTGAAAGGCAATCTTGCACAGCTCATACAGCCTTTCCAGTCCAAAAGCCTGCTCATGCGCAGCAATCTGCAGCACGCTGTCAGCAGAAGTATAGATAATCGGCTTACCGCTGCGCACATGCTCCTCTCCCAGCTCTTTGATAATTTCCGTACCGGAAGCATGCTTTTCACCTAACACGCCCGGCAGTCCTCCTTCGCGAATAATCGCTTCGATTAACTCCTGCGGAAAGCAGGCCGGTTTATCGGGAAAATATCCCCAGTCAAAATCAACAGGGACACCGGCAATTTCCCAGTGCCCGCTCAGCGTATCCTTACCGCGGCTTACCTCCTGCGCATAAGTATAGGCGCCCTTTGCGTAGGACGCACCTAAATCTGCTGCCAGAGCCTTTTTGCGGCTCAGCTCTGCCGCCTTCTGCAGTCCCAGCCGGGCAAGATTAGGCAGATACAACGGCTTTGTCCTGTTGACGCTAAACCATTCGCAGATATGCCCTAAAGTATCCGCGCCCTCATCTCCGTACTGAGCGGCATCATCCGCCCAGCCAATTCCAAAAGAATCCATCAGCAAAATAATCGTTCTTGGCATTTATTCACCAGCTTTCAACAATAACTGCAAAGCCCGCCTTACTGTAATAAAGAAACGTCTTGCCGCTTCGCTCTCATTGCTCAGAGGCACCACACCCTCGCTGTCGGTACGTTTGGCAATTACAGAACATACCGAGCCTGCCTTGATGCCAAGGCACTGAGAAACAACGAATAAAGCGCTTGTTTCCATTTCATAATTAAGCGCCCCTAATTTCTGCCATTCCTGCAGCGTACCCTGCAAGGACTTGCGCACATAACCTGAAAAACTGTCGTAGCGCTCCTGTCCCGGCCAAAAAGTATCGGAGGAAACCGAAATGCCAGTATGACAGGGAAATGCATTTTCGGCTGCTGCCTGCCGCAGGGCATCAGTAACCTCTATATCTGCTACCGCCGGAAAATTAAGCGGCGCATAATGCTGCGACGTACCATCCATACGTACTGCCGCATTATTGATAATCAGGTCGCCGATGTTAATCGCCTCCTGGATAGTACCGGTAGTACCAACACGGATAACGCCTTTAATCCCCATCCGCGCCAGTTCTTCCAGGCAGATAGCCGTAGAAGGGCCGCCCATCCCCGTAGAACATATCAGCACCGGACCGCAGTCCATCTGCGTCAGCCAGCTGGTATACTCACGATGGCAGGCAATAAACTCAGCCTTACCTAAGTTTTCTGCCAGAATCTGCACGCGGGCAGGGTCTCCCGGCAAAACAGCCCATTCTGCCCCTTTCAGGTCGTCAGCGCAAACCCCCACATGATAAAGCACTTCCGATTTATCAGCTAAATTTCCCATGACTCTACCTCGCTATTATTTCTAAAAGCCCAGCGCTTCGCCTGCAATGATAACCTTGATGCGTCCCTGCGGCTGACAACGTCTGGTAATGACTATCTGATTGCAGATACAAGACGGTGACAGACAGTCCATACAAACACCGGTTTTCTGGCATGGCGTATTTAAGCCGGCAAAACGCTGCGCATTGACAGGCGCTGCTGTTCCGCGCGCTCTGGCAACCGCGTCATGGACAGTCTTCACAATCTTATTTACACCGACAAGCACGATAACCTGTTTAGGTCCATAAATCAAGGCCGCGCAGCGATTACCGTTGCCGTCGATATTTACCAGCTGTCCATCCTCACTGACAGCATTGCTGCTCATCAGGAAGGTATCGCATAAAAGGGATTTACGCATCATTTCCACACGTTCTTCTCCATTAGCTGCGGTATCGCGGTCAATAACAGCATACGCCGCTCTTACTTTCTCCAACAAACCGGAAGAGCTGACAGAAACAGAGCCTCCCCAAGCTACTACAGCGTCTTTCGGAATAAGCGACATGGCAAGTTCCGCTGCCGCAGCAGCCGTTTCACAGTAATAGGCCTCAAAGCCGCGCTTTTCCAGATTCTGCACTACGGTACTGCCAAGACAGGCATTACGTGTTTTTACAGGATCAGTCATCTTTCTCACCTGATTTCTTGATTATTCCATATCTCCGATAGCAACCTCATCAACACCGTCTTCTTCTGCCAAAGAAACATCTACAGCCTCTTTATGGGAAGTAGGCACATTCTTACCGGCAAAATCAGCGCGGATGGGCAGTTCGCGATGACCGCGGTCAATCAATACTGCCAGCTGGATTGCTTTCGGTCTGCCCATGTCGATAATAGCGTCCAGCGCAGCCCTGATGGTACGTCCGGTATAGAGTACATCGTCAACCAGGACAACTACTTTACCGGTAAGGTCGATATCAATTTCCGTACCGTGTACGATAGGATTATATGCCAGCGTAGACAAGTCGTCACGATACAGCGTAATATCCAGCATACCTACAGGCACCTTTGCATTTTCAATTCTTTCAATAGCTTCGGCAATACGTTCCGCAATGGGCACGCCTCTGGTACGGATACCAACAAGCACTACATTCTCTACACCTTTATTTTTTTCTATAATCTCATGAGAAATACGCACGATGGCACGACGCATAGCGTCAGCATCCATAATTACATTCTTCTTTACAAAATTTGTCATAACTATCACCCCAAATTTATTATCACGGCTGAACCGCAGTAAACATATCAGTTGAACTGCCCTAAGCGCAGTCTGGTTAAAATCTTTTGCATATCTTCCGGCAAAGGCGCCTCAAAGGTCAACCGCTCGCCTGTGCGCGGATGGGTAAAGGACAAAGTCAGCGAATGAAGCGCCTGTCCGTTAATAGCAAACGGCGTCTTCATAGGTGAATACTTAGGATCGCCAACCAGCGGATAACCCAGGTACTCCATATGGACGCGTATCTGATGAGTACGTCCGGTCTTTAAACGGCATCTCACTACCGTATATTTGCCGAAACGCTCTGCCACTTCGTATTCGGTAATTGCCTGCCGTCCGCCTTCGGCAACGACAGCCATTTTCTTGCGGTCATTCTTATCGCGGGCAATCTGCGTTTCGATAATGCCGCTGTCATTTTTTACATTGCCTCTGACCACAGCAAGATAAGTACGCTGCGCCGTCTTGCTCTGTATCTGTTCTGACAGGGACAGATGGGCACTGTCATTTTTCGCACAAATCATGATGCCGGAGGTATCTTTATCCAATCTGTGCACAATCCCCGGACGGATGACGCCGTTGATACCGGAAAGATTTTTGCAATGATACAGCAAAGCATTAACCAGCGTACCATTGTAATTACCGGCTGCCGGATGCACTACCATGCCGCGCGCTTTATTGACTACTACTACGTCGTCGTCTTCATAAATAATATTAAGAGGAATATCCTCCGGCTGCACATCCAGCGGCTGCGGCTCCGGCAAATCCACCAGGATTTCCTCGCCGGCCTTGACGCGATAATTGGACTTAATTACTTTTTGTCCCCGGACAGCCCGTCCCTCTTCTAATAATTTCTGCATATTGGAACGAGTTATCTCCAGCAGCTGCGCCAAGGCTACGTCGGCGCGCATACCGGCTTCATTTTCAGTAATAATTATGCGTTCTTGTGTGCCAACAGTTCCGCTGTTAGTATTTTCCATAAAATCATTCCCACTCCTATGCATATCGCGATGTCTGCCACATTAAAAATCGGCCAGATTCTGAAATCAAAAAAATCAATTACTGCGCCGTGCAGAGTCCTGTCAATCAGATTGCCTACTGCACCGCCTGCAAATAATGCCGCGCCCATCCTTACCATAAACGGCTCTTTACTGATTTCCTCGCGGAAATACCAGATGCCTAAGCTTACAGCAAGCGCCACGACTACAAACAGCCAGCGGCTGCCTTCCAGCATGCCGAAGGCTGCACCCTCATTAAGTATATACGTCCAATGAAATATATCAGGTATAACCGGGATACTCTCCCCCAGGAAAAAATTATTAACCACTATGTATTTAGTTACCTGGTCTATGATGATTACTGCCGCTGCAATCAGGATAAAATTCATATAGTACTCCATTTTGATTTTGATGTGTATATTATACCACATTTTTTCATACCGAAACTAATTATCTTGTATTTTTTGCATATTTATATACTTTTAACTGGTTTTTATTTATAAATATATACAAAAAATAAAAATCCCCTGTTTCAGAAAAGAAACAGGGGACACTATCAAACAATTATCAGTAAAGGATTTTATTGGCAATAACCAGACGTTGAATCTGATTGGTGCCTTCATAAATCTGCATAATCTTAGCATCACGCATCATTTTCTCTACAGGATATTCACGGGAATAGCCATAGCCGCCCATTACCTGTACAGCGTCGGTGGTTACCTGCATAGCAACATCGGCAGCATAGCATTTAGCCATAGCAGCTTCCTTAGAGAATTCCATGCCCTGGTCACGCATCCAGCAAGCTTTATGTACCATCAGGCGGGCAGTTTCAACCTTCATAGCCATATCAGCAATCATAGCCTGTACCATTTGGAAAGAAGCAATCGGCTGACCAAACTGACGGCGTTCTTTAGCATATTTCACAGCGTAATCAAGAGCTGCCTGTGCGATACCTACGGAAACAGCGCCAACAAAAGGACGCGCGCTGTCCAGAGTATTCATAGCGATACGGAAGCCTTCGCCTTCACGGCCTACGCGGTAGGATTCGGGAATTACAACATCCTGCAGGATAACTTCGCAGGTATTGGAAGGACGGATGCCCATTTTATCTTCTTTTTTACCGATAGTCAGGCCCGGAGTGTCTTTAGGAACGATAAATGCAGTAAGGCCACGGATACCGCCAGTCTTACGGGTATTAGCAAATACCAGGAAGATGTCGGCAATACCGGCATTGGTGATAAAGATCTTGCTGCCGTTAAGAGTATAGGTGCCGTTTTCCTTATTTTTTTCTGCACGGGTAGATACGCCGCCTGCATCACTGCCTGCACCAGGTTCGGTAAGAGCGAAAGCAGCCAGGCCGCCGTTATTTAAAACATCGCAATACATGCGTTTTTGTTCATCAGTACCGGCAATCAGTACCGGGCAGGTTGCCAGAGAGTTAGCAGCCAGAGAAGTAGCTACGCCTGCGCAGCCTTTGCCAAGTTCTTCATAAATTACAGCTACGGAAACGCTGTCCAGACCAGGGCCATCCAGCTCTTCCGGTACAATCACATTCAGCAGGCCCATTTCGTTAGCTTTTTCAATCAGGCCATCACGCATGTGATTTTCTCTGTCCATTTCAGCGGCATAAGGGGTGATTTCTTTTTCTACAAACTCCCTCACCATCTCCTGTAATTCAAGTTGTTCTTCGTTTAATGCAAACTCCATCTTATCCTCCTTAAAATTACGCGGCCATACCGCTGCTTTTAGACTGTTCCCGGAAATTTACCATTTTTCAGGTATTTCTTCAAATCTGCCGACTACTAACATAGTAGAAAGAAAGGTAGCCAGCACAGTGTGCTCCTCGTCAAACATTTCCGCTTCTATCACCATGGTAGTACGTCCATGGTGACGGATCCTGCTTTTCACACTGATACGCCCGGCATTATGCACCCTGCGTATAAAGTTCATACTGAGATTCAGCGTCGCCACTGCCGTACCGACACTGGCACCAGTCACGCTCAGCACAGAATCGGCTAAAGCCGTCAAAACGCCTCCATGACAGAAGCCACGGTGGTCAAAATGTTTCAGCGGCTCAATCTCAATACTTAAAACTGCGCTGCCGCAGCTTATTTCATCAATATTGATGCCAAAGCTATTCACAAAAGAATTATAGCCATACATTTTACGGATATATTCAGGAACATCTTTTACCTGCTCCGCCAAAATATCCGCCTCGCTTTCATCATCTATTCCATGAAATCTCTAATATTTTATCATAGTTTTTTTATTAACTCAACAGTTAACAATTAAAAATCATGCAGATATTTTGCATCCTGTATTCTATTATCGTCATAAAATAATAAAAAACAAATAATCTCTGCCATAAGATAACTATAAAAAAAGCCCCGCAAAAAATATTCTGCGGAGCATTTTTACTACTGACATAAATCAGTCGATGATATTTTGTTTATAGTCATGATACAGAGCGCGCAGTTCTTCCATGATTGCAGACATCTCTACCTTCAAATCAGAAGCGGTATCATAATCTGCTTCAGCAATAGCTTTGCGGATGCGGGAGAACAGGCTTGGTTCATCAAAGGAATCTTTTGCCAATTTAGTGCGCAGCACCTGGATTTTATGCCACATAGCCAAATCGCAGTCAGTGCAGGTTTCCTGATTATGCAGGCGTTTCATGTCGACTACGGCCTGATAATTTTCCGGAATCAGGCGGGTAAGCAGTTCAGTTTTCCAGCGAATTAAAGCACCCTGCATAAAGGACTCGATATATTCCGGTTTCAGGATGTTGCCTCTGGTGAGCACTTCTACCTTTTCAGGATATTCTTTGAAAGCACGCAGGTTTTCCCAGACAGTTGCAGGCGGTTTACCGAACAATCTGTCACGTTCTTCCTGGGTAAAGTCTTCAAAGACATCTTTTTCTGTACGATATTCTCTGTCTTTTTCCAGATAGAAGCTTGCTTCTCCAGCCTGCTTGGAAATTTCTTTTTCCAAAGCTTTCAAATCAAGACCGGATTCCACGCAGGCTTTGATGCCGTCCAGCATGGACAGATAGAAGGCAGCCAGCGCAATGTAGGTATTGGTATACGGATTAGGAGAACGCATCTCGATACGGGTAGCCTTATCGTTATCCAGGTCGCGAATCAAGCCGGCCAGGATAGTCCTGTTGCGGGACGGATTTTCCGGTCCCATGCCCAAAGAGGTTACGATGCAGACTGGAGCTTCAAAGCCAGGTTTCAGACGGTTGAGAGAATCGATAGTGCAGGAAATAAAGGGATTGATGACTTCATAGTTTTTCAGCAGGCCCATAATGCTGCCGTAGCCGATAGCGGACAGGAAATCCTTGTGCATATCTGTCGGCGAGAACAGGTTGACAATCTTGCCGTTCTTCATCTTAGCCGCAATTCCCACATGGACGTGTTCACCGCTGCCGGCAACGCCCGGCACCGGTTTCGCCTGGAAGGAAACCTCCAAACCGTTCATACGGAATACTTCCTTAACAATGATACGCGCCAGCAGTTCGTTATCAGCAGTCTGTACACCCAGGCTGAATTTCCAGTCTACTTCCAGCTGTTCCATAACGTGAGTCATGTGACCGGCAGAGTCAATCTGACCTTTAACGCCGCCGCATTCCTTATGGCCCATTTCCGGTTCCAGTCCGTACAGTTCCAGCATTTGTACAGTCTGCTCCAAAGCGGTGCGCACATTGCCGCGGGTACGCTGCCAGTATTGCTCCTGCATCATCTGAGAAGAAGACAAGGCTTCGATAGGCGCGTCTTCACGGGGAGATTTTACCCAGAATTCCAGTTCGGTTGCGCAGGTAAATACCAGCTTATCAATCTCGTCTGCATCCACGTGCTCCAAGCCGGCAATTTTCGGATGTTTGGCAAACAGAGCCATGATTTCAGTTTCCACATAGTCCAGAGTATTTTTCAGGATGGAACGGGAGTCGACAAAATTGCCGTTGTGAATCAGATAACAGGGAATACGCAGGGTACCCACCATATTGCCGTTTTCAGCGTCAAAATGCTCGTAATTATAATCCACATACCAGTTAACGGATTTATCGACCTTCATATCGACACGCGCATTGTTCAAAGTAGCAATACCGGTAAGCACTACGGAAGAACCGTCAGTCTGAGCTGCACTGCCCTCCAGGAAGCTTTCGATATCTTCCAGGAAGATCTTCATAGGGATTTTTTCATCGGTATCATTACCTGCAAAATCAACACCCATCAAAGATACAAATTTGATTTCCGGGTGCAGCTGCAAAAGATTATGTAAAGATTGTTCATTCTGTTGTTCCGGTTTAATGACGTACAGTAAATTTTTCTTGTTCATTTTTGTGCCAGCACTAATGCTGTACTCCTTTCCAACCATTTTGAATGTAAAAAAACAAAAAGACCTTTCCAAAACAGAATACACTGCTCCTGCTCCAGAAAAGTCACCATTGACAAAATTATTATAACAAATCCTATACTAAATTGTCTATCTTTTTCTTCTTTACGACAATAGTTTTATCAAGATTTCCTCCAGCAGCTCATATCTCCTGCCGCCTCTGCGCATCTGTATATTCAAATCAGCCAGTGCCAGCACTGCTTCCCGCACCTTTTCATAAGAAAAATTACGCGCCTGCTGCAGTACTATCTTGGCTATATAGGGCGTCATGCCCAGCTCTGCCGCTATCTGCGCCTGTCCATGATGCTGTCTTTGCAGTTCCTGCACTTTGGCAACCCGACGCAGCTGGAACAGGATGCTGCCGCATAACAGCAATATCGAGGTGCCTTTCTTACGTTCATAGGCCAGAAGTTCTAAAGACTGTACCAGCTTTCTTTCCAAAATCGCATTAGTCAGCGAAAAACCGGAAACCTCCGGCAAGGCGGTAAAAATACTGGCCACATCATCTCTTGTCCACTGTTTTCTGTCGCCCGCATAAACAGCTAATTTCTCTAATTCCTGACGTACCAGCTGCAGCGGCACCTTATCCACCGGCGCCAGATATTCCAAGATTAGCTCCACAGCCTCTCGTTCCAGGCTGCCGCCCAGCTCCGCTGCCTGCTGCTGCAGCCACGGACCGGCAGAATAAGCCTTGAAGCCGCTGCATTCACAGACGACGCCTTTTTCTTTTAACTGCTTATAAAAGCGGCTGCGTTTATCCAGCTTTACAGCGCTGACCAGGACGGTACAATACTCCGGCACATCCTGCAGTATTTCCAGCAGCTTGTCCAAACGCTCTTTCTTTGCTTCACTATCCTGCTTGCCGCCCAGCAGCTTTTCATCCTTTAAGATTACCAGCGAGCTGCCGGAGAAAAAAGGATAGGTATTGATGACCCCGGACAGCTCTTTCAGCTCTGTATCTTTTTCAAACACCGTAATCTGCCGCGACTCAGCATCCGTATCGCCAAAAACATAATCAGGCAGCAAAGCGGCTATCTGACTGCTGTAATAGGTTTCTTCCCCAAAAGTTACGATGATATTGGGCAGCTTGTCTTTATTTTTCAGCCTGTTGATTAAATCATCCGGTCTGTATTCCATAATCTTCTCCTAAAAATATTGCTTATGGTATACATAACTATAACATTTTGTCCCTGCCCCGTCAAAAACAATCTTCACCGCGCCTGACTTGTCTGTCCGCAATATTTCTGCTCCCGCCTCCTGCAAACGCTGCAGCGTCTCCTGATGTGGATGTCCGTAGCTGTTGCTGCCCCCTACGGATATAACTGCCACGGACGGCTGTACCTGCCGTAAAAATTCGCTGCAGCTGCTGCCTGACGAACCGTGATGCGCAACCTTAAGCACATCATAACGACCTATATCCTGCAGCTGTTCTTCGCGTTCAGCACTGATGTCGCCAGGAAAAAGCAGCCTATGCCCTGCATATTCTACCGCGGCAACGATACCTGCATCATTGCCGCTGCTTGCCTGCTCTCCCATGCTCACAATATTCAGCCTGCCGCCGTCTTTACAGCCATATTGCTGTCCCGCGGCAGGATATTCTAAGCGACAATCCGGGTTACAGCTCTGCACCTGCCGCATAATTTCACGGTCCAGTCCCGGCGGCACAATCAATCTATCAACAGCCAGATTAGCAGCAAGTCCGCCAACACCGCCCGTATGGTCAAAATCGCCATGACTCAGCAGCAATATATCTACCTTATCCTTGCCGATGCTGCGCAGAAACGGCGCCACAATCCTGCTGCCCGTATCGTAATTTTTCAGCCCGCCTGTATCAATGACGATTACCTGCCCGGCAGGTGTAACGACCACCGCACAATCTCCCTGCCCAACGTCCAGAAAATAAGCTGTCAACGGCTGCGGCAGCAAACGGCTCCCAAGCACGGCAGCTGTAAGGATTGCCGTCAGCACTATGCATAACAAGCGACGTTCCTTATTATGCAGAAACTGGACACAGGATAAATCAAGCACTATCACCAGCAGGAAATAATATATAACGCCGCTCCAGCCTGGCAAGCTGCCTATTATCAGCTGTCCGCCGGGTATGGCAGCCAGAAAGTCGGCCTGCAGCAGCACCTGCTTCAGCAAATATGTTGCCGCCATTATCAAAGCGCTTCCCCAACCGCACAAAGTATCCAGAACTAAGCCAGCCATAGTAAGCAGGACGCAGCATTCCAGCACCGGCGTTAAAAGGACATTGCTGAGCAGCGAAATGATTGGCAGCTGATGAAAGCTGCCGACTAAGAGCGGCAGCACCGGCAGCTGGGCAGCAATAGTCACGCCGACTGCCTCACTAAGCCACAACGGCAAGTAACTGCTTAACAGCTGCGTAATACGCGGCAGCAGCCAGATAAGTCCGGCGGCCGCACCGAAAGATAACTGAAAGCCTATATCCAGCAGCCACAAAGGTTTAAAAATTAACATTATTACAGCAGTAATACACAGGATATTGCCCTTAGCCGCCCCATTTCCTCCATACAGCAAGATAAGGCTCATCAACAGCGCTCTTACCACCGGCGGCTTCCAGCCGCATAAGGCAGCATAGAGCAAAAGGCAGCTGCCAATAATCACATTGCGCATTTTTCGCGGCACTTTGCCTAAAAGCAGCAACAAAAATCCTGTCAGCACCACAAGATGTGAGCCAGATACGGAAAGCAGATGTGACAGACCATTATCGGCAAAAAGCCTCCGGCTTTCCTCGTCCAGCCCCACGCTGCCTCCCAATACCATGCCTGCCAGCAGCGCTCCCTGCTCGCCTGCTATATCGCTGATCCGTTGACGCAGACGGATATTCCAGGCTGCAAACGCATCCCCAAGATTTTCCTGCTTTTGCCAGGTAACAACGGCTTTGCGCATACTGCCGCCAATACCCTGCAGCCTGTTCCATAATGCACCGTCAAAGCCGCCGGGATTACGAAAAGATGTCAGTTCTTCAAGCTTGCCGCTGCAAACGGCAGCGCCGGAGAGCTCTGCAAATTTTGCGGCAGTAAAAACACGCACTTTCTGACGATAGGGGACCTGCATATTATCCACTTCCATCCGCTGACATTCCAATAAAAATGATGTGCCATACTGATGTTGTTTAACAGAGAGTATATCAATCCTGCCATACAGCGTTACCTGCCTGCCGTAATATGGTTCCAGTTCTTTTTGAGCATCTGTCGGCGCACGCAGTCCTGCTGCCACACCAAGCAGCAGGAAAAACAATATCACTCCACAGCTGAAAGCTTTTTCTCTGCTGTTTCGCTTAAAATAAAAAACACCAGCTGCCAGCAAACCTGCAGCTATTACAGCTGTAACAGCAAAATAAAAATACTGTAACTGCAGAGCAGCATAACAGCTAAAAAGAAAGCATAAGGTTCCCAGACAAATACTGTTCATTGTACTGTAAGCCTGTCTTTCATTTTATTAAACTTTGCTTCACCTATGCCTTTCACCTGCATAATATCTTCGATACGCGTAAAAGAATGCTGCTGACGATATTCTACAATTCTTTGCGCCGTTACCTCGCCAACACCCGGCAGCGAGTCCAGTTCCGTTATACTGGCAGTATTGATATTTACCAAACCTGCCTGTTTCTGCTGACTGCCAACACTTGCCTTACCTGCAGAAGCATTTGTGCCGGTAATTACCTTTTTGCTGCCTTTTAAAGCTGGTACGTTAACCTGACTGCCATCTTTCAATTTCTTAGCCAAATTTACTTTTTCATGATTAGCAGCTTCAGTAAATCCTCCAGCAGCTTCCACTGCTTCCTGCGCCCTTATACCTGCAGGCAGTTCATATAATCCTGGTCTGGCAACTGCGCCGCTTACATATACTGTAATCAGCTGTTCCTTGCTTTTAACCTGCGTCTGTGCGCTGATAACCGGTGCAGGCTCTTCATTTGTAAAATATTCTGCCGCTATACTGGTCAAAACACATCCTAACAGTAAAACACACAACAAAATAAACTTTTTCTTTCTGTTGTCCATCAGCAACACTCCCTAATAAAAAAAGTTCTGAGAATAACAAAATCGTTATTCTCAGAACTTCTGAATAATTCAAGCGTTATATAGGCACTGCTATGAAATTATATTTTATTTTGCAACAATATTTACCAGACGACCGGGAACGCAGATAATCTTCATAATCTTAGCGTCGCCGATGTGGGTTTGTACATTAGCATCAGCCAAAGCAATTTTCTCCAGTTCTTCTTTGGTTGCAGCAGCAGGAACAGTCAGTCTGCCTCTTACTTTGCCGTTAACCTGGAGAACGATTTCAACATTATCTACTTTCAGAGCGTCTTCGCTGTATTCAGGCCATTTTTGTGCATGTACGCTGGAATCAGCATCAATTACACCGCGCCACAATTCTTCGGTGATGTGCGGTACAAACGGAGCCAGCATACGCAGCAGAGCGGAAATAGCTTCATAGATAAGACCTGCATTAGCTTCCTGTTTAGCTTCTTTATAAGCATACAGAGCATTAACCAGTTCCATCAGTGTACTGATAGCAGTGTTGAAGTTAAAGCGTTTGTCGATATCGGCAGTAACTTTCTTAATGCTGCCATGTACAACGCGGCGTAGTTCTTTATCAGCTTCAGTCAGAGCAGCTGCATCATAAGAAGTAACTTTTTGCTCCAGCTGCGGCAGATAGTTATAAACAATACGCCATACACGATTCAGGAAACGGAAGGAACCTTCTACGCCCTGATCGCTCCATTCCAGTTCTCTTTCAGGCGGAGCAGCAAACATAATGAAGAGACGTGCAGTATCAGCGCCGTATTTTTCCAGAATTTCTTCAGGAGAAACAACGTTGCCCAAAGATTTACTCATCTTAGCGCCGTCTTTAATTACCATACCCTGAGTCAGCAAATTAGCAAACGGTTCATCATAATCAACCAGGCCTGCGTCACGCAGCACTTTCAGGAAGAAACGGGAATACAGCAGATGCAGAATAGCATGCTCGATACCGCCGATGTATTGGTCAACAGGGCCCCAATATTGATTTACTTCTTTAGCGAAAGGAGCCTTGTCATTTTTCGGATCGGTGTAACGCAGATAGTACCAGGAAGAGCACAGGAAGGTGTCCATGGTATCGGTTTCACGTTTAGCCGGAGCACCGCATTTCGGGCAGGTGCAGTTAACAAAGCTTTCGGAAGTAGCCAGCGGAGAAACGCTGCCTGCATTGAAATCAACGTCTTCCGGCAGTCTTACCGGCAGCTGATCTTCCGGCACCAGAACTTCGCCGCAGTGCGGGCAGTAGATAATAGGAATCGGAGCACCCCAGTAACGCTGACGGCTGATAAGCCAATCGCGCAAACGATAATTTACATGGCGGGAGCCAATACCCATTTTTTCTGCTTCATCCATAATAGCCTGCATACCAGCATGCATTTCCATACCGGTGAACTTACCGGAATTAACGAGTACGCCTTCTTTTTCTTCGTAAGCGTCAGTCATATCTTCCAGTTTCAGTTCTTTATCTTTAGGATTGATAACTACGATTTTTTCCAGGCCATATTTATCAGCAAACATCCAGTCACGGCTGTCGTGAGTAGGTACGCCCATTACAGCACCGGTACCATAATCATAAAGTACATAGTTGGTAATCCAGATCTGTACTTTTCTGCCGGTAAACGGATTGATTGCATAAACGCCGGTGAAAATACCTTCTTTTTCAGATTCGCTGGAGGTACGTTCGATATCGGACTGGTTACGTACTTTATCGCAGAAAGCTTTAATTTCAGTAGCTTTAGGATTATTAACGCAAATTTTTTCTACAAGAGGATGCTCAGCAGCCAATACTACATAGGTAACACCGAAAGCGGTATCGGGACGGGTAGTATAAACAGCTACTTTTTCCTGCAGGTCAGGAATTTCAAAGCTGAATTCCAAACCTTCGCTGCGGCCAATCCAGTTGCGCTGCATAGTTTTTACGCGTTCCGGCCAGCCTTCCAGAAGGTCGAGGTCTTTCAGCAGCTCGTCAGCATAGTCGGTAATTTTAAAGAACCATTGTTCCAGATCCTTCTTCTCTACTACGCTGTCGCAGCGCCAGCATTTGCCGTCGATAACCTGTTCATTTGCCAGTACAGTGTTACAGGTATTGCACCAGTTAACGGCAGATTTCTTTTTAACAGCCAGGCCTCTTTTATAAAACAGTTCAAAGAACCATTGAGTCCATTTATAATAATCCTCTTTGCAGGTAGCAACTTCACGGTCCCAGTCATAGGACAGGCCCAGTGCCTTCTGCTGGCGAGTCATGTTGGCAATATTTTCCAGAGTCCATTTTTTCGGCGGAATACCATGTTTAATAGCAGCATTTTCAGCCGGCATACCAAAGGAGTCCCAGCCCATAGGATGCAGTACATTAAAACCTTTCATAGTACGGAAACGTGCTACAACGTCGCCGATGGAATAGTTACGCACATGGCCCATATGTAAATTGCCGGAAGGATAAGGGAACATTTCCAAAACGTAGGATTTAGGTTTATCCTTATCCATTTCCACTTTAAAGCTCTTATTTTCTTCCCAGTATTTTTGCCATTTTGCTTCTATGGCATGAGGAGAATATCTTTCTTCTAACATTTCTGACCTCCTGAATATTTTTGCAAAATAAAAATCCCTGACCTCGTAAAAGGTCAGGGACGAAATAACTTTTTCGCGGTACCACCCTGATTACAGCCTGCGCTGTCACTCATTCGGCCTTAACGCAGCATCACGTCCGCACATTTCCTTGCGGCTTCTCCGCAGCGAGTTCACCGGTAAACGTGTCTGACTTGCATCACCCGTCAGCTTTCTTGGCATCGTCTACAGATTACTGCTCTGCTTCACTGAATTTCTTATAAATTATATAACTAATGCCTGTAAAAGTCAAACAAAAGATTGCCCTGTCAGAATGCCGGCGTCTTTAAAAATTTTAACGGACAAATTATAAATCCAGATATATTATGTTAAAATATAATCATCAAGATAAAATCTTTCTCTTTACATAGGAGGAAATATAATGCATAAAAATCTTACCGCAGCAGCGCTCGGGCAAACACCTGCCGACCTTGTGCTGAAAAACTGTCAAATCGTCGATGTTTTTTCCGGCAGTATCTACCGCGGCAACATCGCCATCGCAGAAGGCTGCATTGCCGGTATCGGCGACTATCACGAAGCAAAAGAAAGTATCGACCTTGACGGAGCCTATGTTGCCCCGGGCCTGATAAACTCTCACTGCCACGTAGAAAGCTCCATGACCACGCCGGAAAATTACTGCGCGCAGGAGCTGCGCCACGGTGTGACGACGCTTATCACCGACCCCCACGAGATTGCCAATGTAGCGGGGCTGCCAGGCATCAGCTATATGCTGGCCGCCGGCCGTTCCATGCCCATAAACTATTACGTACAGCTGCCCAGCTGCGTACCTGCTACTCCCTTTGAACATTCTGGCTGCATACTCGAAGCAGATGACCTGGAAAAGCTTGCCGATTCGGCAGGCGTGCTCGGCCTTGGCGAAGTAATGAACGTCCCCGGCGTACTGACGCAGACGCCGGAGCTGCTGGCAAAGCTCCACATCATGCAAAGCCGCGGCCGCAGCATCGACGGACACTCTCCCGGACTGACCGGACGGGCGCTGCAGGCATATATCGGCAGCGGGATTGAAACCGAACATGAAGCTACTTCCTGGCAGGAAGCAAAAGAAAAACTGCGCAGCGGCATGGCTATACTGGTACGCGAAGGCAGCGCCAGCAAAAATTTAGAAGCTATTATTACTGGCGCGCTGGCAGAAAAAATAGACTTTTCCCGGATGGCTTTCTGTACCGACGATAAACATTTTGCCGATATCCAGGCAGAGGGCACTATCCGCTTTTGTATGCAAAAAGCAGTCAGCCTTGGCCTTGCGCCGATAACAGCCATACAGATGGCTACTTATAACGCCGCCAGGATTTATGGTCTGAAACATCTTGGAGCCATTGCCCCCGGTATGCAGGCAGATATTACTGTTTTTGAAGATTTAAAGGATTTCAACGTCCGCCTTGTGCTGCATAAAGGACGCGACACAGCAAAATTATTACAAACCCATTCGGCAATTCCCTGCCCGACAGAGCTTTTAAATACCGTCCAGCCTGCGCCTTTCAGCGCCGAAGATTTTGCTTTCAGCAAATTTTTGCCTGACAAAAAATACCCTGTCATCAACATCATCCCCGGTGAGCTTTTGACAGACTGTTCCTACATCGACGGCAGCAAAGTGGAACAGGCGGTTAAAAACCACGAACTATGTCTGATTACCGTCATAGAACGCCATCACCGCACCGGTAACATCGGATTAGGCCTTATTGCCGGCTACGGTCTGACAAGCGGCGCAACAGCCACAACTATCGCCCATGATTCTCATAATATCATCATCATCGGCACAAGCGCCGCCGACATAGCCCTGGCCGGACAGGAACTTATCCGCTGTCAGGGCGGTTACACGCTGGTTCGTGACGGCAAAGTCGTCTGTACTTTGCCTTTAAAGCTCTGCGGGCTGATGAGCGACGCTGCGCCTGACACGCTGGCAGCCGAACTGGCAAGCATCAAAGAGCTTGCCCATGAACAAGGCGTAGTCCGTAACTTTGACCCTTTCGTCGGACTTAGCTTTATGGCCTTACCCGTAATACCTAAAGTTAAAATCACCGACATGGGTATGTTCGATACGGTAAATTTTAAATTCATTGAGTAAATAATAAAAAAACAGCCGGACTTTTTGTCCGGCTGTTTTTTATCCCGTTTGCTGTTGTATTGTCAGAAGCTGTACATCGCCTGCACGCTGCCGCTGATGCCCTCCTGCATCCCGACGTAGCCTTTGATATTGGCATCAAAGTACCAGGGAGAAGCTTTGTCCGGTATGTAGCGGAAGCCTACTTCGCCTATCACCGTACTGCCCTCTAAGGACGGAGTGTACATGGCGTGGTGGTTCGCAGTGCCGCCAGCGTCGCCGCTGAATTCATATTCCCACGCCAGGCCGTAGTAGCTGGCAAGCTTTGCGCCCTGCTGCTCGCTGAAACGCGCGCCGATGCGCAGCTTATCGCTGTCCACGGAGTCAAAGTCGAATACGTCATTAGCAATCTTCACGCTGTCGCCCTCGTGGTGGGTATGGAAGTATTTGCCGTAGATGTCCCATGCCTTGCCATTGTCCAGCTTAAAGATCTTGCCGATGCCGATATGGGCGCCATAGTAGGCGTTCTCCGTCTTGTAACCATGCAGATTACCGCTGCCGTCTGCCAGCACGTTGCTGACCTCGTTCTTCGCCGTGCCTGCCCGCAGGGAGGCTTCGGTGTAGACGCCGCTGTCCTGTTCGTAGCGCAGCAGCACGCCGCCGCCGTTGTAGACTACGTCGCCGTCGCCGCGGAAGGAAGCGCCGTTAAACTCGTTACAGGTGTTGTAATTGCCGCCGCCGTTTTCAAAGAAAGCGCCGTAGCTGAATTTGCCTGCGCTCAAGTCTTTGGTATTGGCAACGCCCACGATGCCGTTCCAGCCGTTGATGTCCACATAGCTGCCCGTATCGTATTTGCTGCTATTGCCGCTGACGGTGGCAAAGGTGCTGACGCCCGCTTCTGCTCCCTGCAGGCTGCTGATGCTGTCAGCTACTGTTTCCGCACCCTGGTTGACGAAGGCTGCCGCCGCCGCCCTGCTCTCCGTAGTGATGGCTGTCTGGTCATTGACGCGGATGCTGGCAGGAGTAATATTCAAATTATAATCATCTTTTGTAATCGTACCGCTGACTGTCAGCGCCACACCTGCCTGCATATCGGTTGCCGTTGTCGTAATAAGTTTACTGTCAGTTATTCCGTCTGCCGTACTGACAAATGCTGTCGTCTTACCTGCGGCTAAGTTCAGTCCGCCTGCCAGCGCCTTGACTTCGATACCACCCTCATCACCGTTAAAATTGTTTAGGCTCTTTACAGTACCGCTCCAGCCGTCAATGATGAGCTTATTGTCGCTGACAATGCCACTCACCCATACATAGCCGCCGTACAATGCCGCCTGGCTTACATCCGCCGCGGCTGACAGGGTGATGCTGTTGCCTGTGGCATCTCCTACAAACGCATCGCCGCCGTAGACATAGCCTTCTACCGTGCCGCCGCTGATGCTGACGCTGTTGCCTGTAGCATCGTTCATCGCACTGCCGCCGTAGACACGACTTACCGTGCCGCCGCTGATAACAACACTGTTGCCTGTAGCATCGCCATCCGCAACCCAATTCACCAAATCAATTTGTCCCTGCACTAAGCCGCCGTAGACACTAACTACCGTGCCGCCGCTGATGCTGATGCTGTTGCCTGTGGCATCACCATTCGCATCCGCACTACCGCCACAGACACTACCTACCGTGCCGCCGCTGATGCTGACGCTGTTACCTGTGACATCTCCTACAAACGCATTACCGCCAGAGACACCACCTACAGTGCAGCCGCTAATGCTCACACTGTTACCTGTGGCAACACCATTTTCCGTATGACCACCATAGATATAACCATCTACCGTGCCACCGCTCATGCTGACGCTGTTGTTTGTAACATCGCCAGATTTCGCATAGCCGCCGATAACGCCTTTATCTAAATCACTGTCGATAATAACCACATTATCATTAGCACCATTGCTGCCTATATAATAATCATAGACACCAACCGTTACAGTATCTTTACTCAAGCCGCTGTTGGCCTGCGCCGTCAGTGGCAGCGCCAAGCCACCCAGTCCTATCGCCAATACGCTGCACAATACCTTATATGCCAGAATGTCCTTCTTCATCACTTACACATCCTTTCCTGCCTGTGTCCGGGGCAGTAATCTTCTCTGGTTTAAGTATAGCACGCAACTATTCCCCCCCCGCAAGACATAAGGCCCTCTGCAGCCACTTTTTTTACTGTCTTGCGGGAAAACGCCAACGGCAAAAACGGTAAAGAGGTCTTACGGACAAAAAAGGACAGCGGCACCTTCCAGTACCGCTGTCTTTTTATTGCCCGTATTATATTTTCACTCTCTTACAGCAGCATGTGCAAAATACTTGCTGAAAGCAGCCGCCGCCTGCCGCTGCACCTCCTGCTCAAAGGCTTCGTACCGCGCTAATAATTCCCGCCCCTCGGACGTCAGACGGCTGCCGCCCCCGTCGCGGCCGCCGCTGCTGCTGACCACCAGCGCATAGCCCAGGTCTGCTTCCGCGCGGTGCAGTATCTTCCACGCCTTGCTGGAGGACATCCCCATGGCTTTATAGGCTGCCGACAGCGAACCAAAGTCCTCGGTAAGGCGCAGCAGCTGGGCTACGCCTTTGCCGAAAGCAATCTCGGTATTATACACGCGCACTTTGACATGAAAGCTGTGCGGATTGCTGTACGCCATTTTACCAGCCCTTGCCAAAGCCGCAGTTCGGGAAAGTGCAGACAGCGCAGTTCAGACATAAGCCGCCCTGCCCCAGGGAGGCAAGCTCAGCAGCAGTTATCCTGTCGGCAGCAGCCACACGGGGCAAAACCAGGTCGAATACCGTCCTGCCGGCATACATGACGCAGCCCGGCAGCCCCATGACCGGTACAGCGCTTCCGTCATCCTTATGATAATATGATAGCAGGAACATAGCTCCTGGCAGCACCGGAGCGCCATAGGACACGATTTCCGCACCGGTATTCTTAATCGCCAGCGGCGTGCGGTCGTCCGGGTCCACGCTCATCCCGCCGGTACACAAAACCATTTCCGCACCGTGATTTTGTATCGCCTCTAAGACAGCTGCTGTAATCGCCGCCGGTTCATCAGAAAGTATGGTCTTGAAAACCGTATCAATGCCATATTCCGCCAGCTTTGCTTCGACCACCGGGGTAAAGGTATCTTTAATCCTGCCATGATAGACCTCGCTGCCGGTAGTGATGATGGCGGCGTGCTTTTTCACATACGGCAGCAGGCTGAAAATCGGCGTTGCGCCGCACTGCTCCTGCATCCGCTGCATTTTTTCCTTTTCTATCACCAGGGGGATGATCCTTGTCCCTGCCAGTTTGTCGCCTTTTTTAACCGGCGTATTGCCGTGACGGGAGGCAATCATCATTTCGCCAAAGCTGTTGACAAAGCGCAGCTTGTCGTTATCCACCTTGAATAAGCCGTCATATGCCGCTGCTAATTCAATCTTGCCTTCTTTTACTTCTGATGCCAGCATCCCCTCGTTTCGGCATACACGGCACAGTATCTGCGCCGCGTCGTTTTCATGCAGCATGCTTTCATCATTTTCCCATACATAGAGATGCTCTTTGCCGATAGAAAGCAGCACGGGAATATCTGCCGCCGTAACAATATGCCCTTTGCGGAAAACAGCGTCCTTCGTCACGCCACGGATAATCTGCGTCATGTCATGTGCCAGCACGCAGCCGACAGCATCTTCTGTCTTAATCAGCTTCATCGTTAATGCTCCTTTACTACCGCAAAGCCTGCTTCTTCAAACACTTTAGCTGCTTCCTGGCTGCGCAGGAAATCATAAAATTTAACGGCAGCATCAGCATGCGGCGCTTTCTTTAAAATACCCATGGGATAGATGACCGGCTTAGCCAATACCCCTGCCGGCGCTTCGGCAACTACCTGCACCCTGTCGGTGCCAGCAGCATCCGTAGCATACACGATGCCTGCATCCGCGCTGCCTTCGGCAACCCAGTGCAGCACTTCGGTAACATTGGTGCCCAGGCTGGCCTTACTGCTTACCTGCTGCCACAGGCCCAGCTTCTCTAACGCTTCTTTGGCATACTGTCCGGCAGGCACGCTTTTGGGATCGCCGATTGCAGGCTGGGCAGCCTTAGCAATATCGGTAAAAGCTGCCGCCTTTTTCTCTCCGGCCGCCGGTACGATCAGCACCAGCTTATTTTCCAAAAGCGGTACTGTTTTCTGCGTATCCATATAGCCTTTATCCGTCAGCGCCTGCATCTGCCTGGTTGCCGCCGAAACAAAAATATCTGCCGCCAGTCCCTGCTCAATCTGCATCTGCAGCTTGCCGGAACTGTCATAGGTGCCTTCAATCATGATGTCGGGATATTTCTTATTAAACATGGGAATCAGCTTCTCTGTAAAAACCTTCTCGAGACTGGCTGCAGCGGCAACCCTTACCTGCTGCTTTTCTGCCGACTTATCATTGCCGCAGCCTGCCAGCATACCTGCACATACTGCGAGCAGCAGCATGCTGCTAAATATTTTTTTCAACATTTTGTACCCTCCTCAGATAAAATACCCTGATGAATAAATAAGACTCTGTCGCTCAGCCGTTCTATCTCCTGCCTGTCGTGGCTTACCAGTACGGAAATACCGCCATATTCCGCCAAAAGCTGCTGCAGCTGTTCCTGCAGTCTGTCTTTCAGCTGGGCGTCAAGCGCCGAAAACGGCTCGTCCAGTAAAATGACCTCCGGCTCTACCGCAAGCAGACGGGCCAGGGCAGTGCGCTGCTTCTGCCCGCCGGAAAGCTGCCGCGGATAGCGTGTTTCCAGTCCCTGCAGCTGGAATTTATCGACCATGGTCTTTACAATATTTTGACATTGTTCTTTATTAAGCCCTTTCGCGCGCGGCCCGCACAGGATATTTGCCGCAACGCTCATATTGGGAAAAAGGGCGTAGCTCTGGAACAGATAACCTACATTACGCTGTTGCGGAGGCAGGTTGATTTTAGCCGCGCTGTCAAACAGCACCCTGCCGTTTAAGACAATCCTGCCCCAATCCGGCGTCTCAATGCCTGCCACACATTTGAGCAGCATGCTCTTGCCGCTGCCGCTGCTGCCCATCAGTCCCAGTACCCCGTCCTTCAGGGAAAGCTCCGCCTGCAGGGTAAATTCTTTCAGTCTTTTACTGATATTTATTTCCAGCTGCATATTACCCCTCCTGCTGCTTCTTACACCGGTACAGATACCAGTTCATGCCTACTACCATCACCAGGCATACTGCCAGGATGATGACTACATACCCGAAAGCGGTATCCATCTCTCCGGCAGCTACCGACGAGTAGACTGCAAGCGGCAGCGTCCGCGTCTTACCGGCAATATTGCCGGCAATCATCGCCGTGGCGCCAAATTCGCCCAGTCCGCGGGCAAAAGACAGCACGCCGCCGGAAACAATGCCGGGAAGCGCGTTAGGCAACAGCACTCGGAAAAAGATGCTTCTCTCCGACATGCCCAGCGTACGTCCTGCCTGCAGCAGCTCAATATCTACCTGCTCAAAGGCGCCGCGGGCAGATCTGTACATGAGCGGGAAAGCGATAACCGCCGCTGCCAGCACTGTCGCCAGCCAGGAAAAAGCAATCTGGATGCCAAAATTTTCTATGAAAAACCTGCCCAGCACCCTGTTATTACCGAATAAATACAGCAGGAAGAAGCCTGCTACCGTCGGCGGCAGTACCAGCGGCACCGTCAGCACACCGTCGGCAATAATCTTCGTTGCCTCGTTTTTGCGGCTTACTACCCACCAGGCAGTCAGGATACCCGCAAAAAATACTATGACCATGGTTGCCGCCGCTGTCTGCAAAGAAATCCAGACTGGTGAAAAATCCAACATCATCTGCCGCACTCCGCTTCTGTACCACGCAAAATCCTCAGCCCATGCTCCAGCTGTGGCAGCACCAGCTGCAGGCTTTCCGCCACTGCTTTACTGCTGCCGGGCAGATTGATAATCAGCGTCTGGTTGCGCAGCACCGAGACGCCCCTGCCCAGCATGGCCCGCGGCGTTATCTGCATGGAGCCGGCGCGGATAGCCTCCGCAATACCCGGTACGTTCCTGGTAGCTACGGCTAAAGTAGCCTCAGGCGTACAGTCGCGCGGCGACATACCGGTGCCCCCGGTAGTGATAATCAGCGCCGCCTGCCTGCCGTCACACAGACGGATAAGCTCGCACTCAATGCGTGACTGATCGTCCGGCAGCAGCAGCTCTTCGATAACCTCATAACCAGCCTCGCGCAGCAGCTGCGCTGCCAACGGCCCGCTGGTATCCTGCCGCTTGCCGGCAAAGCCCTTATCGCTCAAAGTTACCACGGCAGCCGTAAAGGGCGCATTTGCAGCAGGCAGCTCTGCCCGCATTTCGTCGCCTGTCCGTATCATACCGCCCTGCACTACTTCGGCAAATACACCTTCCCGCGGCATAATGCAGTCGCCGACCCGCTGATAAATCTGACAATGAGTATGACATTCTTTGCCTATCTGCGTCATTTTTAAAATTACCTCGCCGCAATACAGCCTTGTCCCTACCGGAAGATTTCTGAAATCCAGTCCCTCTACCAGTATATTTTCTCCAAAAGCTCCTGTCTGCGCCTGTCCGCCGCGGGCATTAAATTCCTGTACCTTGTCGTAGGAAAGCAGGCTTACCTGCCGGTGCCAGCTGCCGGCATGGGCGTCGTTTTCTATGCCGTAGCCGGCCTTGAACATAGCTTTGTCCACAGGCTTCTTTTCCGTACCGCGCCGCTCGCTGATGCAGACGGCCTTAACTATACCGCACAAATTGCTTATTTCCACGTAAAATCACCGCTCTTTCCGCCGCTTTTTTCAGACAGATGCACATCTGTAATCACCATTCTTTTATCAACAGCCTTACACATATCATACACAGTTAAAAGCGCTGTCTGCACGCCTGTCAGCGCTTCCATTTCCACGCCTGTCTTGCCGTCGGTCCTCACCGTGCACACCGCCCTGACTGCCGGCTGCCCTCCATCTTCAAGGAAAAAATCTACCGTACATTTGGTAAGCATCAGCGGATGACACAAGGGAATCAGCTCCGACGTCTTTTTGGCGCCCATAATACCGGCAATCCTGGCCACTCCCAGCACATCGCCTTTCTTTATGCTGCCGGCTCTGATGCTGTCAAATATTTCTTTACAGACAAGTATCCTGCCCTGGGCTACGGCGATACGCTCCGTCACCTGTTTTTCGGATATATCTACCATGACGGCATTACCGCTGCCGTCAAAATGAGTAAATTCTGCCATTTTATCCTCCTATCTCGTTCATGGAAAAACCTGCCGGCAGATGTTCAAAATTATGCCCCTGCGGTTTTTCTTTAATCGCCTGTAAAACAGCCTGCCGCAGACTTGCCTTGTCAGCGCCGCTGCGCAGCAGCTTTTTTAAATCTACGCCGCTGTCTCCGTACAGGCAGGTTTTCAGATACCCGGTCGCAGTTAATCTTATCCTGTTGCAGCGGGAGCAGAATTTGCCGTGCAGCGGCTCAATAAACCCAACCGGCGCCTTGCCGCCTGCAAATTGATAATATACGGCCGGCCCGCTGCCATACACATTTGTATCGGACTGCAGCTGCCAGCCGGCGGCAGCAAGGATATCCCGCACCCTGCCGCCGGTCAGCCCGCGTACCGCAGTATTACACTGCAGGGGCATCAGCTCGATAAAACGCAGCGGCACCTGCTGCTCCTGTGCGAAAGCGGCTAACCTCAGCAGCTCCGATGCAGTCATATCCGCCAATGGTACGCAGTTCAGCTTTACTTTCATCCCTGAGCTGCAGGCTAATTTTATAGCGCGTACTGCCTCCGGCAGCAAATCTGCTCCGCTAATCTGAGCGTAACGCTGTCTGTCCAGGGTATCCAGGCTGATGTTGATGCCGTCAAGTTCAAGCGCTGCCAGTTCCTGCCATAAAGCAGGCAGCAATGTCCCATTAGTGGTCAGCGTCACTTTTCCCTGACCTGCCAGCTGTTTCAGCTTACGCAGAAAAGAAAGGCAATCACGCCGCAGCAGCGGCTCACCGCCCGTAACCTTAAACCGGTTTATCCCCAGTTCCCCGGCTGCCTGGCAAATTTCCAATATCTCCTCATAGGACAAAATCTCGTTGTGCGGCAGTTTCCCGCTGCTTTCCGGTCGGCAGTAACAGCAGCGCAGATTACATCTATCGGTCAGCGATATTCGCAGATAATTTATTTCTCTTCCATATTGATCAAGCATGACAATCTCCTTGACCGTTTATCTTACTTGAGATAAACGGTTGTAAAAAACAAATGTGGCCGTAACCACATTTGTTTTCTTATTCTATTTCTCCGGCATTGCAATCTGCTCGGGTGTAATCGGCAGTTCGTAATAACGGTGTCCGGTAGCATTGTAAATTGCATGAGCAATAGCAGGCCCGGGTGTATTGATAACTACCTCGCCGATGGACTTGGCGCCAAAGGGGCCGGTGCCCTCGTAGCTGGATTCAAATTCTACATGGATATGACCGATATCTATACGGGAGGGAATTTTATACTGCATCAGCGAATTTTCTACCACCCGGCCTTCAGGCGTATAGGTAATATTTTCCATCAGCGCCATACCGATGCCCTGCAGGATGCCGCCCTCGGCCTGCACTCTTGCCAGATTAGGATTGATAGGGGTACCGCAGTCCACAACTGCGTTAAACTCAATAACCTCCGCCTGCCCAGTCAACAAATCTACCTCTACCTCGGCGACGCCTACCATATACGGCGGCGGCGAAACAGGCGAAGACTTGGTAACGGTTTCTTCCAGCGCAACGCTGTTACCGCACATGGAAGCAGTGGCAATATCTGCCAGAGAGATGCTGTTCTTGCCGTCTGCCACAGGCTGCAGCCTGCTAACCAATTTGCCATCGAACGCAACTTCATCTTCACCGCATTCCAGCAGCTGCGCACCCAGAGTACAAATCTTTTTACGCAGGTTCTGCGCGCATATTTCAACAGCCTTGCCGGTCAGATAGGTAGTACTGGAAGCATAGGAGCCGGAATCATACGGAGAAACGTCCGTGTCAGCGCCGAAAACAGTAATATCATCATATTCGCATTCCAGTACTTCAGCGGCAATCTGCGCCAGCACCGTATCACAGCCGGTTCCCATGTCTGCGGAGCCGATAATCAGCGAATAAAAGCCGTCGTCATTAACCTTGAGCGTAGCACTGCCTACATCTACAAAGGGGATACTGGAGCCCTGCATGGACATACCGATGCCCATACTGCGCACCTTGCCGTTGCCCATATCGCGTACAGGATATTTTTCATCCCAATGGCTCATTTCACGCACACGCTTCAAACATCTGTCTAAAGCACTGCTGGTATTCCAGCTGTCATAATAAGCAGGCATCATGTCGCCTTCGCGGGCGATATTCATTTCACGCAGTTCAATAGGGTCCATATCAAGCTTAGCAGCCAGCTCGTTTACCGCAGACTCCACAGCAAATAAGCCCTGGGTAGCGCCATAGCCGCGGTAAGCACCGGCGGACATCCTGTTAGTATAAACAACGTCGCTGACGAAGCGGTAACTTTCCGTGCGATACAGCGGTATGGATTTATGTCCGCTCAAGCCAACGGTCGTCGGGCCATGCTCGCCGTAAGCGCCCGTATTAGACAAAGTATAAACATCTATGCCTCTGATTTTGCCGTCGTTCATCGCACCCACACGCACGTGCACTTCCATCTCATGGCGCGGCGTGGAGGCAATCATAGATTCCTCACGGCTGAAAATAAGCTTACTCGGTTTTTTAGTCATCCAGGTAACAAAAGCAGGATAAATCTCGGTTATCGAGGTCTGTTTGGCGCCAAAGCCGCCGCCAATCCTGGGCTTGCTTACCCTGATCTTTGTCTGGGGTATATGCAAGGCATTGGCAATAATGCGACGGCAGTGGAAGACGATCTGGGTAGAGCTTACCACGTTCAGACGCCCGTAGGTATCTATCGTACAGAAAGTACGGAAGGTTTCCATCATCGTCTGCTGTACGGCCTTGGTATGATATACCCGGTCGATGACCACGTCACAGTCTGCCAGTACAGCATCGATATCACCTGCGCCGCACTCATCATGGGCACAGAGATTACGTTTATTATCTGCGCCGACAGGACACAGGCTTTCCCAGTTTTCTTCAGGATGAATAAGGATTTTATTATCCAAAGACTCATGAAAATCTAAAATAGGCTCTAAAACTTCATATTTAACTTTGATAAGGCTCAGCGCCTTATCTACCGCCTTTTCCGTCTCGCCGGCCACGATTGCCACAGGATCGCCTACAAAACGTACATGGCGGTCCAGCAGCAGTCTGTCGTAAGGGCTCGGTTCAGGATAAGTCTGCCCGGCGCAGGTAAAACGCCGCGCATTCTGGTCGACATCCTCCCAGGTATAAATAGCTTCAATCCCAGGCACCTTAGCCGCAATAGCTGTATTGATACTTTCCACGATGGCATTGGCATGGGGAGACCGCAGCAGCTTAACAATCAGGCAGTTAGCGGGAGCAATGTCATCCATATACACAGGCTGGCCGGTAACCAGCTGCATAGCGTCTTTTTTACGTAACGGTTGATTTACGATCTTCATAAGCTCTCTCCCCGCTTTTTATCTTTCTTCCATTCCAGGAAATTTAAAATACCGCGCAGCTGCCCTTCATAACCGGAGCAGCGGCATAAATTTCCTGCCAGATATTCTTTGATTTCTGCTTCGCCCGGTTCAGGATTTTCTCTGAACAGCGCCAAAGCGTTCATAATGAAGCCCGGATTGCAGAAGCCGCATTGTTCAGCACCCTGGTCGGCAATAAAAGCGCCGAATTCCGCCGCTTCTTCCTGCAGTCCCTCCAGCGTCGTTACCTGCTGTCCGTCAGCGCGTGCTGCCAGCAGCGAACAGGACAGTACCGGCTTATCGTTTAAAAACACCGTGCAAAGACCGCAGTTAGAAGTTTCACAGCCGCGTTTTACACTGAAGCAGCCTTCCTTGCGCACAAAATCAATCAGCAGCAGATCAGGCTCTATCTCTCTTGTTATTTTTTTACCGTTCAAAACAATATTTATCAGCATCCTGCCTTACCTCCAGCTTCCAGCACCGTCCTCTGCGCCAGCACTTTTATCAGATGTCTGCGGTATTCCGCGCTGCCGCGGTTGGTATTCCCGGTGGGAATAATCTGCGCCGCATATTCGGCAAAAGCCTTGGCGCCTTCCGCCGTTACCGGAAGCCCTGCCAGTTTCTGCTCATCTATCAGCAGCATAGCCTTAGCCGGACGCGCCCCTACGACAATACGCACATCATTATCGCTTACGGCAGCCGCGCAGGTCAGCACCGGAAAGTCCGTCTTGCTTATCCTTACAGTCTGATAACTGAAAGACGCCTTATTTTTCTTAATGATGATTCTAACTAATATATCTCTGTCATAAGGCATATTCACAAACTCTGCCAGCGGGATGATGCCGCCTTTGTACATTTCCACATAACAATCCATCACCAGCAGGACAGAAATGACGTCAGAAAAGCCGAAGCGCCCGTACACGCTGCCGCCGACCGTAGCCAGATTACGGAACTGTACGCCTACGATATGGCGCATCGCTTCTTTCACAGCACCGCCGGAATAAGCGTCCAACCCCGGATGTTCTTCCAGCTGCCGCAGCGTAGTCATGCAGCCGATACGGAATTCAGTATCGTTTTCTTCAATCGTATCCAGCCCAAGTCCGGACAAATCTATTACAGTTCCCACATTACCTTTGGTCATCTTTATCCACAGCATACCGCCGATAACCCGGTTTATACGCTTCTGATTCAGCTCCCAGGCTTCCTCCAGGGTAGCAACTTTCTTGTATTCCCGAATAGTAATCATGTTAGCCCTCCTGCTCCAGGGTATTTCATCTCATAGTTAATTTTATTTTAACATATGCAAGAATATTTTTACAGCAAATAATTTGCCCTACTGCTTGAACAGCTGCATTTCTGATTATACAATAAATCTTAGGCAACATTATTTTACTATGAGGTATATAAATGAAAACCATTGCCAATACAACCACATCAAAATTTCTGCCCATTGCCTGCATCATCATGGCTTCCGGTGCTTCGCTGCGCTTTGGCAGCAATAAGCTTTTAGCAGCCTTTCACGGACGTCCGCTGCTGGCAAACATCCTGCACACGACTGCCAAAGTTCCTTTTCTTGCACGGCTTGTCGTAACACGCACAGCAGAAGCTGTCGACATCTGCCAGAAGCAGCAAGTGCCTGTCCTGCTGCATGCTGAGCCGGGGCAAAACGATACCGTCCGCCTGGCATTAAGCAGGCTGAAAGATTTTAAGCCTGCCGGCTATCTTTTCTGCGTAGCGGATCAGCCTTTAATCAGCGCGGCTTCACTGCTCAAAATGTGCGGCGCTTTTTCTGCAGCGCCGCAGTATATTTACCGTACCGCCTATCAGGATATACCCGGCAACCCCATATTGTTTCCCGCTGCTTTGGCAGGCGAACTTATGCAGCTGCCGCAGGATAAGGGCGGTTCCTACCTGCTAAAAAAATATCCTGAACAGATACGTTACGTACCCGTCCAGGATGCTTACGAACTTTATGATATTGATACGCCGGAGGACTTACAGCATTTAGAGCTGCTTATTCCTTAGGCAGAAGAATATTGAGTAATATGGCAACAATCGCTGCCGGTACAATGCCGGAGCCGCCGAAAATAAGCTGCACAAACTGAGGCGTATGCACCAAAATCCCCGGATTGGCACCAATACCGTAACCTACACCGAGAGCCACTGAAACGATACTGAGACTCCTGCCGTTCAGAGGCTCTTTTGTTATGAGCATGATACCGCTGATAACGATAGACGAAAACATCATAACTGCTGCGCCGCCCAATACCGACTGCGGCATGATGGAAACCAGCGCGCCCAGTTTTGGTATCAGCCCGCACAGAATGAGGAATCCCGCGCCCGTAGCCAGGGCAAAACGATTAACTACTTTCGTCATGGCCACAAGGCCTACGTTCTGACTGAAAGAAGTATTAGGCAGCACGCCTAAGAGCGCCGCAAAGGAAGAGCCAAGACCGTCACAGATAACGCCGCCGGACAGCTCCTTATCAGTCGCCTCACGCCCCATACCGCCTTCGGTAACACCGGAAATATCACCGACAGTCTCTACCGCAGTAACAATAAACATAATAGCCACCGGCAGGATAGCGCGCATATCAAAGACTATATCTACCGGCAGAAATTCCGGCACGGCAAACCAGCCTGCCTCTACTACCTTGTTCCAGTTCAGCACCCAGGCCTTAGTATATTCCACACCGTTAGCGTCTACGGCAGTGGTCGGCAATACCAGACCCATAATAAAGGCTGCAATATAGCCGGCAATAATGCCGCACAAAATAGAAGAATAGCTGACAAAGCCTTTGGTACCATGTTTAAAAAAGAGAATAACGGCCAGCACGAAAGTTGCCAAAAAGATGTTTTCCATAGAGCCGAAATCTCTGGCGCCAACGCCGCCGCCAAAAGAATTGATACCAACGGCGATCAGCGACAGACCGATGGACAAAACAACCGTACCGGTAACAACAGCCGGAAAGAAACGCCTGAGCGGCTTTAAGAAGCACCCCAACACGCCTTCAAACAGCCCGCCGATAATGGAGGCCCCCATCATAGCGCCATAAGCGGTAACACCGCTGCCCATAGTTGCAGCAACGCCATTAAACACACCGATAAAGCCAGAGCTGGTACCCATGATAATCGGCACCTTGCCGCCGCAGGGGCCGATGGCATATAGCTGCACTAAAGTAACAAGGCCGGCAATAATCATGGCATTCTGTAATAAGCTGATCTGTAAATCCGCCAAGTCGCTGCCGCCCACGATACCGCAGGCACCGGTAATGATAAGCAGCGGCGTCAGGTTGCCGACAAACATCGCCAGCACATGCTGCAGCCCCAACGGGATCGCCCGCAGCAGCGGCATCTCCGCTTCAAACTGATACGCCGCATCCAAAGCATTAGTTTTTTCTTTCATTGAATATCCCTCTGTATTCTAAAATTTATTACCTTACTATTTTAATGAATACAGATAAAATTGTAAAGTTTTTTTACGTTCTGCTATATCTTGCAGCTCTTTCCTGGATTAGTTGCGCCGCGATACTCACAGCAATTTCGGCCGGGGTCTCGCTGCCTATTTCAAGGCCGATAGGCGTAATAATCCTGTCCAGCTGTTGCTCACTGCAGCCCTCTGCCAGCAATGTTTCACGGGTCAGCTGCGCTTTTCTGCGGCTGCCTACCACGCCGATATAGCCTGCTTCACTCTGTAACAGGAAACGCTCCACATCCGCATCATGCAGATGACCGCGCGTCATAACTGCCGCATAATCTTTGGCCTGCAATTTTAAATGTCCTGTCAGTTGCTTAAAATCCAGCTGCAGCACTTCTGCCGCACCGGGGAAAAGAGCCGGATTACTGAACTCTTCCCTGTCGTCGATGACCACGCAGGTAAAATCAAGATGCGCCAGCAACGGCACTACTTCCTGCGCTAAATGGCCGCCGCCGAAAATATATACTCTGCCGTCATAGGCAAACTGCTCGGCATAATATTCCTTGCCCACAGCCAAAAGCTTACCGCGTCTTCCTTGTACGTCAGCGTGATTTACAACCTTGAGCGGCCCGGCATCGAAAGGCAGCAGCAACCAATACGGTTCCTGCTTCTTGGCAGCTGCCACAGCCTGCGCCACAGATTGACGCACCGCATCACTTTCTGCCTCCAGATAACAGAACAGCACCTTGCAGCTGCCGCCGCAAATCATGCCCAGGTTAGCAACGCGTTCTGCTGTCAGCACATATTCGAATAAAAAATTTTCGCGCCTGGCAATCTGCTGCTGTCCTTTGGAAATAGCCTGATGCTCCAGATTGCCGCCGCCAATAGTGCCATAAATACGCCCTTGGCTGCCAACCAGCATATAGGCTCCGGCACTGCGCGGCGTGGAGCCGCTGCTTGCAATAACCGTAGCCAGCAGGCAGTCGCGTCCTTCTGCCAGTGTCTGTTCCAGTACTTCCAATAGTTTCAGCATTTTAATTTCTCCTGCGCATACCGGCAGACTAATTCCAGCACGCTGCCGGCGATACAGCGCGCCTTATCGGAAACAGTAAAACAGTTAGCAAGCTCCTCACGGCGGGGATCAATATCAGCAATCTTAAAGCCTTTTGTTACATAATAACCCTCGCGAATCATGCCTCTGATAATACCGGGAATAGTAGCCGCAACAGGAACACTTGCTGCATCCGTCTCTATCTCGGCAATGATTTCTCCCTGCTCAACGATTGCACCGATGCCCTGCACTACATGTATAGTTCCCTCTGCCTGCGCGTGCAGCACCCTTTCTGCCGTATAACCGCCGATATTTCCCGGCACGCCGCTGTTCGGCGCGGCGCTGCCGCTTCTGATAATACGGCCAAGATTATGCCCGCGTTTGGTTTCAACTATGCAGTCCACATCTTCGCCGGCAGTAAAGCCCGGCCCCAGAGCAACAGTCAACGGGGCCATTTTTTTATTTGTCCCCAGATTTTTCTTGGCAATAATTGCGTCGATTACAATATCCGGTTTAAAAGCCTCAATACAGCAGCCTGTTTCATCTACCAGCAGCGGAACTTTATCCTGCTGCCAGACAGCTTCTGCTTCCTGCCAGTGGTTTATCAGGACGCACTCCATACCTTCCACTGTGGCTTTACCCTCGTAAACAGCTTCACAAACGGCCACCTGCCTGCGTATGGCAGCGGGAGCAGCACATTCCAGCACTAAAACTTTAAAGCCTGCTCCCCACAAGCGGTGAATCGTCCCAGTCGCCAGGTCGCCGCCTCCACGCACAATTATCCTGCATTCCTTATGCATCTTCTCACTCCGTCTTAATTACATCATTATTTCTCTGCTTGCCTCTATGGCAAAACTCCATCTATCACGCTGCTGCTCTAAAAGAGGATAATCTTCCGGCAGCATCCGCCAGGCCAGCCCGCAGCCGGCAGAAATTTCCTGCGGCACAGGTATCAGCCTGCCGCCTATACCGTTATCCGCACAAAATCTTTCCGCTGCCATGGCATCCGTAGTCGTAGCAAAGGTTAGCACTCTGTAAAGTCTTTTTAATCGCATTATTTATCCCTATTTCCCTGTTCATACTGACAGGCTATTTCCCGTACTGCCTCTACTGCGGCATCTACTTCTTCTTCCGTGTTGAAATAACCGAAGCTGAAACGCACTGCCCCCTGCTTTTCTGTACCGAAATGACGATGCAGCAGCGGTGCGCAATGGGCGCCCGCACGCACGCAGATCTGATAATCTTCCCACAGGATGTCGCTGACCGTACCGGAATCAAGCGTACCGATATTAAGCGAAACAATCGCGCTCCTTACCGGCGCCTGATAATCGCCATACAGCCTTACTGACGGCAGCTGCTGTACCCCCAGTACGAAACGGCGCATCAGCGCGTCTTCATGAGCATGAATTTTCTCCACACCGGTACGCAAAATAAAGTCAAGTGCGGCATTAAGTCCGGCAATACCATGTCCGTTCAGCGTTCCTGCTTCCAATACTGTGGGCATCTCACCGGGGTGGGTCGTTAAAAAGCTATGCACGCCGCTGCCGCCAACTTTAAAAGGACTGGGCTCAAGGCCCGGACGCACATAGACGCCCCCTGTTCCCTGCGGGCCCATCAGGCCCTTATGTCCCGTAAAGCAAAGTATGTCTATACCAGTCTTTGCTACATCAATGGGAAGGCTGCCCGCAGTCTGCGAGGCATCTACCACCAGCAGCAGTCCGTGCTGATGGGTAAAATCAGCTACCCGCTGTAAATCAGTCACATTACCAGTCAGATTGGACGCATGAGTTATGACGACAGCTTTAGTCTGCGTACGCAGATTTTGCTCCAGTCCGGCATAATCTATCTTGCCCTGCGCATCTGCCTGAATATGAGTAAGCTCTACCCCGGCAGCTGCTGCCAGATACAGCGGGCGCAGCACTGAGTTATGTTCGCATACCGTCGTCAGCACATGGTCCCCCGGCGCAAACAGCCGCTGCAGCACGCTGTTGAGCGCTTCTGTAGCGTTGCCGGCAAAAGCAATCCTTGAAGGGTCTTTTGCTCCCAGCAAAGCGGTAAGTTTGACCCTGGTATCATAAATCACCCGGGCAGCCTTTAAAGTAGGCTCATGCGCCCCCCTGCCGGCATTGCCCAGCGACTGCAGCGCCTCTATGACTGCTGCTGCTACAGCAGGCGGTTTCTGCAGCGTCGTCGCCGCATTATCCAGATAAATCATGGCCTGATTACCGCAGAAGCCTGCAGCATTTTTTCAGTAATCACATACATATTGGTTACAGAGCCAACCTGCAGTTTTTCCGTCAAGCCGTAGTGATTCAGGCAGGTACCACAGGTAAGTATTTCCACTCCCTGTGCCTCCAGCGACTTAAAATCTTCCAGTGCGGGAGAATCTTCACAGGTTAGTCTTGCGCCGCCGTTATACAGCAAAATTGTTTTGGGCAGTTCATCCTGCTGGGTCAGCGCAAAGATAAATCCTTTCATCAGCAACGCTCCCAGCACATCATCGCCGCTGCCCATCTTATCAGAAGCGATTACTACTACTTTATTATTTCTGCCGTCTGGAATGCACAGCTCCGGTACTTCCGCAGCCTCCGCTTCCGCGGCAGCTTCCCCTATCGTCATAATTACCTGGTATTTTCTGTCTTCCAGCTTCTCGCTTTTTATGCCGTATCCCTTCTGATTGGCCATCTTGGTAAGATTCTGTACGGCGATTTCATTGTCTACCAGCACGCACACCTGGCCGCTGCCCTTTAATTCTTTAATGGCATTCTTGGTTTTTACGACCGGTATCGGGCACGCATCTCCTAAAGCATTGACTTGCAGCATCTTTATCTCTCCTTTTTATAATACATAGATTTCTTTTTCACGCTGCGCCACAATCTCACCTACGATTGCAGCTGGCATACCTGCCTGTCGCAGTTCCTGCAGCAGCTCCTGCGCGCATTCCGGCGCAACTGCCGCCAAAAGTCCGCCGGAAGTCTGCGGATCAAACAGCACTTCTTCCATAGCAAACGGTATATTGTCAAACTGCACAAATTTCTCCGTATGATTCCTGTTGCGCTGTGCCGCCGCCGTCAGCAAAAACTCGTCGGCATAAGCCAGCGCCGGCTCCATTACCGGCACCTGCTCAGAATGGATAACGCAGCTCAGTCTGCCGTCCATCATCTCATGCAGATGCCCCAGAAAACTAAAACCAGTTACATCCGTGCAGGCATGTACGGTATAACGTCGCATGATTTCGGCAGCGTATTTATTCAGCCGCGTCATGGATGCAACCGCCTCCGCCATGGCTTCCGGCGAAGCCTCGCCTACCCGATTGGCAGTACAGATGATACCCACGCCCAGTTTTTTCGTTAAAATCAGTTTATCGCCCGGCTGACCGCTGTTATTAGTATAAATCCTGCGCGGATCAATCAGTCCCATGACCGAAAGGCCGTATTTTACATCCGTATCAGCAATAGAATGACCACCTGCCAGCGTTCCGCCTGCTTCCATAACCTTTTCAGCGCCGCCGCGCATAATCTCCCCTAAAATATTGAGATCCATGGTTTCAGGAAAACATACTATATTCAGCGCTGTCCTTACTTCTCCTCCCATGGCATAAATATCACTTAAAGCATTGGCTGCGGCAATCTGCCCAAAGGTATAGGGGTCGTCAACCATCGGCGGGAAAAAATCCAGCGTCTGTACCACCGTCAATTCATCAGTGACCTTATAAACAGCGGCATCGTCTTTACTGTCATAGCCAACCAGCAAGTCCGGGTCTGACGGCCCTTTTGGCAGCTTTTCCAGAATATGGCTCAATATCCCGGCGCCAAGCTTCGCCGTACAGCCGCCGCCTTTGCAAAATACTATTTTTTCCTGCTCACTCATCCTGCCACGCTCCCCTTATCCAAATATCTTCCTGCCTGATGCCCTGCCGCTGCAGCAACGTACATATTTTCCAAGCCGCCGCTGTCGCTGCCGCAGTATCACATTTATTCAAGACAGGATAAAAACTGCGGCTATCTACATTTTTCCTCGTACCATGCGGCGAAGTCATAAGCAGCGCCATATCCTCCGCTGTAAGTACATGCTCTGCAGTACAGCCAAGCAGCTTTTGCACCAGCTCTGCCCGCAAGCAGACTTCACCAACCTTCTGCCCCAAGGCATCCAAACCTAAAACGCCCAGCACAATATCACATTGCGGTAAAATAACCGGCTCATGACCAGCCGGTACCTTACACGGTCTTCCCTTAGCACCGTCAGCCTCCAGCAGGGTAATATCAGCCAGCTGCATATATTCCTCCAGCACCGACTGCTCAGGCATCATCAGCTTATCCGAAACTTCTGCCTG
Organism: uncultured Phascolarctobacterium sp.; assembly: GCA_900545025.1. GTDB lineage: Bacteria > Bacillota > Negativicutes > Acidaminococcales > Acidaminococcaceae > URXU01. The sequence continues at coordinate 41,154 of UQXH01000014.1, forward strand.
CCTGCCGCAAACAGCATAGCTGCCGTGCTGCCACAGCTCCAGCAGCTGCTCTTTATTTGCCGCATATACTGCTTCGGGCGGCTTATATATATGTGTGGTCGTAGATACCAGCACTTTTTTCCCTTTACTGCTTAAATAAGCCGCAAGCTCATACATCACCGTCGTCTTGCCGCCGGCACCGACGATTGCTGCAATATGTTTATTGCCATCCAGTAAATTCCATATCTTGACCTGCATATTCTTCCCGTCTATTTTACCGTATTTTCCAGCCTGCCAATCTTTTCAATCTCGCAGACTATAGTGTCACCGCTGCGCAGGAAAGCAGGGGGCTGCATCCCCATGCCCACACCTGCCGGAGTACCAGTGGCTATAATTGTACCGGCCTGCAGCGTCATCCCCTCAGACAATTCAGCAATAGCGCCTGCCACTGTCTGCATCATATATTTGGTATTACTGGACTGGCGCAGCTGGCCGTTGACATAGCAACGGATGTCAAGATCCTGTACGTCTTCAATTTCATCTGCTGTAACGATGCAGGGTCCCATAGGTGTAAACCCATCCAGGCTCTTGCCGCGATACCACTGTTTATGCCGAGTCTGTAGATTTCTGGCGCTGACATCGTTAATAACTGTGTACCCGAAAATATAGGCTCCTGCCTCTTCCTTGCTGACATCTTTAGCATCTTTGCCCAGGATGACTCCCAGCTCCGCTTCATAATCCAAGCTGTCTACCAATCCCTCATAAGCAGGGATGAAATCGCCTGAGCCTGTCGCTGTACTTACCCTTTTAGAAAAATAAATCGTATATGGACGCTCTCCCCCAAAAGCTTCGTCAGAAAATCTGCCCGCCTCCTGAGCATGAGCGTCATAATTGATGCCCAGGCAGATAACGTCCTGTCGCGGATGTACGATTGGCGCGCACAGCTTTACGTCAGCAAGCGTCACCTGCGCGCCCTGCAGCGCATCGGTATTTTTTGCCAGCAGCTGCAGCTGCGCTTTTCCCTCTTTCCCCAACAGACAAATAAGCTCATTCATATCTTTATAAGCCAAGCTTCCGCTTAGCTTCTGCAGCATATTCAGCCTGTATGCCATGCCGTCGTCGGCAAAGGCTACCAATATTTCAGATATACTGTTGATTTCTGCTGTATAGAACTTCATCCTTCATCCCTCATTTTCTTTATAATATGACTCAAAGCTTCAGCCAGATTTTCATTTACTTATAATTATACTATATTTTCTGGCAGCAGATAAATATATCCGCCGTTAATTTCTTCATATATGGCACTAACTATACCCAAGCTCTGCAAATTGTGATAAAATGCTGTCGATGTATTTTTTTGCAGCATTCCCGTTTTTCCCGGGCAATAAAATTCAGGAGGCCTTTATGAAATATCTGCAATCACTGCTCCTTATTACTTTAGGCAATTTTATCTGTGCTTTTGCTATCAATACCTTTATCATACATAATAATTTCATCATCGGCGGCGTTACCGGTTCTTCCATTATTATCAACCATTTTTTCGGACTTAACATCTCTACAGTCATGTACCTCATTAACGGCGTACTGTTCCTGCTGGGGTTATTTTTCCTTGGCAAAAAATTTGCTCTATCCACCCTGCTTTCCAGCCTGCTGCTGCCGTTTTTCATCTCCCTCTTTGAACAAATGCACTGGCAGGAACAACTGCTGCTTGATCCTTTCCTGGCCTGTGTGCTCGGCGGTATGCTAACCGGGGCAGGCAACGGCTTGATTATCAGGCAGGAAGCCTCCACCGGCGGCTATGATATTTTAGCGCTGATTTTTAAAAAATTTTTTGCCATCCCCGTACACATTACCGTCTATATCATTGATACTGTACTCATACTCTGCATGCTGACCTTTTCTAATCTTACCGACCTTGTTTACGGCCTTATTACTACCTTCCTGCTTTCCTATGCTATGAACAGAGTATTGACCATGGGTAAGTCGCAGCTGCAGGTTATTATCATTTCCGCTCAATATGAAGCTATCCGTCAGGAGCTGCTGCAAAAGCTTGACGTAGGCGTTACCCTGCTGCACAGCCAGACAGGTTTGCAGACACAGGAACTGGAAGTCATTCTTTCCATTATCCCCAACTACAAGCTTTCGCAGCTGAAAAAAACCGTTACCGCAATCGACCCCACCGCCTTTATCACTGTTGCTGAAATAAACGACGTAGGCGGACGCGGTTATACCTTGGCGCGCAAGCCGATTCCCCTGGAAGATATAAATTAAACTTGACTTGAAGCCAGCTTTAAGCTGTAAAATAAGCTATACAATTCTTCTTGTTTCCAAAATCTATTTAAGGAGAAAAACTTATGCGCGTTGTCTTTTTTATCGGTTCGGTAGGTACTATCCTCAGCCTTATTTCCTATATTTATTACAGACAAAACTTCGCCTTTGCCAGAACACTGCCCTTCGCGCTCATTTATCTGGCGCTGGCAGCTAACACTGTTGTTTCCCGTTTGTTAGGGGAAAACACACCTGCCCTGGCGCTCAAGCTTTCTTCCTGGTTTGCCGGTCTGTGGATTGCTTTTATCTATTATTCCAGCCTGCTTGCCATCATCCACCTTTTATTCTGGCTTGGCAGCAAGATTATATCTTTTAACTTGCCTTCGATTAAAATAGCTGTCGCAGGCACTGCCTTCATCCTTGCCTTTATCGGCTGGGGTACTTATCGCGCTTTCCACCCCGTCATCCGCACGGAACATATTGCAACAGAAAAACTGCCTGCTGGTCAGCACACTAAAATAGTCCTGCTCAGTGATATCCATCTTGGACGTATCCTGGGCCGCGATTACGCGGAACAACTTGCAGCCCGAGTAAACGAGCAACAGCCGGATCTCGTACTCATTGCTGGCGATATTCTTGACGAACGTATTGCTTACGTAAGTCAGGAAGACTCGCTTGCTCCTTTCAAAAATATTTCTGCACCGCTCGGTATCTGGGCTGCCTACGGCAACCACGATTACTTAGACAGACCTGCAGTCTGGCGGCAAATGTTGACTGATAACAATATCAACGTGCTGCAGGATGAAAGTCATTACATCGACAAGCTCAAGCTTACAGGCCTTAATGATTACAGCAGGCGCCGAGATGATAAAATACTTATGCAGCTCAGCTCAGATAATTCTAATTATTACAGCATACTGCTGGACCATCAGCCGCGGCGTATTCTGCCAGCTTCAGAAGCCGGCTATGACCTGTATCTTGCCGGACACACCCATACAGGCCAGCTTTTCCCTAACCGACTGGTAACACAGAAGATGTATCCCCTGGATTACGGGCGTAAAGAATTCGGCAGCCTTACTGCCATTACCAGCAACGGCTACGGCTTCTGGGGCCCGCCGGTACGTACTGAGCTTGCGCCGGAAATCGTCGTCATCGACTTACAAGGCAACCAATTATAAATATACAAAGCCTTTGTCCTATGATATGTACCCTCTTTACTGGACAAACCAGTAAGGAGGGTATTTTTATGCGTT
>UQXH01000015.1 GCA_900545025.1 uncultured Phascolarctobacterium sp.
GAGTACCAACCATGGTGATGATACCGCCCCAACCGCAGGCAAATGCCAAAGGCATTAACTGACGGGAAGCAGGAATCTTAGCTGCTGCGCAGATACCCAGTGCAACCGGGAGTAAGCAAGCTGCAGTACCGGTGTTGGAAAGTACTGCAGAAAGCAGGGTGCCAACGAGCATCAGACCGAACATCAGGCTGTTTTCACCAGTGCCGCACATTTTAACAACTACGCCACCAATTTTTTGAGCCAGACCGGTGTAGAACATGGAAGCACCTACAACGAACATGCCTGCAAACAGTACTACGGTAGAGTTGGACAGACCGGAGAATACTTGTTTAGCAGGAATGAAACCAAGCAGGCCGCACGCAATAGCGCCTGCCATAGCTGTAATTGCAAGAGGGATAAGTTCAGTTACAAAGAAAATTGCAATGACAGCCAACATAATGAGGCATTTTACTGCTGGGGACATTTTGTGTTCCTCCTTTATAATATTTATTTATATACAATGCCGAAGCACCATATATCGGAACAGTATAATATGTAGATATTAAAGAACGACCGGATTTTCTCTCTGTATTTTCTTTCAATCCGATACATTTATTATAACACCCTTTTACTAAAATAAAAAGTGATAATTTTGTATTTTTTACACTTTATCTGCATACTATGTCTTTTTCATTAACACTCATGTATCTCTTTTTAGTTATTTAATGTCTTGTATACTTTATATTATAAACAATCTTCTTTTCAACAGTTTCTGCTACGAAAAATTTTGCCCGCCAAACCCCGATATATACTGCTTGCAGGGCAGAAAGTTACAATCTTTACTTTCTAAATTACTTTATTTTAAGAACAAAATAGTTCAGCAAACCTGTTATTTCCTCAAACATGTACCTCTTGCATCTGCTTCAGACAATAAAAAACAGGGTACGAAATTCGTACCCTGTCAGGGGAGTAGCAAGCAATTATTTGGTTGCCGGTCCAATCATAGCCAGCATAGTACCAGCAGCTACTGCGGTACCGATAACGCCTGCAACGTTCGGGCCCATAGCATGCATGAGCAGGAAGTTTGCCGGGTTAGCCTGCTGACCAACTTTTTGAGATACACGAGCAGCCATCGGAACTGCAGATACACCTGCGGAACCGATAAGCGGGTTGGTTTTACCACCGTCAACGATGCACATAATCTTACCAAAGATAACACCAGCGCAAGTACCAGCTGCGAATGCAACCAAGCCGAGGCAGATAATCAGGATGGTCTGATAGTTCAGGAAAGAATCAGCTTTCATGGTCAGACCGGTACCGGTTGCCAGCATGATGGTTACAGTGTTCATCAGTGCGTTTTGTGCAGTATCGGACAGACGATCCAGGCAGCCTGCTTCTTTGAACAGGTTACCAAGCATCAGCATACCGATCAATGCGGTTACAGGCGGTAACAGTAAGGAAATTACGATAGTAGTTACTACCGGGAATACAACCTTTTCAAAGTGAGAAACCGGACGCAGCTGTTGCATAACGATTTTACGGTCAGCTTCAGTGGTGAACAGTTTCATGATAGGAGGTTGAATAAGCGGTACTAAGGACATGTAGGAATATGCTGCTACTGCGATAGCGCCTAACAGGTTAGGAGCCATTTTTGCTGCCAGGTAAATTGCGGTCGGGCCGTCAGCACCGCCGATGATACCGATTGCAGATGCTTCCTGTACGGTGAAGCCCAGCATCATAGCGCCCAGCAGGGATACGAATACGCCTGCCTGTGCTGCTGCACCGAGGAGCAGGGTTTTCGGGTTAGCAATCAACGGACCGAAGTCGGTCATTGCGCCTACGCCCAAGAAAATGAGCGGAGGGAATACTTCGTGTTGAATACCATAAAGAATTACGGACATAACGCCCGGGGTGTCTTCAAAACCGGTTTTCGGAACGTTTGCCAGCAAGCAGCCGAAAGCGATCGGAGAAAGCAGCAAAGGTTCGAAGCCTTTACCAATAGCGAGGTAAAGAAGAATAATACCAACCAACATCATGATGGCATTGCCCATGGTAAATGCAGCGAAACCACTGTCATTCCATACGGACTGTAAAGCAACTACAAATGCTTCCATGTGATAAATTTCCTCCTTGTTTCCCAAATCGGGAGATAATATAAGAGCATATTGTCATGCGACAATAATTAAAGCCTCATTACAAGAAATCCAGCTTTCTTACCGTTCATCCGATTCTGTCTCCCCTAGCCAAAATCAAATGCCCATCAGCTTAAGACTTGTGCTTTCCGGTAATGAAACTGCTTAAAGCAGACAAGCTGCTTAAAAACCTTATTTAGCCTTAGTGGGATCAACTACCTGGATAAGATGCATGATAACTCCCAATGCTGCCAATACTGCAAACACGATAACCATGTTGATGACTGCAATCAGCCAGGGATTTGTTGTTACTGCGCCCATGAAGTTCACCTCTTTCAGTACATCTTTGATAAGCTGATTCACTTATCTTTGCTTATTATAAATTTACTACCCTTTATCTTCTGTTGCCTACGTCACACTTTTCCCTTTTAGCTCACTTACACTATTTACTTTATTCTTACAAAAACTTCATAAATCTTTCTAATTTTTCACATTTTACTTTTCTTTATGGGAGTAAAATAGTATATATACAACTTGTATTTACGCTATGCTCTTTCTTCCCATCCTTAGATGCTCTTTGGAAGCGCATTATTTTGTAAGTATCACGTTTATTTAACTTCTTACTAAACTTCTTTTATTCTTACTTTATTTTCATAATTATTTTTTGTGACTTAGGCAACAGTTTTTCTGGGAAACTTTGCTAAAATATCATACGTAAAGCAATACATTTAATATCCTACCAATTTTCAATTTGCGAACATCAAGAAATTGGGAGAAGTTGCTGGCACATTTGCGAACTTGGTGACGGCAACAAAAAAATAACCAGCGGCGGCTGGTTATTTTTTATGCCTGGAAACAGACTGTCCTTTCCCCTTTTCTGCGTCATGATTATGTCACAGTTCACAAATACTTCACGCTCATATTTGGCTTATGAGCGTTTTTATTTTATCTTTAATACCTTTCATACCACCTATTACTTAAATCGCCTTATAAGACAAAAAGAGAAGTAATTTATAAAATTACCTCTCTTTTTATTTTAGTTGAGATATAAAAAATAACCGGTACAAAGTACCGGTTATTGTATAAAGCAATTATTTGCTTACAGGACCAATCATAGCCAGCATAGTACCAGCAGCTACTGCGGTACCGATAACGCCTGCAACGTTCGGGCCCATAGCATGCATGAGCAGGAAGTTTGCCGGGTTAGCCTGCTGACCAACTTTTTGAGATACACGAGCAGCCATCGGAACTGCAGATACACCTGCGGAACCGATAAGCGGGTTGGTTTTACCACCGTCAACGATGCACATAATCTTACCAAAGATAACACCAGCGCAAGTACCAGCTGCGAATGCAACCAAGCCGAGGCAGATAATCAGGATGGTCTGATAGTTCAGGAAAGAATCAGCTTTCATGGTCAGACCGGTACCGGTTGCCAGCATGATGGTTACAGTGTTCATCAGTGCGTTTTGTGCAGTATCGGACAGACGATCCAGGCAGCCTGCTTCTTTGAACAGGTTACCAAGCATCAGCATACCGATCAATGCGGTTACAGGCGGTAACAGTAAGGAAATTACGATAGTAGTTACTACCGGGAATACAACCTTTTCAAAGTGAGAAACCGGACGCAGCTGTTGCATAACGATTTTACGGTCAGCTTCAGTGGTGAACAGTTTCATGATAGGAGGTTGAATAAGCGGTACTAAGGACATGTAGGAATATGCTGCTACTGCGATAGCGCCTAACAGGTTAGGAGCCATTTTTGCTGCCAGGTAAATTGCGGTCGGGCCGTCAGCACCGCCGATGATACCGATTGCAGATGCTTCCTGTACGGTGAAGCCCAGCATCATAGCGCCCAGCAGGGATACGAATACGCCTGCCTGTGCTGCTGCACCGAGGAGCAGGGTTTTCGGGTTAGCAATCAACGGACCGAAGTCGGTCATTGCGCCTACGCCCAAGAAAATGAGCGGAGGGAATACTTCGTGTTGAATACCATAAAGAATTACGGACATAACGCCCGGGGTGTCTTCAAAACCGGTTTTCGGAACGTTTGCCAGCAAGCAGCCGAAAGCGATCGGAGAAAGCAGCAAAGGTTCGAAGCCTTTACCAATAGCAAGATAGAGAAGAATGCAACCAACTAACATCATGATTGCATTGCCCATGGTAAATGCAGCAAAACCACTGTCATTCCACACGGATTGTAAAGCAACTACAAATGCTTCCATTTAATATCCTCCCAATTTTCAATTTGTGGAAGGCCCCTTGCGAATGGGGCCCTCCAAAGAACATCTAATCAGTTAATATTGCGAACTATTAACCGGTTAGTAAAATTACATAACGATCATTACGTCGCCAGTGGAAACGGTTTGACCAGCGGAAACGCGAACGTCGGAAACGGTGCCGTCAGCCGGAGCCATGATTTCGTTTTGCATTTTCATAGCTTCGAGGATCAGGAGAACGTCGCCAGCTTTAACAGCGTCGCCTGCTTTGCATTTAACTTCGAGAACTTTACCAGGCATCGGAGCGGAAACAGTTGCGGAACCAGCAGCAACCGGTTTAGCAGCCGGAGCCGGAGCGGGAGCCGGTGCAGCTTTCGGAGCAGGTGCAGCAGCCGGAGCCGGAGCAGCTTTCGGAGCAGCTTTAGGAGCAGCAGCAGCAGCGCCGCCCATTTCTTCAACTTCTACTTCGTATGCAGTACCATTAACGGTGATAGTATACTTTTTCATGGATATGAATCCTCCTTAAAATCTCGTTTTTAATAAATAGTTAGAACCAGTTGTTAATTAGAAGCATTCTTTACGAACGCTGATAGCTTCAACGCGAGCGTTTACAGTCCAGCTAGCATTAGGAAGACGACGTACGCAAGCGATTTGGTCTGCGCTGCAGCCGGTTGCTGCGATTGCTGCTGCGATAACTGCGATGATTTCGCTGTCATCTTGAACAGGAGCAGCTGCGGGTGCTGCTGCAGGAGCTGCTGCCGGAGTAGGAGCTACTGCCGGTTTAGCTGTTTTTTTTTGAGTCGGGTCAACCATTTGAATTAAGTGCATGAGTACGCCCAGTGCTGCAAGAACACCGAATACGATAGTCATGTTAATTACTGCGATCAACCACGGGTTAGTGGTAACAGGGCCCATTTATTTCACCTCATCTTTTAAAATTATTAGGCACTAAGCAATTGCCGATAATGAATTACAAAGGAATGTTGCCGTGGCGTTTTGCCGGACGGGTTTCGCGTTTGCTTTCGAGCATTTGCAGAGCGTTGATGATGGTGGGACGAGAGTTTTTCGGTTCGATAACCATGTCAACCATACCGCGCATAGCTGCTTGATACGGAGTAGCAAAGTTGTCGATGTACTCAGCAGTCTTAGCTTTAACATCAGGATCGTTTCTGAAGATGATGTTAGCAGCGCCTGCAGGACCCATAACTGCGATTTCTGCAGTCGGCCAAGCGATAACTTGGTCAGCGCCAAGGTCTTGAGAGCACATTGCCAGGTAGGAACCGCCGTAAGCTTTACGGGTAACCAGAGTGATTTTGGGAACAGTAGCTTCAGAATAAGCATACAGCAATTTAGCACCATGACGAATGATGCCGCCGTATTCTTGGTTGCAGCCAGGCAGGAAGCCAGGAACGTCAACCAGGTTCAGCAGAGGAATGTTGAATGCATCGCAGAAGCGGATGAAACGAGCGCCTTTATCGGAAGCGTTGATGTCCAGGCAGCCAGCCATAACTTTCGGCTGGTTAGCGATGATACCAACGGTTTGGCCGTCCATACGTGCGAAGCAGGTGATGATGTTTTGAGCCCAGTATTTCTGGGATTCATAGTATTCACCGTTATCAACGATTGCTTTGATAACTTCATACATATCATATGCTTGGTTGGAGTTATCCGGAAGCAGAGTGTTCAGGCTTTCTTCAATACGCATCGGATCGTCACCAGTTTCAACGATCGGAGCGGTTTCCATGTTATTGGAAGGCAGGAAGGAAAGCAGGTAACGGATTTGTTGCAGGCAGTCTTCATCGTTTTCAGCAGCGAAGTGAGCAACACCGGAAGTGCTGTTGTGGGTCATAGCGCCACCCAGTTGTTCTTGGGTTACATCTTCACCGGTAACGGATTTAACTACTGCAGGGCCGGTAATGAACATTTTGGAAGTGTTCTTTACCATGTAGATGAAGTCGGTCAGTGCCGGGCTGTATACAGCGCCGCCAGCGGAAGGACCCATGATAGCGGAGATCTGGGGAACAACACCGGAAGCAATGGTGTTTTCGAAGAAGATCTTACCATAGCCAGCCAGAGCGTCGATAGCTTCTTGGATACGAGCACCGCCGGAATCGTTCAGGCCAACGAGCGGAGCACCCATTTTCAGTGCCAGACGTTGAACTTTAACGATTTTTGCAGCATGCATTTCGCCAAGAGAACCGCCTTCAACGGTGAAGTCTTGTGCAAATACATAAACAAGACGGCCGTCGATGGTGCCATAACCGGTGGTTACGCCTTCACCCGGAAGTTCTTTCTTTTCTTGACCAAAGTTGGTGCAACGATGACGAACGAAACGATCCAGTTCTACGAAGGAACCTTCGTCGAGAAGTGCAGCAATTCTTTCACGAGCGGTCATTTTACCAGCTTCGTGTTGTTTTGCTACGCGTTTTTCACCGCCAGCAGCCAGAATTACTTCGGACTTTTTGAGCATTTTCTCAATTTTTTCTTGAGTAGACAAAATCTTACACCTCCATCATTATTGGGAGAACAAAATTTATATACATATATTGAAGCCGTATCTCATGTACGGCTTCAACATGATGTATCAGAGTAATAATAATATTACTGCAGCCTACAAAGGCTAACTAAAAATTAGTCAACGTAGGTTTCAGCCGGTTGGCAGAGTTCGAGCAGCAGGCCAGCAGATTTCGGATGAATGAAAGCGATTTTCATGTTGCCAGCACCGTTACGGGGAGCTTTGTCAATCATTTTTACGCCAGCAGCTTCCATATCAGCGATAGCAGCTTTGATGTCATCTACGCGCAGAGCGATATGTTGGATGCCAGGGCCGTTTTTAGCGATGTATTTGCCGATCGGGCCATCATTGTTTTCGGTGATATCAACGAGGAGTTCGAGCAGGGTTTCGCCGCAGGGAATGAATACGGTTGCAACGCCTTGTTCTTTAACTTCTTCACGGTTGGTTACTTGCAGGCCAAGAACCTCGGTGTAAATTTTGGTTGCTGCGTCCAGATCAGCGCAAGCAATACCTACATGGTCAACACAAATAGTTTTGAATGCCATAATAAATTCCTCCTAAAGAATCAAATTTTGGTGTTTTATTTATTTTAAAACTTTACCAACAATATCATCTACGACAGAATACGGTTCAATATCACGATTTTGCATCTTGATAACCAGTTGGTCAAAATCGTCAGTTGAAATTACGTTTTTGTCGATGTAACGATTTACGCGATCATTAAGCATCGCAGTAACTTCGTTTTTAATACGAGCCTTGCGGATCTCGCTGAGTTTGCCGGTTTCTTCCAGATAAGCCTTGTGGGCTTCGATGGAGTCAACTACAGCTTCTATACCTTCACCCTTGCTGGCAATGGTCCTGTTGATCGGAGGACGCCAGCCAACATGCTCGGGATTCAATTCTAACATCATTTCAATCTCAATATTGAGCTTGTCAGTTCCTTCACGATCTGCTTTATTGATCGTAAAGAGGTCACCGATTTCAAGTATACCTGCTTTAATTGCCTGGATATCGTCGCCCATACCGGGGATTACAACAACCATGGTGGTGTCAGCGGTTTTCACAATATCAACCTCGGACTGACCTACGCCAACGGTTTCGACGATGATTACATCCATGCCGAAAGCATCCATAAGTTTTACAGCATCGCCTGCTTTTTGAGACAGGCCGCCAAGGCTGCCACGCGTTGCCATGGAACGAACAAAGATTCCTTCATCGGCAGTAAGATCCATCATTCTGATACGGTCGCCAAGGATAGCGCCGCCGGAATACGGACTTGTAGGGTCGATTGCTACAATTCCGACAGTTTTACCGCGTTTACGGTATTCTTTTGCAAGTTTATCAGTCAGAGTACTTTTACCAGCACCCGGAGGGCCAGTGATACCAATTACATACGCATTACCCGTATGCGGGTAGATTTCTGTCATGATTTTGACAGCATCGTCATATTCATTTTCAACGGCAGTAATTGCCTTAGATAATGCAAGACGAGAATGATTCAATAAATCTTCTACAATCTTCAAAATTCACACCGCCTTGTCTGATCGGATAATTTTTATAGTGCAAGCCGGGACAAGCCCGGCCTGCAGGAAAAAACGATCAAATTATTTAACGTTAGCGTTGATGAAGTCAACAATGTTGCTGGTCGGGGTGCCAGGAGTGAATACTTCAGCAATGCCAGCAGCTTTCAGGCCGGGGATGTCAGCGTCAGGAATAACGCCGCCGCCGATTACCAGAACGTCGGTCAGGCCTTTTTCTTTCAGCAGTTCAACTACTTTCGGGAAAAGGGTGTTGTGAGCGCCGGAGAGCAGGGACAGAGCAACAACGTTTACGTCGTCTTGCAGAGCTGCTTCAGCGATTTGTTCCGGAGTCAGACGGATACCGGTGTAGATTACTTCAAAACCAGCGTCGCGCAATGCACGAGCTACAACTTTTGCACCGCGGTCATGACCATCAAGACCCGGTTTAGCAACTAAAACTTTAACGTTAGCCATTATAAGTTACCTCCGTATAATTGTCAGATGTTTACAAATTAAAGAGTGGTATGAGGTTGGTATTCACCGAATACTTCTCTCATAACGCCGCAGATTTCGCCTTCGGTTGCATATGCACGAACTGCGTCCAGGATGTAAGGCATCAGGTTTACAGATTCGTCAGCGCATGCAGCTTTCAGAGCAGCCAGAGTTTCTTCAACTTTAGCGTTGTCACGACGAGCTTTCAGAGCAGCGATTTTGTCAGCTTGGAGTTTACCTACGGAACCGTCTACGCGGAGCAGGTTTTTCGGAGCTTCTTCTTCTTGTTGGAATTTGTTAACACCAACGATGATACGGTCGCCTTTTTCGATTTCCATTTGCCATTTGTAAGCGGAATCTTGGATTTCTTTTTGGATGTAGCCTTTAGCGATTGCTTCAGGAGCGCCACCGATTTCGTCAATTTTCTTAATGTATTCCCAAGCTTCAGCTTCGATCTTGTCGGTCAAAGCTTCTACATAGTAGGAACCACCCAACGGGTCAATGGTGTCAGCCAGGCCGGATTCGTAAGCAACGATTTGTTGAGTACGCAGAGCGATGGTTACGGATTCAGTGGTCGGCAGAGCCAATGCTTCGTCTTTGGAGTTGGTGTGGAGGGATTGAGTACCGCCCATTACAGCAGCAGCAGTTTGCAGAGCAACACGAACGATGTTGTTGTTCGGTTGTTGAGCAGTCAGCATGGAGCCTGCAGTCTGGGTGTGTACACGCAGCATCATGGATTTAGCTTTCTTAGCGCCAAAACGTTCTTTCATAACTTTAGCCCATACACGACGGGAAGCGCGGAATTTAGCAACTTCTTCGAGTACGTTGTTATGAGCATTCCAGAAGAAGGACAGACGGCCAGCGAAAGCGTCAACGTCCAGACCAGCTTTTATAGCAGCTTCTACATAAGCGATGCCGTCAGCGATGGTGAATGCGATTTCTTGAGAAGCGGTGGAACCAGCTTCACGGATATGGTAACCGGAAATGGAGATGGTGTTCCACAGCGGAACATTTTTGGAGCAATATTCAAAAATGTTGGTGATAAGACGCATAGACGGTTTCGGCGGGAAAATGTAGGTGCCGCGAGCTGCGTATTCTTTCAGGATATCGTTTTGGATGGTGCCGCGGAGTTTGTCAGCGGAAACACCTTGTTTTTCAGCAACTGCAATGTACATAGCGAGCAGTACGGAAGCAGGAGCATTGATGGTCATAGAGGTGGAAACTTTGTCGAGTTGGATGCCGTCGAACAGGATTTCCATATCAGCCAAGGAGTCGATAGCAACGCCTACTTTACCAACTTCGCCTTCGGACATCGGGTCAGTGGAGTCATAACCGATTTGGGTCGGAAGGTCGAATGCGCAGGACAGACCGCTACCGCCGTTAGCTAACAGGTAACGATAACGTTTGTTGGATTCTTCAGCAGTGGAGAAACCAGCATACATACGCATGGTCCAGAAACGGCCACGATACATGGTGGGTTGTACGCCACGGGTGTAAGGATATTCACCAGGGAAGCCCAGTTTTTCCATGTAGTCGAAGTTTTCACCAAGATCCATCGGGGTGTACAGTCTGTTAGGTGCAAGGTTTGCACGTTCAGGGGCTTTTTCAAGTTTAGCTTCTACGTCAGCCATATACTTGTCAAAACCAGCTTTAATTTGTTCAAATGCCATTCTCAAATCCTCCTTAAATATTTGTTGTGCACATTTCGGATTGGACGGGTCCGAAATAATGGTGAGAGTGTCCGTCGTAGACGGTATATGGCAAAGCCTGAGGCTTCGTCAACAGTTTATTTATATCTGCCTGCGGAACTTGCATCCGCAGGCAAATACATTACATAGTTTAACCTATTTTCAAAAACTTCTCAAGTGTTTTTGAATTATTTTTGAAATCCTTATTATTTAACCATGCCTTCCATGCTGCCGGTTTCAGCAAACAGTTTGTAGCAGTCAAAAGCTTCGCTAAGGATATGCGGAGTCTGGCTGTTGCCGCAAGCTTCGCAAGCTCTCTTGAAGTAATCATACAACCAAGGTTGATATTTCGGATTAGCAATCTGGTCGATGATAATCGGAGCTTTTTCTTTCGGAGTCAGACCACGGAGGTCAGCTACGCCGCGTTCGGAAACGATAACGTCAACGTCCAATGTTGCATGGTCAATATGGCTGCAGAACGGAACAACAGAGCTGATCTTGCCGCCTTTAGCCAGGGAGTTGGTGAAGAATACGGTCAGGAAGCCGTTACGAGCAAAGTCGCCGCTGCCGCCAACGCCATTCATCAGTTTGGTGCCACAAACATGGGTGGAGTTAACATTACCATAAATATCTACTTCGATAGCGGTGTTCATAGCGATTACGCCGATACGACGAGCAACTTCCGGGCTGTTGGAAATTTCTTGCGGACGCAGGATGAGGTATTTTTTGTATTTTTCAACGTTTTCATAGAATTTCTTCTGGCATTCCGGAGACGGAGTCAGAGCGGTACCGGAAGCAACGCGGAGTTTGCCGGCATCGATCAGGTCGAACATACCGTCTTGGATAACTTCGGTGTAAACGGTCAGGTCTTCGAAATCGGAGTTTACAAGGCCATTGATAACAGCGTTAGCAACGGAACCTACGCCGGATTGCAGCGGCAGCAGGTTTTTCGGCATACGGCCTTCTGCAACTTCTTTTTTCAGGAAGTCAACCAGATTTTTGCCCATGTGTTTAGCATCTTCGTCAATTTCGCCGAGAGGACGAACTTTATCGGTGATGTCGCAGGGAACTACTGCAACCAGTTTTTCTAATTCGCAGGGAATGTATGTAGTACCGATACGGTCTTCCGGTTTTTCAATAGGAATCGGTTTGCGGTTCGGAGGATCCAGAGGAACATAGGAGTCATGCATGCCTTCCAGTTCTTTAGGTTGAGAAGTATTTACTTCAACGATAACTTTTTCAGCGCCTGCAACATAGGAAGAGCTGTTACCCATGGAAGTAGTCGGAATGATACCTACTTTGCCATCGCCCAGGTCGATAATTTTGCAAGCTTCGATGATTGCAACGTCAACGCCGCGGCGGTCAGCCATGAAACCATAACGAACCATTTGTGCCATATGGCTCAGATGGATATCTGCATATTTAACTTTGCCTTCATTGATAGCTTTACGCAGAGTGCCGTTAGTCTGATACGGCAGACGACGATTCATGATGCCAGCTTCAACCATAGCGCCATCAATTTCCGGACCAACAGAAGCGCCAGTCCATACATTAACTTTGAAAGGAGTTTTCTTGCCTTTTTCAGCCAGAGCCAGAGGAACAGCCTTCGGATAACCGGACGGAGTAAAACCGCTGACACCCAGGTTGTCACCGTCTTTCACGAATTCTGCAGCAGCTTCAGCGGACATTACTTTGCCGGCTACTGCGTCACAAATGCGATCTTTAATGTCGATCATGTTTACCTGCCTCCTTATAATTAGGACATTCTTGTTAGTAAGGGATTCCCTTATAAATAAAACTTATTTGCCGCCAACCCACGCATAATGCCGATTAAGTTACAAATAAGATTTTACCATGATGCAAGGGGTATCAGGCGCGACCGCACACTCATACCCTTTCTATTACCTGTATTCGACGCCGAAAAAAAATCTCCTGCTGGCCGAACGCTATTTTGCGAAAATATTTTTTAATTTTTGACACAATTATAACATATTACGTAAAAATATTTCACACTTTTTTCAATTTTTTTGAGATTTTTTTACAAACTCACATCTTCTGACGTCTATTATAATATCAATAAAACTGTAACATATCAAGCATTTTCTTTACACCTTGAAGAAAAAACCTCTTTCAAAATAATTTTGAAAGAGGTTTTTGTGCCGATATCAAAGTATTTTTAACGCACTTTAGCAGAATAGTGTGTGTGCAGTAGATGATGCGCTTTTTCTCCGAGAGGTTTTCCCAGCCAATTATCATAAAGCGCTTTAATTTCAGGGTTTTCGTGCGATTTTCGTAATTCACTCATCCTGTCGCATTCAAACAGAGCTTCGCGGCGTATCTGTCTGATCTCGCGATTTACAGGCACCGGCTGTCCGCCGCCGCCGATGCAGCCGCCCGGGCAGGCCATGACTTCGATGAACTGATAGTCGGCAGTACCGGCCTTGATGCGTTCCAGCATCTTACGTGCGGAACCCAGGGTATTGACAACGGCGATCTTGATTTCCCTGCCGGCGATGGTGAGCACCGCTTCACGGGTTTCTTCCATACCGCGTACTTCATCATATTCGATTTTCGGCAGGTCTTCGCCGCTGACCACGTCAGCCACGGTACGCAGGGCAGCCTCCATAACGCCGCCGGTGTTGCCGAAGATTACTGCTGCACCGGTGCCGGTCCCAAGCGGAGAATCAAAGCTTTCTTCCGGCAGGGCAGCAAAGTCGATGCCGGCTTCGCGGATCATGCGGCCCAGCTCACGGGTAGTGATGACGATGTCCACATCACGATAGCCGCTGTCGCACATTTCCTCGCGCTGCGCCTCAGCCTTCTTAGCCGTACAGGGCATAACAGAGACGCTGACGATCTTGGCCGGGTCGATGCCGGCTTTTTCTGCATAATAGGTTTTGGCTACGGCGCCGAACATCTGCTGCGGCGATTTCGCCGTCGAAAGATGCGGCAGCAGTTCAGGATATTTCAGTTCAATCATATTTACCCAGCCGGGGCTGCAGGAAGTAATCATAGGCAGTACGCCGCTGTTTTGCAGACGGTCGAGGAATTCGTGACCTTCTTCCATAATAGTAAGGTCAGCAGAGAAATTGGTATCGAATACCTTGTCAAAGCCCAGGCTGCGCAGCGCGGCTACCATCTTGCCGGTAACGATGCTGCCTGCCGGGATGCCCAGTTCTTCTCCCAGCGCCACACGCACGGAGGGAGCGGTCTGCACGATAACCACCTTATCCGGGTCATTGATGGCTTTCCATACCTGGTCGGTATCGTCCTTTTCTACGATAGCCCCGGTCGGACATACGCTTGCGCACTGACCGCAGTAGGTGCAGACAGCGTCCTTTAGGTCGTGCTCGAAAGCGGTAGATACAATAGTGTTGAAGCCGCGTCCGGCAAAGCTGTAGACGTTCATCCCCTGCACGTCGCGGCAGATACGGATGCAGCGGCCGCACAGGATGCATTTTTCCTGGTCGCGTACCAGCGACGGATTGCTGCAGTCAATAGTGTGCGCCTTGGTCTCGCCGCCCTCGAAACGAATTTTGCGCAGGCCCAGGTCAGCGGCAATCTTCTGCAGTTCGCAGTCGCCGCTTTTCTGGCAGCACAGACAGTCTTTGGGATGGTTGGCTAAAAGCAGTTCGACAACAGTCTTGCGTGCTTCGCGAACCTTATCAGTATTGGTCTTTACCACCATACCCTCACTGACGGGATAGACGCAGGAGGCAACCAGCGTACGCGCGCCGGAAGCTTCTACCATGCACAAACGGCAGGCGCCTTCGGGACGCAGCTCGGGATGATAGCACAGAGTCGGGATATAGATTCCGGCCGCACGGGCAGCTTCCAGGATGGTAGCGCCCTGCGGAGCCTGGATTTGTTTGCCGTTGATAGTTAAATTTACCATAGTCATCGTCCGTGCTCCTCCTTAACCCTTGGTGATAGCCTTGAACGGACATGCAGCCATGCAGGCACCACATTTGATACAGATATCCTGATTGATAACATGTTTTTCTTTAATCTTGCCGCTGATAGCCTGTACCGGACAGTTGCGGGCGCACAGTCCGCAGCCGCGGCAGGCGTCGGTAATGGTGTAGCTGGCCAGCTTCTCGCACACCCCTGCCGGACAGCGTTTTTCCTTGATATGCGCTTCGTATTCGTCGCGGAAATATTTCAAAGTACTCAGTACGGGATTGGGAGCAGTCTGTCCCAGGCCGCACAGAGCGGTTTCCTTAATATTCTTGGCCAGGTTTTCCAAAAGCTCGATGTCGCCTTCCCTGCCCTGTCCCTCGGTAATGCGGGTCAGGATTTCCAGCATACGCTTGGTACCTTCACGGCACGGCGTACATTTGCCGCAGGATTCGGACTGGGTAAAGTTGAGGAAGAATTTTGCCACATCCACCATGCAGGTGTCCTCATCCATAACAACCAGGCCGCCGCTGCCCATCATGGCGCCGGCAGCAATCAGGGAGTCATAATCCACCGGTAAGTCCAGCATGGATTCCGGCAGACAGCCGCCGGAGGGGCCGCCGATCTGTACAGCCTTAAATTTCTTGCCGTTGGTGATGCCGCCGCCGATGTCGTAAATAATCTCACGCATGGTGATGCCCATGGGTACTTCTGCCAGACCGGTGTTGTTAATCTTGCCGGTAAGGGCGAAGACCTTGGTGCCTTTGGAGCGTTCCGTACCGTACTGGCAGTACCAGTCAGAACCGTTAACAATAATCTGGGCCACGTTGGCAAAGGTTTCTACATTATTGATATTGGTCGGTTTGCCCCACAGACCGGAAACTGCCGGGAACGGCGGACGGGGACGGGGCATACCGCGCTTGCCTTCGATGGAAGCCATGAGGGCGGTTTCTTCGCCGCAGACGAATGCGCCTGCACCCTCTTTAATATGTAAGGTAAAGTTAAAGCCGCTGCCGAAAATATTCTCGCCTAAGAGGCCCATTTGTTCAGCCTGCTCGATAGCGGTGCGCAGGCGTTTGATAGCCAGCGGATATTCAGCACGTACATAGATGTAGCCTTCATCAGCGCCGATAGCGTAGCCGCAGATAGCCATGCCTTCCAGGACGCGGTGAGGGTCGCCCTCCAGGACGCTGCGGTCCATGAACGCGCCCGGGTCGCCTTCGTCGGCGTTGCAGATGACATACTTCTTGTCGCTGACGGAATTCTTGGCAAACTGCCATTTCATGCCGGTCGGGAAACCGCCGCCTCCGCGTCCGCGCAGGCCGGACTTTTTCACCTCGTCGATGACTGCTTCCGGCGTCATGGTAGTAACAGCCTTAGCCAAGGCTTCGTAGCCGCCTACAGCGATATATTCCTCAATCATCTCAGGATTGATGGCGCCGCAGTTAGCCAGCACCAGACGCTGCTGCTTTTTATAGAAGCCGATTTCCGAATAATTGGGCACCTGCTCATGGCTCAAGGGCTCACGATACAGCAGGCGTTCCACGATGCGGCCTTTATACAGATGATTTTCAACAATCTCTTTGACGTCTTCCGGTTTTACATGGCAGTAGAAAGTGCCTTCAGGATAGACGATGACCAGCGGCCCGTGCTCGCAGAAGCCGTGGCAGCCGGTTTCTACCAGCATGACCTCGTCCTGCAGGCCGTATTCTTCCAGATATTTGGCAAAGCTGAGCTGGATCTCCTTAGAACCTGCGGATTTACAGCCCGTGCCGCCACAAACCAAAACATGAGCTCTGATATGCTGCATAATTCTCTCCTCCAAAAAAAATTATTCCTGTTCCAGCTTGCCGACAACGAGTTCTTCCACGATGCGGCCATTGACCACATGCTCGGCAATAATCTTCTTTACGTCCTCGGGTTTAACCTTGCCGTAGGTGATGCGGGGCTCGCCCGGACGGATGACGTCGACCAGCACTTCCTTCTCGCACATACCGATGCAGCCGGTCTGCTGCACCTGCACGTTGAGCAGCTTGCGCACTGCCAGTTCGTCCAGGATCGCGCTCATCACTTCGCGGGCGCCGGCGGCGATACCGCAGGTACCCATGCCTACGATAATCTTCGTGCCTTCATCCTTGCGCAGTTTGATGTCTGCTTTCAGTTTTTCACGCAGTTTATGCAAATCTTCCAAGCTTTTCATTTATTGAACCTCCATACCTTTTACTTTGGCAATTTCCTGTTTTAAGTATTCCTCCAGCCAGAGAGAAATCTCCGGGTTGGCAAAGTCGGCTGCGTCGCCCAGAATCTCCCGCACCTGGCGGGTAGAAAAATCCAGCCTGCGCCCGCCGCAGGCATAGCTGAAATCAAGCTCCAGCCACGGCGCTCCTGCCAATAATACCCTGATGCTGGCGGCAATGTCGCCCAAAGGCGGCATATCGATGTTGCCGGCGGCAAAGTAAGCTGCCAGCTTCGTACCACTGCCCTTTACCGACGTCAGCTCCAGATGCCCGCCGCACTGCTGGGTCACCATGTCGATAAAAGGAATCCCCATGCCCACCTTGCGGCTCAGCCGGGTAGTGGTAAACGGGTCGCGCACCTGCCGCAAAAGCTCCGGGCTCATACCCCTGCCGTCGTCCTCGATGCGGAAGACGAAAAAACCGTCTTCATCTTCATCAATGGCGATAATAAGGTTTTTTGCTCCGGCCTCGATGGAATTCTGCGCCAGATCCAATATATGCAGTGACAGCTCACGCATGATTTACTGATACCTTTTTAAAATTGCCGGCAGCTTGTCAGGAGTCAGACGGCCGTGGGTATCGTCGTTAATCTGCATGACGGGTGCCAGTCCGCACGCGCCGATGCAGGCAACGGTCTCCAGCGTATAGCGTAAATCTTCCGTAGTATGCCCTGCCTTGATGCCCAGTTCTTTTTCCAGAGCCTGCAGGATCAGCTTGCCGCCGCGTACATGGCAGGCAGTGCCCTGGCAGACACGGATGATGTTGCGTCCGCGGGGATTGAGATGAAACAGGGAATAGAAAGTTACTACGCCGTAGATTTCGGAAATAGGTACGCCGGTTTTTTCGGCTACGTATTCCAGAACATCCTTGGGCAGATAATTATACAGGCTCTGCACTTCCTGCAGAATCGGAATAAGGGAACCTTTTTTGCCCTCATATTTAGCTAAGATTGCATCCACCTGAACTTTCTCAGGATTTTCGCCGCCGCAGCAGCTGCATTTTTGATTGATTAGGCTCATGGTGATTCTCCTTTACCTGAATATTGTAACAGATTTAAAATCAGTATAGCATTTTTATTTTATATATTCAACACTGTTTGTTATTTTTATCGCAAATAGTATAGCTTATTTATCTAGAAATCGGCAAAACAGCCTGCCTTCCAGCTGCGCCCGCTGCTGTGCGATAACGCCAGCTTCAGCTCCGCTATAGTAAGCTCTTCTACGGTGACGATGTTTTTCGGCCCCTGCACAAAATCCATGATGTTGTGCGCATCGGAGCTGGTCACGAAAGGCAGATAGCCTGCCAGGCGCTGCATTCTGCTTTGCACGCCCTTCTGCCAGCCTGCCGCCGAAATCTCCGCCGCGGCAAAACCGAAGTCAGGCTCGATAAAACCCAGCTGCCCTACGATGCTGTAGGAAGGACGGTCGATATGGGCCGCAATGCTCATGCCTCCCAGACGTTCCGCCTCGCGCACCACTTCCGCCGCCGTCAGTTTGAGCGGAGCCAGAAGCAGGCGCTCTTCCTCACGGATAAAATTATCATCATCATCCACCACGAACTGGCCGCCAAACTTTTCCGCGTTGTTGCGCAGCCCGTTCATCCTGCCGTCCACCAGCTGCTGCCAGGCATTAAGCTGCTTGAGCGTATCAAACAGCACCACGATATGGGCTTCCTCCAGACACTCTACTTCCATGCCCGGAAAGACCTTCACCCCGTAACGCTCGCCGGCCTTTACCGCTGCCAGCGCATTTGCCGAAGCGTTATGGTCGGTGATGGCCACCGCGCCGATGCCGAATTCCGCCGCCCGCATCACGATATGGTGAGGCGTCATCTCGATTTCAGCGCAGGGCGACAGCAGCGTATGGATATGAAAATCTGCCAGAACGCTGCGCATTGTTATCTGCCCACTCCCAGTTCATACAGCCGTCCGATGGTCTCGAAAGCGGACAGCTCCGTTGCAAAAATAACCACTTCGTTTAGGGCAGCCTTGCTCAGCGTATCCTCTGCTACCGGCGAATCTCCGGCTACGATGACCGCAGCCACGCCGATCAGCGAAGCAACTGCCGCCACGTTCTGATGGCCCTGCATGGTCACCCACACCATCCCCGGCTGGGCCTGACCCATCACGTTGCTCAACAAATCGGAGGCATAACCGCCCGCGATTTCACCGTCCAAGGCCACTTCCGGCGTCAGCAGCTTTAAAGGCAGCGCTTCCATTATATCTCTGACTTTCATCTTTCGTCCTCCTCAAAATTCTGCACCGGCTCAGGCTCGTGGGAGATAGGCACCTGCCGTGCCAGCTCCAGCATCCCCTGCGCCAGTTTATGTACGCTGCTGCGCAGCTTGAAAATACAGTCCGTAATATGTGCCTTGCCCTGCACGATGTCCTCTGCCAGACACTGACAGCTGGGCGCACCGCAGGCACCGCAGTCCAGTCCGGGCAGCTCCTGCAGCACTTCTTCCATGCGCTCGAACTTCTTCATAGCTTCCATAATATCGTCGTCCAGCTGCATCATAGGCCTGGGCACGACCTTTTGGCGATAATCTGCCGATTTCGGAAAATCTGCCAGCTGCATATGCGAAGCCATGGTTTCCAGCCTGCCCACAGGTTCATCTTCCCGCATCCTGCGAATGCGCTGCTGCAGGTTACTAACAGCCACAAATCTGTTTTCCGCCGCCAGCATACCGCCTATACAGCCGCCCTGGCAGGCACTGCACTCGATATAGTCCAGCTGGGGCATCTTGTTCATGGAAACCTGCTCCAATACCTCGTACACATTGTCGATACCGTCCACCACCAGCGCGTTTTCCAGTCCGGCAGACGCCGCTTCGCCGCCGCAGGCCCCCCAGCCCATGCCGTAGGACGTGCCCGTGCGTACATTGAGCTTACCTTCGCCGCCCAGACATTTCAGCAGCTTGCCGTAGATTTCAGCCAGACTGAAGCTGCCCGTCAGCTGCGACTGCTTTACATCCACCGACTGCCGGATATTGCTTTCCTTGGACGGGCAGGGAGAGATAAACCAGACGCCGATCTGCCCGGGCGCCAGATTATGCTTGGTAGCCGCTTCTTTGCGTACATAGATTGCCGCCGCCTCAGCAGGCGCCAGCACCGGCACCAGCTGCTTGATCAGCTCTGGGAACTTGACCTGGATCAGGCGCAGCACCGCAGGACAGGTACTGGAAATCAGCGGCCTGCGTCCGCCCGCATCACCTTTTACATAGCTCTCTATCTCACGCGCCACGTACTCGGAAGCCAGCGACACGTCAAAAATCTCGTCAAACCCCAGCGTGTGCAGTCCCTGCCAGATGTCCTCCAGCGGTACGGATGCCGGGAACTGGGCATACAGCGACGGCGCAGGCAGTACGATATTATAGGCGTAATCCGCCAGTTCCTCCAGAGTATCCATAGCCACACTGTAAGCATGATAGGGACATTTTCTGGCGCAGCTGCCGCAGTCCACGCAGCGGTCGCTTAAAATTTCCGCCTTGCCTGCCCGCACGCGGATAGCCTCCGTTGGACAGACCTTGACGCAGGATACGCAGCCCTGACATTTATCCCGCTGTAATTTTACCGAATGAAAATATTCCGTCGGAGCCATCGTATCACCTCTTTCCGTAGTTTATTCTATAAATCTTCACTGATATGCTCAAACCGCATCCTGATTGTCGTACCTACGCCCACCTCGGACTGGATGTCGAACTTATCCGAGCATTTTACCATATTGGGCAGGCCCATACCGGCGCCAAAACCCATCTGCCGCGCGTATTCCGGCGCCGTAGACCAGCCCTCCTGCAGAGCCTTGTCAATATCCGGGATGCCGGGGCCTTCGTCGGTAACGGTGATTTCCGTAGCGTCCGTAAACACTTCTGCCGCCACCCTGCCGCCGCCCGCGTGGATAATGACGTTCATTTCAGCTTCGTAGGTACCGATGGCGATACGGCGTACAATATCGGCCGCAATGCCCAGCCGCTGCAGCATACGTTTTATTTTTGCCGATGCTTCACCGGCGCGTTCAAAGTCGCCGCCGGCAACCTCGAACTCCATTTTTACAGATTTATTCTCACTCATGGTCGTCTTCCTTCTTTGAACATCCTTTGACGCCTGCCTGATAAAGTATGCCGCAGGCTTCAAACAACGTGTGCTGTGTCGCCAGTACCGGCAGTCCGTTTTCCTCTGCCGCCTCGATTATCTCTTTGCCGGGAATCTTGCCGCGCACGATAATCAGCGCGCATAAATCGGTCATATCCGCCGTGCGGATTACCTGCAGATTGGTAAGCCCGGTACACAGCAGCGTGCTCCTTTTGGTAAAGGCAAGCACGTCACTCATCAGATCGCTGCCGCAGCAGGTTTCTACTTTCCTGTCCAGCAACCCTTCGCCGGTCAGTACCCTGGCCTGCAGCAACTCCTTTACATCTCTTAAATCCATATTTTCTCCCACCCATTAAATAAAATCAAAATAGCGCTTCTGTTTGCTTGACCTAAAAAACTAAATAATCTTACAATTTTATTCTACCTTTTATGACTGTCAAAGTAAATAAAAAGAACATCTGCCGGCAGCTGACAGGCGCTAAGTGTTACAGAGTGTAACTATTAAAACAAACGCCAGCAAGATTTTACCTGTATTTTATCTTCGCCACGGCTGCTCCGTGCTATAATGAGCAGCAGGAGGTAGATTATGTTTCGTTTCAGTACAGGCGCAGACTGTCGGCAGATTTATGAACTAATCTGTCAGCTGGAGAATACCCTCTTACCCTACGAAGAGTTTCAAAGCGTTTATTCAGAGCAGCTGCTGGACAGCCGTTATTACAGCTATATATATGAAGAAAACCGTCAGGTCCTCGCTTTTTTAAACCTGCGTATCGAAAGGCAGCTGCACCACGCCGCTCCCATGGCAGAAATCATGGAGTTTATCGTCGCACCTGACTGCCGTGGCCGGCGCTTGGGACATAAACTTTTGAAGCAGGCTGCCCAAACGGCACAAAAATTGAAATGCTGCGGAATAGAAGTAGCCAGCAGCCGTCAACGCACTGATGCCCACCGCTTCTATCAGCGCAACGGCCTCCAGCCTACTCACTACAAGCTTACCATGTCACTGTCAGAAGCAATGCCCCCGTTAAACGGCCTTAAATAACCGTTTATTTTTTAATTTAACAACAACCTTTAAACATAAAGACAGCCGGACCTAAGTCCGGCTGTCGGTATTTTCAGAATATAAGATTTTTAGCTATGTAATTTTCAGAAGCTGTAGATTGCCTGCACGCTGCCGCTGAAACCTTCCCGCTCGCCGGCATAACCGCGCATATTCAAATCAAAGCTCCACGGAGATTCGCTGTCCGGCTGATAGTTCATACCGATTTCCGCCATATAGCTGCTGCCTTGCAGGCTCTGTTCCGGCGCGCTTATGTTCTGTACCCTCATCTGCGCATCACCGTTGAACTCATATTCATAGGCAAGACCATAGTAGGTGCTGAATTTATTTTCCTTATTTGTCGTAACCCTTGCGCCTATCCTCAGTCTGTCGCTGGTGATGCTGTCAAATTCAAATTTGTCATTGGCTACGGTGAAGCTGTCCCCCTCCGTATAGGTGTGAAAGAATTTGCCGTAGACGTCAAGGTCGGCGGCTTCGTTTAAGCTGATAACCTTGCCTACGCCGATATGCGCTCCGTAGTAAGTGCTTTCTGATTTGTAGCCGTAGCTGTTGCCCGCGCCGTCTTGCAAGGCGTTGCTCATCTCGCTCTTGAGCATGCCTGCACGCAGGCTGCCTTCGGTGTAGACGCCGTTGTCCTGCTCAAAGCGGGCCGCAATACCGCCGCCGTTATAGACAAGGCTGCCGTCGCCGCGGAAAAATTCGTTGTTGAATTCATTGCAGGTACGGTAGTTGCCGCTGCCGTTTTCGTAGAATACTCCCCAGCCGAAGTCGCCGTTGCCAATGCTTTTTTCGTTGCCGACACCGACGATGCTGCTCCAACCGTTAATTTTCAAATCGCTGTTGACATCGTATTTGCTGCGGTTACCATACACGGCGGCAAAGGTCTTGATACCGTAGCCGTCGTCACGGCTCAAAGCATTCAGACTGTCACTGATAAGGTCGGTGCCCTGGTTGACAAAGGCCGTACCAACTGCCCTGCTGGCGGCAACATTATCAGCCTGCTTGCTGGTTTTGACCTCGTTAACCTTAAAGCTCAAGCCTCCGGCCGATGTGTCTGCTTCTCCTCGTACCAGCAGTCCCACGCCGGCAGGCACATATTCTTTGACCTCCGTCTTGCCTATACCCAGCTGCTGCTCGCTGTCCAACAGGCGGATAACCCTAACCTTGCTCCACTCCTGTCCGCCCGCCAGACTGTTCAGGCTCACCTGCGCTCCTTTTAAATCATCAGCCTGCGCTGCCGCAAGACGGAGTACCTTGCCGTCTTTGTCGATGACGGTATTATCCAGCGTTACCTTGTCAAAATCGGCAATACGCTGTACCGCACCGTGCCAGCCATCCACGTGCAGCGTATTATCTGCAGCCTGCAGGGACTTTGCCGGCACATCCGCCTTATAACCAAAGAGCGCAGCCTGACTTAAATCCGCGCTGCCCCGTACACTTACGCTATTATGGTGTATCTCGGCACTGCTGCCTTTGGCGTAAGCGCCGCATATATCGCCGATCAGCGTGCCGCCGCTGATAGCCACCTTATTATGGGCAGCCACCGCCTTGCCGCCGCTTTCTGCATGGCCGCCGGATAAATCGCTGCTGTACTCGGCTGTCCGTCCTTCATCATATCTGTTGGTCAGCTTAACCGTACCACCGCTGACACTGACGCTGTTATTGCTAACTTCCGCAGTACCGCTGTCGGAAATAGCCCTGCCGCCATTGATAAAGCTGGGATAGGCAGCGCCCTTCCACTCGCCGCCCGCTGTAATATCGCCGTCTGTTATGACGATAAAATTATCCTTGGCCGCAGCTGTACCCGTACCGTTCCTGGCTGCGCCTGCGCTTAACCCACCGGGAATGAAAGAAAAATTACGCAGATTAAAATCACCGCCGTCAATCCTGATAAAATTTTTGTCCGCCGCAGCCATTCCCGCATTACTGCTGGCCTTACCGCCGTAAACCTCTACGTCAAAATCTGCCTTGCCGCTGATAAACAGGCTGTTACTGCTGCTGCGGGCATCTCCTGACGCACTGTCGGCAATTCCCGCCGCTGTCAGCAGCGTAAATTCCGTACCGTCTAATCTGAGGACATTATTATCGGAGACTGCTTCCCCTGCCCCCGCCGCTTTGGCCTTACCGCCGGTAATGCTGCTGCTCCTGATATTTTCCCGTTCATTGCTCATGGTGATGCTGTTGTTGCTGGCAGAAACTTTCTCCGTACCGCTGGCCGAGCCGCCGTAAATACCGCCTACGCTGGAAGAAGTAATGGTCAGCATATTGCCGTCCGCTGCTGCCGCCGCGCCGCTTGCCAAACCACCATACAGCACGGATAGCCTGTTATCCGTACCTACGCTAATCTTATTGCCGTTAGCCTCTGCCAGTTTAGGCGTACCGTAGCCGTCAACCCTGCCGCCATAGTTAATGGTACCGTTTTCGTTGCCCACGAAGGAGCCGATGGTAACAATATTGTGATTAGCTCTGGCAGCATCCGCATCCGAAACAGTATAGACCCTGCCGCCGGTGATGCCGCCCTGGCTGCCGCCGCCCGTACTGCCTTTGATAAGCAGCTCCTGCGCCCTGCTCTTCCCGCCGTTTACGCTGACCATATTGCCGCTGGCCTCCAGCACGCTCTTTTCATCCTTGCTGCCGCCGTCAATACGTGCCCCGATAGCCGCGTCCAGCACATATTTATCGCTGACGCTGATTTCCACCTTGTTATCGTTAGCACTGCCTGCAACAGCCTCCGTCACCCTGGCACCGTAGACGATATTGGCACTGCCCTGCATCTTGCCGTTGAGCGCAGCGCTGTTGCCGTTAGCCGTAATCTGCTCAAACCTTGCCCTATCCTGCTGCACGTTGACACCGTAAATATTGGCAGCGCCTGCCGTCTGCACATCCGTAAGAGCTACCTTATTGCCACCGGCTGTTACCGTGGCAGTTTTCCTGTCAAAGGCTACAATATTGCCTCCGTACAGATGTCCGCCCACTGCCCCATTGCTGACCGACGTCTGATTATCATTCAGCGTCAGACTGCCTCCGTTGACGTAGTTAATCAGCGCCGCCGCGCCCGTACCTATTACAGCCGCAGACGCCGGCGTTCCCTGCAGCTCCAGGCGGTTACCCTGCAGCACTACCTCTTGCCCATCCGGGTTAAAGGCCTGCGCCGCATAAACAGCTGCCGCACTGCCTCCCGTCAACCGCGCCTCATTGCCCGCCAGCAAAAGTGCTCCCTTACTGCTGCCCCAGGCTGCCACGCCCTCGCCTTCCACCTTGCCGCCGCTCATTTGCAGCAGGTTATTGCGCAACTCTGTATCGCCTGCGCCGGTATTCTGCAGATGTGCAGCATAGGCATTGCCATTGACATACTCCCGGTAATGGGGATCAAACTTGCTTTTCAGCTCGCCGCCCTCGATAATAAGCCCGGCGTCTGACAGCAGAGTCTTATCTTTGCTGTTCACGCTTTGCTGCCGGTCAAAAACATCTTCTTCATAAACACCGTCAGTTATACGTTTTTCAGCATGCATCAGATGCGGCATCATGCAGGCGCTGCCTGTAAAAACGCCTGCCAGCATAATGCTTAGGGCAATCTTAGTTGATAAATTTCTCTTCATAAGCTTCACCTCGTTTAATTTATATGTACAAATAAAGCAGCCGCAGCTTCTTTATTCAGACACTGATTTTTTCGCGAAATAAAGCAAAAGACGCTTTTTGCCCATGACAAAAAAGCGCCTTGAATACGCTGACTGTCTTTCGCAGGCATTGTATAAAAATAATCGGGCAGTTCTTCTGGCTCTGCTTCATTGCTCCTCCAGCCTTCCCAGTTTCCCAGTGGCATCTTTGGACTTGCTCAGCATTACAGCTGCGGGACAGCATCGGCTTATACCGATTTCTCTATTAAGCATTACTGCACCCAATTATGATATTTCCTTTTAATAAACATTTTTACTCAATCAAGTTATTTTGCAAATGATAACTTTTCTTGTTTGTCGGGATTTTATCATACAAATTTTGCTCTGTCAACATGGTGTTCTATCGCCAAGCACCGGCTCTGTGCCACTATCCAACGTATTCTTAGCGTTTGTTTTATATTTATCTTTATAAATACTTTTAGCAGCAAATAAAATATAAGCGAAAATTTTTTGACAAAATAAAAAACAGCCAGACAAAAAGTCCGGCTGCCGCTATTTTCAGAATATAAGATTTTTAGCTATGTAATTTTCAGAAACTGTAGGTTGCCTGCACGCTGCCGCTGAAACCATCGCGCTGTCCAGCATAGCCGCGCATGCTGAGGTCAAAGCTCCACGGAGATTCGCTGTCCGGCTGATAGTTCATACCGATTTCCGCCATATAGCTGCTGCCTTGCAGGCTCTGTTCCGGCGCGCTTATGTTCTGTACCCTCATCTGCGCATCACCGTTGAACTCATATTCATAGGCAAGACCATAGTAGGTGCTGAATTTATTTTCCTTATTTGTCGTAACCCTTGCGCCTATCCTCAGTCTGTCGCTGGTGATGCTGTCAAATTCAAATTTGTCATTGGCTACGGTGAAGCTGTCCCCCTCCGTATAGGTGTGAAAGAATTTGCCGTAGACGTCAAGGTCGGCGGCTTCGTTTAAGCTGATAACCTTGCCTACGCCGATATGCGCTCCGTAGTAAGTGCTTTCTGATTTGTAGCCGTAGCTGTTGCCCGCGCCGTCTTGCAAGGCGTTGCTCATCTCGCTCTTGAGCATGCCTGCACGCAGGCTGCCTTCGGTGTAGACGCCGTTGTCCTGCTCAAAGCGGGCCGCAATACCGCCGCCGTTATAGACAAGGCTGCCGTCGCCGCGGAAAAATTCGTTGTTGAATTCATTGCAGGTACGGTAGTTGCCGCTGCCGTTTTCGTAGAATACGCCCCAGCTGAAGTCGCCCTTGCCGATATTTTTTTCGTTGCCGACACCGACGATGCTGCTCCAGCCGTTGATTTTCAAATCGCTGTTGATATCGTATTTGCTGCGGTTGCCATGTACGGCGGCAAAGGTCTTGATACCGTAGTTGTCGTCACGGCTCAAAGCATCGAGGCTGTCGCTGATGAGGTCGGTGCCCTGGTTGACAAAGGCCGCCGCTACGGCGCGGTTTTCAGCAACGAGGTTGATCTGGTCTAAATGTTTAACTGATGTCAAGGTATAGGTAACGCTGTCGCCATCAGCTGCAACCAGTGCCTGTCCTGTGCCTCATATGGTGACTCCGGCAGTAAAATTGCCGTCGGCACTGACTTTATCTTGATCTATTTGTAAATCATCACCGCTAATAAAAGACATGCTATCACCTACGCCAAGCTGCACACCTCCTTGAAAGACAAGATTTTGAATATTGATTTCTGTATTGGCTAAAACACCGCTTTTGGTATTATTTGTAATCCGTAAAACCTCTGCTCCGTTCTGCCACTCTATATTAGCAAAGTTTATCGTATTAAAATTCTGTACGGATTTGGTACTGCCGCTCCAGTTATCAATAGTAAGTGTATTGCCAGTACCGCCTATTTTATTCGCACCGTACAAGTCGGCATTTGCAATATCGGCACTACCACTTATATTGATACTATTATTATTTGCACCTGTATACCCCAATCCTCCGTATATTGCACCATTTACAGTCCCACCGCTAATATTTACTTTATTATCATAAGGATTATTTTGATATCCATAACCTCCATATACCTTTCCATTTATAGTTCCTCCACTGATATTAACAATGTTACCACTAACAACGCTGTCTTTGCTATTGCCGCCAAACCCACCGCTGACACGGTCTTCTAAAGTACCGCCATATATATTTACTTCATTTTTACTAATACTCCCAAAAGGTGAATAACCACCATCAACAGTACCATTTACTACCGTATTTCCAATAATCATTACATGATTATTGCTAACATTACCACTAGTAGATTGACCACCATATACGTTAGTCAAGGAACTACCATTTATTGTCACATCATTACCTTCAATATTTCCATTATTAGTAAATCCCCCATAAACCGATGTACCTACACTGCTATTGCTGACAATAATCTCATTATTACTAACTTCTCCCTTTTGAGAACAACCACCATAAACCGTCCTAGTTATATCACTATTGCTAATCTCTATATTATTGCTATTAACTATTCCATTTTCAGAATAACTTCCATAAACATAACCATTGACTACTGTTTTAACACTCTCTGTACCGTTGATATTTACAAAATTATCAGTAGCGCCGTTACTGCCATCTTTATCATAACCACCAGCTATACCGTAATCTATTGAGGTATCAATAGATACTTTATTATCAGAGGGTCCATTACTGCCAACATAAAAGGATGAATTACCGATTGCTTCAGTAGAAGAAGTAATTCCTGTATTAGCCGCAAATACTATGTTTCCTGTTCCTGAAACACTAACCGCCAATATAGCTACTAAAATTTTATACTCTAAAAATTTACGCATGATATAACCTCCCTTAAAACACAAAATCTACAACTTTTCCAAAGTGCCATTGTACCAGACGTTCTCCCCCCACAACCGAAAGTGCACTTCGCTGCACTTTCAGTTCGGGGATGTAATGTTTTTTACACTTTCTCGCAAAAAGCAAAAAAGAACAGAAAGCAACTGCGCTGCTTCCTGTTCTTTTAATACGAAACATAATTATATATTTGCTTTAATAAAAGCACTCACAAAATTTTCTCAAGAGCGTAAAAAAACGACGTATATCTCTATACGTCGTTTTTACATTTTCATTTATTCACTTCATACTTATCCAGCTTATAGCTGAGCATGGTCACAATTCCCAACAGCCAGAAGAGCAGGCCCATCTGGGTATTAAAGTAGACATGATCCGTCAGTCCGCCGATGGCGATGCCTACACTAGCCAGTACATAACCACGTCCCAGTGCCGTTGTCCACACGCCTTTTTTATTAAATGCCAGCTTCCAGCCGTGGTAAAGAAACATGCCCCACACTGCCAGAAAGACTATGAGTCCGTGCCAGCCAAGTTCCGCCAGTACATTTAAAAACAGGTTATGACAGTGGTACATGATGACGCTGGTATCTGCCAGATAATAATTATAGGTAGGATAGACAAAGCGATAGCCATACCAGCCAACGCCTAAAGGATATTCTTCGATAATCCATTTCGTGCTGCGCAGATATGCCATACGCAGGGCCATAGAGGTATCCTGTCCATTTAAGATGGAGCCCAGTCGATGCCACACCGCATGTCCGCCAACAGCAAAGCCCAATGCCCCTACACCAAGCACGGGCAGAAAAGCCTTGTGATAAAAAAGCAGGCAGAAGGTAAACAGCACTGCCGCACAAGCCAGCCAGTTGCCGCGGGAATAGGTGTAAAGCAGGCAGCCAGCCGCCAGTAAGGAAGTTATGACCAGCGCAAGCCGTACACGTTTAGCCTTAAACACGCTGAACAGTGCCGCGCCGTAGGCAATAACTAGCACTAAATACCCTGCCAGAATATTAGGATTAACCAGAGTAGAATATACCCTTATTTTCAGCTCAGGGAACTCCTGCGGATCTACCCAGATGCCCTCCGCCGTAACGCCTAAAAGCTTCTGCGCCAGGCCGATGCTGCTGACCAGTACCGAAACCGTCAAGAAAGCGGCGATAAGCTGCACAGGCCGCGGTAGACTGATGAAACGCTGCCATAAAGTCTGCGGCGGCGCCGCTTGCGCAAAGGGCTGCGGCTTTTGCCAGCCGTAACGCAGAAGTGCGAAGATAAGCGCGGCATACTGACCGCCCACATAGACAAAATTAAAGGAAGAAAGAAATTTATCTGCTGAAAAATGCAGCGAAATCCAGCCAATGGCAAAAAGCAGATACAAAAGCGCCTGCTGCCAGGGATGCAGCACATTTTCTCGGCGCTTTGTACCAAAGGAAGCAAGCAGAGCGCAGATAAAGGTAACAGCAACGCAGCCTGCTGTAAATGCCTGATTGAGCGGGATAACCGCTACCGTAAAGAGCAGCAGGTAATAAACATAATGATCGAGCTTATCTGCCCACGCTTTTAATGACATTGCTCCTTCTCCTGCAGCATCAGGGCTTTAAATTCGCCCACCAGATATAGACTGCCGCACACGCAGACAATGCCGCCATCGCCTGCCGCTGCCACTGCCTTGTTATACGCCGTCAGCAAATCATTTTCCGCCGTGGCATTGCCGCCGGCAAGTCCTGCCAGTGTTTCTGCCGTTGCTGCACGGCTGCCGTTGCTGACCTGCACCGTATGCACCGCGTCTTTTTCCGTAATCAGCTCTTTGATAACGCCGCTCATATCCTTGTCGCCCATCATGCCGAAGACGAACTGCACCGGCTGCTGAGGATAGTATTTATCCAAAGCCTTGCGCAGTGCTCTGGCACCGTCGGGGTTATGAGCTCCGTCTAAAATAATATCCGGATTTTGATGGATGCGTTCCAGACGTCCCGGCCACAGGGTATTGGCTACGCCGATGTGCAGCGCCAGCTCGGTAATGCGCTCGTCCTGTTTGGAAACCAGCTTGGCAGCCACGATGGCCACGCTGGTATTTTTAATCTGATGCTCGCCGGGCAGCCTGATTTCATAATCAGAATGGTAGTAGTCGCCGGCATGCAGGGTAAACTTCTGCCCTTCCATGGAGCTGGTTACCTCAGTGCCGTAAAAGGCTTTACCGTACAGATACACCGGTGCTTCCTTAAACATGGCCATGGTAACGATGGGGCCCAGCGCTTCTTCGCCTTCCGCAGCCGTAACGAGGGGCACTTTTTCCTTGATGATGCCCGCCTTCTGCATGGCAATACGTGCCACGGTATCACCGCAGCGGTCAGTATGGTCCAGCGCCACATTGGTAATAACGGAAACCACCGGCGTAATCACGTTGGTAGAATCCCACAGACCGCCTAAACCTACTTCGATAACGGCATAATCTACCTTCTGCAGATAAAAATGCAGGAAGGCTGCCGCCGTAAGGATTTCAAACTGAGTGGGCTGGTCACATACGCCCTTTTTAACGATGCTGTCTGCCGCTACCTTGACGGCAGTAATCACCGTAGCAAAATCCTCATCGCTGATGTCCTGTCCGTTGACGCTGATGCGCTCGTTATATTTTACCAGGTGGGGCGAGGTAAACTTGCCTGCCTTGAGACCTGCTGCCAGCAGGATATTGGTAATCATGCTGCTGACGGAGCCTTTGCCGTTGGTGCCGGTAACATGCACGGTTTTGATTTTCTGTTCCGGGTTCCCCAGCTCACGCAGGAGGCCTTCAATACGCTCCATGCCCAGCTGGATACCGAATTTGCCCAGGCCTTCCAGATAGGCCAGGCTTTCCGTATAGTTCATAGTTTCCTCCGTAATCATACAGCAAAGCGGCACGGCTGTGCCGCACCGCTCATTGTGCTGTTTATAAGGTCTTTAAATATTCCAGGCGTTCATTGATGGAAGCCTTTTTCGCGTTCAGTTCTTCTGCTTTTGCTTTTTCCTTTTCGATAACGTCAGCAGGAGCTTTCGCCAAAAAGCCTGCGTTGCCCAGCTTACCGTTAACACGTGCCAGCTCTTTCTCAATAGTTGCCAGCTCTTTGTTCAGACGCTGGTTTTCTTTTTCTACGTCGATAAGGCCAGCCAGCGGCAGATATACTTCGATGCCGCTTACTACGGCAGCCATGGCGTTTTCCGGTTTGGCCGCATTTTCATCCAGCACGGTCAGCTCGCTGATAGCACCCATCAGGTGTACATAGTTTTCGTTGGCGATAATGCCGTCTTTCAGATCGGCAGCAGCCAGCATGATAGCCGGAACTTTCTTTCCGGGCGGTACATTTACTTCCGCACGCATGTTGCGGACAGCCTTAATGCTTTCCATGATAGCGCCCATCAGGCGTTCTGCTTCGTCATCCATTAAGGCAGCGTCAGCTTCAGGCCACTTGGAAATCATGATGCTTTCTGCTTCGTGAGGCAGGCATTGATAGATTTCTTCGGTAATGAAGGGCATGTAAGGATGCAGCAGCTGCATGGCAGAGGTAAGTACCTGCGCCAGTACGTGCTGTGCAGTAGCGCGTTCTGCGGCATTTTCTTTATTATACAGTCTGGGTTTGGCCAGCTCGATATACCAGTCGCACACCTCGCCCCAGATGAAGTCGTAAATCAGACGGCCTGCTTCGCCCAGCTCGAATTTGCCCAGCAAATCGGTAACGGACTGCGCAGTATGCTGCAGACGGGACAGAATCCATTTATCTGCCAGCGTGTACGGAGCCAGCTCTGCTTTTGGGTCGTAGCCTTCCATATTCATGAGGGCAAAGCGGGAAGCGTTCCAGATTTTGTTGGCAAAGTTACGGGTAGCTTCCACACGTTCCCAGTAGAAACGCATATCGTTGCCCGGAGTGTTGCCGGTAATGAGCATGAAGCGCAGAGTATCAGCGCCGTACTGGTCGATAACTTCCAGCGGGTCGATACCGTTGCCTAAAGACTTGGACATCTTGCGGCCCTGGCTGTCGCGTACCAGACCGTGGATGAATACTTTCTCGAAAGGAATTTCTTTCATGAATTCCATACCCATAATCAGCATACGGGCAACCCAGAAGAAGATAATATCGTAACCGGTTACCAGTACGCTGGTAGGATAGAACTGTTTCAAAAGCGGCGTCTTATCCGGCCAGCCCATAGTGGAGAACGGCCACAGAGCACTGCTGAACCAGGTGTCCAGTGCGTCTTCATCCTGATGGATATGAGCGCTGCCGCATTTCGGGCAGACAGTTAAATCGGTACGGGAAGCAGACATTTCGCCGCAGTCATCGCAGTACCAGACAGGGATACGGTGACCCCACCAGATCTGACGGGAAATACACCAGTCGCGGATGTTTTCCATCCAGCCGGTATAAGTCTTGGTGAAGCGTTCCGGTACAAACTGGGTACGGCCGTCTTCTACGCAGTCTACTGCAGCTTTTACCAGAGGCTCCATCTTAACAAACCATTGGGTAGAAACAAGCGGTTCTACGACGCTGCCGCAGCGCTGGCAGTGACCAACAGCATGGGAATGTTCTTCAATTTTTACCAGGTAGCCCTGTTCCTTCAAGTCACTTACAATATTCTTACGGCATTCATAACGTTCCTGACCGGCATATTTGCCAGCTTCTTCAGTCATCAGACCGTTCATGCCGATAACGACGATGCTGGGCAGTTTATGACGCATACCCATTTCATAGTCGTTGGGGTCGTGTGCCGGAGTAATCTTAACAGCACCGGTACCGAATTCAAGGTCAACATAGCTGTCGGCAATGATGGGAATAACGCGGTCGGTTAAAGGCAGGCGCAGAGTTTTGCCTACCAGATGTCCGTAACGGGGATCTTCCGGGTTAACGGCAACGGCAGTATCGCCCAGCATGGTTTCCGGACGGGTGGTAGCAATAGTCAGATAGGTGCCTTCCTCTTCCACTACCGGATAACGTACATACCACAGGCTGCCGGCATCGTCTTTATGTTCAACTTCAATATCGCTCAGCGCGGTGTTGCAGTTTACGCACCAGTTGGTGATGCGGGTACCTTTATAGATAAGGCCCTTTTCATACAGGGAGCAGAATACTTCGCGTACGGCTTTGGAGCAGCCCTCGTCCATGGTGAAACGTTTGCGTTCCCAGTCGCAGGAAACGCCCAGGCATTTGAGCTGGTTGATGATGCGGTCGCCGTACTGTTCCTTCCACTGCCATACGCGGTTCAGGAATTCTTCACGGCCCAGATCATAACGGGTTTTGCCTTCTTCTTTTTTGATTACTTCTTCTACTTTAATCTGAGTAGCAAGTCCCGCATGGTCATAGCCGGGCATCCACAGGGTGTTATGGCCCATCATACGGTGCCAGCGGATTAAAATATCCTGCAGAGTGTTGTCCAGAGCATGGCCCATGTGCAGCTGACCGGTAATGTTCGGAGGCGGGATAACGATGCTGAACGCATCCTTGCCTTCTTCAACCTCCGCATGGAAATATCTGTGTTCTTCCCAGAATTTATACCATTTCTTCTCTACGGAAGCAGGGTCATAAACCTTGGGAATGTTATGTTCTTCACTCATTTACAAATCCTCCTCAAAACTGAAATAAAAAAAGTCCTGTTCAAATCGAACAGGACGAATTATCGCGGTACCACCTATTTTCTCCGCACAAAGCGAAGCACTCAAAGCGCGTAACGGGCGCGACTCGTTCCGGCCTACTGCTGTTTCAGCCGGACTGCTCCGGGGCTACAGATCCTGACGCCTTGCACGGCTTGCACCAACCGCCGCTTCTCTTGGGCTCCGCCTCCAGGAAGACTCCCCTTCATAACCTTTACCATATTTTACTATACCTTATATATTAGCAAGCAGTACAGGGGAATGTCAAGGGTACAGGGAATTATATTACACCTTTTTTCAGGCGAAAAAGGTGTAGCCAAAATCGCCTTTTTTTGTTCTCCTGCCTCCGCGGATGCTGTGAGCCTTTCATCTCCGCGCCCGGTTATAAGCATTCCGGGCGCTATCGCCATTTTGTGTTATACGTTTGCCGGCTCACCCACCGCCTGCGGCAACAAGTACGCAGTTTATTCCTGCTTTCATAAAATTTGCTTTTCCAGTTCGTTTTTTATCTGCATACTGCCTTGCGATAGACGGCAGGCGGCTTGGCACTGATACTCTCTAAAATACAAACAGTCCTCAGCACGTAGTTAACCGAGGACTGTGTTTTTAAAGCCGCAATGTCCGCTATCGCTGTAAAAATTAAGAAAAAGCCTTTTCTTGATTCGTTGTTAAGTGAGCGCCAGTTCGCTCACAAGCTTTAGCGATGTGAAGAACTGCATACGCAACTTACACAGAGTACGCGATTGAATAAAGAGCGTGCGGAGTGCCTGGGCACAAAAAATGAATAAGACGCTGATGGTTAGAAAAATGCAAAAGCATAGACAATAAATAAATCAAAAAGGTGTAATATTACTTTTTACTATTTCCTTTGCATTCTGCCGCACAGCCTTTTGCCGCCGGGCAGCCTACGCATTTAACGCCGTTTTTTTTCGCCTTATGCAGATACCTGACCGCCATCAGCAGGATGGCGATGATAACGCCGGCAACAATGATATCGTTCATTTGCTGTCCTCCTTTGACAGATCAAACCCGTAAATCTGCTTTCAGCGTGCGGAAGAAGCGCCCAGAGCGTATTCCTTCTGTACCTCTTTGTCAGCACGATGAATCAGATGCATAATATAGGCCGCAATTAACGCTACCACAATCAGACCGGGTATAAAACCTGTTCCCAGAGTGCCTTCTGTCAGCAGCGTACCTGCCTGATAAACTACGAAAGCAATGGTATAGCCTACGCCCAGCTGCAATCCGATAGCGCCCAGCAGCCACCTGGTGCTGGCAAGCTCGGAACGCATGGCGCCCAGTGCCGCAAAGCAGGGAGGTGTAAACAGGTTGAACATCAGATAGGCCAGTGCCGCCACAGACGTAAGTCCGAACATGGCAGCAACGTCGCTGGCACCGCCAACCAGTTCCAGTTCTTCCGGGTCAATAAAATTAGTAACACCATAAACAACAGCCAGAGTGCCTACTACATTTTCTTTGGCAATAAAGCCGGTAACAGCCGCCGCTGCCAGCTGCCATACACCAAAGCCCAAAGGAATCAGCAGCAGGGAGAAAGGATGGGCAATGGATGCCAGGATGGAAGTGCTTTCCAGCCCTTCTTCCACCACCTCGAAATTCCAGTTAAAGGTCTGCATAACCTGCACGGCAGTATTGCACAGCAGGATGATGGTGCTGGCTTTTACGATGTACGCCCAGCCGCGGGAGCACATGGCCATAAAGGCACGTTTAATGCTGGGCAGCTTATATTCAGGCAGCTCCATGATGAAGAAGGAACGTCTGCTCTTATAGCCTACAATCTTATTAATCAGCAGCGCGCCGAAGAAGATCAGGGCAATGCCCATAAAGTACATGGATGTGCCTATCCAGGCATTTTCCTGGAAGAAGACGCCGGTAAAGAGCGCAATAACCGGCAGTTTGGCGCCGCAGGGCATAAAGGTTGCCAGCATGGCAGTTGCCCGGCGTTCACGCTCGTTGCGGATAGTGCGGCAGGCCATGATGGCCGGGATGCCGCAGCCGGTAGCAATGACGAAAGGAATAACAGATTTGCCGGACAAACCTACTTTTTTGAAGATGGGGTCCAGCACTACGCTGACACGGGCCATGTAACCGCAGTCTTCCAGCAGGGCGATTAAGAAGTACATCACCATAACCAGAGGCAAAAAGCCTACAACTGCTCCTACACCACCGATAATGCCGTCAACCAGCAGTGCCTGCAGCAGCGGCGAGCTGTCTTCCACAGCGGCAGCTACAATTTCCTGAAAACCTTCAATCCAGCCTACCAGCACATCTGCCAGCATGGGGCCGAAGCTGGCCTGAGAAATATCAAAGACAAAATACATGATGAGGGCAAAAATAGGAATGCCCAGAAATTTATTGGTCAGTACTGCATCAATGGTGTCCTGACTGTTCTTTTCTCTTGTTAATACCTTGCGCGTTTCCACCTCGGCCACAATTCTGCTGACAAAGGCGAAGCGCTTTCTGTCGGCTTCTGTTACCACTTCTTTATCCAGCAGGTCGATATCGCCCTGCACATAAGGTGCTTTCTGGACAGCGCCATGCTGCGCAACGGCAGCTCTGACAACCTCTGCCAGCCCCGTACCTTCCGTGGACACAGTCTTGATGACCGGACAGCCCAGTCTGGCAGAAAGTTTTTCCACGTCGATGCAGGTTTCTTTCTTATCGTTGATATCGAACTTGTTCAGCGCCACTACCACAGGAATGCCCAGCTCCAGAAGCTGCGTGGTAAAAAACAGGCTGCGGCTCAGATTGGTTGCGTCCACAATATTGACAATAACATCTGGTGCTTCGTGCCGCACATAACCGCTGGTAATACTTTCTTCCGAGGTAAAAGGCGACATGGAATAAGCGCCCGGCAAATCTACTGCTACCAGTGTTTCCGGTCCCGCATAGTATTTCTTTTCCACATAAGCCTCTCTCTTATCGACGGTAACGCCCGCCCAGTTGCCTACTCGCTCGTGTCTGCCCGTCAGCGCGTTATACATGGTCGTCTTGCCGCTGTTGGGATTGCCTGTCAGTGCAATTTTCATTCTAACTCCTCCTTCAGATACCTGCTCCTGATATTTCAGCTAAAAATTAGCTTAAGCTAACTATGGGGTAAAAATAAAAGGCTGTATCAGCCCTTTATCTTAAATAAGGATTGTTTCTGCCAGCTCTTTGTCGATGGTATATCTGCCATCCTTGACGGAGATAATGCAGCCGCCTTTCAGATGCGAGATAACGGTAATCGGCTCGCCGCTGTAGCAGCCCAACGACAGCAGAAAGGCATCTACCTCTTCATCGCCGGTAACTACTTCACGGATGATATACTCCCGGCCTTCCAAAGCATCGTTTAAATTCATATATTTCTCCTGCCCTTTCAGCTTGTAGTTAGCATTTGATAACTCATGTAAAATATAGCATTCGCTGATTATTTTGTCAACGAAAATTTTAGTTTTGGCTAACTCTTTTTTAAAGTTAGTAATATTTTACCCAACAAATACGTATGCTTATGCTTAATTGCCGGGCAGCAAGTAAAAAGGCGCAGCAAAAATGCCGCGCCATAAAAAGCATGATCCTATTTATGCATATATAAAAGTCTGA
This sequence comes from uncultured Phascolarctobacterium sp., assembly GCA_900545025.1. Taxonomy (GTDB): domain Bacteria; phylum Bacillota; class Negativicutes; order Acidaminococcales; family Acidaminococcaceae; genus URXU01. The sequence continues at coordinate 37,507 of UQXH01000015.1, forward strand.
CGGAATTAAGTACACACAGCAGCGCTACGTCGCTGTCGGCAAAGACAGCGGCCCACATGGACGCATAGCCCAAAACGCCAGCCGCCATGATAACAGCCTTAACTGACAGAGCAAAAATCACATTCTGCCAGGCCACTGCCGCCGTACTGCGGGCAATATCCACTGCCTGAGGCACGGCACGCATTTCCGATTTCATAAAAACCACATCGGCCGCTTCAATCGCTGCATCTGCGCCGCTGCCCATAGCTGCGCCCACATCTGCACCCGCCAGCACCGGTGCATCATTAATGCCGTCGCCGACAAACATTACAGGCCCATATTTTTCACGCAGCCGCTGCAGCTGAGTAAATTTATCCTGAGGCAGCAGCCTGCCGTGTGCTTCGCTGATGCCTGCCCGCCTTGCCACAAGCTGTGCTTCCTGCTCGCTGTCGCCGGTAAGCATAACTACAGCTAATTTCTGCTGCCGCAGCTTTTGCACTGCGTCCACCGCATCCTCTTTCAGAGTATCACTGACCAAGATGCGTCCCAGATAAGTGCCGTCAGCAGCAATCAGTACCTCGCTGCCGCAGTCGCTTTCCTCAGCGGGAATATTGCTGACTCCGTACCGCTGCAGCAGCTTTCTGTTGCCGCACAGCAGTTTATCCGTACCACAGCTTACCGCCAGCCCCTCACCCGCAATCTCACGAAAGCCTTCCGGCTGATGCAGCTCCAGACCGCGGCGGCGGGCTTCTTCAATAATGCTGACGGCAATGGGATGCACCGAGGCCTGTTCGGCACTGGCACACAGCTGCAGCAGTCTGGTCTCGGCAACGCCTTCTGCCGGCAAAATACTGTGCACCGCAAATTTACCTTTGGTAACGGTGCCCGTTTTATCCAGCACTACCGCCGCCACGTTCTTTAACGCCTCGATAACGATGCCGCCTTTGAACAATATGCCGCGCTTGGAAGCCGCGCCGATACCGCTGAAAAAGGCCAGCGGTACGCTGAGCACCAGCGCGCAGGGACAGCTGATGACCAGAAAGGTCAGTGCCGTATAAACCCAGTACTGCCAGTTACCCGTCAAAAGTGAGGGTACCAGTGCCGTCAGCGCCGCAATACCCACAACCACAGGAGTATAAACGCGGGCAAAGCGGGTAATAAACCGGTCGATATGGGGCTTGCTGGCTGCAGCCTTTTCTACGGAGGCCAGAATACGGGAGACCATGGACTCTGCCAGTACTTTTTCCACCCGCAGTCTGAGCATGCCGCTGATATTCACGCAGCCGGACATTACCGCATCACCACGATGTACGGCAACAGGCAGCGATTCGCCTGTAATGGCGGAAGTATCCAGCAGACTTTCGCCTTCTTCCACAACTCCGTCCAGAGGAATGCGGTCACCTGCACGTACCAGCAGTACGTCGCCTGCCTGCGCAGCAGCGGCGTCAATCTCCTCTATGCCGTCCGCCGTTTCCAGCTGCACTGTTTCGGGACGCAGATCTACAGCTTCCATAATCTGACTGCGGCTTTTTTCTACCGCCAGCTCTTCAAAATATTCGCCCACCCGGTAAAAAAGCATGACGCCTACCGCTTCCTCCCAGGCGTTAATGGCAAAAGCGCCCAGCGTGGCAATCGTCATGAGGAAGTTTTCATCCAGCGCGTGTCCTTTCAGCAGGCTGCGCACCGCCGCCATAATAATAGTGCGGCCTAAAATCAGATAAGCCACCAAAAGCGCCGGTACATGATAAGCCTCCGGCAAAACTCCCAGCCATTCGGCAGCAACGAACAGCACGCCGCCGCTGATAATTTCTGCAAGAGATCGCTGACGAGCCGACAGCCCTTTTGATTTTGCCTTAGCTGCTCCTGCCTGCTGAGTCAACGCACCGCTTTCTTCTACAGATATTCCTTCTTCAATACTGTCGCACACCTGCTGCACCGCCGCTAAAAGGTCAGCGTCGCTTTTAACCTGCACCTGCAGTTTTTTCGTGGCAAAGGTCAAGAGCGCTGCTTCCACCTCCGGCAGCTGTCCTACCGCCCGTTCAATCCTGGCACCGCAGTTGGCGCAGCCCAGCCCCTGCAGCAGGTAGGTCCGGGTTAAAACTCCTTCACCATCCGCCGCTGCAAGTACCGTGTGCGTCTCCGCCATATGTTCTGTCTCACAGCAAGTATGCTTATGTTCCGCGTGCTGCCCGCCACAGCAGTCAATGTGCTGATGAGCACACTCACACTTATGCTCAACTTCGTGTCCATGCTTCTGCAATGCGCAGGAATCATGCAGCTGCTTTTTCTCCATCATCTTCTGTCCCTCCTATTATATATGAGCAATTATTCATATAATATCCAAAAATTTTTAGCAACCGTTGTTATATATGACTAATTGTTCATATATATTCTGCACAACTGCTTACGCTCTTCCTGGCTACATTATAACATATGAGCAATTATTCATCTATAGTTTTTTGTAAATTTTTTAGTAATTATAACATTGCTTCTACATCTCTACTCACAAAAAAAGCACTGCATAGGTTCTTTAGCCTGCACAGTGCTTTTACACATATATTTATTGATTTTAAAATACTATATACTCAGAAGCTGTACACAGCCTGCACGCTGCCGCTGATGCCCTCACGCTGACCGGTATATCCTCGCATACTCAAATCAAAACTCCAGGGGGAATCACTGCTCGGCTGATAATTCACACCTATTTCTGCCATGTAGCTGCTTCCCTTGAGGCTTTACTGCGGCGTACTCGTATTCTCAACCCTCATGTCTGCATCGCCGTTAAATTCATATTCGTACGCCAAGCCATAATAGGTGCTGAGTTTATTTTCTTTATTAGTCATCAGCCTTGCACCAATCCTCAGCCTGTCACTGGTTATGCTGTCCAAATCAAACTTATCGCCTGCTACAGTGAAAGTATCCCCATCCGTATAGGTGTGGAAGAATTTACCGTAAATATCAAGGTCTTTATCTGTATCCAGGCTGATTATTTTACCTACGCCGATATGAGCGCCATAATAGGTACTTTCAGACTTATAGCCATAGCTATTTCCAGCTCCGTCCATCAAAGCATCCTTCATTTCATTTTTCAGCAGGCCGGCTCTCAAGCTACCTTCTGTGTAGACGCCATTATCCTGTTCAAAACGGGCTGCAATACCGCCGCCGTTGTAGACTACATTGCCGTCGCCGCGGAAATAGTTCCCATTAAAGCCGTTATAAGTGTTGTAGTTGCCGCTGCCGTTTTCAAAGAATACTCCCCAACCAAAATCACCGTTACCGACATCCTTTTCATTACCGACACCAACAATACCGCTCCAGCCGTTGATTTTCAAATCGCTGTTGACATCGTATTTGCTGTGGTTACCGTGTACGGCGGCAAATGTTTTTACTCCGTAATTATCGTCACGGCTCAGAGTATCCAGGCTGTCGGAAATAAGATCAGTTCCCTGGTTGACAAATGCCGCTGCTACCGCATGATTCTGAGCTACTAAATGCGTCTGCGGATTCTGCATCAGTCCGGTAATAGTATATTTTAGCCAACTACCATCTTCTTCATCTATGCTAATTTTCCCCGTTCCAACTGCTGCCACACCGGCACTAAAATCTGTACTAACAGTAACATTATCTTTATTTATACCTAAATCTACAGGAAATCCAAATGACTCTCCTTTAATAATATACATACTTTGGTTTACAGCTGGTTTAGTACCACCTGCCAAACTGAGTAAATTAATTTTAGTATTTGCCAAACTCTCTCGATTAGCAACTGTAATAGCAAGTGCTGTTCCACCATTTTTCCATTGCAGATTTTTAAAGTCTATACTGTTGAAATTTTCAACTTGCAGTGCAGAGCCACTCCAGTTATCGATAATCAGTTTATTATCTTTAATAATAGCAGTATCATTGAAACTATAACCGCCAAATAGCCCAGCATCGTCTAAAATAGCTTTACCACTGATTGTTACAATATTATTGCTTATTGTACCACCCTCTTCAGTATAACCGCCATAAATCTGTCCTTCTATTGTACCTCCACTTATATTAACTTTATTTCCCGTTACATTGCCCTTCTCAGCACGCCCCCCGATAACATTAAGCAGAAATGCGTCAGCACCAAATTCACCGCCAGTGATATTTACAGTATTATTCTTTGCTGTATTACCAGAAGCATAGCCACCTACAATCTCGTCAATACTATTTAAATTGCCACTGCTAATTGCAAGGATATTAGAATTAGCATTATTGGCAGAATAACCTCCATAAATAAAAACAACATCTGGATCAAGCGAAGAATCAATTTGAACATTGTTGCCCGTAGCTTTTTTGCCAACATACATTTTAATACCCAAAAAATCAATAACATGCCCGCCACTGTTTGCCGCCCAGACAGCAGTCGTGCCCAACATACCAATAGTTACGATGCTGGCCATTACGCCGTACCTCAAACCTTTGCTCATAAGAACACCCCCATTACTTTAGATACGTTATATTTACAAATTAATCAACTTCTAATATCAAATATAATTATTACTAACTTTTCTACAATTATTGTAACATTCTAAGATATAATTTGTATAGTAAAGATGATTAAAACAATATATTGATTTTTATTTATATGTAACTATATAATTTCATATTTTGAACAATTATCTTTCTAACATTACTATAAAATAACTCTAAACTTAAAGCAAACCGTACCATTTTACAGCAAACCCCGCTACGTCTGCTGACACAGCGGGGTTTAAAATAATATTTTTTATTTAAAAACTGTACACAGCCTGCACGCTGCCGCTGATGCCCTCCTGCATCCCGACGTAGCCTTTGATGTTCGCGTCAAAGTACCAGGGAGAAGCTTTGTCCGGCGTGTAGCGGAAGCCGACTTCGCCAATCACCGTGCTGCCCTCCAGGGACGGGGTGTACATAGCGTGGTGGTTGGCAGTGCCGCCTGCGTCGCCGCTGAATTCATATTCCCAGGCCAGGCCGTAGTAGCTGGCAA
>UQXH01000016.1 GCA_900545025.1 uncultured Phascolarctobacterium sp.
TATTATACGCTATTTCTCGTCAAAATCAACCATTTGTTGTGACAGAGCCTAATATTATTTTATTGAAAAGAATTATAAATCATTTTAAATTTGTTCACAGTCTGTTTGATGTCAGCAGCACCAAGGATACCGCTTACCACCGCTGCTCCATCAGCACCAGCAGACAATACAAGCCCATAATTGTCTGCAGTAATTCCTCCTATACCAACTACAGGTATACTTACGCTTTGACAAATATTTGCTAATTTAGCTACTCCTAACGTATTAACATCACTCTTTGTATTGCTGCCAAAAACGGCGCCGCTGCCAAGGTAATCAGCACCATCAGCAAGGGCCTGAGCTGCCTCCTGCTCATTATGTGCAGAAACGCCGATAATGAAATCATCACCACAGATACTGCGGGCTGCTTTGCAAGGCAAATCATCCTGACCCAGATGCACACCGGCAGCTCCGACTGCCAGTGCAATATCTACTCTATCGTTAATAATTAGCGGTACACGATATTTATCTGCCAATGCTTTTAAAGCCATAGCCTGATGATACATCTCCGCACTGCTTTTATCTTTACCACGATACTGCAGCAGCGTAACTCCTGCTTGCAAAGCTTCTTCCACTGCTTCCAACAGGCTGCGGCCATGCAAACAATTTTCATCTGTAACCAGATAAATACTGTAATCAAGAATAGGTTTCATCTTAGTTCTTTCTTTCCGGATTAAGGTTGATAACATTCCACTTGGTAGTTACATGGTAAACGCAGTCTAAAAGGCGTACCTTAAACATCCCTGGGCCATCTTTCTTTTCTAAAAAGTTAGCCGCTAATTCTGCACCCTGTCCCATAATAACTATGCCCAGAGCGGCCGCAGCCAGCATATCTTTTGTCACTGCGGCACAGCAGGCGCATAAAGTAGAAGCCATGCATCCACTGCCGGTAATATCCTGCAGCAGCGGATGTCCATTATTAAGTACCACTGCCTGATGACCATTACTGATATTATCAATTTCACCCGTTACAGCAAAAACACAGTTATATTTTTTAGCTGCCTCCTGGGCTGTTTTTAAAGCATCGCCTTCTTCGGTTCCGCCTATATTATCGACGCCAGCACCACCTGCCTTATTTGCCAGCAATGCTGCACATTCGCTGTGATTACCTCGTACAATACTGATATATCCCTTATTAAGCAGCTTGACAGCAAAATTCAAGCGCATGGAAGAAGCCATTACGCCTACCGGGTCCAAAACAACAGGTATACCTTTAGTTTTAGCTACAGCTACAGCTTTTTCCATAGCAATCATCTTATTAAAATTCAGCGTGCCAAGATTAAGCAGCAATGCATCTGCGCCAACAGTAATTTCTTCCACTTCTTCAGGGTCATCTGCCATAACCGGAGAAGCACCGGCAGCTAATGCCATATCGGCACAGCTTTCTGCTGTAACATAATTAGTTATATGATGTATAACCGGTCTTTGTTTACGTAATTTATCAACAATATCACCAAACTGAGCTTTCAAATCCATTATTCCAAGATTCCTGCCTTTCTGTATAAATCAACAAAGTGATGAGTAGGTCCGCAGCCACTGCCTATAGCAAGGCTATGTGCTATCGCTTCTGTTACATATTGTTTAGACGCAGCAACTGCGTCTGCAAGACTCATCCCCTTAGCCAGATTTGCTGCTAAAGAGCTGGATAAAGTGCAGCCTGTGCCATGAGTATTTTTAGTAGCGATTCTCTTACCGCTAAACCATATTTCCTGCTTGCCATCAAACAATAAATCATCAGCCTGGTCTTCCAGATGCCCACCTTTAACCAGCACAGCCTTTACACCAAGAGCAATAACTTTTTCAGCAGCCAGCAGCATATCAGCTTTATTTTTTACTTTCATGCCAGTAATAGCTTCTGTCTCCGGCAAATTAGGGGTCAAAAGAGTAGCCAGAGGCAATAATCTTTTGATTAAGGTTACACAGGCTTCCGGCGCTAAAAGCGGATAACCGCTTTTAGAAATCATGACAGGATCTACCACGATTATCTCCGGCTTGTATTTCAGCAGGCAGTCAGCAATGGTTTCAATAATCTCCGGTCTTGATACCATCCCAATTTTTACTGCATCCACTCTTATATCATCAAATACAGCTTCTATCTGCGCCTGTACAATTTCACAATCTATATCCTGTGCTTTGGTAACGCCGCAGGTATTTTGAGCTGTTACCGCCGTTATTACACTCATACCGAATGTACCATGAGCAGCAAAAGTCTTTAAATCTGCCTGAATCCCGGCACCGCCGCTGCTGTCACTGCCGGCAATAGTCAGCAAATGCTTCATGTTATCGCACTCCTTTATCAGTAATATGCAAAGCCTCAAAAATATCCTTAACACAGGCTTCTCGTTTATACAAATCATCTGCAGAAGCAATATCTGCATTTAAGGCAAAGATATATGTCTTACCACTTTTTTCCTGATGCAGCCAGCCTATAAACCAGCCAATCGGTATCTGAACATTATCAGTCGCCCATCCCGTTTTACCATACCAAATACTATCAGCATCCATAGAAAGCAGACAAATTTTTTGCACTGCCTGCTGATTACTTTCGCTGTATGGCAGCTGCAGCAGTACCAGTTTCTTCAAAAACTCAATCTGCTCATAAGCACTTATCTGCAAAGAATTGTCCAGCCAAAAAGCATTCGCTGCGCCTATCTGCCTATTGCCATAATAAAGTTTATTTAAATGCTCCTGCATTCGTTTTTTGCCAATTTTAGATGCCATGTATTTATAAGCAGGTACCTGCGAAATTTTGATAGCACTTTGCAAACTGGCGTCGCTTTGCCAGCTTTCAAGAAAAACCGGCTCATTGTCATAATGATAGAACACTTCATCAACACTATGCACACAACCAGTTTCTAAAGCAATCAAACTATGCGGTATTTTAAAAGTAGAGCCAGGAGAAAACCTTGTAAATGCTCTGGCACTGTTATACATCAGATACTTATGACTACTCATATCATACATAATAAACGTGCCAGTAAGATTATACTTTGCAAAAGTACTTGCAACAACATCTTCATTATCAAAAGCTTGTACGCTGCAAGGCAGTATTAATAAGATACATAATATTACAGAATAAATACTAAAATTTTTGCGCATCTTTCCCCCAAATAAAAAAGCAGGCACAGGCTTATCTTCATAAGCACTATGCCTGCGCCTGCATATTATATATTACAGAACTTCTTTTACTTTTGCAACAACGTTTTCCACAGTGAAGCCGTATTTCTCCATCAGTACATCGCCAGGAGCAGAAGCACCAAATTGAGTGATACCGATAACATTGTCATCACTGCCGGTATAACGGCTCCAGCCGTAAGGCACGCCGGCTTCTACAGCAATCTTAACTGCATCATGCGGCAATACGCTTTCTTTATATTCTGCGCTTTGATTTTCAAAGGAATCCCAGCTGGGCATGGATACAACGCTGACGTCAATACCTTCAGCAGCAAGTTTTTCCTGTGCAGCCAAAGCCAGATGTACCTCGCTACCAGTACCAATTAAAACAGCAGCAGCTTTTTCTTTAGCCGGACTTAATACATAAGCTCCTTTATAAGCATTCTCATGTACCAACTGCGCATATTGATGCAGTACCGGCAATTTTTGACGGCTCAGCAGCAAGCAAGTAGGTTTGTGCAAATTCATGCAAGCCTGCTGCCATGCTGCAGCGGTTTCCAGTGCATCTGCGGGACGGAATACACTTACGTTCGGAATCATACGCAGAGCCATAGTGGTTTCTATCGGCTGATGAGTAGGACCATCTTCACCTAAAGCAATGCTGTCGTGGGTCAGTACAAAGATAGCTCTGATTCCCATAAGCGCTGCCATTCTGATTGCAGGACGCATAAAGTCCGCAAATACCAGGAAGGTACCGCCGAACGGGATGAAACCACCATGCAGAGAAATACCGTTTACAACAGTACCCATTGCATGTTCACGAACACCAAAATGAATATTTCTTCCCTTCCGGTCAACACGGCTGAAGAAGCCTTCGTTCTTCATGATAGTTTTGTTGGAAGGACCGAGGTCAGCACTGCCGCCAACAAGGCTCGGCAGCTGCATCGCCAATTTTTGAATTATCTCGCCGGAAGCTTCACGGGTCGCAGTCTTAGCAGTATCGGCGAAAATTGCTTCCAGTGCTGCCAGATTTACTAAAGTAGTACCATTAATGCGCGCTTCCAGTTCAGCAGCAAGTTCAGGATATACTACTTTATAATCTGCCATTAAAGCTTCCCAGGCCTTTTGCGCTTCCGCACAGGCAGGTTTTTTCTCAGCAAAGTGTGCGCTTACTTCTTCCGGAACATAGAACATCTTATCTGCCGGCCAGCCAGCTTTTTCTTTTGTAGCAGCCAAAGCTTCTCCACCCAAAGGCTCGCCATGACAGGACGGGCTGTCCTGTTTCGGGCTGCCGAAACCGATATGAGTACGTACAATAATCAAAGACGGATGCATGGTATCATCCTGCGCTTCTTTAATAGCAGCTTCCATAGCTTCAATATCTTCAGAATCCGCTACACGCAGTACCTGCCAGCCATAAGCTTTGAAGCGCATCTCCACGTCTTCAGTAAAGGCAATATCAGTGCTGCCTTCAATAGTAATCTTATTATCGTCATAAAGGTAAATCAGTTTGCCAAGTCCCAAAGTACCGGCCAAAGATGCTGCTTCACAGGAAACACCCTCCATCAGGTCGCCATCGGAGGTTAAACCGTAAGTATAATGATTTACAACTGCGAAATCAGGTTTATTGTATTTCGCTGCCAGCATGGCTTCAGCAATAGCAAAACCGACACCCATAGCAAAGCCATGACCCAGCGGTCCGGTAGAAGCATCTACACCGACTGTATGACCATATTCAGGATGTCCCGGAGTCTTGCTGCCCCATTGACGGAAGTTTTTCAGTTCTTCCATGGACAGATCAAAACCTGCAAGATGCAACATTGCATACAGCAGCGCACTGCCATGTCCCGGAGAAAGGATAAAGCGGTCTCTGTTGAACCATTGCGGATCAGTAGGATTATAATTCATGAAGCGGTCCCAAATAGTATACATCAAAGGCGCTGTTCCCAGAGGAAAGCCCGGATGTCCGGATTTCGCCTTCTCTACCTGGTCAGCTGCCAGAAAACGCAAAGTATTTACACAAGCCTGGTCCATTGTCTGCATTGTGGAAAACCTCCAATATTGTACTATATTTTGTAATTATTATAACATATCTGTTTTCTCATGCAAAGATTATGCTGTACTTTTTTGAGCAATTACGTAATATTTTTTACACTATAAAAAATGCAGTCAGCAAAATAGCTGACTGCATTTCTATCTCCTTATGCCTCTTTGCGTTCGGCAACAATTTTTTCTGCCAGTTTAGGCGGAACGTCTTCATAATGATCAAATTTCATCTCAAAGGTACCCAAGCCTTGAGTCAAAGCACGCAAATCAACAGCATATTCAGTAATTTCAGCATAGGGAACCTGAGCCGATACAACGCTCATACCGTCTTCTACGCTCTGCATACCCAAGATACGGCCACGTTTAGAGTTCAAATCGCCGATAACATCGCCCATCATGGAATCTGCACAGGTAACTTCCAAAGAATAAACAGGCTCAAGCAATACTGGTTTGCATTGTTCCATTGCCTTTCTGAAAGCAATATTGGAAGCTGTCTTGAAAGCCATTTCAGAGGAGTCAACAGTATGATAGGAGCCATCCAGCAGAGTAATACGCATATCTACAACCGGATAACCAGCCAGTACGCCTTTTTCCATAGCTTCACGCATGCCTTTTTCTACAGCAGGAATATATTGACGCGGTACTGCACCGCCAAAAATCTTATCAACAAATTCAAAGCCGCTGCCAGGAGCCAACGGTTCCATCTTAATAACTACATGGCCATACTGACCATGACCGCCGGACTGTTTCTTATGTTTGCCTTCCACCTCGGCGCTGCCGCGGATAGTTTCACGGTATTCGATGATGGGAGCCTTCAAAACAGCTTCCACCCCGAATTTACGCTGCATACGTTCCATAATGATTTCGATATGCTGATCGCCCATACCGCTGATAAGAGTTTCTTTAGTAACGGAATTCTTAGTAACGATAATAGTCGGATCTTCATCCATCAAGCGATTAAGAGCAGACATGATCTTTTCTTCGTCGCCTTTTTTCTTAGGATAAATCGCTCTGGTATACATAGGCAGCGGGAAATCAATCGGAGCAAATTCTACCGGATGATTTTTATCGCACAGAGTGTCGCCAGTAGAGGTATATTGCAGTTTTGCAACTACGCCGATATCGCCGGCAACTACTTCTTTCATAGGAATCTGCGTCTTGCCGCGCATGGTAAAAATATTGCCGATACGTTCATCTTCTTCACGTCTGGAGTTATAAACAACGCTGTCGCTCTTGATGCTGCCGGAGAACACACGGAAATAACTGAGTCTGCCTACAAACGGGTCAGAGGTTGTTTTAAATACCAATGCCGACATAGGAGCATTAGCATCACAGATTTCTTCTTCTCCGCTTTCTTTATCAGTTACGATAAAGTCATTCAAAATAGCTGGATATGTAAAGTCAATAATTGCGTTCATCAGACGGCCTAAGCCTATATCTTTATAAGCACTGCCGCACAACATCGGATAAATAACTGCCTGACGGATACCTTTGATTAGGCATTTCATAATTTCCTCATCACTGATGGTCTCACCGTCCAGATAACGCATCATGCAATCATCGTCAGCTTCTACAGCTGCTTCAATCATTTTTTCACGAGCTGCTTTAGCTGCTTCCATATATTCTTCCGGGATTTCGATTTCATCGGAATCATTGCCACGGGCACGATAAGCTTTCATCTTATACAAATCAATAAGACCTTCAAAATTGTCTTCTTTGCCTAAGGGCAGCTGCAACGGCAAAACATGCTTGCCAAATTTTGCACGCAGATTATCAAGAATACTGTCAAAATCAGCATTCTCACGGTCCATTTTATTTACAAAAATAATACGGGGAAGGTTAGCTTCTTCCGCAAGTTTCCAGCATTGCTCCGTACCAACCTGTACACCGGAGGTTGCACATACAACAATCAATGCGCTGTCAACAGCTCTGAAAGCCCCCTTTACTTCTGCTACAAAGTCTGCAAAACCAGGAGTATCAATAAAATTGATCTTGGTATCACGCCATTCTACAGGAGCCAAAGTAGCATTGACGGAAACTTTACGCTTAATTTCTTCGGGTTCGTAATCAGTGGTGGTAGCCCCGTCTTCAACCTTGCACATCCTGCTTATCGCACCGGAGCGATACAGTAAAGCTTCAGTTACGGACGTAGTTCCAGCTCCACCATGACCCACAATAGCCACATTTCTGATTTTATCACCAGTATATTCTTTCATAACTTCTTCCCCCTTTATTGTTAGGAAATTAATTGTGTGGAGAGTTCTATGAACATACTGACTATTCCTGCTTTTTGGCAAAAACTTAGAAACAAAGTATTTTTCTTACTAAAAATGTAAAACAATTAACAAAAAAGGAGCAGCTTTTGCTGCCCCAAACATAACTATTATTTTAATAAATCACAAGCATACAAGGCGCATAATGTTTTTGCGTCGAATATTTCTCCGTCCTTAATCATGCGCTTTATTTCTTCCAAGGTAAAGCTCTGTACACCAATAAATTCATCGGCATCTGTATGCTGACTATGGCTGACCAAACCAGTAGCTTTATACAAATGGATGACCTCATCTGTAAAAGCCGGCGTAGTAGCAACGCTAATCAGCCTTTCCATATGCTGTGCCGTATACCCGGTTTCCTCACCAAGCTCACGCACTGCGCAATCATCAGGTTCTTCACTGACATGATCCAGCTTGCCTGCCGGTATCTCCCACATCACCGTATCCATGGGATAGCGGCATTGCTTAACCATAACTATTCTGCCATCATCAAGTACCGGCACTATAGCCACAGCTCCGGGGTGACGGATAAATTCACGCGTAGTCTTACTGCCATCAGGCAAAAGTACAGTATCTACCTCTACATGCAGCAAACGGCCATCAAATACCTTTTTATTACTCAGGAACTTTTCATCCAGGTCTTGTTCATGAAATTTTTTGATCATTTTATTGAAACAACTCCGTTTTTTTTAGCATCTGAGCCTCTGCCAGCAGTTCTGACGCACTATCGTAAGCAGCCTTACTGCCGCTGCTGCCTGAAACCATACGCATAAGCTCATTGATACGCTGCTGCTCATCAAGGACTGTCAGTTCTGTTGCCGTTCTGCCGTTTTCACTTTGCTTCTCAATATAAATATGCCTGTCTGCAAATGCAGCAATCTGAGGCAGATGCGTTATACATAACACTTGCCCCTGCAAGGCAATAGCGGCTATTTTTTCTGCCATCTTCCTTGCTGTTACACCACCGACACCAGTATCGATCTCATCAAATACCATCGTAGACACTTCTGTCATATTACGCATGACCGTTTTGACAGCTAAAGCAATACGGGAAAGCTCACCGCCTGAAGCAACCTTTTCCAGTTCATTAACAGGCTCACCTACATTGGCACTGAACATGATTCTGATATCATCGCAGCCATACATACCAAATTTGTCGCTGCACTGAAACGCAAACATCAGCTTGCCCTGCGGCATGGCTAAGTCATGAATATGATTAGTAATCAGCTGCTCTAAAAAGGTACCATTCTTTTTACGTAAATCAGATAACAAAGCTGCTTTCTGCTGCAAACTGCTTTTTATATGCTGCAGCTTCTTTTCAGCTTTGGCAACAGCAGCAGCGATATCCTGCAGTTCAGCATATTTTTCTTCCGACCGCTGCAAATATTCCAGCACTGTTTCAGTATTACCACCGTATTTTTTCTGCAAACGATAAATCAAATCCAGACGTTCCTGCACTTCGGCAGCCCGCTCGCTATTAAAGCTGCTGCTGTCCAGATATTCTGCCAACTGCTGGCAACAATCATCCAGATTTATCCAAGCACTGTCAATACTTTCCAGTATATCATGAAGTCTTTCATCATAACGGCAGGCTGTTTGCAGGCTGCTTTTAGCTTGTGCCAACATACTCAAAACAGCATTATCATCACCTAATAAATTGTGAGCAGTATTCACAGAGGTGATGATCTTCTCACTATGTTGCAAAATCCGTGCTTCTTCTTCTAAAGAAACTTCCTCTCCTGCTTTTAATGCAGCATTTTTTATCTCGCGGATTTCCCAATCATAACGATCCAGCAGCAAGTCTTGCTGCAAACTGTCAGATTTTAATTCCTGCAAATCTCTTTCTGATTGCAAATAATCTTTATAAATACGTTGATACTCCTGCAGTGCATCGTTGATTTCTTTGCTGCCGAAAGCATCTATCAGCTGCCTTGGCGCATCAGGATGCAATAACGCCTGATTCTCATGCTGCCCATGGATATCAACCAGCAAGCTGCTAACTTTTTTTACTATAGCTACCGGTACCTGTACTCCGTTTAAATAAGCCCTGCTTTTGCCGGCGGCAGTAACCTGTCTCTTGATAAAAAGCAAATTATCTTCTGCATCTATGCCCTGCTCTTCCAACAAACTTATTGCTCCGGGAACAGAACTGATATCAAAAACTGCCTGTACCCAAAAACTGTCACAACCGCTGCGCAGATAATCAAGAGAAGCTCGTCCGCCTAAAACCAAACTAAAAGCATCTATCAGAATAGATTTACCTGCACCTGTTTCACCGGTAAAAACATTAAACCCAGGCAAAAAATCTACTCTGGCATCTTCCAGTAAAGCAAAATTATGAACATGCAAAGACTGCAGCATCTTCCTTACCTCTGCTTAGATATGGTCTTTAAAACGGTGCATCAGGATACCGATGCCCTCTTTGTTGGCAACAGCGATAAACACCGTATCGTCACCAGCAATAGTCCCCAATATTTCCGGCCATTTCATATAATCGATTGCATACGCAACAGCCTGAGCGGTACCAGGCAGTGTACGCACTACGACCATATTGTCAGTTGATTTTACACTGACAATGGAATCCTGGAAAGTCCTTTCCAATCTGCCCGGAGTCAGCAGCATATTATGCTCTTTAGGATAAGCATAATGATAATGTCCGTTTGCATCGGGAACTTTGACAAGCATCAGTTCCTTAATATCACGGGAAACAGTAGCCTGGGTTACTTCAATGCCTTCGCTGCGCAAAGCAGCAGCAAGGTCTTCCTGGGTTTCAATCTTGTTTTTGTCAATAATCTCTTTAATTTTTGCATGCCTGGTCATCTTCATAATAGTTCACCTCAAAATAAAATGCATCTTGTCAGATATTACGCATCAGCTTCTGCTGCCATGTCTGATAATAATCCCTGCTCGTCAACCTGATAAATTGCATAACATAAGGACTCTTGCGTATACGCACACTCATAGAGTCAGTAACTGTAATAACATTCTCTCCATCGGCAGAAAGAAGCAGCTCTTCACTGCCAGGAAGCGCCCTAAATTCTATCATCTCTGACATAGGAATTACCAGAGCCCTGGCTGTCAGAGAATGCGCGCACACCGGCGTAATGACGCTTATATCCAGTTCCGGCTGTACCAGCGGCCCTCCAGCAGATAAGGAATAGGCTGTTGAACCGGTAGCAGTCGCCACTATGATTCCATCAGCGGCATAAGTACCGGAAACTTTACCGTTAATATACATCTGCAAATGCGCCAGCTTACTGAATGTTCCTTTAGCCAGTACTAAGTCATTTAATGCATCAGCAATTTTAAAGACTTCATCATCTTTAATAACCTCTGCCCTAAGCAAGCTTCTGTTTTCAGATGAAAAATTACCCTGACTAAGCTTGGTGATAGCTTTATGGATGCTGTTGGAATCAATCTCAGCTAAAAATCCCAGCTTACCAAAGTTAATCCCAAAGACAGGAACTTGAACAGGAGCAAGGTATCCTGCCATCTTCAGCAGTGTACCATCGCCGCCTAACGAAACGCCTGCATCCAAATTACTCAGTTGCTCAGGAGCATTAAGATTATAACTTGCACAACCATACTGAGCAGCAATACTGCAGGGCAAAACCGGCTCAATACCACATTCCCTGCACATGGATAGAAATTCTGGTAAGGCTGCACAAACCTTCTCCTTTCCCATATTGGGAAAGATGCCTAATCTTTTTATCGTCATTTTATTCCTCTGTATTTCAATCAGTCCAAATCGCCGTGACTTTTGCTTACCAGTTCACTGACATAAGCAGCATCAACAGCATCGTCAGCCTGCAACGTCAGATAAAGCAAGTATTCGATGTTTCCTTCCGGTCCTTTGATAGGAGAAAACTCCAAACCTGCAACACCGAATCCCTCATTTTTAGCAAAGGCAATAACATTATTGATTACTGCTTCATGTACCTTAGGATCACGTACTACACCTTTCTTGCCTACATTTTCCTTGCCAGCTTCAAATTGAGGCTTAATCAAGGCTATAACGAAACCTTCCGGTTTTAAAATCTTATGCACAGCCGGAAGCACTTTATCCAAAGAAATAAAGGCCACATCTATAGTTGCCGCATCTACCATTTCTGCCAGATGTTCTTTTTCAAGATATCTTACATTGGTACGCTCCATGTTAACCACACGTTCATCACTGCGCAGCTTCCAGTCAAGTTGTCCATAGCCTACATCTATAGCATAGACCTTGGCTGCACCGTTTTGCAGTGCGCAGTCGGTAAATCCACCTGTAGAAGCGCCGATATCAGCAACAACCTTTCCTGCAACAGAAACAGGAAATATCTTGAGCGCTTTTCCCAGCTTGAGCCCGCCTCTGCTCACATAAGGAAGCTTATCACCCAATATACGGATAGCCGCCTCTTCCGGCACCTGCGTACCCGGCTTGTCAATCTTTTGCTCATTAACTAAAATCTGTCCGGCCATAATTGCAGCCTGAGCTTTGGCTCTGCTTTCAAAAAAGCCTTTAGCAGTCAGCAAAGCATCTAAACGTTCTTTTTTCAACGGTCTTCACCCTTCACAAATCGTTTTGTCTGCTCAGCAACAGACGCCGTATCCAACCCAAGATCTCGCAGTAAATATTTTTTATCACCCTGCGGCACAAAAACATCAGGTATACCTAAATTAAGGACCCGACAATTTTGCAGCAATCCAGAACTATTAAGACTTTCCAAGACAGCGCTGCCAACACCGCCGCTTAGTATGCCTTCTTCTAAAGTTACTATATATTTATAGCGCTTAGCCTGCTCTTGCAGCAGAGCTTCATCTAAAGGTTTAGCAAAGCGCATATTTACTACACCTGCATCTATACCACATTCCTGCAGTAAGTCCGCTGCTTTTTCAGCATTCTCCACCATACTTCCAATAGCCCAGAAACATACATCGCGACCTTCACGCAGTACTTCCGCTTTACCAATCGGCAATACATTAAGAGAACTGCTTAACTCAACACCTCTACCGCTGCCGCGGGGATAACGTACTGCTACAGGTGTCTCCATAGCTAAAGCCGTATTGAGCATATGACGCAGTTCATCTTCATCCTTAGGTGCCATTACAGTCATATTAGGCATACTGCGCAGATAAGCATAATCAAAAACACCGTGATGAGTATAGCCATCATCGCCAACTAACCCAGCCCGGTCAAGACAAAGTGTTACGTGCAGCTTCTGCATGCAAATATCGTGCAGAACAGAATCATAAGCGCGCTGCATAAAAGTTGAATAAACTGCAGCAACCGGTTTTAATCCTGCTGCAGCCATACCTGCAGCCGCAGTTACAGCATGCTGCTCGGCAATGCCAACGTCGAAAAATCTATCCGGATATTTCTTCGCAAAATCCGTAAGACCAGTGCCATCCGGCATGGCAGCAGTAATACCAACGATGGACTCATCTTCAACAGCTAACTGCATAAGCGTATCGCCAAAAACCTTAGTATAGGTAACCGGAGCGCCCGGCGTAGCAATCTTCTTGCCAGTAGCAATATCAAACGGACCTGTACCGTGAAAAGTATTAGGATGCTCTTCTGCGGGCTTATACCCCTTGCCTTTTTTGGTAAGTACATGCACTAAGACAGGACCATCAATATGCTTAGCTGCCTCCAATACATCAATCAGACTGTTCAGATCATGTCCGTCTACCGGTCCTAAATAGGTAAAACCAAGTTCTTCAAAGACTGAAGTAGGCACCATCAAATATTTAACACTGCCCTTCAAACGTCTGATAGCTTTTAAGACATCGGTGCCAAATTCCATGTTTTTAAGCCATGCTTCTATATCGTTTTTAATCTTGTTATATGTTTCACCAGTACGCAGATGATAAAGATAGTCAGACATAGCCCCGACATTTTTGGAAATGGACATTTCATTGTCATTTAAAACTACTACCATATTTTTGTGCAGATCGCCGGCATTGTTTAACGCTTCAAAAGCCATACCGCCTGTCATGGAACCATCGCCGATAACAGCAACGACATCATAAGCTTCATGCTTTATGTCTCTGGCAACAGCCATACCCAAAGCCGCAGAAATAGATGTGCTGGAATGCCCTGTCCCAAAAGCATCGTGTTCACTTTCATTTCTTTTAGGAAAGCCGGAAAGCCCTCCATATTGACGGATAGTTTTAAACTGCTCGCGTCTGCCTGTAATAATCTTGTGAATATAGGACTGATGTCCTACATCAAAGATTATTTTGTCCTTAGGCGTAGAAAAAACCTTATGCAAAGCCAAAGTTAATTCCACTACACCTAAATTAGGGGCAAGATGTCCGCCGTTATGAGATAGCACCTGAATCATATAAGTACGTATCTCTGCTGCCAGTCTGTTTAGCTCTTTTACGGAAAGCTTTTTTACGTCTTCCGGTGAATTTATAGTATCAAGTAAATGCTGTTCACTCATTATAATTTCGCCTTTCGCAGTCATTTAGTTTTTACGGCTGCACATAAGTCTGGTAATCTCTCGCAATGCTTCAGCATTCTCACCAAACATTTCCAGACATTCCAATGCCTCTGCTACAGTTTTTTCTGCCAAAGCTTTTGCTGCTTCCAAACCATACAGACTTACATAGGTAGATTTATGATTCTTTTCATCGCTGCCTGCCGGTTTGCCTAAAGCTTCTGTAGTTCCTTCAACATCTAAAATATCATCTGTAATCTGGAAAGCAAGGCCAAGTAAATCTGCAAATTTAGTCAAGGCCAAAAGCTCCTGTTCATTGGCACCGGCCAAATGAGCACCGCCCCTTACAGCAGCAATAAAGAGTGCACCTGTTTTGCCTGCATGCATTTTACGCAGTTCTTCTGCACTGATGGACTTACCTTCGTTTTCCAAATCAAGTCCCTGTCCGCCGACCATACCAAAATTGCCGGCACACATAGCCATTTCACGTACAGTTTCAATCAAAACGCGGGCGTCAACATTTTTCTGCTCCAGCATAACTTCAAATGCCAGAGTCAGCAAACCATCGCCTGCCAATACAGCCATTGCTTCGCCAAATACTTTATGATTGGTCAGTCTGCCACGGCGATAATCATCATCATCCATACAGGGAAGATCATCATGTATTAGAGAATAGGTATGAATCATTTCCAAGCCGCAGGCAACAGGCAGATAATTGTAGCCTTTCACACCTAAAGCTTCAGCAGTAGCCATCAGTAAAACTGGACGGATACGTTTTCCGCCTGCCAGCAGGCTATAAGCCATAGCATCGTCTACTTTAGAAATACCTTTCTTAGCTAATCTGTTTTCTAAAAAAGAGTCAATCAATTTTCTCTGATTATTATAGTAAGTAGTAAAATCCATTATTTATGCCTCCATATCATGGAATACTTCTAATTTATATTTTTCACTGCCATCATCAGCAGCAACTATCTTTTCAACTTCCTGTTTAACATTCTCCAGCTTGCCCATGCACAGCTTGCTGAGTTCTATACCATG
Organism: uncultured Phascolarctobacterium sp.; assembly: GCA_900545025.1. Lineage (GTDB taxonomy): Bacteria > Bacillota > Negativicutes > Acidaminococcales > Acidaminococcaceae > URXU01. The sequence continues at coordinate 14,936 of UQXH01000016.1, forward strand.
TTTGAAAACATCCAAAGATTCTTCTAAAGAAAGCTCTCCGCTTTCAAGCAGTCTTACCTGCTCTTCCAATTCTTTCAGTGCGTCTTCAAACTTTATATTCTTTGCTATTTTTCTGCCAGCCATTGCTTACCGCCTTTCTGCAGACTGTACAATAGAAACTATCTTGCCGTCAGCTACGGTTGTAACCAGCTCATCACCCCACCGTACCTGAGCAGCAGATGTAACAATTTTATAATCACTGTCCTGAGTAACAGTATAACCACGTTTTAAAACAGCCAAAGGACTCAAACTATCCAATCTTGCTGCTTGAACTTCAAACTGATGCTTGCTGTTTTGCAGCCGTTTTTCCATGCTGTTAAGCAAATTTTTTAAGGCAGCATCAGTTTGTAATGATTTATCTGCCAATAACCTTTCCGGGTCCTTTAATGCCCAGGAGTTATTTAATTTTTCCAATTCATGTCCCTGATAAGAAATTAATTTCTGCATAGCTGCACAACAGCGTTCACGCAGATTTTCAATTCTGCGATTATATTCTGACGTATCAGCTACAGCTATTTCTGCAGCCTGCGAAGGTGTTGCCGCTCTTTTATCGGCTGCAAAATCACACAAAGTAAAATCTGTTTCATGCCCTACAGCGCTGATAATCGGTATTTTTGAAGCAGCTACGGCACGAACTGTTTTTTCTTCGTTAAAAGCCCACAGCTCCTCTATTGAACCGCCGCCCCTGCCTACAATAAGTACATCAGCAAGTTTCTGCTTATTAAAAAAAGAAATAGCCTTAGCAATTTCTGCTGCCGCTCCTTCTCCCTGTACTTTAACAGGGTATAAAATAAGCTTAATGCCTGGGTTTCTTCTTCTGGAAACAGTGATTATATCACGTACAGCAGCCCCAGCTGAAGAAGTAACAATACCTACGCAACGCGGATTAAGAGGCAGCTGCTTTTTACGTTCTTCTGCAAATAGTCCTTCAGCTTCCAAACGTACTTTCAGCTGCTCAAAAGCCAGCATCAAATCGCCAGCCCCCTGCTGCAGCAAAAGGTCTGTATACAACTGATAAACACCATCGCGTTCAAAAACGCCAATTCTTCCTACAGCAATGACAGTATCGCCATTTTGCGGCTCAAAACGCAGTGAAACCGCACGTGAACGAAACATTACTGCCTTAAGCACGCCACCCTTATCCTTCAAAGTAAAATAACAATGTCCGGATGGATAGCGTTTAAAATTGGATACTTCTCCCTGAACCTGTACATTGCGTAAAACTGTATCTCTGTCAAAAATATCACTGATAAAATTATTTATTTCACTTACAGAATAAATTTTTTCATCCATGCATAATCTCCATGCGTCTTGCGTAAGCAGCACAGCCACTAGCATTATCACAGCTGAACCGCGCCTCCGGCACCCAGAGTCTGATATTTCTTTTTTGCAGCTTTTCTTCTACATGCGCGCGAATAAATTTATTGGAAGCAACACCGCCAACAAGCAAAACATCAGCTGCATCATACGCCGCAGCGCCATTGCGCAGCATTCTGGCAAAAGTTTCCGCTAAAGCATATTCTACGCCAAGAGCCAAAGCAGCTTTATCTTCACCAGCCTGCAATTTTCGCAAAGCCGCGGTTGCCGGACCCGACAGGCTTACCTGCAGCTTACTTACAGAAACAGGCAGTTCTGTCATATAGTCAGCTGTTTCTGCCAGCTTTTCCAATTCCGGCCCAGTTGGAAATTGTAATCCTAATGCAACGCCTACGCGGTCAATAAACTGTCCTGCATGTAAATCCATGCTGCCGCCTATCTGCTCCAGCAGATAACGTCCATCAGCTTCCTTTTGTGCCAAAAGCATATCTGTAGTACCACCGGAAGCATGCAGCATCAGAAAGCGCTCAGCTTCAGGACCTCTAGCTGACCACATACCTGCTTCCATATGATTTTCCTGATGACTGATAGTATAAAGCGGTATTTTGCTTACTGCAGCAATAGATTTAGCAGCAGAAACACCAGCCAAAAACGCCGGCATATAAGAATCTGCAATTGGCCTTGGGCAGCAGGAAACACCTACTCCGCAAATTTCAATATCATCGCTTTGCAAAGCCTTTTCCATCAATAACGGTAAATTCCTTGTATGCTGAAAAACCATTTCTGACTGCTGCAGACCGCAGCGTCCCGGTTTGACAGACAGAATTTGCCTTGCTTCGCTCAGCAGGCTTCCATCCTCTCCTATTACTGCTACTGATGTAGTATAACAGCTGGTATCTATACCAAGATAACCCTTCTGTCTCATTTTTATCTTACCATCTTACCTAAAATACCGTTAATAAAGCGCGGAGATTCTTCGGTACCGTAACGTTTGGCAATTTCTACAGCTTCGTTGATAGCAATACCCGGTACAATTTTCTCTTCCGCAAACATCATTTCATAAACCGCTACTCGCAAAATATTACGGTCAGTAGCAGACATTCTCTCTAAGGTCCAGTCAATAGCATATTCGCTAATTTTTCCGTCAATAGCTGCAAGGTTCTCCAATACCCCCTGCAAAGTTTTTTCTGCATAAGCCTTAGCCTTAGCAGCATCCTTTTCTTCATGTTCTGCTAAAGAAGCTTCCAAAGCGCTCTCTGCATCACATCTGGAAAAATCTATCTGAAATAAACTTTGTAATACAATTTCTCTGGCAATTCTACGAATCATGAATCTTCCTCTTTCTCTGTTGTAATTAAAATACTATCTATGATATCCAGGCGGCAGCAATCTGTCCAGCCATTCCAGCAAATCTTCTTTTCGGTCCAGCTTATTGCCCAAAAAGAAGCCTGCACCGATACAGATAATTAAAAACAAGGCTCTGAAAAAACCCAGCCATAAAAACATGACACCAACAAACAAACCGAATAAGGAGCACAACAGACGTCCGCGATAATTTTTCCAAATATCAGCTAATATTTCATTGAACATAAGTTATCACTCCTATTCTTCTTTGGATTTAATCTGTTTAAAGAAAATTTCAATATCCTTAACATCAATACCTGTAACTTTTTTAATGCTGTCTCTGACATTAACTTTAATATCACCTGTGGTTTCAGGAATATTGATACCGGGCTCGATAGAAGCATTTATTCTGACATAAATACCTTCATCTTCCAGCTTGGCAATAACTTTGACATTATAGATACCGTAAATTTCCTGTGCCAGCTCAGCAATATAATTTTCAATAGCAGTCTTGCCTACATGCACCTTGCCATTAGGCCCTTCGCTGATTTTCAGAGAATTATCACCGGTAACACCAATACCAGCAAATAAAAGCCTGATGCTGACAGAAAGCATAATTACACCGCCAACAGCATACCACCAGCTGCCCGGGATACTCTCAATAAAAGCAATAATAACTCTCTGTGGGAAGACATTCAAACTGCATAAAATCAAAAACACAGATACTACCGTCATTAAGAAGGTATATAAAGTTAAAATTATTCTGTCAGGAATGCCCATAATTTTTAATCCTCCTCGAAGAATTTCTTATGTCTGTCTTCAGCTGTTTCTTCAGCCAAAGAAGCTTTCAAATCTTCTGCAACCTTTTCAAAATCAGTTTTTTCTCTTTTTGCCACACCCTGAACATGTACATCTACGAACTGCACTTCATAGCCAGTCATTTTTTCAATGGCATCTTTTACTTTCTCCTGTATTTCTAAAGCAACCTCTGGAATACTGCTGCCATATTCAATATTAACGAATACACTGGCGTTTACCAGCTTTCCTTCAAAGCTAAGACGCACACCCTTCGAGGCATTTTCCTTGCCTAAAAAATGATTGATTCCATCCGTCAGGCCACCGCTCATACTGAGCACACCAGGTACTTCCTGTGCAGCCAGACTGGCAACAATGGAAATAACCTCATCAGCAACCCTGATATCGCCTACCTCTTCCGGAACATCCTGCTGTTCTTGCTCATCGGCAGTATTTTTATTCATTTGCACTTTTTCCTCGTCCATAACAGACACCTCCTGTGCATTTAATGAAATTAAACATTTTCCTTGATTTTTATCTTATAATTATAGCACATTATAATTTTTTCTTCCATGTAAAAATGTATAAAAAAACAGCAGCGATAAATCGCTGCTGTTTGCTGCATTAAGCACGTTCGATATAGTCACCGGTTCTGGTATCAATACGAAGTACATCGCCTTCGTTGATGAACAGAGGAACTTTTACTACATAACCGGTATCCATTTTAGCAGGTTTGCTGCCGCCGGTAGCGGTATCGCCGCGGATACCAGGGTCAGTTTCAACTACAGTAAGCTCAACAGTATTCGGCAGATCTACACCGAGTACGCGGCCTTCATAAATCATGATTTTAACATCCATGTTTTCTTTCAGGAAGTTCAGAGCAGTACCGAGTTGTTCTTTGCTCAGTTCAGTCTGTTCGTATGTTTCATTATCCATGAATACATACATTCCGTCGCTTTCATACAGATATTGCATTTCGCGGCGGTCAATGCGCGCTTTCGGCATACGTTCGCCTGCATTAAAGGTACGTTCAACTACTGCGCCAGTGCACAGATTACGCATTTTTGCACGAACAAAAGCTGCGCCTTTGCCAGGTTTTACATGCTGGAATTCAACAACCTGCCAAGCATCACCATCAATGGTAACGGTTACGTTTGTTTTGAATTCGTTAGTAGAAATCATTATTAACCCTCCTGTTACTTTGTCTTAAACAATTTCAATGAGCTGTTTTTTGACACCGTTCAAGGCTTTTGCCCCTTCCTCAGTCAGAACAACAGTATCTTCTATACGAACCCCGCCTTTGCCGGGAATGTATATACCAGGTTCTATGGTAAAGACCATACCTGTACTCAGCAAGGTATTACCTCGCTTATTTATATTTGGCATCTCATGGATTTCAAGACCCACACCATGTCCAAGACCGTGTACAAAATAATCGCCATAGCCGCAGGATGCAATGCAGTCACGCACAACTGCATCAAGTTCTCTGCCTGTCATGCCTACACGTGCTGCTTTTAGTCCTTTATGCTGAGCTTCTTCGACAATAGTATAAATCTCTTTATGCCAGGAATTTGCCATGCCAAGGACTACCGTCCTGGTCATATCTGAATGATAGCCGCAGTATACGGCACCGAAATCAAAAGTAATAAAGTCACCTATTTCAACTGGCTTATCAGATGCCATGCCATGCGGCAGAGCACTGCGGCTGCCGGAAGCAATAATGGTGTCAAAAGAAGTTTTTTCACTTCCCAACGCACGCATATAATATTCCAGTCTGCCTGCCAGCGAACGTTCAGTACGTCCAGGTCTTATATCATCAAGCAACTTGATAAAAGCTTCATCAGCAATACTTGCCGCTTTCAGCATTAAATCCAGTTCTTTCTTATCTTTAATCATACGTATACTGCTGAAATCAACACTGCGCAGGTATTTGCCTTCCAGCAATGCTTCCAGCTCCGTATAATCATTATAAGTAAACCAGTTGCCATCAAAGCCAACTACTTCAGCATTTTTCGCCAGCTCTGCAGCAGCAGCCCAAATACTGCCGGTATATTCCAAAACCTGGAATAACTTCATTTCATTTTTTGCCTGCTCAGTATATCTTCCATCGGTAATCAATACACCTTTAATACGATCAATATAAAGCAAGCTGGAATCGCCGCTGAAACCAGTAAGATAACGGATAGTAGTAATATCCTTAATGATGACGCAGTCCAGCTGCTCTTTTACCATAACTTCCCAGACTTTATTAATACGCGTCATACTTATTACCCCGATTCAAACTGTTATAAAAGCTATAAATTCCTTCCCTATTTTACCACTCATCTGTAAAACTTTCAAGAATTTCTACCCGGAACGGCATATTTTCCAAAATTTCCAATACATCATCCCAAGTATCCGGCGTAACATAGAATTTCACTATGCCAGCTTTGCCATCTACAGTGCCAACCAGTCCCAGATGTTCATAGCCTTCCATAATCCAGTTAACATCGGCAATTCGAGCCGGTTCTACTTGAGCATAAATAATACTTCGACCTTCACTCATTGTATCTTTCTCCGCAGCAATGAATTAGGCAAAAGCTGCCGCTTTGTTTGTATGGAAAACTTCTGCTGCGCATGAGGCGCACAGCTTATAGCAAGACCATCCTGATCTCGCATATCCTGCAGTTCAAGTTCAAACAGCTCACCATCAGGCATAAGCACTTCTAAAAGCTCTCCCTCTTTAACATTATTGCGCTGTTCTATAAAAGCACGGCAAGTTTCTGCATCGTAGTCAAGTACTAAACCAACAAAATCATGTGTCTGTTCATAGCTGGAAGTGGAATATACCTGCCCTTCGCTGCCTGGTTTTTGTACTGCAAAACCAGTAGTATAAGGACGATGAGAGACCTTGTTCAGCTCTTCGCGCCACGCATCTTCGACTTTATAATTAGCCATATCAGCAAAACATTTATCAATAGCCTTACGATAAACACTAACTACGGTTGCAACATAATGCATGCTCTTCATACGGCCTTCAATTTTAAGGCTGCTGATACCGGCACGCATCAGTTCCGGCAGATAATCAATGAGACACAAATCACGGGAATTCATGATATAAGTTCCACGTTCATCTTCCTGGATATCAAAGTTTTCACCAGGTCTGTTTTTCTCACGCAGAGTATATTCCCAGCGGCAAGCCTGCGCACAGGCACCGCGGTTACCGTCTCTGCCTGTTAAATAGCTGCTCAGCAGACAGCGTCCGGAATAAGAAATGCACATTGCTCCGTGAACGAAAGCTTCCAGCTCTACATCTGTATTAGCACCAATCTCAGCAATTTCCTGCAAAGAAAGTTCTCGCGCCAAAACCACTCTTGCAGCCCCAAGAGCATGCCATGCTTTAACTGCTGCATAGTTAGTGGTATTAGCCTGCGTACTGACATGCAGTTCCATTTCCGGCACAGTTTCTCTGGCAGTCTGCCATACACCCAGGTCAGAAATCAGCAGGGCATCAACCTTAGCCGCAGCCAGTTCTTTTAAATATGCCGGCAGCTTATCAACATCTTCATTATGAGCAAAAATATTAACGGTCACATAAACCTTTTTATTCAGACTATGAGCAAAAGCTGTAATTTCAGCAATCTCTGCCAAAGAAAAATTGTTGGCAAAAGCTCTCAGTCCAAACATCTTGCCGCCAAGATAGATAGCATCTGCACCGTAAAGCAGAGCCATTTTCCCTTTTTCCATATTTCCTGCCGGAGCAAGCAGCTCCGGTTTTTGTATAAGTCTTGTCATTTAACTTTCTCCATGTATTTTTTCTATTGCCTGCAAATGTTCATCATAAGTTTTAGAAAAATAATGATGTCCGTCTTTTTCTGCCACAAAATACAGATAATCTGTTTGTTCAGGTGTCAGTACAGCCTTGATAGAACTCATCCCAGGACTTGCTATCGGTCCTGGCGGCAGTCCCATGTTTTTATAAGTATTATAAGGATTATCTATCTCCGTATCTTTGAAGGTTATTACTTCTTTCTGAGCACCAAGAATATACTGTATCGTAGTATCAGACTGAATAGGCATCCCAATATCCAAACGTTTAAGAAATACACCGGCAATACGCGGTTGTTCTTCCGGAAATACTGCTTCTAATTCAACCATGGCAGCCAAATTTACTACATCACGCAGTTTAAGACCTGCTTCTTCTGTTGCCTTGAGAACTCCGCTTTGCTGCATTTCTGTATTAAACTGTTTAACCATCAGCTGCAGAATCTCTTCTTCACTGGCTTTGGCAGGTATTTCATATGTTGCAGGAAACAAAAATCCTTCTGCTTTAAAAACAACATAAGGATTATCTGTCTGCATATATTCATAAGGAGCATAATCTTTGGCAGCACTCATAAATTTTTCTGCATTGCCAAGACCTTCTGCCTCCAGTTTATGAGCAGTTTTTACTACATTATATCCTTCCGGTACAGTAAAGGTATTCTGCAAAATCTTACCGCTGGCAAGAACAGAAACAATCTCTCCATTACTTGCGCCGCAGTCAATTTTATATGTTCCGGCCTGCAACTTGCTGCCAAGTCCTTTTAAACGTGCTTCTATAAGAAATATATCAGGGTGCTGCACCAGTTTTTCCTTATGCAAAAGCTCCGCAATTTCACCGGCAGTCATTCCCTGACTTACAGTTACCAGTTTATGCCCTTTGCCGGCAAAATTTTTGTTATTTCCCATAATACTCAGCGTATTGACAAAAATTATCAGCACTGCTATTAATAATCCAATAACTGTATTACGGGGATTAGCCTTCATTCTTTCTATTTGTTTCGTTAAAAATGTTTTCATCTATCTATCCAGCAAAAAAATACCGGACCTAAGTCCGGCATTTCTTATTCTTCGTCCCAGGATTCAGCTAATTTCTCATATTCGGCTTTAACTGCTTCAAATTCCTCATCAGTAGGTCCGAGGTATACAGGTTCGCCGTTTTCATCAAAATCAATGCGGGCGATGATTACATTTTCTTCTTCATCATCGTCATGTTCATGACAATGGCAAGCTTCATCTTCACAGCCGCATTCATCTTCGTTAATACCTACGAGGATAGCAAAGTTTTTATCGCCTACAGGAATAACCATTTCTTCAACGTAGTAAAATTCATTGCCTTCTTCGTCAGTAATAACAACTACATTATCAAGCATTTCTTCGTCAGCCATTGCTTCGATATCTTTATTTTGAATGTCTTTTTCCATTATGGCACCCCTTTAATAAATTTTGTATGTCTTATTTTATAATATGCCTGCAGTTTCTGTCAATTTATTTACAAAATACATGAAATTTGACTGCCATTACTCAAACACGCAGCTGCCTGCTGTCCAGATAATTCTGCAAGATCACAACCGCTGCCATCATATCAATAACCTGGCGGCGTTTTTTGCGGCGCATATCAGCATCTACCAGCACCTTTTCTGCTGCTACGGTAGAAAGTCTTTCATCCCACAATACTACTTTTACATCCGGAAAATGCTGCCGCAGTTCTTCAGCAAATGCTTCGCACATCTGTGCACGTTCCCCTACAGAACCGTTCATGTTTTTAGGATAGCCAACTACCAAAGTATCTACTTCATACTCTTTAACAAGCTGAGTAAGACGTTCAAAATCCTTTTGCGGACTTGTTCTTCTGATAGTCTCTACTCCGCCGGCAATCATCATCATCAAATCACTTGCAGCCACACCGATTGTTTTTGTACCAACGTCTAACGACATTGCTCGCATATATCTGCTCCTTACTTTTTAATATTTTTCAGATAACTGATTACCAGCTCTTCAATCAGCTCATAACGTTCATGACGACGCAGTTTAGTTCTGGCATCATCATAGCTGGTAATATAGGTAGGGTCGCCGCTGAGTAGATAGCCTGCCAGCTGATCAACAGGATTATAACCCTTTGCTTCCAGTGCAGCATATACCTCTCTGATAGTATCGGCAACTTCTTTTTTCTCCGGTTGACGTCTGAACATCATTGTTTCCTGTGATATTTCTGTCATCTTTGTGACCCCCTTTAAATTCAAACTACTTCAAGATAAGCTTTAAGCTTATTGTAACACAAAAAGCAGTATAATGTAGCCTGTTACACAAATTATTAACAACTATTATAATAAAAGGCACTCTAATGAGTGCCTTTTACATATTATTTTATTTGTTCTTCGATAATACCCCAAGCTGCATCAAGTGCTTCTGCCAGTTTAGAAGCGTCTTTACCGCCAGCCTGTGCCATATCAGGACGACCACCGCCGCCGCCGCCGCAAATCTTAGCAACAGCTTTAACGATGTTGCCTGCATGTGCGCCTTTAGCAACTGCATCTTTAGTAGCCATAGTCAGGATACTGATTTTGCCGCCATCCATAAGAGCAGCCAGTACAACTACGCCGCCAATCTTGTCACGCATCTGGTCACCAAGATTTCTCAAAGCATCAATGCTGTCTACATTTACCTGCTGTACCAGAGCTGGTACACCTTTCAGTTCACGTACTTTATCAGATACGTCACTAACCTGAGCTTTGGCAATTTCGCCTGCCAGCTCATCAGCCTTCTTCTGTGCAGCTTTAAGTTCTGCCTGCAATGCTTCCAGACGAGCAGGAACATCATGTACGCGGCATTTCAGTTCTGCAGCAAGACCTTTAAGCATAGCTTCTGTTTCGTTAACATAAGCAACTGCACCATGGCCGGTTACAGCTTCGATACGGCGAACGCCTGCACCGCTGCTGGCTTCAGAAATAATCTTGAACATGCCGATTTGAGCAGTATTAGTAACATGACTGCCGCCGCAGAATTCCATAGAGAAGGATGGAACTGTTACTACACGTACAATATTACCATATTTTTCGCCAAACAAAGCAGTTGCACCGCGTTTTTTAGCTTCTTCAATAGGCAGTTCTTCAATCTGAACATCTTTAGCTGCCAAAATCTGTTCGTTTACAATAGCTTCTACCTGCTGTAATTCTTCTTCAGTTACCTGAGAGAAATGAGAGAAGTCAAAACGCAGACGGTCAGGACCTACATAGCTGCCTGCCTGGTTAACATGAGAACCAAGTACCTGTTTCAAAGCTGCATGCAGCAAATGGGTTGCAGTATGGTTACGTGCAATATCATTTTTACGATTGGTATTAACTTCAAAGCTTACAGCTTCGTCAACTGCAACAGTACCTTCTGCAACGGTACCTACCATGATAGTTGCTCCATCAGGCAGTTTTTTAGTTACAGTAACGTCGATAACACCGGTAGGCGCAATAATTCTTCCGATATCACCTAACTGTCCGCCGCCTTCAGCATGGAAAGCAGTGACATCACAGATAACAGCTACTTCCTGTCCGTCAGCAGCATTTTCTACCGGCTGTGCATCATGAGCAGGATACAGTTTTACAATCTTACCTGCTTTAGCTGCTTCATCAACTTTCAGACCGGCAATATCAATACCACGGGTATTATAAATAACCGGACGTCCGGTTTTATCATCGCGGGCATCACGTGCCATTTTACGCTGTACTTCAAGAGCAGCATCAAAGCCTTCTTTATCCATGGTAAGACCTTGTTCTTCCAGAATTTCAGCAGTCAGTTCCCACGGGAAGCCAAAGGTATCATTCAGTTTAAAAGCAGTAGCGCCGTCTAAAACGGTTTCACCGGAAGCTTTAAGCTTAGCAATTTCTTCGTTAAGCAGTTCGCTGCCCTGCTTCAAAGTACGCAGGAAGCTGGTTTCTTCCATTTCAATAACTTTCTGGATGTATTCACGTTTTTCAGCCAGATTAGTATAAATATGGCCAAACATGCTGATTACTACGTCTACAGCACCAGCAAGGAACATGCTGTTAATACCGATTAAACGGCCATGACGTACGGCACGGCGCAGAATACGGCGCAATACATAGCCGCGGCCTTCATTGGACGGCAGAATACCATCGCCAATCATGAAGGTCATGCTGCGTGCATGGTCAGCAATAACTTTCAAAGATATATCAGTCTTTTTATCTTTGCCATACTCTACTCCGGCAACTTTTGCTGCATATTCGATAATCGGGAAGATAAGGTCTGTTTCAAAATTGGAAGGCTTGCCTTGAATAACGGAAGCCAAACGCTCTAAGCCAGCACCGGTATCAATGTTTTTATTCTTCAGCGGAGAATAAGTGCCATCTTCATTTTGATTATACTGGGTAAATACCAAATTCCAGATTTCCAGGAAACGATCGCAATCACAGCCTACAGCGCAGGTAGGTTTGCCGCAGCCGCGTTCTTCACCCAAATCAACATGGATTTCAGAGCACGGACCGCACGGACCGCTGCCGATTTCCCAGAAATTTTCTTCCAAACGTACGATGCGTTCTGCAGGTACACCAACAACATTATGCCAAATGTCAAAAGCCTCATCATCTTCAGTATGAATGGTAATCCACAATTTTTCAGCAGGAATACCGAGTTCTTTGGTAATAAATTCCCAGCTCCATGGAATTACTTCTTTTTTAAAGTAGTCACCAAAAGAGAAGTTACCCAGCATTTCAAAATAAGTATGGTGGCGTGCAGTACGGCCTACATTTTCAATATCGCCGGTACGTACGCATTTTTGGCAGGTAGTGATACGCGGAGAAGGCGGTTTCATCTTGCCAGTAAAAAACGGTTTAAACGGTGCCATGCCTGCACCAATAATCAACAAAGTAGGATCATCCTGCGGAATCAGAGAAGCACTGGGCAGCATAAGATGTCCGCGATCCTGGAAGAATTTAAGAAACTTTTCCCGAATCTCATTGCCGGTCATATATTTCATAATATTCATTCTCTCCTTCAAACAAATTTATTTGGGAAGCCGTCCCGGTCAGGCAGCTTGCCTAAATATTCTGATTACACATAAAAAAATTATATAATTTTTACTACTGAAAGTCAAATCACTGTAGCCTTTTCTTACCTTAAAACGGTTTGTCAGTTCTGTTGATTCCTGCTTTTATCTACATCCTGTCCGTTGCCGGAAGGACGATAATAACAAGTACCAATCAGCTCATCCGGCAGATATTGCTGTTTCACCCATCCCCCCGGATAGCTGTGAGGATATTTATAATCTAAACCATGACCTAAAGCCTGCGCCCCAGGATAATGCGCATCACGCAGATGCTTGGGAACACTACCGCAGTTTTTATTTTTAACATCCTGCACGGCTTCGGCAATACCTACATAGGCAGTATTACTTTTAGGCGCTTTGGCAATATAGCAAACTGCCTCTGCCAAAGGAATCTGCGCCTCGGGAAAACCAATAAAATCAGCCGCCTGCGCTGCTGCATTAGCTACTACAAGAGCATTAGGGTCAGCAAGCCCGACATCTTCAGCGGCACATATAACTATACGCCGCGCAATAAAGCGCAAGTCTTCGCCACCAGCAATCATCCTTGCCAGATAGTGCAAAGCCGCATCAACATCACTGCCGCGCATGCTTTTGATAAAGGCAGAAATAATATCGTAATGCTGGTCACCTTTTTTATCATAACGCTGCATGGCAGTGCCAATAACGCTGTGCAATACCTCCACAGTCAGATGTCTTACTCCGTTTTCCGGCAGCATAAACTCAGCCTGCTCCAGCAAATTCAATGCACTTCTGGCATCGCCGGCTGCAAAATCAGCTAAAATATCCAGTACCTCATCATCAACTGTAAAGCTGCCGCCAAATCCCTTTTCTTTATCAATCACAGCTCGCTGCAGAATTTTCTTAATATGTACAGGCTGCAGCTTTTCCAATCTAATTACCTTCATACGCGAAAGCAGCGGAGAATTTATCTCAAAAAAAGGATTTTCTGTCGTCGCGCCAATCAAAATAATCGTGCCATTTTCCACATAAGGAAGCAGTACATCCTGCTGAGCCTTATTAAAGCGATGTATTTCGTCAATAAATACGATAGTTCTGCCTAAACCGCTGCGCTGCAAATCCTGCGCCTTAGCAATCAGTTTTCTAAGTTCCGGTACGCCAGAAGAAACTGCATTAACTGCCACAAACTGCTCACCGGTCATGTTAGCAATCACCCTGGCCAAGGTGGTCTTACCAGTACCCGGCGGCCCATAAAAAAGTACTGACTGCAGCATGTCTCTTTCAATCATTCTGCGCAAAGGACTACCACTGCCAACAGCATTTTCCTGCCCTACAAAATCGCTCAGTTTTTCAGGACGCATCCTGTCAGCCAACGGCTTATGCACATATCCTCCGCCGCTAAATAAGCTTTCCATATTTCCTCCCTGTTATTTTATATAACCCAGTCTCTGTATAAAAAAACCGCCTTTACAGACGGTTATAATATCATCATTCAAGCCTTGCCAATCAGTTTACGCACAATGTAAGACGCCATCAACAGACCAGCACTGGCAGGTACAAATACCATACTGCCCGGTACCGCCTCTCTTGAGGCATAAACAGGATTTTCCTGTGAAAAAACAGTCATAATACCTTTTTCTATTCCGGCCTGACGCAGCTGCTTTCTTACAGTTTTTGCCAATGGACAGGTATGCGTCTTACTGATATCCGCAAGTAAAAGCTTGTCCGGCTCTAATTTATTGCCAGTCCCCATCGAAGATATAACAGGAATATTTCTTTGGTAACATTCACGCAATAAATCAATTTTAGATGCTGTAGAATCAATAGCATCTGCAACAAAATCTATCCTGCCGGCAAAAAATTGTTCAAAACTTCCCGGCCGGTAAAATTCACTGTGCAAATTTATCTGACACTGAGGATTAATATCGTTAATTCTTGCCGCTACAATCTCCGTTTTATATCTTCCCATTGTAGACTGTAAGGCAGACAGCTGCCTGTTGATATTACTTGCTTCCACAACGTCAGCATCAATCAGGGTCAAACTGCCGATACCGCTTCTGGCAAGCGCTTCGGCAACATAAGACCCTACGCCGCCAAGACCTGCTACGGCAACATGTGAGTTATGTAAAACTTTGACAGCATCTGCGCCAATCACATAATTTACTCTGGATAAATCCATTTTTACTCCTAAAAAACTAATCCCCACAATGCCGTCCAGCTCCATGTTTTGAACCTGCATGTGCAGGTGGGTGCCTTCCTTCCTCTCTCAAACGTCCACTCAACGGAGGCGTGTTTTCAAACAGGAAGAGTATCAGGCTCCCTAGGTTAGAGTGTTGGCTCAAAACCTGTGGAGCAAAGTAACGTACATCGCAGGGCGATAGTTAATAATAGCTTTATTTGACATACTTATAATAACAAAAACGGAAGCGTTTTTCAACGCTTCCGCTTTATTTTTTCAAAATTATTTGCTTTCTTTTTTGTTCAGCAGGCTTGTCCTAATATGCAGTTCACGAAGCTGTTTATCATCAACATCATTAGGTGCCTGAGTCATGAGGCAGGCAGCACTTTGAGTTTTCGGGAACGCAATAACGTCACGGATAGAATCACGCTGTGCCATAATCATAATTAAACGATCAAGGCCGAAAGCCAGTCCTCCATGAGGCGGAGCACCATATTCAAACGCATTCATCATGAAGCCAAATTTTTCTGCAGCCTGTTCGTCGGTAAGACCGATAGCAGAAAATACTTGTTTTTGTACATCACGACGATGAATGCGGATAGAACCGCCGCCGATTTCAGTACCGTTAAGCACCATGTCATAAGCTTTAGCATAAACTTTGCCCGGATCAGTCTGCAGCAGCGGTAAATCTTCATCACGAGGAGCGGTAAACGGATGGTGCATAGCAACATAACGTTTTTCTTCTTCGTCATATTCAAACATCGGGAAATCAACCACCCAGGTAAATGCCAATGCGTCATGGTCGATAAGGTTGCGGCGTTTTGCCATTTCGATACGCAGTGCACCTAAAGCCTGAGCTACAACAGAAGGTTTATCTGCTACAAACAGCAGCAAGTCGCCCGGTTCAGCAGCAGCAGTTTTCAGGATGTTGGCCAGATGTGCTTCGCTGAAGAATTTAGCAATAGGAGATTTTACGCTGCCATCTTCCTGAATCTGCATCCAGGCAAGACCCTTGGCACCGTAGATGCCTACAAAATCAACTAATCCGTCTAATTCACGGCGCGGAATCGCTGCATAGCCTTTAACATTGATAGCTTTTACAATGCCGCCGTTTTCAATAATAGTATTGAAAACTTTGAAATCAGAATCTTTTACTGCTTCAACCATATTAATCAGTTCCATACCGAAGCGCAGGTCCGGTTTGTCACTGCCATAACGATCCATAGCTTCGTCCCAGGTCAGGCGTTGGAACGGAACTTGGATTTTTTTGCCGAGCGCACCTTCAAAGATATAAGAAATCAGGCCTTCCATCAGTTCAAGGATTTCATCAACTTCCATAAAGGACATTTCCATATCCAGCTGAGTGAATTCCGGTTGACGGTCAGCACGCAGGTCTTCATCACGGAAGCAACGAGCAATCTGGAAATATCTTTCCATACCTGCTACCATGAGCAGCTGTTTAAAAATCTGCGGAGATTGCGGCAATGCATAGAATTTACCGGGGTTTACACGGCTCGGTACAAGATAGTCACGTGCACCTTCCGGAGTGCTCTTGGTGAGCATCGGAGTTTCAATTTCCAGAAAATCTCTGCTGTCAAGGTAATCACGCATCAGCTTGGTTACTTTATGACGCAGAATCAGGTTGCGCTGCATTTCAGGACGGCGCAGATCAAGATAACGATATTTCAGACGCAGGTTTTCATCAGTATCAATATTGTCCTGAATATAGAACGGCGGAGTTTTAGCAGAATTCAATACTTCGATTTCTTCTGCCATAACTTCAATCATACCGGTTGCAATATTGGCATTAACGGTTGCTTCATCACGCATACGTACAGTACCGCTTACTTTGATAACATATTCGTTGCGGATATCTTCAGCAGTTTTAAAGCTGCTGCCTGCAGTATCAGGGTCGACAACAATCTGTACGATACCGCTGCGGTCACGCAGGTCGATAAAAATCAGTCCGCCATGGTCACGGCGTTTGGAAACCCAACCGCAAAGGATTACATGCTGACCTGCCATGTCTTTGCCAAGTACTCCGCAGTGATGACTGCGTTTTTGATTAGTCATGTTTGTTACACCTCTGTTTGTAAATTTGTGATTATATCTGTAATGGCGATTTCTTTCTGCTCGCTGGTAGACATATTACGCAGTACAACCTGCCCGCGGGCGAATTCATCCTCACCGAAAATCAGCACATATTTTGTATTCACTCTGTTGGCCTGCTTCATTTGAGCCTTCATGCTGCGGCCCTGAAAATCAAATTCAGCTTTCAGTCCGGCACGGCGCAAATCAATAACAGTTTTAAATACTGTCGGGAAATATTCCTGATTGGGGCAAACAGCAAAAACATCCATTGTCTCCTGTACATCAGGAAGCAGATTCTGACTTTCCAAAGCCAGCAATACACGTTCCATGCCCATTGCAAAGCCAATACCAGGAGTAGCAGGACCGCCTACTTCCTCAATCAGCCCATCATAACGACCGCCGCCGCAAACAGCGCTTTGTGCACCAAGGGGTTTATACTGGATTTCAAAAGCAGTCTTTGTATAATAATCAAGACCGCGAACCAGATTATGGTCAACCTCGTACTCAATACCGGCAGCAGTCAAAAGCTGTTTCAAGCCTTCAAAATGCTCTCTGCATTCATCGCACAGACATTCTTCCAAACTGGGAGCTCCTTTACCAAGTTCCTGACAATGCGGATTTTTGCAGTCTAATAAACGCAACGGATTTCTGTCATAACGAGATTGGCAGTCCTTGCACAGTTCATCAAAATGCGGTTTAAAAAATTCCTGCAGTTTTTCGCGATGCAGCGGTCTGCATTTCGGACACCCCACAGAGTTGATTTTTAATTTTAAATCCTTTAAACCCAAGCTTTGCAGAATCTGTACCGCCAGCAAGATAATTTCTGCATCAATATTCGGTCCCTGTACACCTAAAGCTTCAATACCGAATTGATGGAACTGGCGATAACGGCCAGCCTGCGGACGGTCATATCTGAACATCGGTCCGATATAAAAAAGCTTTGTAGGTGCAGGCTCAGCATAAAGTTTATGCTCAATGTAAGCGCGTACAGCTGATGCTGTGTTTTCTGGACGCAGAGTAATACTTCTGTTACCGCGGTCATTAAAGGTATACATTTCCTTTTCAACTACATCAGTAGTTTCACCAATTCCGCGCAAAAACAGCTCTGTATGCTCAAAAACCGGAGTTCTGATTTCCTTGTAGCCATACTGCGCACATATTTTGCGCATGGTTTCTTCCAGATAACGCCACGCTTTAACATCTGCGGGCATGATATCTTTAGTGCCTCTCGGCGCAGTTGTCAGCATGCTTCATCCCCCTTTATTATTCGAACAGCATTCGGCGTCTTTCCGAAAGCTGCTGTATATTTTCTGTATATGTTGCAATATTTTTAGGCATATTCAGTTTATACAGATGATGTCCATCCTGCAGCGGTACTTTAGTAGCCGAAGAAGGCCCTATGCCGATTACCGTATGCCGCTCTTCCATCATCTGGATATTATAAATGCTTTCTGTTCCCGGCAAAGCATAACCTACATTAGCCAGTTGCCCCAGCATATAATGCTGCCTGTACAAATAGTACGGCTGCATCCCTATTGCAGTAACAATCTGCGCTCCTTTGCCAAGCACTTCTTCTGCCTGCGCAGCCGGCAGCGTCAGCCTGCTGCCAAACATTTCAGCACCTTTTTTTAACGTAAGCGTATGTATGGTAATATTTTGCGGCTTTAGCTTAGCAATTTCAGCTATGGAATATTCCATCTCTGCCGCTGTTTCTCCCGGCAGTCCAACTATTAAATCGGTGTTAATAATCGGAATAGAGCTGTTAGCAACCATCTCATAAGCCCGATAAAAATCAGCGACACTATGCTTTCTGCCTATCAGCTGCAATGTTTTATCATGCAATGTCTGTGGATTTACACTGATGCGGTTTACTCCGGCAGTTTCCATCATGCGCAGCTTTTCTGCACTGAAACAATCAGGTCTGCCAGCCTCTACAGTAAATTCCTGCACTGATGGAAAAAGCAATTTTTTTGCAGCTAAATCCATAAGTCTGGCAAATACTTTCTCCTTCAAACTTGTCGGCGTTCCGCCGCCGATATATAAAGAAGAAACATTTAAACTATACATACTTATTAATTTTACCACATTATCTATATCTTGTTCAATGAAATTCAGAAAGTTTTGCTGACTTTCTTCATCCTGCGGCACGATACCGGAAGGAAATGAGCAATAAGTACACTTACTGGGGCAAAACGGAATCCCAATATAAATACCCACAGCCTTACGATCTGGCAATACTTTATCCTGCAATATACATATATCTCTAAGCAGCCTGCCCTGCTCTAAGGGCAGCAGATATTTTTTTCGCAGATACTCAGGCAATTCTGCTGCATCTATGCCAATATCTAATAATTTATGAGCTAACTTTCCCGGACGTACACCTGTTAATATTCCCCACGGCAAACGAGGTTTCTCTCCTGTCAGTTGCGTAAAAACATCCAGCACTGCCAGCTTTATGCAGCGTGTAATCTCGCCGCTGACAGCACTGTCACAGGCAAACATACTGCTGCACAATTCTTGTTCAGATGTTTGTAAAATCGCACGGCAGCTGTTATCAGCATAACAAATCCTCAAAACAGTATTGCTGTCACGTGCAGGAAAATAAGCAAATAACGCGGCCATGTCATGTACTGACCGCGTCACATCAAAATTTAAATCATGTATAAGCTTAAAAGTTTTCATTTTTTCACTGCCTGTTCCCCAGCATGCCACAGCTCTTTATACAAGACACGATAAACAGCAGCCACCGGTACTGCGAACAGCATGCCTAAAATGCCGAATAATTTAGCGCCAATCAATAAACTGATAATCAAAACTACAGGATGGAGATCAATTTTCTGGCCCATAATCTTCGGCATGATAAAATTGGCGTCAAATTGATAGAAGACTATGTAAAACAAGGCTACATAAAAAGCATTAGTACTGGACTGCCCATAAGCAATAAAGATTGCAGGTACCGCACCCACCATAGGCCCTACGACCGGTACAGTTTCAGCCAGCATAGCCAAAAAACCTAAAACCAGAGGGAAGTCAACACCCAAACTCAAAGTTCCCAATGTAATACTGATACCGGCAATCAGGCTAAGCTTGCCTAACCCTTGGATATAAGCACTTAAGGTACGTCCTATCTCATCAATTACATGCGCCGCTTTTTCCTGCGCATCATAATTGAAGAGGTTTATCACCATCAACCGCAGTTCACGCCAATCTTTTAAAAAGTAGAATGACAAGAACGGCACAACTACTAAGCCTACCAGATTTTTAATAATATCAATACTGGAATGCAGCAAATTCTTTAAAATATTGCTGACAAAAATCATCGCCCAGTTGACGATTTCATCTAATAACATCCCAAAAGTTGACGGCAGCTGCGGGTATTTGCCGCTGCCATCAAAAAAGATATTCAGATTATTAGCTTCTGCTTTAGTCATAAATACTGGCAGTTTCACCAAAAGCTCATTAATCTGTCCAAAAAGAGGCAAGATGATAAAGCCTATGGTTACCAGGATAAAGATACCAAAGGTGACAAAGGCTAAAGCAATAGCAACTACGCGCGACAAATGAATCGTGCCTTGACCCATCTTTATCTTGGAAATCAGATTAACAATCGGATATAAAGCAAAAGCCATGCCGATAGCCAAAAACAAAGGCAAGAGAAAAATTGCCATTTGATAAAGGATAAAGGAAACGGCAGCCGTTACCAGTAATTTAAAAAAAGTACTTGTTTTAATATAAGGCCAGTATTTAAGCATGATTTATTGTAAGAAAGGATTTCTGCGGCGTTCCCATCCTACTGTAGTGGCAGGACCATGTCCCGGCAAAAGTTTCGTCGCGTCATCCAAGACCAAAATTTTATTTTTTATCGACTGCAATATTTCTTTGTAGCTTCCGCCCGGTAAATCAGTACGGCCTATAGATTCACAAAATACTGTGTCACCGCAAAATACCGTATCTTCTGCTTGCAGGCAGACACCGCCTTTGGTATGACCAGGTGTAGCATAAACCTTGAACTGCATACCCGCAGCTTCTACAGTATCGCCGTCTTGAAACAGATTTTCAGCAGCTGCACATTCCAAGCCATTAGAAATATAGATAGAAAGATTACGATCAGCCCTGGTAAGCATATCAGCGTCTTCACTGCTGACATATACCGGAGCCCCTGTAGCTTTTCTAATTTCATTTAACGCCATAATATGGTCGCTATGCCCATGTGTAATGAAGATAGCTTTTACAGCAATGCCTAATTTTTTTACAGCTTCTATTATCTTATCAGCATCGCCGCCCGGGTCGACAATCACACCTTCCTTTAGCTCTTCATTTACTGCGATGTAGCAGTTGGTAGCCAGCATACCTACCTCTAATTTATATATCTTCATAAATCCTCCTCGTCAGAACATCTTACTGCTGTCCAGCAGAATCGTTACAGGACCATTATTGGCAAGCTCAACTAACATATGTGCGCCAAAAATGCCTGTTTCTACTTTTATATCTTGCTGCCTGCATAATTCATTAAATTTTTCATACAAGACAATAGCAATTTCAGGCTTTGCAGCTTTATCAAAAGAGGGTCTTTTACCCTTACGGCAGTCACCATATAACGTAAACTGCGAAATACTTAAAATTTCTCCGCCTATATCCTTGATAGACAAATTCATTTTGCCAGCTTCATCCTCAAAAATACGCAGGCCGGTAACCTTATCAGCAAGATATTGCGCATCCTTTTCAGTATCGCCTTCTACGACACCTACAAGAACCATCAATCCTTTACTAATCTCACCTGCGATATTGCCATCCACTGTTACTTTCGCTCTATCTACGCGCTGTACAACCGCTCTCATTTCTTACCTCCGTTATTGCCATTAAAGTTTGCTACAACACGTTCTACGCTGTAAACGCCCTTCATGCGGCGTATACGGTTCATAATATATTCTAACTGTTCAAGGCTGCTGATATCAAGTCCGATATGTGTAGTAGCGACTTTATTTTTATCTGTACGGCAATTCAGCGAGAAGATATTCAATTTGGCCTCGCTGGTGGCCATCATAATATCCGCCATCATACCGGGACGATTTACAGAAGTAATGACGATATTTACCTTATAAACCGAATCAATGCCAACATCCCAGGAAACTTCAATCAAACGGCTCTGCTCGTCAGGATTATTGCTTAAAACATTAGGGCAGTCTGCTCTGTGTACGGAAACACCGCTGCCACGAGTAATATAGCCTATAACCGGGTCGCCGGGAATAGGATTGCAGCAGCGAGCCAGCTTGACCATGATTCCCTCTTCACCTTTAACCAGTATGCCATGGCTTGCTTTAGCCTTGGATTTTCTCGGTTTAAGTTCTGCCAGCAGCTCTGACAAATCTTTAGTTGTATTAAGTTTCTGATCTTTCTTATATATCTCAACCAGTTTGGAAATGACGGTATTTAAAGTTACACCGCCATATCCCAAAGCAGCCAATAAATTTTCATCACTGTCGATACGCAGTTTAGTACCCGCTTCTTTAAGTTTTTCCGGCCGCGCCAACACCCTGGGATCATAACCAAGTCTCTTAGCCTCTTTTTCCAGCATTTCACGACCCTTGATAATATTTTCCTCGCGCCGTTCTTTCTTGAACCAGCTCTTAATCTTATTGCGGGTATCAGAAGAACCAACGATATTGAGCCAGTCACGGCTGGGGCCGCTGGACTGCTTAGAAGTAATAACCTCGACAATATCACCGTTGCTCAGTTTAAAATCCAGCGGAACGATACGTCCGTTAACCTTGGCGCCGACACAGCGGTTGCCGACATCCGTATGGATGCGGTAAGCAAAATCAATAGGCACACTGCCAACCGGTAAATCAATTACATCGCCCCTGGGCGTAAACACAAATACCTCATCAGCAAAAATGTCCATCTTAACTGTGTTGACAAAGTCACGGGAATCATTCATATCCTGATGCCATTCCAACAGCTGCCGCAGCCAGGACAACTTGGCGTCAAAACCTTTATCCGTACTGCTTTGAGAAGCCGGCTTACTGCCGCCGCTTTCTTTATAACGCCAATGCGCGGCGATACCATATTCAGAAATACGATGCATTTCAAAAGTACGGATTTGAATCTCCAGCGGTTGCCCACCGGTAGAAAGCACCGTCGTGTGCAGCGACTGATACATATTAGATTTCGGCACTGCTACATAATCCTTAAAACGTCCGGGAATAGGACGCCACATGCTATGTACAATACCCAGCGTGCCATAACAGTCTTTTACCGTATCCACCAGTACACGGATAGCTAAAAGATCATATATTTCATTAAGTTCTTTATGGTCACGCAGCATCTTTTTATGGATGCTGTAAAAATTTTTAGGACGTCCCTGGATTTCACATTTGATATTAGCTTTCTCCAGGCTTTCCTTCATTTCAGCCATAGCTTCGTTGATCATGGCTTCACGTTCACGACGTTTTATTTTAACCTGCTCTACCAGATTATAATAAATATCCGGCTCCATATACCGGAAAGCAAGATCTTCCAGTTCCCATTTTATGGTATAGATACCAAGCCTGTGAGCCAGCGGAGCATAAATCTCCAAAGTCTCACGGGAAATCGACTGCTGCTTATGCGCAGGCATATATTTCATCGTACGCATATTATGGAGCCTGTCGGCTAGTTTTATCAGTACCACGCGGATATCTCTGGCCATAGCAAGAAACATCTTACGATAATTCTCTATCTGGCGGTCTTCTTTGGAAATATATTCTATTTTGCCTAATTTAGTAACACCGTCTACCAGATTGGCTACAACAATGCCAAAACGACCTTTAATATCCTCAAGCGTATAGTCCGTATCCTCTACCACATCATGCAGGAAAGCCGCCGCCAAAGTTTTATCATCCATCTGCAGCTGCGCCAAAATACTGGCAACACCAATAGGATGGATAATATATGGTTCACCGGACTTTCTGCGCTGTACTGCATGTGCTTCAGCAGCCATATCATAAGCCTTGCGCACAAAAGCGACCTGGTCTTGAGTCAAATATTTATTCACACGGTCGAAAAACTCTTCGATATTTACCGCATCATTTGTAGTAGGCATAATTCCCACTCCCATCTAAACTATTTCATGTCCGCAATAATTCATACTGTGATACACGCATATTCTCCATGCAATTTTCCAGCAGTTTTCCTCTTTGCTGCTGTAAAGCAACATAAAGAGGAGAATCTTCTAAGCTGCATTTACGAATAACACCCATACTTAACATATTATCTTTGCGGACAATAAACCCTAATTCCTGCAAAATACGCAGTGAATTTTCGCAAATCATTCCATGCTCTTCCCTTAACAGCTGGACAATATCTATCTCCGACTGCTCATGCAGCAATCCCATAATTTTTTTATAAACTATAGCCATAGCATCTCTGTCGGGATACTGCACGCGTATTTCTGCTTCAGCTTTATCTCTGTCAAAGCGGTTAAAAGCAAGGACGGCTTGCTTTACTCCAGCCTGCAATAATTTCTCAACAATCCCCTTCAAAGGCTGTTTAGGTAAATCATATAAAATTACCTGTTCCGTTGCTACCGCCTCATCATAAGTTTGTACTTGCAAATGCTCATTAACCTGCAAATCTTCCATCTTGCTAATTTCATTTACCAGCACTGTCAGCTTGCCAGCAGTCCGCAGAAACATTTCGGCAATCCTGTCCTTATCTTCTGCCTGCCTTCTTAAATCACAGATTTCTATTTTCTGCCTTACCGATAAGGCATGCAGCTGCACCGATTTTTCTTCGTTCCAGATATTGATGCGCGGCATAAAAGCTATATCGGCCACCATACCATCATATAAAAGCGGTATCAATTCAGCCTGATTCCACATAACCGCTTTATAGGAGCAATCGCCTTTGCTTACACTAAATTGTAGATGCATC
Source organism: uncultured Phascolarctobacterium sp. (assembly GCA_900545025.1). Classification (GTDB taxonomy): domain Bacteria; phylum Bacillota; class Negativicutes; order Acidaminococcales; family Acidaminococcaceae; genus URXU01. Next base: position 39,427 of record UQXH01000016.1, read on the forward strand.
CTATCCTTACCTATCGCTCTCTGATTCCCCATAACGGCGTTTTTAAAAGCAAAGACAGGAGCAGGATTCCCGCAACCAAACGGCTCTAATAAGGCAAGCTCTTCCAAATCACGTACCGTAATCAAGCCGTTCTCACTTAAAGTACAATCAATTTCAAGGTTAGGGTAGTAATCTTCCTCTTGCAGATGCAGAGCTACATATTTTCTGAACCTGTCACGAAATTCATCTACCTTATCAGCCGGAAGTGTAAGGCCTGCCGCCTGATGATGTCCGCCAAACTGCAACAGGATATCGCTTTCCGCATTGATTGCCTCATAAAGATTCAGTGCTGGTATGCTGCGGCAGCTGCCTTTAGCAATATCACCGCAAATACTCAAAAGCACTACTGGTAAGTGATATTTTTCTACCAACCGTGAAGCAACTATACCGATTACGCCCTGATGCCAGTTTTCAGAAGCCAGTACGATAGCTGTATCAATATGTTCCTGTTTAGCCAGCATTGCTTCGGCATCATCCATAATCTTACGGCTGATTTCCTGCCGTAGGGCATTTTCTCTGTTTAAGCTGTCTGCAATAACCGTCGCTTTTTCCGGGTCATCACTGACCAATAATTCCACAGCCGATTGTGCATGCTCTAATCTGCCTACGGCATTCAGTCGCGGTGCCAGCATAAAGCCAATATTTTCGGAGCTTATGCTTTCTTGATTGCAGCCGCTTGCTTTAATCAAAGCCTGCAAACCAGGCAGCCTGGTATTTTGCATAGCAGCAAGGCCACGACGCACAATCTCTCTGTTCTCACCAAGAAGGGGTACGATATCTGCAACAGTACCTAAAGCAGCCAACTCCGTCAAATCCTGCCAATATTCCTGTTTGTTGTCAGACCATGCCAAGGCCTGGCAAAGTTTAAAAGCTACGCCTACACCGCTCAAACTTTTAAAAGGATAGCTGCAGTCTGCCTGCTTAGGATTGATAATGGCATATGCCGGCGGGACTATTTCGGGCACCGTATGATGGTCAGTAATAATAATATCCATACCTGCCGGTGCTTGTGCTACCTCACGGACACCGCTTATACCACAGTCAACAGTGACAACCAGTCCTGTACCATGCTCAGCAAGAAACGTTAAAGCAGCATCATTTAAACCATAGCCTTCATTTTCCCGCTTAGGAATATAAGTATCTACACATGCTCCGGCTTCTTTAAGATAAATATAAAGCAACGAAGCCGCCGTTATTCCGTCAACATCATAATCCCCGTATACAGTAATCTTTTCACCTGTCCGCAGCGCCGCTTTAATACGTTGTACGGCTTTTTTCATATCTTTCATCAGAAACGGGTTGTGAAAAGGAGTTTTACAGCCATACAAAAATTCCCGCATTGTCTCGGCAGTAGTAAAGCCACGTTCTAAAAGTATGCCGGTCACAATTGGTGAAACATCGAGTTCAGCGGCTAAGCAGCCAGCTTTTTCTTTATTGAATTCCTTAAGACGCCAGATCTTTCTCTTGCCAATCATTATTTCTGCTCCGCAGAAGTATTCTTAATTGATTCTGCCGCATTGTTCCTGCCCGCTTCACTGCGCAGCTTTTGATTATGCATAAGCATAGACACCTGTTCTTCCAACGTCTTTTTCTCTTTTTGCAGCTTGGCAATTTCATCATTAAATTTTCTTTCTAACATATAATGACGCGCTTTCACCATCAGTAGATAGCAGCCCGCTACCAATATGCCTAACAGGAACGAGCCTAAGATAACTATAACCAGCGAACTTTGAAAACTCCAGATAAAGAAATTCAGAGCAACACCCACTGCGTTCTGCACCGCAAATAAAGCAACAACTATGCTTACTAAAACAGTAAACAGCAAATATGGCATACTATCATCTCCTAAAAAATAAACATTATAACAATAGTTATTCGTTTATTAGCAATAAAAATCCTGCTGTATTACTCTAATTTCACACTTTCTTTATCCTGTAAATTCTCAGTAAGTTCAAAACGATACTTTTGTTTTATTCCAGGATATTTTGCATGATCAACTTCAGAAGCAAACATTTTATATGGACGTACAAAATAAGCAAAATCTCCATATAAAGCCTCATAAACTACATATTTTTCACCTGTTTCAGAATGAGTAGCTATTAAAATAACTCTATACAAGTTTCCTTTAAAATGCCTGTAAATCTTACCAGCTAATATTTCACGCATTACAATCACCTTTCTCACACAGCCAAAGCACATATTCAAAAAATACGAAAAGGCCCAGACCTAAGTCTGAGCCTTACTTTTTAAGTGGCAGGGGCAGTAGGAATCGAACCCACAACCAACGGTTTTGGAGACCGCTACTCTACCAGTTGAGCTATACCCCTGTGGAGCGGAAAACGAGATTCGAACTCGCGACCCCCTCCTTGGCAAGGAGGTGCTCTACCACTGAGCTATTTCCGCATCAGGAACGATATTGATTATATTATACAACCGTACCTTTGTCAACAACTTTTTGGAAATTTTTTTAATTTATTTTTTCTGATTGTGCAGCAGCTTCAGCAGCGCCAGCAGATCGTTGACGTTGATATTTTCCGGCAGCACGCTGTCGTCCTTCTTGCTGTACACGCTTTCCTCGCCTTTGACCACTTCGTCCAGGCTGCAGTCAAAGATCTGAGAAATCTTATTCACCTGGCACAGGGTCACCTGGCCGCGGCCGCGCTCGATATTGCTCATGTGGGTCTGAGAAATCCCCAGGAGACCTGCCAGCTCGATCTGGCTCATATTATGCTGTACGCGCATCAGCTTGATATTATTACCGACTTTAACAAAATCCAGATTTTCCATCCTGCTCATCCCTTCTTGCATTCACTTTCGTTTATTAAATGCCATTTAATTTGTATTAAGTTTTGCACTAATATCTATTTAATAATATCATAAACATTCGTCATTAACTATCCTTTCAGCGTGAACATGGCCTTAATTTCGTGAACATCGGTTAATGCAGTTAATTACTATGGCTATGTCACAACAAACAGTTGATAAATAGCCATTTTTATAGGGGAGTATC
>UQXH01000017.1 GCA_900545025.1 uncultured Phascolarctobacterium sp.
CTGATACTCCCCTATAAAAATGGCTATTTATCAACTGTTTGTTGTGACATAGCCTTATTTTTTTATCAATTAAAAGCTTCCACAGTCTGTTATAACTGACAGCCATTTTCCGTTTCTCCCTTCACAAAGCAAACGTAATATACATGCTCATTATAGCATATCTTTTCTAACTTCAAAATAATCTTGAATTTTGCAAGTATTAAAGCCTTGCAAAAAAAAACTTAGTCCAGCATATACTGAACTAAGTTTTTATTTATTCTTTCTGTATTTGTCGTATTCGTACTCGTATTCTTCCCACTGCTCGCTGAACTCATTTTCATACATCCTGTTATTATGCAAAATGATATCGTCGGCACTTGTAATCAGTCCGGCTTTTACCAAATCGGCAAATTCTGCCGCACTGACAAGCTGAGGATAATTACTGCAAAACTCCGTGTAATCAATGCACTGCAGTTTTTCCATACGCTCCTGCAGAGGCAAAGCAAGCAAAGCAGCTTCATCGTTTTCGTAAAATTCGCCTAAATCAGCATCTGCATACGTAGTATCCTGCAGATAGCTTTGCTGCACTAAATCTGCACCAATCAGCAAATCGTTAAATAACAGCAGGTTCAGCTTATATAAGCCAGCCAGATTTTTGGATATATTAACCAGCATCAGCCTGTATCCTTCTTTATCGACAGTCTGCTGCCTGTCATATCCTGTCATAAGCCGCTGGCACAGGCTGATATTCTGCTCTGCCTGCAGGCATCCTTGTTCTGCCTTGGCTGCCGCTTTTGCTAAAGCTGCTTTATCCTGGCAAAGAACAGTATGAGGACAGTTTTGCAGTACTGCCCTCATAAGCTTATAAGCTGCCAATATTTTTTTGTATTTTGCTAAAGTAAGCTTCACAAATTCAATATTATAGGTCAGCATCTAATCACCTTTACCACACAAAGATATTGCGGATGATGTTTAAATCTATACCCTTTGTCTGCAAAAAGCCCCACAAATACGCTTTTTCGATGCGGTCTGCCAGTCCCTGTACACCGCTGCCGTCATCGGCCACGGTTACGCGGTACATTTCCATGGGCGCTTTTTTATAGCTTTCTGCCGTGTTAACGCCTACTTTGCCGGTCAGCGCACGATAAAAGCCGTAACGCTGTGCCTCGCTGATAACGGTATCATTATAATTGCCATTAGGATATGCCAGCGTGCGGACAATATAGCCGTCAAAATTCTTTTTCAGATAGTAGCGGGAGGTTGCCAGCTCCCAGGCAAGATATTTTTCGTCAATCTTCGCCAGCGGCGCATGGCTTGTCGTATGTGAGCCAAGCTCCATACCATGGGCAATCATATCTTTTATTTCTGCTTCGTTCATGTGGATAGCGTCACCGATATCCTTATTGATAACAAAGAAAGACGCTTTGGCATCGTATTTCTGCAGCAGCGGCAAAACTACGCTGTGATTATTTTTGTACCCGTCGTCAAAGCTGAGAGCGATATATTTATCGACGTTCTCGCCATGCTCCAGTCTTGCTGCCAGCTGTTCTACGCTGACAATGGTATAGCCGCTGTCCTTTAAGTATTTTAAATGAGATTCAAACAGCTCTTCCGGCATAATCAGCGTTTTAGGCCAGTCGGCACCTACTTCCGGGCCTACTGCATGGTACATGAGCACGGGTGCGGCGCTCTTTTTAAAGGCCGCATACTCTGTCCGCAGTCTGTCGCCGTTAACCTGCCAGTACACCGCAGCTGCCGCTGCCAGTATTGCCAGACACAAAGCGGTAATTTTCAGTATTTTTTTCAGCATCTCAGTTTTTCTCCATTTCCATACCCATGCCGACAGCCATTTCCTGCAGCTTTTTCAGACGGTGGTTGATGCCGGACTTGCCGATGCCGCCCGAATATTCCACCAGCTCATTTAAAGAAGCATCGGGATATTCCAGACGCAGACGCGCCGTATCCTGCAAAGCCTGCGGCAGCTGGTTGAGCCCCAAATGCTGCTCGATGTATTTGATGCAGTTAATCTGCCGCACCGCTGCCTTGACTACCTTGTTCAGATTAGCGGTTTCGCAGTTGACTACACGGTTGACGTTATTGCGCATTTCTTTGACGATGCGCACGTTTTCAAAATCCATCATGGAATTATGGGCGCCGATAACGCTCAAAAACTTGGTAATACTTTCGCCGTCTTTTAAATAAACGATGAAATCGTTCTTACGGTCAGTCAGCTTGGCTTTCAGGGAAAAGCTGTGCATGACCTTGATAATGCTGTGGGCAAAATCTTCGTTGCCGGTAACCATTTCCAGATGGTAGTCGCTGGAGGGGCGGCTGATGCTCCCTCCGCCCAAAAAGGCGCCGCGCAGGAAAGTGCGTTTGCAGCAGTGATTGTTCAGCAGCGGATTTTTCAAATCGCTTTCTACTGACAAAAGCTGCAGCTCCGTCAGCGCCTTGCTTACCTGGGGCGCAGGAATGACACGCACCTGATAGCGGTTATTTTTCTTTAACCGACGCGAACGGGTAATGACGACTTCCGTCTGCACCTGGTAGTTGCTTTTCAGAAGCTGCAGCACACGTCTTGCCAGCGCCGCATTTTCTGTAGAAAAGTGGATGCCGACATTACTGCCTCTGATAATAATAGCGCCGCTCATACGCAGCAATCCTAAAAGCTCTGCCTTATCACAGCAGGCATCGTTAGTCTCGATACGTGACAGTTCGTTTTTCACATCGTTGGAAAAAGACATCCGGCGTCCTCCTTTCTCATCATCTTCCGTTGCAATTTATTCACCTTTATGCAGGGTACGCATCCCCTGACGCATAAAGAAATAATCAAAAAACTGTACGCCCTTGCCAAACAGACGCAGGCGATAAATAAGCGCGATTAACACGCGGGACAACTTACGCGGATCGTGACGCACCAGGTCATTTTTACTGATTAAACGCGCCGGCACTACGGTAATGCCCAGATTGCGGATTTTTTCAATATCCGGCGTTACCGGCGTAGAGCCTTCCGCATTATACTGCAGCAGCTGTTCGCCCGTTATTTCCTGGTCGTTGACGATGACGAAATCTAAAAACTGCACGCCCACATGGTCGATAAGCGCGCGCACATGCTCATACGCGCCAAAGAAATCGGTCTCGCCGGGCTGCGTCATAACATTACAGATATAGATTTTAACCGCGTCTGATTTGATTACCGCATCGCGGATACCCTTAACCAAAAGGTTAGGGATAACGCTGGTGTACAGGCTGCCCGGCCCGAAAATCAGCACGTCGGCTTCTTCAATAGCCTTGATGGCAGCTTTGGCGGCAGGTGCATCCTCCGGCAGCATCATCATACGGCGGATACGCTTATGCGCCTTGGGGATTTCCGATTCGCCCAGCACTGTGCTGCCGTCATTCATTTCTGCCTGCAGCTGGATATTGGCCAGCGTAGAGGGCACAACTTTGCCGCGCACCTTGAGAATCTGGCTGGTAGCGTCCAGCCCTTCCTCCATACCGCCCTCAGCCTGCGCCATTGCGGCAATAAAGAGGTTGCCGAAGCAATGTCCTGCCAGCGGTGAATCGCCCTGGAAGCGGTACTGCATCAGTCTTTCCATAAGGGGCTCACGGTCAGCCAGCGCCGTCAGGCAGTTACGCAGGTCGCCAGGCGGGATGATGCCCAGCTCCTTGCGCAGGCGGCCGGAAGAGCCGCCGTCGTCGGCAGAAGTTACTACTGCCGTACAGTTATTGGTAATATATTTCATGCCGCGCAGCAGCGTGGAAAGACCTGTACCGCCGCCTACTACGGTGATGGCAGGTCCTCTGGTCAGCTTGCGCTGGATGAAGATGGTTTCCATCAGCGAGCCGTTCTTATCGGGGATGACCGCCCCCACTACGGAAAAAATCATCCTCCTGGTACCGTAAATCATCACACCAAAGCCCAGCAGCAGCAATACGCCGCCTGCCAGCATAATCAGACCATTAGAATAACGGCCCGTAGTCATATAGGTCATCTGGAACAGCAGCTCCTCTGCCGTCCCCATGATTTGATAATTAAAGAAAAATGCCAGTCCCAGCGCACACATCAAGACGCCCACCGCAAAAAGCAACAGCCAGCGTTTGATATTGATGCCGGGACACAGCCAGGTAATCCAGCTCATAATCAGCCTCCGTTATTTTGCAGGTATATCGCGGTGAGTAATCTCAACATTATACCCCTGGGTACGCAGATAATCATATAATTTATTAGCTATAAATACACTGCGATGCTGTCCGCCGGTGCAGCCGACACTGATAACCAGCTGGCTCTTGCCTTCACTGACATACTGAGGCACTAAAAAGTCCAGCAGCTGTTCTTCCAGCTTCAGATACTGGAAGGTCTGCGGATAACGGCAGATAAAGTCTGCCACGGTTTTATCGTTGCCAGTCAGTGCGCGCAGTTCCTCCACATAGAAAGGATTAGGCAAAAAGCGTACATCCAGCACCATGTCGCTGTCCATGGGCAAGCCGTGCTTAAAGCCGAAGGAGCGCACAATGATGTTCATGCGTTCTTTTTGCGTACTGTCGCTGAATAAATCAAAAATCAGATTTTTCAGCTGACTGGTAGCCAGATTGGTGGTATCAATAAGACGGGTAGCCTTTTCCCGCAAAGGCTTTAACAGCTCGCGCTCGTTGCTGATGCTCTTTAAAAGCTCCGTGCCGGCGCCCAGCGGATGACGACGGCGCGTTTCCTTATAGCGTCTTACCAGCGTACTGTCGGACGCATCCAAAAAGATGAGTTCGTACTTTTGCCCGCCAGCTTCCATCTCGTTTAATACTTTCAGCAATTTATCAAAAAAGCGCCCGCCGCGGATATCGACTACCAAAGCAACATTCTGCTCGGAGGTCTGGCGGCACAGCTCGGCAAATTTAGGGATGAGCGCCGCCGGCAGGTTGTCGATGCAGAAGAAGTTTAAGTCTTCCAGCGTGCGTATTACCTGGGTCTTACCGGCTCCTGACATGCCTGTAATTATAAGAAAGTGAGCCTGCATAACTATCACCTCTTTAAGAAGTTAGTATCTTTTATTATACCATAAATTAAGCCCTCTGCTATTATTATCGCAATATATTACAAAAAAGTTACTGAAAAACAGGTAGAGAAAAACGCGGTCTCCTACGGAAACCGCGTTATTTTGCATTTATATTTTTAGTCCAGTTTAGGCAGAGAACGTCCGCGTCCCAAATCGCGCAGCATCTGCAAATCCTTATCAGTGCCGCGTCCTGCCGTAGTCAGATAGCCGCCGATCATAATGCCGCTGGCGCCGCCGTTTAAAGCCAATGCCTGCAAATCACGCAGGTTTACTTCGCGTCCGCCTGCCGTCCTGATCTGCGCATGGGGCAGGATAAAACGGAAAACTGCAAAAGCACGCAGGATTTCCAGCGGAGCAAGCGCTTTATTACCTGCAAAGGGAGTACCAGCAATCGGCGTCAGCAGGTTCAGCGGTACGGAGTCAACGCCCAGTTCTTTCAGCGTGAAGGCCATTTCCACACGCTGCTCAGGAGTTTCGCCAAGGCCCATGATGCCGCCGCTGCAGACGCGCAGACCGGCTGCCTGAGCATTCTTGATAGTTACGAATTTATCCTCGTAGGTATGAGTAGTGCAGATATCCGGGAAATAGCTGCCTGCTGTCTCCAGATTGGAATGATAACGGGTTACGCCAGCTTCCTTCAATGCTTTGGCCTGCTCTAAGGTCAGGATGCCCAAAGAAGCGCAAACTTCGATACCCAGCTCTTTTTTAATGCGTTTCAGCACGTGGCAGATATTGGCAAAATCGTCCGCCTTGCTCTGCCCTCTGCCGCTGGTAACTACGGAAAAACGTACTGCGCCTGCTGCTTTAGCCTTTTGCGCCGCCGCAAAGATTTCTTCTTCGGAAAGCAGCGGATATTCTTTGACCCCTGTATTATAATGGGCAGACTGCGCGCAAAACTTGCAGTTTTCGCTGCATTTGCCGCTGCGTCCGTTTAAAATGGCACAGCAGTCCACATCGTTGCCGGCAAATCTTTGTCTGATTTTATCAGCCATAGCCAGCAGCAGCATGGTATCTTCGTCGCCTACGTTAATTAAATATTCCGCTTCCTGCCTGGTTATTTCCTCTCCTGCTAAAACTTTATCAGCCAATGCAATAATCTTCTGCATTTCCTCACCCCTATGTAAACCTTGATTTTTAAACAGTTAACTATTATATATTATATAGCTGTCTGTTTTTGTCGTCAACTGTTTTTTAAAAAAGGTTTACATAGGCAGCAGCAGACGGGCAATATCTGCCCGGCGTTTTCTGTAATACAGCCAGCCTGCTATATCTGCCAACACCCAGCCGATGGGGATGGCTGCCCAGATACCCAGCACGCCGATACTGGGTATGGCAGAAAGAATATACGCCAGCGCTACCCTGGTGCCCAGGGAAATAACGGTCAGTACAATGGAGATTTCCGGCATTTTTACAGCGCGGTACAAACCATAGAACAGGAATAAGCAGCCGATGCCGCAGTAAAAGCTGCCTTCTATCCATAAATATTCTACACCGGCCTGAATGATAGCCGTCTCACTGCTGTCGATAAAAATTTCCATGAGCTGCCGCGCAAAGACGCATACCAGTACGGAGACAAACAGTGAAAAACCTATCGCGGTAATAAAGGCACTGCGCATACCCTGTTTAATACGCTCCAGCTTGCCAGCGCCAAAGTTTTGGGCGATAAATGTCGAAAAAGCATTGCCAAAATCCTGTACCGGCATATAGGCGAAGGAATCTATCTTCACCGCAGCGGCAAAGGCAGCCATTACTACCGTGCCAAAGCTGTTAACCAAGCCCTGCACCATGAGGATGCCAAAATTCATCACTGACTGCTGCATGCAGGTGAGCAGCGAAAAGCGCATAATCTCCCGCAGGGCAAGACTGGAAAAATGACGTTCCTCTCTGCCCGGCAGCAGCTGCGGAAAACGGACAAAAATATAGCTAAAAATGCCCACAGCCGAGACCAGCTGGGCGATGGTCGTAGCCAGCGCCGCACCGACAACACCCATATTAAAGGACAAAATAAATATAATATCCAGCGCGATATTCAGCACCGCCGCTATGCCCAAAAAGAGCAGCGGTATTACAGAATTACCCACAGCACGCAGGAGCGAAGCACCGTAATTATATACAAAGGTAAAGAAGATACCGTAAAAAATATACCACAGATAGCTGCGCATAAGCGGGAAGACATCCTGAGGTACCTGCAGCCAACATAATATATCGTCAATATAGAAGAAAACTGCTGCCGTCATCAGCACGGAAAAAAATCCGATACTGACGAAAGACAGATAAACCTTCTGGCGCAGTGCCGACAAATCGCCACGCCCCCAACAGATGGAAAACAAGACGCCGCAGCCCATACACATGCCCAACAGGATGGAATTTAAAAAGACCATCAGCGCGTAGGAAGAGCCTACAGCAGCAAGAGCAGCCGCCCCCAGGTATCTGCCGACAATCAGCGTATCGGCAATGTTATAAAACTGCTGCAAAAGATTTCCCAGTATCAGCGGCAAAGAAAACAGCAGCATCGTCCCGGTAACACTGCCCTTAGTAAGGTCCTGTACAAGCTTCATGCTATCTTATCCCCAGGATTCCCAAGATTAGCCCCAGACAGCCGGAAAAGCACAGCACCCGGATAACGCTCATTTTTCTGCGCAGGGCCAGCACCGCTATGGGCAGGACTATACAGCCGATTAAATCAGTCTTAGTAAAATCAGCAGGCACAGTCTCCGTATTCCACAGAGCCAAAAAGATAAAGCTCATACCGGCAGAGCAGATAAGCGCCACCACTGCCGGACGTAAACCGTTTAAGATGCCACGGACAGAAGCGACATTGCCGTATTTAAAAAACAGCTTGGTCAGCAGCAGCACAATGAGTATCGAGGGAAAAACAAAGCCGAATGTCGCCGCTATCGCGCCGGGTATACCTGCCACCTTGGTACCGACAAAGGTGGCCGCGTTAATACCGATAGGCCCCGGCGTCATCTGAGAAATAGTAAAGATGTCAACAAATTCCTGCATGGTGAGCCAGCCATGACGCTCAATAACCTGCGCCTGGATAAGCGGCATGGAAGCATAGCCGCCGCCGACGCAAAAAGCGCCTACCTGCACAAAGCTCCAAAATAATTCCCAGTAAATCATAAACTTCTCCTTAGCAATATTTTTCATCACGCAGCAGCAGCAGACCTAAGATACCGTCTGCAATAACCGCCGTCATCAAATTGACATGGAAGCAGTAATTAGCGATAAAGGTACCGACGATAATCAGCAGCGGCAGCACCAGCTTCTTGCTGAACTCCTTGGCTAACAGCTCATAAGCCACATTGATGATGATGGCTGTCGCACCGCACTGCATACCCTTGAGCAGCAGCTGGATATATTCGTTGCCAGCCACAGCGTCGTAACAATAGCTGATAATACTGAGCGTTATCAGCGGCGGCAGTACTGTAGCCAGGATAGCTACCAGCGTCCCCCTAAGCCCTGCCAGACGATAACCGATGCTGATAGCCGCATTAACCGCCACCACTCCCGGTGCCGACTGAGCAATAGCTACCATATTTAGGGCATCTTTATCCTCCAGCCAGTGAAACTCGTCGACAAATTTTGCTTTCAGCAGCGGGATGATAACAAAACCGCCACCAATAGTAAAAGCACTAATAATGAAGGTTGATTTGAACAGCTGCCAGAAAAATTTTCTGTCAGCTACAACAGTATTCTGCATAATAAACTCCTGTTTTTTATTACTAATTTATTTTTCAGGCGGCTCAGCTTCTGCAAATCCGCTATTGACACAGTAAGACATAAATTTTAGAATTATAAGTGAAGAAAGGAGTATGCCTATCATGAAATCTTTTGTTATTCTTTCTCTGCTGACTCTGGCTTTTACTACCAGTGCCTTTGCAGGAAACATACAATATTATCACTGTCATAATAATCGTCATCACGACTGCTACCAAAGCTATAACGCTTCTGACAGATATGACGGTAATTATGACCGTCAGCAGCGCCGTCACTGCGACGACAGCGGTCACTGCCGCTGGTAAAGACCCCCACGGTAAAAACAAAGAAGCAAAGCCTGCCTGAAAAAGCATGCTTTGCTTTTTTATTTGTTATTTTATCAACTGGCGCAGGCGTTCCAATTCCCGCGCATCGTATTCCTGCGAGGACAGAAAGCCAAAATGGTACGGATGACCTGTCTCTTCCAGCAGTTTGAGTAAAGCAGCATCATTCGCCTCGCCAGCTGCTACGGCAGCCTGCATATCCTGCTGCAGCACCTGCATCCACGGCAGTTCTTCGTAAGTAGTCTGCTTGTTTAATATTTTTTCTGCAATCGCTTTCAGGCTTTCGCCAGTCAGCTCATGCCCGTTTATTTTAATTGCTTCCATCTTCCTATCTATTCCTTTTACCTGATTTGTAACAATAATTATAACATAAAGACGCCGGCAGATAACGACGTTTTTAATCTTAAGGCAGAAAATCACATAATATTTACAAAATTTACAAAGATTTGATTTGTTTCTGTATACTCCTGCTGTTAAAATGAAAGCAAGACATAATCTTATGCCCCATCTGTTACAGATAGTAAAACTGTAAAATTCCGTAATTCTAAGCAAAAAACGCTGTAACCGCAATCGCGAGCGGATACAGCGTTTTTTGTTTTATATTTTTAAGTCAAAAGGAATAGCTGGCCTGGATATTGGCGCTAAAGCCGTCTCTGTTGCCACCGTAACCACGTACAACTGCTTCAATTACCCAGGGAGATTTCTTCTGGTCGCCATAGCTGATGCCTAATTCACCAATCACAGTACCGCCGCGCAGCCCGCCGTCATCGTCAATGTATTCGCCCTGCGTACTGATATTGCTTCTGCCGTCCAGTTCATATTCATAGGCAGCGCCATAATACAGCTTAAGGTTAGCATCTACCTGCTGCACAAGCCTGCCGCCGACCCGCAGCCTTTCAGACTCCACATCGCCAAAGTGAAAATCGTTGCTGAAGCTGCTGCCGGTAATGGTAAAATCACTGTCATTAAAATGCGTGTAATAAAAACCGCTGTATACATCCAGCCCAGTATTATCATTCAGCTGAAAAATCTTCCCCAGAGAAAGGTCTGCGCCATAATAGCTGCTGTCTGTCTGATAACCATAGTTATTGCCAGACTTATCTGCCAGGCCGTTTTTCAGCTCATTTTTCAAAGTTCCGGCTCTTAAAGCAGCCTGAGTATAAAAACCATTATCCCAGGAATATCTGGCTGCTAAACCGCCGCCGTTATAAACTGCAGAACCATCAAAACGGAAGAAATTGTCGTCAAAAGTATTATAGTCGCGATAGTTTCCCCGTCCGTTTTCATAAAATATACCGTAACGCCATTTACCGTCAGCTGATTTTTTAGTATCAGCAACGCCTACAATACCGCTCCAGCCGTTCAGCTTGGCTTCGCCGCCCACATTATAAGTGCTGGCATTACCCTGTACGGCGGCAAAAGTATTGATACCTTCAAGACCCGCCTGCCCGCGCAGAGAATCATCCAGCAGCTCGCTGCTCTGATTTACCAGCGCAATACCGATATTTCTGTTATAGGTCATAAGCTTCAGCTGTTCGCTCTGCTTCCTGCCGTCGATAGTAAAATCAATACTGTTATTTTCTGCATTGTTATAAACCTCGCCGTATACCTCATGGGCAATACCGTCAAGAAATTCCACCTTTACTTTTTCATCATAAGCATGGTTAAAAACAATTCCTGCATCATTTTGAATAAGATGCATGCTTTCACCGATATGCTGCTTCGGCTCTTCCGTATCAAAACTTATCCAGCTGCCATTGATAGAAGTGCCGGACAGGTCGGTTGCCTGCTGCCCGGTAATCTTGATTACGGTACCATCATCCTGCCAGTTGAGCTTACCAAAAACTATTTCATCAGTTCCAGTAATATTTTTTACATTACCCTGCCAGGAATCAAGCACCAGAAGATTATTGCTGCTGGTATTACTGCCGCTGTAGCCGCCGGTAACAGTAGCCTGCTCCAGATTATACATAACGCTGCCGCTGCCTTTGAGCACCACGGTATTATTCTCCGCCGAGCCGCTGCCGCTGTAGCCGCCAACGATATTCCCCTGGACATCGCTGTCAATAATTTCTACTACGTTATTGCTTACTGCCGCTTTACTGTCTGCATAACCACCGATAACGCTGCCGGTAATACTGCTTTTACTGATGATAACGGTATTAGTATTTACTGCACCAGTGCCGTCCGTATCCTGCAAATATCCTCCGCTTACATTACCGATAACAGAGCTGGACCTGATGCTGACATTATTGTTATAAGCATTACCCTGCATAGTCATGCCGCCGTAAACAGTACCGGCAATATTGCTGTCCGCCAAACTGACGCTGTTGAGAAACACATTACCATTATAATTTTTGCCGCCTGCCACAGTATAGATGGTAGAATCACTGTTATTTACATTAACGCTGTTGCCGTAAACTGCTGCCACTGCAGCATGATCGCCATAACCGCCTACCACATCAAAGGCGTAAATATCGTCTTTTACCGTTACATTATTGCGGGCAACCAGACCGGAAGCACTAAAGCCGCCGTAAATACCGCCAAAGTAGTTTTCACCGATATTATTGATAACTACATAGTTATCAGAAACAATGCCAATATTTTTACTGTTGCCCCCATAAACATCCATATAGCCGTTAAAGGTTCCGTCGTTGATAATGACATGATTTTTACTGATACTGCCGTATTCGCTGTAACCGCCGGAAATATCCACGCCGTCAAAATTTCCGTTGTTAATTTCTACGCCGTTATTATAAACAGTACCTCTTACAGAATAACCGCCGTTGATACCGTATTTATTTCTTGTAAAAGAACCGTTATCTATCTTAACATTATTATTATCTACAAAACGATAATCACTGTAACCGCCAAAAATACTTACTCTTTTGAACTGACCATCCTTTATCTGGACGGTATTCCCGTGCAGGTCGTAATTATTATCATTCTGGTCACTTTTAGCGCCAAAGCAGATAAAATCTGTGATTTGCTGGTTGCTGGGCAAATCTACAATCACCGTATTATTTATCAGTTTATCGTCATGCAGACTGGCATTTATACCAGTGGACTTATATTGTGCAGAATCAGTCAGAGTGATATCCTGCGCCTGCACGCTGCCATACCAGCTGCAGGTAAGCAAGAAACTTGCAAACAGTTTCTGAAACCCAATGACACTTTTTTTCATCTTATTGTACCTCTGCTTTACTTTTCTTTAATTCAAGCATAGCATTTATATAGTATAAGTACAATAGATTTTAATTAAATTAAATGTGATTTTTGTGAATTTTAAAATACTTTTCTGTGTCACAAAGTTTATTATTTTTATTTATACAATTAATCTTCCGTTTATTTTTATTAGGTTGTTATTTTTAAGATTATTCAATACGCTTCCGTCTGTATTTTTACATTATTTAAAATTATATCTTATACACTAAAATACAAAATCAATGCATAAGTTATCTTTAAAGGAATCTGTATTTTTCCTTTATTTTGGCAAATAAATTAGTCTACGACAATTTGATGTCATAAATAACACTCATTATATTTTTGCTAAAGCTATGATGTGCTGAAACAATACAATATCATTTTACTTTTTAAACATAAAAACCCCGAAAGCATACGCTTTCGAGGTTTTGCATACGTACCAGACGCAGTCGCGATTAACGTTTGGAGAACTGAGAAGCTTTACGAGCTTTCTTCAAGCCGTATTTACGACGTTCTTTTTCACGCGGGTCGCGGGTTAAGAGACCAGCTTTTTTCAGAGCCGGACGGAATTCTTCGTCAACTTTCAGCAGGGCGCGTGCGATACCGTGACGGATAGCACCAGCCTGACCGGAAATACCGCCGCCGTTAACATTTACCAAAACATCATATTTGCCTTTGGTTTCAGTGATTTCCAGCGGTTGGTTAACGATGAGTTCTAAGGTTTTCAAACCGAAATATTTGTCTAATTCACGGTCGTTGATAACGATGTTGCCTTCACCCGGAACCAGGCGAACGCGAGCAACGGAAGATTTACGACGACCGGTCGCATTATAAGTAACTACTGCCATTTATTGTTCCCTCCCGGATGTTATTATCTTACGTTAATTTCCAATACTTCAGGTTTTTGAGCTGCATGCGGATGTTCGCTGCCAGCATATACATGAAGTTTAGAGAAGATTTGGCTGCCAAGGCGGTTTTTAGGAATCATGCCTTTAACAGCAAGTTCTACCATTCTTACCGGGTTTTTCTTCAGCATATCGCCAGCTTTGGTGTAGCTGTCGCCGCCAAGATAACCGGAATGACGGAAATAGATTTTGTGAGTAAGTTTTTTACCGGTCAGAACAACTTTGTCTGCATTGATAACGATTACGTGATCACCGGTGTCCATGTGCGGGGTAAAAGTCGGTTTATGTTTACCGCGCAGGATTTTAGCAACTTCAGCAGCCATGCGGCCGAGAGTTTTATCAGCTGCGTCAACAACGAACCATTTACGTTCGATGTTGGACGGATTAGCCATAAAAGATTTCATCCTTATGTCCCTCCTAAGAAATATACAGTTCGTTGCGATCTTCTCACTTTCTTTCGGGGCTAGTGAAATCTAGCGGAAAATCACGTATATTTATTATAGCTATCTGCTACTTGTAAGTCAAGAAAAAATGTAAAAAAATTACAGTTTAAAGCAAATTTTTCTTACGATAGAAATACAGCAGGTGCGGCATATCTTTCCCACGATAATGTTTTACCATTTCTCCCTCTATCTGCATCCCCAATTTTTCGGCAACCCTGCGGGAAGCAAAATTCTCCGAGCGAATTTCGGCAACGATGTTTTCATACCCCAGCGACAGTAAATAATCAACACTGCCGCGGGCAGCTTCAACGGCATAACCCTGCTGCCAGTAAGCATTATCTAAAATATAGCCAATACCGGGCACCTTACTGCCGTCAATATTTTCCATCAGCGGTCCTGCCATACCAAGGAATTTACCGCTCTTTTTTTCTATAACAGCAAGATACCCGAAACCGTCCTCTTCATAACGATACCGGCAATCCTGCAGCCATTGGGTTGCCTCAGCAGCAGAAAAGGCATGCTCCCAGGCATACATCACCTTTTCATTCTGCAGCACCTTACTAATTGCCGCTAAATCTTCCTGCTGCAGCTTACGCAGATACAAACGCTCCGTTTCAATCAGCGCATAAGGCTCATAAAAAACCTCCTGCAGGTATAAACCCTGGGGCGGCGCCGGCTCGTTAAGAAACTCACAGCGGCTGGCTGCCAGCTCTTGGGCAAAATCCTGCGGCGTCCGCAAGCCAAGACCAATCTGCACCATGGACCAGACCAGATTGCGCACCATGTGGTATAAAAAGCCGTCTCCGCCAATAGTAAAGCGTACTTCATTGCCGCTGCGCTGCCATTTTGCTTCATACATGGTCTTGACAGGAGAAGAATCCACACTGCCGCTGCTGCGGAAAGCAGAAAAATCATGTGTGCCCAAAAGCATAGCCGCAGCCTCGTTCATAGCTTCAAGATCAAGCTGCTGCCGCAGCTGCCAGGCATGCCGTACCTGGCAGGGGTCATTATGCTCGTTTTCCAAAATCCTGTATAAATAACGTTTCCAGCAGGCACTGATGCGGGCATGAAAGCCTGCTTCCACCTCTTGCGCGCTGATGATGACAATATCCGGCGGCAGCATTTTTTCCGCCGCCCGCACAATATTGGCGCAGGGAATACGTCCATTTGTAGTAAAACTAACTGTCTGCGCCAGCGCGTGTACGCCGGTATCAGTCCGCCCGCTGCCTACTGTAGTAATCTTCTCCCCGCACAGTTTGCTCAGCACTTCTTCCAGCACATTCTGCACGGCTGTTACATTTTTCTGCTTTTGAAAACCGCGGTAACCGCTGCCGTCATAAGCAACAACCAGCTTTATAGTGCGCATAGAGCAGTACCCCAGCGCAAAAAGGCCAGCAGCGCCGTTAAGGCAAAAATAGTACCAAAAGCAGCGTAGTCGATACCTTTATACATCAGCTCATGCATCCTGGTGCGACCTTCACCACCGCGATAGCAGCGGGATTCCATAGCCACAGCAAGCTCATCCGCTCTGCGGAAAGCGCTGATAAACAACGGTACCAAAAGCGGCAGCATATTTTTAGCCCGCTGCAGCAGGTTACCGCTGCTGAAATCTGCGCCCCTTGCCGTCTGCGCCTTCATAATACGGTCAGTTTCTTCCAGCAGCGTAGGGATAAAACGCAGCGCGATAGTCATCATCATAGCCAGCTCGTGAGCAGGTACGCCGATTTTCTTAAACGGACGCAGCAGGTTTTCGATACCGTCCGTCAGCACGATAGGCGAAGTAGTAAAGGTAAGTACCGAAGAAAACAGCAAAAGCAGCATCAGACGCAGGGACATCTTCACGCCTAATTCCAAGCCTTCCTGAGTTACAGATAAAAACTTCCAGGTAAAAAGTATCGTTTCGCCCGGCGCAGTAAACATGTGAATACCCAGCGTCAGCACGACGATAATCATAATGGGCTTTAAAGATTTCAAAACCATCATCAGCGGCAACCGGGAAAACAGGATTACAGCCAAAGCAAAGCCTGTCAGAATACCATAAGATAAAAAGCTGTCGGCAAAAAATATCGCGATAATATAAATCAGTGTCGCTAAAATCTTAGTTCTGGGGTCAAGACGATGAATAAAAGAATTTCCCGGAAAATATTGTCCGAGAGTAATATCACTCAGCATTATCTCCACCCCTTTGCTTTCTTAATCATCTGCAGCAGCGTAACATCATCGGTAATGCCCTGCGGCAGCTCCATGCCCTGCTTGCGCAGCAAATCAGCCAATTTAAAGACCTGCGGCGCATCCATGCCTACCTCTACCAGCTTCGGCTGATGGTTTTTAAAAATATCAGCAGGATTACCGTCAAATAATATCTGTCCTTTATTGATTACCAGCATCCGTTTAGCATATTTCACAGCCTCTTCCATGCTGTGGGTAACAAGCACGATAGCAATGCCACGGCTTTGATGCAGCGCCATGATTTCTTTGAATACCGCATTGCGGCTGCGCGGGTCAAGGCCTGCGGACGGCTCGTCCAAGACGAGATAGTCGGGATTCATAGCCACTACTCCGGCAATGGCAACGCGGCGCATCTGCCCTCCGCTCAGCTGAAAGGGAGAACGACGGGCAAAGGTTGCAAAGTCCAGACCGACAAAAGCCATAGCCTCATGCACCTGCTTATCCACTTCTTCTTCACTGAAACCGCGATTACGCGGTCCAAAGGCAATATCCTCATAAACAGTTTCGGCAAAAATCTGATGTTCCGGGTACTGAAACACCATGCCGACCAGCTGACGCGCTTTCTTAGCTGCCGCGTCCTTGCCTGCCAGATTTACGCCGTCAACTGCAACCTGCCCCGCATCCGGCTTCAACAAGCCGTTAAGATGCTGCACCAGGGTAGATTTGCCGCTGCCGGTATGCCCGATAACGGCTACAATCTCGCCCTTGTCGATGCTGACGGACACATCATCCAGCGCCTTTTTCTCAAAGGGTGTGCCGCGCATATATGTGTAGCAAATATTTTTAATATCTATCGACATAATACCTCTGCCAGCTCCTCATCGGTAATAATTTCCTTAGGCAATTTAATGCCGCTCTTACGCAGCTCACTGGCAATATTGGCTGCCAGCGGCGCTTCCAGCCCAACCTTTTCCAGCTCGTCCACCCTGCTGAATACCTCGTGAGGCGTACCGGAAAAACGGATATGCCCCTTTTCCATCACTACGACCCTGTCAGCTTCCAAGGCTTCGGTCATGTAATGAGTAATGTAGACGATGGTAATACCTTTTTCCTTGTTCAGCTGTTTTACCGTACGTACAATTTCCTGCCTGCCCTGCGGATCCAGCATGGCCGTGGGCTCGTCCAGGACGATGACCTTGGGCTCCAGGGCCAGTACGCCGGCAATGGCGATGCGCTGCTTTTGCCCGCCGCTCAAAAGATGGGGCGCGTGCCTGGCATAATCGGACATCCCTACGGCAGCCAGCGCACGTTCAACACGCTCTCTGATTTCCGGACCGGGTACACCGACGTTTTCCGGCCCAAAGGCTACATCTTCCTCCACGATAGCGGCAACAATCTGGTTATCGGGATTTTGAAACACCATGCCCACATGCTGACGGATATCCCATAGATTTTTCTCATCTGTCGTATCTAAGCCGTCTACAATACATTTGCCGGCAGTAGGCAGCAGCAGCGCGTTTAAATGCCGCGCCAGCGTAGACTTGCCGCTGCCGTTAGCTCCAATGATGGCAATAAACTCTCCGGCAGGTATATCAAGATTTATTCCGTTTAAGGCGCTGACTTCATTTCCGTCAGCATCAGTATATATATGTTTCAGCTCCTGTACAGAAATCACAATATTTGCCCCCATATTTTTAGTCATTGACCTTATTATATAATTGTAAAAAAAAATAGTCAACCAGCATCAAAGCACCGGTTGACTATTGTAACTTTTATTTTTTCTTTTTGCCCAGATAAGCAGCCTTAATATCAGGATTTTCCAGTAATTCCCGACCTGTACCCTCCATGGTCAGCTTGCCGGTCTCCAGTACATAGGCTTTGTCGGCAATCTTGAGCGCCATATTGGCATTCTGCTCGATAAGCAGGACGGTCATGCCCTGGCGGTTAATTTCCTGGATAATATTGAAGATATCTTTAATTACAAGAGGCGCAAGGCCAAGCGAAGGCTCGTCCATCAGCAGCACCTTGGGACGGCACATCAGCGCCCTGCCTACGGCCAGCATCTGCTGCTCGCCGCCGGAAAGTGTGCCTGCCATCTGCCAGTTGCGCTCCTCAAGGCGGGGAAACATTTCGTAGATACGCTTAATATCTCTTTCTATTCCCTCTGTATCCTGACGCAGGTAAGCGCCGATTTTGAGATTTTCCAATACCGTCAGATTAACAAACACCCGGCGTCCCTCGGGAACAAGGGTGATGCCGGTCTGCACAATCTTCTGCGAATTAAGCCCGATCAGCTCTTTGCCGTCATACTCTATTTTACCGCTTTTCGGCTTCACCAATCCCATGATGCTGCGCAGCAAGGTACTCTTGCCTGCGCCGTTAGCGCCGATAAGCGTTACTATCTTGCCCTCCGGTACTTCCAGATACACGCCTTTCAGGGCCTCGATACCGCCGTAGGCAACTACCAAATCTTCTACTTTAAGCATCTTCATCAACCCCCAGATAAGCCTCGATAACGCGGCTGTTATTCTGAATCTCCTCAGGCGTACCCTGCGCAATTTCCATACCGAAATCCAGCACATAAATCCAGTCGGAAATCTCCATAACCAGATCCATATGATGCTCGATCATAAAGATGGTAAGATTATATTCGTCACGGATGCGACGGATAAATTCTGTCAGCTCTTCCGTTTCCTTAGGATTCATACCGGCAGCAGGCTCGTCCAGCAGCAATACCCTCGGTCCAGTTGCCAGGGCGCGTACAATCTCCAAGCGACGCTGCTTGCCGTAAGGCAGGCTGGACGCTTTTTCTTCACGTACATCCCACAAATCTACTTTCTGGAGCAGTTCCCTGACGTCCTGCTCCATGGCTTTCTGCTCCTTATTATACCATGGCAGATGCAGCGCTGCCGACATAAAACCGGACTGCAGATGCAGATGCTTGGCAATCATGACGTTTTCATAAACAGACAAATCCTTGAACAGACGTATATTCTGGAAAGTACGGGCAATCCCCATCCTGGCAATCTCACTGGGACGCTTGCCGGTAATCTTGATTGCCTCACCTGACGGCAGCGTATACATTACGTCGCCGCTGGTAGGCGTATACACGCCGGTAATCATATTAAATGCCGTCGTCTTGCCCGCGCCGTTAGGCCCGATCAATGCTACGATCTGATGCTCACGAATATCAAGTTTAAGCTCGTTGACTGCGGTAACGCCGCCAAAGCGCATAGTTATTCTATCAGTTTTCAGAATGGTGCTCATCATTTAGCTCCTTTCCCCAGACAATATTTTACGGGATTCTTGCAGAAAGCAATGAATTTATCCCAGGTAAACTCGCTGGTACCCATGATGCCCTTGCGCCAGAACAGCACGCACACCATGAGCAGGACGGAAAAGATTACCATGCGGAAGCCGGGGCGGAACAGCGGGATATCCATGCCGAACAATACCATCGGCTCGTCAAAGACACGCAGGAATTCCAAGCCCGCAGTAACGATGACAGCCCCCAGCATGCTGCCGGTGATACTGCCCATACCGCCTAAAACGATAATCAGCAGGAAGTTATAAGTCAGCGTAAAGAGAAAATTCTTCGGGTCTACCGTGCCCAGCAGTGCGCCGTACAGCCCCCCGCCGATACCGGCAAAGAAAGCGCTGAGCATGAAGGCCAGACATTTATGCCTGAACAGATTGACGCCCATAGCCTCTGCCGCAATCTCATCTTCACGGATAGCCTTGAACGCACGCCCGTAAGAAGAGTTGATTAAAGCCGTAATAAAAAGGAAAGTTACCGCCGTAGCAATATAGATATAGCGCACATCGTTCAATGCGGGAATATCCTTGATACCCAAAGCGCCGTTAGTAAAGCTCTGCGCATTGGTAATGATGATACGGATGATTTCCGAAAAGCCGAGGGTCGCGATTGCCAGGTAGTCGCCGCGCAGCCGCAGCACAGGCGTGCCAATAAGGAAGGCAATCAGGGCAGACAATAAGCCGCCAACCAGCAGCGCCAGCCACAACGGCATCTCAATATCGGCAATCAACGGATTCATAGGCACGGCGTAGAACACGTTCTCTCTCAGTTCTACGGGTACCGTAAAAATTCCGACCACATAAGCTCCCACAGCCATAAAGCCAGCCTGTCCCAGACTGAACTGCCCGGCAAAACCGTTGGTCAGGTTCATGGAAAGCCCGATAATGGCATAAATAAGACACAGGTTGATTATCCTGCGGATATAAGAATCCAGTTCAAACTGAGCGAAGCAGGCAGCACCGAAAAGGACAACAACGCAGACTGCCGTCAGCAAAATATTTCTTTTCTTGTCCATGCTTACACCTTCTCCGTAGTTTTTTCGCCCAAAAGTCCCGTAGGCTTATAAAATAAGATAACGATAAGGACGATAAAAGCAAAAGCGTCGCGGTAGCCAGACAGCTGAGGGAAGAAAGCGACGATGAATACCTCGCCTAAACCCAGGATGAAGCCGCCGATAACCGCTCCCTTGATATTGCCGATACCGCCGATAACTGCCGCAATAAAGCATTTCAGCCCCGGCATGACGCCCAGCATAGGAGTAATACCCGGATAGCGCACGCCCCACATAAAGGCGCCGATGGCAGCAAGGGCACTGCCGATAATGAAGGTAATGGAAATAACCCGGTCAATATTGACACCCATCACCCGGGCAATTTCATAGTCCTTGGACACTGCACGCATCGCCATACCGATCTTGGTATGGTTAACGATATGCAGCAATACCCACAGGCTTAAAAATGTCATTATCGGGATAACGATACAGATGGCCTGAATCTGTACGCCGCCTACCTCGATATTATCGCTGAGCAGCGGAATATCGGGAAAACGGAGCGGACGGCCGCTGAACAGGTAGTTGGCCAGGTTTTCCAGCAGGAAAGACGCACCGATTGCGGAAATGAGGACAGAATTTTTCGGCGCATCACGTAATGGCCGGTAAGCAGTCCTTTCAATTACCGCCCCCAGCAATGCCGTAGCGACAATAACGCCGAGAAAGGTAAAATACCAGGGAACGTGAAAGACTGTAATCCCAAAGAAAGCAAAATAGCAGGCCATCATAACTATATCGCCATGAGCAAAGTTAATCATCAGCAAAATGCCGTATACCATGGTATAACCTATTGCAATCAGCGCGTACAGGCTGCCCAGCGAAACGCCGTTGACCACGTGCTGTGCCAGGCTGGTTGCGGACATATTGGTAATAGCCTGAAAAAATTCACTGAAAAAGTCCATTTTGTCACCACCATAAACTGTCAAACAAAATATGCTCCCGCCTCCGCCGGAAGAAGGAGCATATCAGGTTCCAGATATTATTTTACGTCAACAAAATCCAGATATTTGAATTTGCCGTTCTTAACTTCTTTGATAACAGCAGCCTTGATAGCATCGCCATTTTCATCCAGAGTGGTCTTACCGGTAACGGCTTCCAGATCCTTCGTCTTGGCAATAGCGTCACGAATCTTCTGTGGATCGGTGCTGTTAGCGCGTTTGATAGCGTCAATAGCAATCAGATAGGAATCATAAGCCATTGCGGTCAGAGCGGAAGGCTCGCTCTTGTATTCATCGGTATAAGCTTTCAGGAACTTCTGAGCTTCTTCGGTAGAAGCTTTTTCACGGTCAAACGCAGTAGACATTACAGCACCTTCTACTTCTTCGCCGCCTACGTCAATAAATTCCTGAGTCTCCCAGGTGTCGCCGCCCATGAAAGGAGCTTCGATACCCAGCTGACGAGCCTGTTTAATCAAAAGTGCAGATTCGGTAAAGTTGCCCGGTGCAAATACAGCGTCGGGATTTTTTGCTTTCAGGTTAGTTAATACTGCAGTAAAGTCTTTGTCGCCGGTCTGATAATTAGCAATATCAATGATTGCATTGGGATCTCCGGTCAATTTAACAAATGCTTCTTTAAAGAATTTTGCCAGACCTACGGAATAGTCATTGGAAACTTCCTGTACGATGGCAACCTTACGAGCGCCTTTATTGTAAGCGTAGTTAGCCATTACAGTACCCTGGAAGGGGTCGATGAAGCAGGCGCGGAAATAATAATCGTTGTTGGCAGTAACCTGAGGATTGGTGCAGCTGGTACCGATTGCCGGAACCTTGCTCTCCTTAACGATATTGCCAGCTGCCATAGCCAGGGAAGAACCATAGCTGCCCAGCAGGGTGACAACTTTATCTTTTTCAATCAGGCGCGCCGCAACAGAAGCAGCTTCTGCCTTATCGGATTTATTATCTGCAACGACGAGTTCGACTTTCTTGCCTAAAACTTCGGGATGCAGCTTGTTGGCCAGTTTGATACCGCGCAGTTCCAGTTCGCCGCCGGCCGCATTATCGCCAGTCAGGGGCAGGAACACGCCAATCTTGACGGTATTGCTGTCAGCAGCGCTTTCCTTTTTGTCGCTGCCGCAGCCGGTAAGTGCGCTTACCATAACTGCAGATGCCAGCAGGACGGATAAAATCTTTTTCATCTTCATACTACATAACCTCTCTTCCTTCTGCTGCCTGTACACCGCAGCTGTAAGTTTAAGCAGATTATAGCATTGGCAGAAAATTTTTACAACACATAAATTTCACATATTTTGTAACACTTTTATAATTATGTTTTCGTATTTTTCTCTTTAATGCAACAATACTCTGTGGACATTTATTGTTAATCTTTAATTTTGTTTTTACAAAAAATACATTCTTTAAAACTCTTTTGGCGATTGTCCTTGTACAATGTACAATAAAAAATTGATTTTTTTAATTTTTCAAAAAAAATTTTTCTGCTTTTATTATTTTGTAAACTATTTTACACTTAAAAGTATTTCTTTTAATTAAGTTTTATAAAATTAGCTGCATTAAATTGTCAATAGCTTAACCATATTATCTGCCTAAACATAAAGACGCAATCTGCAATGCAGACTGCGTCTTTATTAAACCGCCAAATATCAGTACATGCCTCTTATTTTCATAGCCTCGGCAAGAGTACTTAAAGCAACGATATAAGCCGCAACGCGCATATCGACCTTATATTTCTGTGCTGCCTCATAAACATTTTTGAAAGCAGTGCGCATCATCACGGTCTGTTTTTCGATTACTTCTTCTTCGGACCAGAAATAACGATACAGGTTCTGTACCCATTCAAAGTAACTTACAGTCACGCCGCCGCCATTAGCCAGGATGTCAGGAATAACCATGATACCTTTCTTATCCAGGATTTCGTCAGCGTCAGGAGTGGTAGGTCCGTTAGCGCCTTCAGCCACGATAAGCGCTTTAACAGCATCGGCATTTTCGCCGGTAATCTGCAGTTCCATAGCGCAGGGTGCCAGTACGGTAACCTCCATAGCCAGCAAATCAGCGTTGCTGATTGCCTCGCTGCCGGGATAATTAACTACGCTGCCGGTCTTTTTAACAAATTCATCTACTTCATACGGATTGAAGCCGTCCTTATTATAAATAGCGCCGTTAACATCGCTGAGCGCCACAATCTTCACGCCTGCATCATAGAACAGTTTTGCAGTCCAACTGCCAACATTGCCAAATCCCTGTACAGCACAGGTTGCTTCTGCCGGAGCAATATTTTTCAGCTTCATAGCTTCCAGCGCCGCCACAACAACGCCGCGGCCGGTTGCAGCAGTACGTCCCAGTGAGCCGCCTACGCAGATAGCCTTACCGGTAATAAAGCCAGGCTCAAATTGACCGGTAATCTTGCTGTATTCATCCATCATCCAGCCCATGATCTGGGCATTGGTATTCATATCCGGTGCCGGAATATCACGCTTTTCACCGATAATCGGCGCAATCTTATCAATATAGGCCCGCGTCAAAGCTTCCAGTTCACGTTTGGACAAGGTAGACGGATCGACAATGATGCCGCCTTTGCCGCCGCCATAGGGCAGTCCGGCAACCGCGCATTTGCAGGTCATCCAGAAAGCCAAGGTCTTTACTTCATCCAAAGTTACATTCTGATGATAACGTACGCCGCCTTTAGCAGGTCCTAAAATACTGCTGTGCTGGCTGCGATAACCGGTAAACACCTTAGTGCTTCCGTCATCCATCTTGACCGGGACGGAAACTTCCAGCGTACGTTCCGGTACGGCAATGATAGCAGCAGCGCCCGGGTCAAGATTTATAGTTTCAATAGCTTTTTGCAAAGGAATTTTTGCCATTTCAAAAATGTTCATGGTTAGTAGCCCCCTTATCTCATTAAAATTACTCAATACATTTTCATTATACTGATACGTATACCTGCCTGTCTACAAAACTAATTGTGCATACAGTATTTCTTCATTTCACCCATAACTATGTTAATTTTTTTACATAATGCTCAATCTAAAACTCTTGATAAATCTTCCCAAAGTCAATGCCGCCGACAATCCTGCCTGCATACTGCTCTCTGAGTGCCTGTTCCGCTTCTTCCAGATGCTTGGAGGTAATGCCATACCTGCGCGACAGCCATGCCTCTACAAAAGCCGCCAGATTATCACAGCCCTTGAGCATACTGCCGTCAATAGGGCGGTAGCCGCCCGTATTATACTCTGCATTTATCTTTTCCGGCGTAGTAAGAATTACCTTGCCATCAATAACTACCTTGTCAGCAAATTCATTCTGCGTATAGTAAATAATATCACTGTGCCAGCTGTATGGCAAAAGCGGCAGGATCTTTTCAGCAATCTGTCTTTCTTCAATTTTCTTAATCAGCTCGTCTAATCCTTCTACACTGCGTTTTACCGGGGAGATAATATCCCTGGTAAGTACCTCAGGCAAATCATGGAACAGTCCGCACAAAAAATCTCCTACAATCCGCTCGTCTGAAGCTTTCAGCTGTACGGCGCAGAAATAACCCATGATAGCTACTAAAAGCACATGTCCCATAACGGAGGTTTCCGGTACGCGGGGAGACTGCGCCCAACGCTTCTGAAAACGCAGCTGTCCAACCAAATCAATAAACTTACTGCTCTTGCCTTTCAACGCCAGCTTTTGCACGCCTGCCAGATCAAAATGATCCTCAATCTCACTTTCAATAGCCTGCTTAGTTTCTTCAATGCCGTAGATGCCCTGATTGAAATGATAGATTTTCTCAAATTCCCACTGAGTAGCAAGATAATGCGCTGCCCGCAGCAGTTTCTTTTCCAGCCTGTTTGCTTTGGTATCAGTAAAATACTTTTCCATATTCTGCATAAAGACAGCATCTATATCTGGAATACGTCTCTGCAACTCGTGAAAAACCCACTTATTAAGCTTATCGCCGTGTACGCGCATCAGCTCATGGAAAACAGGCGGCTTAATATCCGTAAGCACGTTACGATGCAAAAACTCAAAAATTCCGCCTTCGATAAGCACGCGCCAATCCAGCTCTGCGCCGTGGTCATCCTCTTCATGGCGCGCCAGAACATAAAGAATCATCATTTTATGCGCCTGTTTATCCAGCTCCGTAAAACCACCCGGACGGATATGATCGTTCCAGCGCTGGATATGCGCTGCCTCATACAGAAATTCAACAAAATTCTTAGTAAGCATCATGCACCTTCTTTCCATATTCATTACCCGCCAGCCTTAACCAGCAAAAGCCTCCCCTGCCTATATGCAAGCAACAACGCCAAAAGACCGGCACAAGTATCGGCAGCTACACCTGCATACATGACTCCGTCGATGCCATAAAATCGAGGCAGCAGGACAATCAACGGCAGCAGAAAAATTACCTGCCTCGTCAAAGATAATAATACACCTTTCTGCGCTTTTCCGATAGCAGAAAAAAAGTTAGATATAATAGGCTGCAAAAAATTATATAACGTACCAAACAAATAGATATGAAAATATTCCTCGGCAAACTGAAAATATATCTCTGAGCCTTCGCCAAAAACACCCGCCAGCTCCCTGGCAAAGCATTGAAAGCAAATAAAAGAAAACAGCGAAATGCAGGCGCCTGTTTTCAGCGCTAATTTTAACACTGCGGTAACCCGCGCATAATTGCCGGCGCCATAATTAAAGCTGGCAATGGGCTGCATTCCCTGGGAAATACCGATAATAACCGAAAAGAAAATCATATTGACCTTAGTAATAATGCCTACTACTGCCAGCGGAATATCACTGCCATATACTGACTGGGCGCCGTAATAGGTAAGCGTATTATTCAGCGTTATCTGCACTACCATCATGCCCAGCTGATTGATGCAGTTTGACGAGCCCAATCCCACCACATGTCCCATTCTTGACAATGAAAATTTGAAACAATCCTGCGTCAGACGTACTGACTGCAGGCGCCTGCAAAAATACCAAATTGCCAAAAGTGATGAAACAGCCTGACCGACTACCGTAGCCATAGCAGAGCCTGCAATGCCAAAACCCAGCGCGGAAATAAACAGCGGATTAAAAAAGCAATTCAGCAAAGCACCGCTGAGTGCCGTAAACATAGCATAGCGCGGACTTCCGTCAGCACGGATTAAATGACTGGCACCAGTAGAAAAAACTAAAAGAGGCAAGCCCAGGCAGCTTATACTGGTAAAGCTGCGGGCATAAGGCATAACCTCTGGTGTGGAGCCGCAAAAAAGCAGCAGCGGCTCTAAAAAAAGCATTACAGCCGCAGACAGTACGATGCCGCCGCCTGCCAACATCATTAGGGCAGTCCCCATGTATCTGCCTGCAATATCCTTCTTGCCTGCGCCCAGATTAAGGTTGAAGCCGGAGGCACCGCCAACACCGCTCATCAGTGCCCAGGACATACAGATAGTAGTAAAAGGCAAGGCCACATTTGTAGCTGCATTCCCATACATACCGATATAATTGCCAATAAAGAACTGGTCGATGATATTATAAAGCGCCCCTACCATCATGGCGATAATACTGGGCGTAGCAAAACGACGCAGCAGGATATTTATTTTCTCACTGCCCAGCTGATTTTTGTTTTTCTCCATAATACCACTTCCTGCTCATTAACTATCGTTTAATTTAATTATAATCTTTTCAAGTAAAAATTTGTGTCTATCCAGTAAATTATCGTTATTTTCCCTTAAAAAAGTAAAAAAACCTGCCGCAAGGCAGGTTGTAAAATCAACTTATCCGTATAAATGAAAAAAGCAGGAACAAAAGTTCCTGCTTTGAAAGCTCTGATTAGATGAGCTCAATGATTGCCATTTCAGCAGCATCACCGCGACGAGGACCAACTCTATAAATACGAGTAAAGCCGCCTTGTCTGCCTTCATATTTCGGAGCAATTTCTTCAAACAGTTTTCTGGTTACATCTTCATCAACCAGGATAGCCAAAACTTGACGACGTGCATGCAGGTCGTTTTGTTTTGCCAAAGTAATCAGTTGTGCAGATTTGCTTGCAACTTCTTTAGCTTTGGTAATGGTGGTTTCGATTCTACCATATTTGAAGAAGGAAGTTAAAATGCTGCGAAACAAAGCTTTACGGTTGCTGGAATTACGGCCCAGTTTTCTGTATGCCATTCGTTTCCGACCCCCTTATTATTCTTCGTCACTCTTGCGTAAAGACAAACCTAAATCAGCTAATTTTTTCTTAACTTCATCAAGGGACTTACGGCCTAAGTTACGTACTTTCATCATATCTTCTTCGGATTTCTGGGTCAACTCTTCAACAGTGTTGATACCTGCACGTCTCAAGCAGTTATTGCTGCGGACGGACAAATCAAGGTCGTCGATAGACATTGCGCCAGGTCCTTCAACTTTTGGTTCTTCGCCTTCCGGATCGGAACCGCCGGCAACACTAATCATCGGTTTAGTTACATCGCCGGTCTGGAATAACTTGAGATAATCAATCATGATGCTGGAAGCCATATTTACAGCTTCATCCGGCATTACGCTGCCGTCGGTCCATACTTCCAGAGTCAGTTTATCGTAGTTGGTAACATTACCGACACGGGTATCGGTTACACCGAATTTTACTCTGGTAATAGGAGAATAAATGGAGTCAACCGGGATTACTCCAATCGGCTGATCTGCCAGCTTATTCTTTTCAGACGGTACATAGCCAAGACCTTTATTCACATGGATTTCCATGTTGAATACAGCATCTTTATCTAAAGTCGCAATGTGCAGCTCAGGGTTCAAAATCTCTACATCGCTGTCTGCAATAATATTGGCAGCAGTGACTTCCTGCTCACCAGAGCATTCAATACGCAGGATTTTTTCCTCTTCGCATTCCATTTTCAGGCACAGGGCCTTGATGTTAAGAATGATGTCTGCGACATCTTCTCTAACACCAGGAATTGTAGCAAACTCATGCAGTACGCCATCAATCTTTACATGGGTAACTGCTGCCCCCGGTAAGGAGGAAAGCAGAACACGGCGCAGACTGTTGCCCAGTGTAATGCCATAGCCTCTTTCCAACGGCTCCCAAACGAATTTGCCATAGCGGCCATCTTCGCTGATATCAGCTGTAACCATTTTGGGTTTTTCTATTTCAATCATGCGGAAAGCCTCCTTCTTTCACGTATTACCACAATACGCCTCATAGTTGGGTGGCATAAGATGTTCACTAATTATTTGGAGTACAATTCTACGATGAGATGTTCTTCAATAGGAACATCAATTTCCTCACGAGTCGGGAAACGATCTACCTTACCGCCCAGGTTTTGAGCGTCAAGTACCAACCAAGCCGGAACAGCTTTGGTTGCCAGAGTTTCTTCCATACCTTTGAAATATTCTTTAGCACGGCTGTTTTCCATAACGGAGATAACGTCGCCTACTTTAATCAAAGCAGAAGGAATGTCCAGACGTTTGCCGTTTACAGCAATGTGGCCGTGTCTTACGATTTGACGAGCTTGACGGCGGGTGTTAGCCAGACCAAGGCGGAATACCACGTTGTCAATTCTTCTTTCCAGAAGGATTAACAGGTTTTCACCAGCAATACCTTCCATTTTTTTAGCTTTATCATAGTAGCCACGGAATTGTTTTTCCAGTACGCCATAGATAAATTTAGCTTTCTGTTTTTCAGTTAACTGAATGCCATACTCGCTCTTTTTTCTGTTCTGACGTCTAACCTGACGGTTAGATTCTTTGCTAATGCCCAGAAAAGCCGGAGACATACCTAAAGATCTGCATCTTTTCAGGACAGGCGTTCTATCAATTGCCATCTAAGTTACACCTCCAATTATACTCTTCTGCGTTTAGGCGGACGGCAGCCATTGTGCGGAATCGGAGTAACGTCTTTAATGGAGTTAACTTCGAGACCTGCAGCCTGAAGTGCACGGATTGCAGCTTCACGACCAGCGCCAGGACCTTTAACGTAAACTTCAACTTGTTTCAAGCCATGTTCCATTGCAGCCTTGGTTGCTTCTTCTGCAGCCATTTGAGCAGCAAACGGAGTGCTTTTACGGCTGCCGCGGAAACCAAGTCCACCTGCGGAAGCCCAGCTCAGAACATTACCTTCGGTATCAGCGATGGTAACGATTGTATTATTGAAGGTGGAGCGGATGTGCGCTACACCGTTGATGATATTTTTGCTAACTTTTTTCTTGTTGCGAACAACTTTCTTGCCAGCCACTGGTTTATCCCTCCCTCGCTAATTATTTCTTCTTGCCTGCAATAGTACGTTTCGGACCTTTACGGGTGCGGGCATTGTTTTTAGTATTCTGACCACGAACGGGCAGACCCATACGATGTCTTCTGCCACGATAGCTGCCAATTTCGATCAGGCGTTTAATGTTCAGGGATTCCTCACGGCGGAGGTCACCTTCTACTTTATAGTCGTTATCGATCGTTTCACGGATCTTAGCAACTTCTTCTTCGGTCAGGTCGCGAACGCGAGTGTCCGGATTGATACCAGTTTTAGCCAGGATTTCACGAGACAGAGTAAGACCAATACCGTAGATGTACGGCAGAGCGTATTCAATACGTTTATCTCTCGGTAAATCGACACCAGAAATACGTGCCATTCATGCACACCTCCTTCTCTTAACCTTGTTTTTGTTTATGTTTCGGATTTTCACAGATTACCATAACATGGCCTTTACGTTTGATGACTTTGCATTTTTCACATATTGGCTTAACAGACGGTCTGACTTTCATATTTAAAACCTCCTCTTGCCTGTCTTGGTTATTTGAACCGATAAGTAATTCTTCCACGATTGAGATCGTAAGGAGTAAGCTCCACGGTAACCCTGTCGCCAGGCAAAATTTTGATGAAGTTCATACGTATCTTACCGGATATGTGCGCCAGAATAACGTGGCCGTTTTCCAGTTGTACCTGGAACATGGCGTTAGGAAGTGCTTCAAGAATTGTGCCTTCAACTTCAATGACGTCTTGTTTGGACACAGCAGTACCTCCTTAATTATTGCCAGCGAGACTAGCTTTAACGTCAGCATATACTTTGTCAATAGCCTGCAGGCCGTCGATTTCTTTGTATACGCCTTGTTTTTTGTAGTACTCGATCAACGGTTCCGTCTGGGAGTGATATGCTTCCAGGCGATTTTTAACGGTAGCTTCTTTATCATCATCACGCTGATACAGGTTACCGCCGCATTTATCGCACACATCTTCCACTTTGCTGGGGTTGAAGCTTACATGGTAGGTAGCGCCGCAAGCTTTGCAGATGCGTCTGCCTGTTACCCTGCCAACCAGCTCAGCATCGGGAACAACGATATTAACCACACCGGTCAATTTAATGCCCAGGTCTTTCAGAATTCCGTCAAGAGCAACTGCCTGCTCCTCAGTTCTCGGAAAACCATCTAAAATGAAACCTTTTGCACATTCAGGTTTTGCTAAACCTTCGCGCACGATTCCAATGGTAACGACGTCGGGAACAAGTCCGCCGGCGTCCATATATCTTTTGGCCTCTTTACCAAGTTCTGTGCCTTGCTTTACAGCAGCACGGAACATATCTCCGGTGGAGATATGAGGGATTTTGAATTCATTGATAAGTTTTTCTGCTTGAGTGCCTTTGCCAGCACCCGGAGGTCCCATTAAAAGAATATACATTCTGAATTCCTCCTATTTCATAAAGCCATGATAGTGACGCATCAGTACCAGGGACTCTATTTGCTTCATAGTATCCAATGCTACACCGACTACGATTAAAAGTGCTGTACCACCGAAGTAGATACCTTCGATGCTGGTGATCCAGCCTACTACATGAGGCATAAGCGCAATCAGGGATAAGAAGATTGCACCAGCCAGAGTGATCCTGGACATAACTCTGTCCAGATAATCGGTTGTTGGCTTACCAGGACGCAGTCCAGGAATAAAGCCGCCGTTCTTTTTGATATTGTCGGACATATCACCGATGTTCAGACTTACTGCAGTATAGAAGTAAGTGAAGAACAGAATCATCAGAACGTACAGGGTTGTCTGCAGCGGGCTGCCCCACTCAAACAGCTGACCCATCGTCTTAACCCAGGGTACGTCTACAAACTGTGCTATCGTAACCGGGAACATCAGTACGGAAGACGCAAAGATGATCGGGATAACACCCGCCTGATTAACCTTTAAAGGAATATAACTGGTATGGCCGCCATACATTTTTTTACCGACTACACGTTTTGCGTATTGAACAGGTATTTTGCGAATGCCTTGGGAAATCATAATTACAAATACGATCATCGCCAAAGCAATCACCGCGAACAAAATAACGTTCAGCAGGTTAACAGTGCCAGCCTGTAAATATTGGAAAATAATTTTGAGTCCATCCGGCAGCCTGGAAACGATACCGGCAAAGATAATCAGTGAAATACCGTTGCCGACGCCCCTGGCAGTAATCTGCTCGCCGATCCACATCAAAAAGACGGTGCCGGCAGTAAGGGTAACGGCAATCATCAGAATCGAAATAATCCCGGGGTTATTGATTGCCATCTTTAAACCATAAGCCATGCCGCAAGCCTGGATGAATGCCAGCACCACAGTCAGCATACGAGTGAGCTTGACATTCTTCTTATAGCCTTCCTCGCCTTCCTTGGACCATTGTTCCAAAGTAGGCACGACTACCTTTAAGAGCTGCAAAATAATTGAAGCATTAATATATGGGGTAATACTCATAGCAAAAATTGAGAATTTGCTCAAGGCGCCGCCGCTGAACATATCCAGCAGTCCAAAAAGATTGCCGCTTTGGAATAACTGCTCGATAACAGTGGCATTTACGCCAGGAACAGGTATATGTGTTCCAGCCCGGAATACGATGAACATGGCGAGAGTAAAAACAACTTTTTGCCTGAGTTCCGTAATTCTAAATATGTTCGCAAGGGCTGCTAACACTTTAGATCACCTCAACTTTACCGCCAGCTGCAATAATTTTTTCTTCAGCGGATTTGCTGAAGCCCATAGCTTGAACAGTAAGTTTTTTGGTCAGTTCGCCATTGCCAAGGATTCTGATACCGTCACGAACGTTTTTAACAATGCCTTCTTCGATAAGCATTACCGGTTCAACAACGGTGCCATCTTCAAAGCGGTTCAGTACGCTTACATTGATTTCAACATAATCCTTGCCGAATCTGTTATAGAAACCACGTTTCGGGAGGCGCAGGTACAAAGGTCTTTGACCACCTTCGAAGCCCGGACGTTTTACACCGCCGGAACGGGATTTCTGACCTTTTTGGCCTTTACCGGAAGTTTTGCCAAGACCGGAACCCAAACCACGGCCTACACGAACATGAACACGTTTAGATCCCGGAGCGGGAGACAATTCATGTAAATTCATATTCACTACACCTCCTTGTCTTACGCTTCTTCAACTTTCACGAGATGTTCTACTTTGTGAACCATACCGCGAATAGTCGGAGTGTCTTCTTTTACAACACTAGTATTGATTTTGCCTAAGCCCAGAGCTTTAACGGTTGCGCGTTGATCTTTCGGGTAACCGATCAGGCTGCGGGTCAGGGTGATTTTAATTTGTGCCATCACAAAGTCCTCCTTAGCCCAACAATTCTTCTACGGTTTTACCACGCAGAGCAGCAACAGCTTCAGCACTCTTCAAAGCTTTCAGACCTTCGATAGTTGCGCGAACAACATTGTTCGGGTTAGAAGAGCCTTGAGATTTAGTAAGAATATCACGAACACCTGCCAGTTCCAGTACCGCACGAACAGGGCCGCCAGCGATAACGCCGGTACCTTCTGCAGCCGGTTTCAGGAATACGCGGCCAGCGCCAAATACACCGATTACTTCATGAGGGATGGTGGTACCAACAAGAGCAACAGATACCAGGTTTTTCTTAGCATCTTCAACGCCTTTGCGGATAGCTTCAGGAACTTCTGCAGCTTTGCCCAGGCCCATACCTACATGACCATTTTCGTCACCTACAACAACAAGTGCAGCGAAGGAGAAACGACGTCCGCCTTTAACAACCTTAGCAACACGGTTGATGAAAACGACTTTCTCTTTTAATTCGTTTTCTTTATTTTCGAAATTCGCCATTATGTTTCCTCCTTCTCTTAGAATACTAAGCCAGCTTCACGAGCGGCTTCAGCCAGTGCAGCGATACGTCCGTGATACAGGTAACCGCCACGGTCGAATACTACTTCTTTAACACCTTTAGCCAGTGCTTTTTCAGCAATAGCTTTGCCTACAACTTTAGCAGCTTCGATATTGCCGCCATAGGTAGCTTTTAATTCTTTTTCTACGGTGCTTGCAGCAGCGATAGTTTCACCGGTTTCATCGTTAATTACTTGTGCATAAATGTTGGACAAGGAACGATATACGTTGAGACGGGGTCTTTCTGCAGTACCGTAAATATATCTACGAGAACGGAGATGACGTTTTTGACGTTTCTCGTTTTTATCAACTCTGTTAAG
Organism: uncultured Phascolarctobacterium sp.; assembly: GCA_900545025.1. GTDB lineage: Bacteria > Bacillota > Negativicutes > Acidaminococcales > Acidaminococcaceae > URXU01. The sequence continues at coordinate 33,551 of UQXH01000017.1, forward strand.
CAAGAGTTTCACTCCCTTCTTTTAGAAATTATTTCTTGCCTTTAGCGCCGGCTTTACCAATCTTACGACGTACAAATTCGCCTTCATAACGAATACCTTTGCCTTTGTAAGGTTCGGGCGGACGCAGGGTACGGATTTCGGCAGCAACTGCGCCTACAACTTCTTTATCAGCACCGCTTACAACGATCTTGTTCGGAGCAGGTACTTCAAAGGTAATACCAGCAGGCGGCTCTTTAACTACCGGATGAGCGAATCCGAGAGTGAAGTTAATGTTTTGACCTTGTTTAGCAGCACGGTAACCAACACCATTAATCTCCAGAGTTTTGCTGAAACCTTGAGTTACGCCGATGATCATGTTGTTGATCAGGGTACGGGACAGACCGTGCATAGCGCGATCTTCTTTTTCATCGCTGGGACGTTCTACGGTCAGAACACCGTTGTCCAGGGTCAATTTCATGTTTTTATTGATTTGGCGGGAAAGTTCGCCTTTAGGACCTTTAACGGTCACAAAATTGTTTTCAATAGTAACTGTTACACCAGCGGGAACAGTAATTGGCATTTTACCAATTCTAGACACGTACGAGCACCTCCTATCTTTTTAGTATTACCATACGTATGCGAGTACTTCGCCGCCTAAACCAGCTTTGCGAGCAGCTTTGTCGGTCATCAGGCCTTGGGAAGTAGAAATTACTGCGATACCGAGACCACCAAGGACCCTAGGCAGTTGGTCTTTTTGAGAGTAAACTCTCAGACCAGGTTTGGAAATACGTTTAATACCGGAAATAACCTTTTCCTTATTAGCACCGTATTTCAGGCTAACACGAATAACGTTCTGTTTGTTATCAGCAATTACTTCAAAATCTTTAATGAAACCTTCGGCTTTCAGGATTTCAGCAATAGCAACTTTAATCTTGCTGCCGGGGATTTCAACTTTATCGTGATGAACTGAATTTGCATTACGGATACGGGTAAGCATATCAGCGATCGGGTCAGTCATTACCATACTTATATACCCTCCTTCCTTGTTGTCGGTATTACCAGCTTGCTTTGGTTACGCCCGGAATAGCACCTTTGTAGCTGTATTCACGGAAGCAGATACGGCAGAGGCCAAATTTACGCATATAGCCATGAGGTCTGCCGCAGATTTTGCAGCGGTTATAACGGCGAACTTCGTATTTAGGTTCGCTTTTCCATTTTTCAATCAGGGCTTTCTTAGCCAAAGTATTCCCTCCTCACCTTATGCGCTGAACGGCATTCCGAGGAGTCTGAGCAGTTCTCTAGCTTCCTCGTCAGTCTTAGCGGTAGTAACAATGATAATATCCATTCCGCGTACTTTATCAATCTTATCGTATTCAATTTCCGGGAAAATCAATTGTTCTTTAAGTCCTAAAGCGTAGTTGCCGCGTCCATCAAAAGATGTAGCACTTACACCGCGGAAGTCACGTACACGCGGAAGAGCGAGATTCATCAGCTTATCAAGGAAGAAGTACATACGGTCACCACGCAGGGTAACTTTTGCACCTAAAGGCATACCTTGACGTACTTTGAAAGCTGCAATGGATTTTTTAGCTTTAGTGATAACAGGTTTTTGACCTGCGATAACGGTCATATCAGCAACTGCGGATTCCAGAGCTTTGCTGTTGCCTACTGCTTCGCCAACACCCATGTTGATGACAACTTTTTCAATTTTAGGAATTTCCATAACGTTTTTATATTGGAATTTGTCCATCAGGCCTTTAACAGCTTCAGACAAATATTTTTCTTGCAATCTGGTCTTTGCCATTCAATTAGTTCCTCCTTTCCCGGAATTTATTATTTATCAATAACTTCACCGCATTTTTTGCAGGTTCTTACGAATGCACCAGCAACAGCGGTCTTTTTAATACGGGTAGCTTTTTTGCAAGCCGGGCATACCAGCATTACTTTAGAAGAAGAGATCGGAGCTTCTTTAGTAATAATACCGCCTTGAGGATTTGCTTGAGACGGTTTGGTATGACGTTTTACTTTATTTACGCCTTCAACCACAACTTTGGCTTTCTTAGGCAGAGCTTCAACGATTTTACCTTGCTTGCCTTTGTCCTTACCGGATAAAACAAGAACGGTATCGCCTTTTTTAACATGCAGCTTTACAGCATTTGCCATGTCAAGAACACCTCCTTATTAGTGCGTTATTTGATTTCTTACAGCACTTCCGGTGCCAGAGAAATAATTTTCATGAAGTCCTTATCACGAAGTTCGCGAGCTACAGGCCCGAAAATACGGGTACCGCGAGGACTCTTATCGTCTTTTATTACAACAGCAGCGTTTTCATCGAAACGGATGTAGGAACCGTCGGGACGACGAACACCTTTTACGGAACGAACAACAACTGCTTTAACTACGTCACCTTTTTTTACAACGCCACCGGGTGATGCATCTTTAACAGCACACACGATAACGTCACCGATATTAGCATATTTACGGTAAGAACCGCCTAATACACGAATACACATAACTTTCTTAGCGCCGGTGTTATCACCAACATTAAGGATAGTTTGTTGTTGTATCATGGATTTCCCTCCCTTGCCAAGCTCTTATTGGCAATAATTATTTTGCACGCTCTAAAATCTCAATAACGCGCCAGCATTTATCTTTGGACAGCGGACGAGTTTGCATAATTTGAACTACGTCGCCAACATGTGCTTCGTTATTTTCGTCATGAGCTTTAAATTTGATAGTATGTTGTACGCCTTTTTTGTACAGCGGATGCTGAACGAAACGTTCTACTGCAACAACTACAGTTTTCTGCATTTTATCGCTGACAACTTTACCAATACGGGTAACACGTGCGTTTCTTTCTTCGGTCACGACTGTTTCCTCCTTGTTCATACTTCAAAACGATTAAGCGTTCAGTTCACGTTCACGCTGAATGGTCTTGATACGGGCAATGGATTTCTTAACTTCACGAATTTTCATCGGGTTTTCACATTGACCGGTTGCCATTTGAAAACGCAGATTGAAAAGTTCTTCTTTCAAACCTGCCAATTTGGTGTCTAACTCAGCAGCAGACATTTCACGAATTTCTGTTGTTTTCATTAAGCTTCACCACCCTTTTCTTGTGCGGCAGCTTCGGCTTCCTGTTGAGCACGGGTCACAAATTTGCATTTGATCGGCAGTTTGTGACTAGCAAGACGCATAGCTTCCTTAGCTACTTCTTCGCTAACGCCGTTCATTTCGAACAGTACACGGCCGGGTTTTACTACAGCTACCCAGTATTCAGGAGAACCTTTACCACTACCCATACGGGTTTCAGCCGGTTTTGCAGTGATCGGTTTATCCGGGAAAATTTGAATCCAAACTTGACCGCCACGTTTGATGTAACGGGTCATAGCAATACGTGCTGCTTCGATTTGGCGGTTGGTTACCCAAGCAGGTTCCAGTGCTACCAGACCGAATTCACCATGAGCGATTTTATTACCGCGCATAGCACGACCGGTCATACGACCTCTATGTTGTTTACGATGTTTAACTCTCTTCGGTAATAACATGTCTGATTATGCCTCCTTTGCCGGAGCAGCCTTAACTGCTTCTTTGCTTTCAGGAAGGACTTCACCTTTGTAGATCCATACTTTTACGCCGATACGGCCATAAGTGGTATGTGCTTCTGCAGTACCGTAATCAATGTCAGCACGCAGAGTGTGCAGAGGAATGCTGCCTTCACGATAGCTTTCGCTACGAGCGATTTCAGCGCCGCCAAGACGACCGCCAACCTGTACTTTGATGCCTTTAGCGCCCATACGCATGGTACGGCCAACGCATTGTTTCATAGCACGACGGAAAGCGATACGGCGTTCCAGCTGAGCTGCGATGTTCTCTGCAACCAAAGTTGCGTCCATATCCGGGGTTTTTACTTCAACGATGTTGATGTCGATTGCACTGTCGGTCATTTTCTTCAGGTCAGATTTCAGCAGTTCGATGTTGCTGCCCTGACGGCCGATTACCATACCGGGTTTTGCAGTATGGATGGAAATGCGAGCTTTATTGGAAGCGCGTTCGATTTCAACTTTAGAAATACCGGACAAGAACAGTTTTTCTTTAATAAACTCACGGATTTTAATATCTTCTAACAAAAATTTCTCATAGTCTTTGTCAGCATACCATTTGGAATCCCATCCTTTGATAACACCAACGCGGAGACCATGCGGATTAACTTTTTGACCCACTATCTTTTCCTCCTTCTGACGGGATTATTTTTCTTTAACTGCTACAGTTACGTGGCTGGAACGTTTCAAAATTTTGAAAGCCTGTCCACGGGAACGAGGATGAATACGTTTCATGGTAGGACCTTGATCTACAAAGCAGGTAGATACGATCAGGTTATCCACGTTCATATCAAAATTGTGTTCTGCGTTTGCTACAGCACTGCGCAGAACTTTTTCGATTACCTCAGAACCAACCTTCGGGGTGTATTTGAGGATCGCGAATGCTTCACCAACGGATTTGCCGCGGATGAGATTGATTACGATGCGCAGTTTGCGCGGCGCAATGCGAACATATTTTGCAATTGCTTTTGCTTCCATGTTATTTGTGCCCCCTTTCCCCTTATTTTAAACCAGTGGTCTTATCGGCATGACCTTTGTAAGTACGAGTGGGAGCGAATTCTCCCAGTTTGTGGCCTACCATATCCTCGGTAATGAATACCGGAACATGTTTGCGTCCGTCATGAACCGCAATGGTGTGACCAACGAAAGACGGAATAATAGTAGAGCTGCGAGACCAGGTCTTTACAACTTTTTTATCATTAGCGGCATTAAGCGCATCAATTTTTTTCAAAAGACTTGCATGGACAAAAGGTCCTTTTTTAACTGATCTGGACACTAGGTTAGCCTCCTTTCCTTATCCTGTTATAATTATTTGGTTCTACGTTTTAAAATCAGCTTGCTAGAAGCTTTTTTCTCTTTACGGGTACGAGTACCGAAAGCACATTTGCCCCAAGGAGTAACAGGACGTTTACGACCAACAGGAGAATGGCCTTCGCCACCACCATGCGGATGATCGTTAGGATTCATAACTACGCCGCGGTTAGCAGGACGGATACCCAGCCAACGGCTGCGACCAGCTTTACCGATGCAGATGTTTTCAGCATCAAGGTTGCCAACCTGGCCGATAGTAGCACGGCAGTTAATATGTACTTTACGAATTTCGCCAGAAGGAAGACGGAGCAGAGCGTAGTCGCCTTCTTTAGCCATCAGTTGAGCAGAAGCACCAGCACTGCGTGCCATTTGGCCGCCTTTGCCGATTTTCATTTCAACATTGTGTACCATGGTACCAAGAGGGATGTTTTTCAGCGGCAGGCAGTTGCCAACTTTGATGTCGGCTTCCGGACCGCTTACAACCATATCGCCTACTTTAAGATCAAGCGGAGCGATGATGTAACGTTTTTCGCCGTCTACATAATTCAAGAGAGCGATACGAGCGTTACGGTTAGGATCGTATTCAATGGTAGCAACGCGAGCCGGGATACCGTCTTTATTGCGTTTAAAGTCAATGATACGATATTGTCTTTTATGACCGCCACCCTGATGGCGTACAGTCATTTTGCCTGTATTGTTACGGCCCGCATGTTTGTTGAGTTTTTCAACGAGCGGACGGTAGGGCTTGTCAGTCGTAATCTCTTCGAAGGCAGACACAGTAATAAAGCGTCTGGAAGGAGAATACGGATTAAAGCTTTTAATAGCCATTTAATTTAACCTCCTTATAATACGTTAATTACATTCCTTCGAAAAGGGGAATCGTATTGCCTTCAGCAAGCTTCACGATAGCTTTCTTATAATCGGAACGTTTGCCAACATATTTACCCATGCGTTTGGTTTTGCCAAATACGCGGATAGTGTTCACACTCAATACTTTTACGCCGAAAATAGCTTCAACAGCCTGGCGGATTTCAACTTTGTTAGCTTCCATGGGAACCTGGAAGGTGTATTTGTTTTCCTGCATCATTACGGAAGTTTTTTCAGTAATGATAGGGCGGATTAAAATATCGCGAGGATTAGCAGCCATTATGCGAGCACCTCCTCAATTTGTTCTACAATTTCTTTATCCAGGAACACTTTGTTGCTGTTGAGGATATCAAAGCAATTCAGGCCCATGTTGGAAATTGCGGTTACTTTCGGCATGTTACGTGCGGAAAGTTCTACATTTACATTATCACCGTCGGTGATGATGAGAGCTTTTTTGTCAGCCGCGTCGAATGCGCCGAGCATTGCAACTACATTTTTGGTTTTCGGTGCGTCAAAGGTCAGGCCTTCAACAACTACCATTTCGCCAGCGGCAACTTTAGCGGACAGAGCGCAGCAGAGTGCCAGACGGCGAGCTTTACGAGGCATCTTTTTAGCGTAGCTGCGAGGTTGGGGACCAAAGGTGGTACCGCCGCCTACCCAAATAGGAGAACGGGTAGAACCAGAGCGAGCACGGCCAGTGCCTTTTTGTTTCCAGGGTTTGCGACCGCCGCCGCGAACCATACCGCGGGTTTTGGTAGCAGAAGTACCTTGACGTTGATTAGCCAGCTGCATAACGATAGCCTGATGAACAACAGCTTCGTTAAATTCAACGCCAAATACTTGATCATTCAATTCTATTTCACCGGTTACTTGACCGGCAAGGTTATATACTGATAACTTCGGCATTAGAAGCATCCTCCTTTCTTTCGCTTAAATCTTATTTGTTAGGTTTTACAGTTTCTTTAACGATTACGCAAGAACCTGTAGCGCCGGGAATGGCACCTTTAACCAGAATAAGATTGCGTTCTGCGTCTACTCTTGCAATAGTCAGACGTTGAACGGTAACTTGTGCACCACCCATACGGCCAGGCAATTTTTTACCTTTAATTACGCGACCGCCAGGACCGGAATGCATAGGACCCATAGAACCAGGTTCACGATGGGATTTGGAACCGTGTTTCATAGGACCGCGAGCGAAATTATGACGCTTAATAGTACCTGCGAAACCTTTGCCGCGGGAAATACCAGTTACGTCGATCAATTCGCCGGCAGCAAAAATGTCAGCAGCGATTTTTTGACCAACGGTGTATTCAGAAGGAGCAGCCAAGCGCAATTCTCTGACAAATTTTACCGGAGCAACACCAGCTTTGTCAAAATGGCCTTTCATCGGTTTAGTAGTATGTTTTTCCTTAACTTCACCGAAACCGATCTGAACAGCATTGTAACCGTCTGTTTCTTCGGTTTTATTTTGAAGAACAACGCAGGGACCTGCTTCTACAACAGTTACAGGGATCAGTCTGCCGTCAGCTTCAAAAATTTGGGTCATACCCAGTTTTTTACCTAAAATACCTTTAGCCATTCTTGCACCTCCTCCTTACAGTTTAATTTCGATATCTACGCCAGCAGGAAGATCAAGACGCATCAGAGCATCAACGGTTTTCGCAGTGGGTTCCAGAATATCAACAAGTCTTTTGTGAGTACGCATTTCGAACTGTTCACGAGAGTCTTTGTTAACATGAGGAGAACGCAGAATCGTATAAATATTTTTTTCAGTAGGAAGGGGGATAGGACCAGAAACTTGCGCACCGGTACGTTTTGCAGTTTCAACAATTTTTACAGCACTTTGATCAAGTGCTTTATGATCATACGCTTTCAGGCGTATTCTGATTTTTTGAGATTTAGCCATTAAAAAATTTCCTCCTAAAATCGCCCAGTTTCTATGAACGGACATACTCCGTGAAAATCTCCCTGTCGTGCAGGCAAGCAACCTTTCACATCATCGCAAGGCCATACCAACAAACATAAGAATATGAGGGGCACTATTAGGCCCCTCACACTTTACGGGAACTAACTAAAATTAAACTTCTTCTACTTCGGAAACAACGCCGGCGCCAACGGTACGGCCGCCTTCACGGATTGCGAAACGCAGA
>UQXH01000018.1 GCA_900545025.1 uncultured Phascolarctobacterium sp.
CGCGGGACACCCTGATTAAAAGTCAGGTGCTCTACCGACTGAGCTAGTGGATCACTTGGCTGGGGCGGCTGGACTCGAACCAACGCATGCGGGAGTCAAAGTCCCGTGCCTTACCGACTTGGCTACGCCCCAATTTCAGGTTACAAGGTGGGGTGACTGGAGGGATTCGAACCCTCGCGTAACGGAGCCACAATCCGCCGTGTTAACCGCTTCACCACAGCCACCAAATGTTTCCAAACTTCAATAGCTTGGCGACAGGTGTTATTATACTACACAGGCACCTATACGTCAATACTTTTTGTTATTTTTTTCAATTTTCTTATTTTACGGCTACAACTTCGATTTCCAGACGCGCGCCTTTGGGCAGGGCAGCTACCTGCACGAAAGAACGTGCCGGCGGGTCGACTTTGAAATAACCGGCGTAAACCTTGTTGACAGCGTCAAAGTAAGCCATATCGGTAGTAAAGACGGTAACCTTGGCAACATTCAAAAATCTGTAGCCCGCTTCCGTCAAAATAGCCTCGATATTGCTGAAAATCTGCTCGGTTTCCGCCTCGATGCTGGTCTGTACCATTTCGCCGCTTTCCGGGTTAATAGCAATCTGGCCGGAAACATACAGGTTGGCGCCTGCCAGTACGGCCTGAGAATAGGGACCTAATGCTTTTGGAGCTCTTTCTGTACTGATTGTCTGCATAATTACCGCTCTCCTTTATTATTTATCTTTATCCTGGCTGAAATACTGCTTTGCCCAGGCCAGCGCCGTAGGCGTGGTAGCCATGCCGCCGCCAGCAGTTTCTCTGAGGGCGCAGGGCAGGGCGTCGCCGACGCGCTTCATAGCGTCGATAGCCTCGTCCGCCGGTATAAAGCTGCCGATGCCGCAGAGAGCAAGCTCTGCCGCTGCCAGCGCCTGCAAAGCGCAGGAGCCGTTGCGTTTGATGCAGGGCACCTCTACCAGCCCGGCAACCGGGTCGCATACCAGTCCCAGGATATTTTTGAAAACAATGGCCGCCGCCGTGCCTATCTGCGAGGGCGTACCTCCCAGCATGGCTGTTGCCGCACCTGCCGCCATCGCCGCAGCGCTGCCGCATTCTGCCTGACAGCCGCCGGTAGCGCCGGCCAGCGAAGCCCTATCGCCGATGACCAGGCCGATACTGCCTGCCACGACCAGACCTTCAGCCAGCGTTTCTTCACTTAGATTATAATGCTTTTCCAGCGCAAAGAAAACACCCGGTAATACGCCGCTGGCGCCTGCCGTCGGTGCCGCTACGATGCGTCCCATAGCCGCGTTGCATTCGCCTACGGCCATGGCAAAGATTACCGCATCACGCGCTTTCTCGCCTAACAAATCGCAGGACCTGGCCTGCTGCAGTTTTTTGGCGTCGCCGCCGGTCAGCCCGCTGTGGGAACGCACGCCCGTCAGGCCAAATTCAATGGACTGGCGCATGACGCGCAGCATTTCCTTCATCTTATTTAAAAGCTGCCCGCGGTCACATTCCAGCTGCTGCATATTATATTCCACCAGATATTCCTGCAAAGACTGTCCTTTGGCTTCAGCCTCGGCAATCCATCTGTCTAATGAAAGCTTATCGTTCTTCATGGGCTACCTCACAGGACACCGGCGATAAAGCGTACAGAACGAATCTGCTCCAGCGCGCCGATGAGATTGATGATGCTGGGCGGTACGTCCTGGTCACATTCGATGACCATGGAAGCGGTGCCGCCTCTGTCGTTACGGAAAAGACGCATAGTGGCGATATTGACGCCCCCGTTGGCCAGCGTACTGCTGACCAGTGCGATGACGCCCCGTTTATCCTCGTGCAGCGTCAAGATGGCGGGCAGTCTGCCCGTCAGCTCCACCGGGAAGCCGTCGATGGAGGTTACCTTCACCTGGCCGCCGCCTACGGAGGAGCCGATAATCTCACAGCTGCCGCCTGCGCTGTCCGTCAGACGGAACAGTACCGTATTGGGGTGGGTCAGGTTGCCTAAATCAATTTTATGGAAAGCATAGCGCATACCGCACTCCGCCGCGTATCTTTCCGCTTCGGGAATACGCGCGTCGTCCGGCTTCCAGCCCATGAGTCCTGCCAGCAGCGCCATGTCGGTGCCGTGCCCGCGGTAGGTTTCCGCAAAAGAGCCGTGCAGATGGATTTCCGCCTCTGCCGGCCGTGAGCCCAGGATGCCGGCAGCCAGTAGCCCCAGCCGTACTGCGCCCGCTGTATGGGAACTGGATGGCCCGATCATCACCGGGCCGATAACGTCGATAATGTTCATACGTTTCTCCTTTACGAGGCTTTCTATTCATCACCGGCCAGCGAACGATGCGCCAGCCCTACGCACATCTCGTTGAGATTGAGCACGCCCACGCCCATGAAGATAGCGACGCACAAATGCTCGCCGCAGCGTGCCAGCCCTATCTTGCCGCCGACGTTGAAGCCTGCCGCCTTACGCATCACCTGCTCGATAGCGGCATGCGCCGCGCCTGCTACCGCGCCTGCGCCGACATGGGTCTCGCTTACGAGACCCTGACGCTGGGCAGCTACTACGGCGCGCTCGATAATCTTTACCACGGAGGGCATAAACTCGCCGCCGAAATCAACTGCCGTCGTGCGGATACCCTGCTTGCCCATAATCTCTTTCACCGTCAGTTCCTCCTGACGGGTGGCGGTAAGGGCGATACGCAGAGCCGCGCGACCTATATCAACACTGCTGAACATACTCCTGTTTGCTTCCTGCATCCTGTTTATTCCTCTTCTCTGACTGTAACTTCTTTAATCCTTGCTTTATCCAGCACTGCCACCAGCAGGAATACGCCGATACACAGCAGCCATTCAAAATAGATGACATGGCTCAGCACATGCAGCGCCGGTACAAATTCCCAGACCACGATACCGATAAGGCCTGCCAGCGTAGTCCAGAAAGCGCTGCTCTTACGGCACAGCCCCGGTGCGAATACGGTGAACATGAACACGCAGGTCAGCGCCGTCGTCATGGACAGTCCGGCAATCATGGTTTTTAAGATACCTGCGGCGTTAAAGGCAAACCACAGGGTGATAAGTCCTACCACGAAGATCGTAAGACGGTTTACTTTGACAAATTTATCGTCGCTGATGGACGGATTGATGAAACGCTTGTAAATATCCTGCGAAAACAGCGTGCCCGCGCCCAACAGGATGGTGCAGGCCGTAGAAACATCCGCTGCCCACAACGCCGCCAGCGTCACGCCTGCCGCTACCGGATTCAGGCTCATAACAACCTGGGGCAGCGCCATAGTAGCGGTAATATCGGGGAACTGCACCTTCGCCACGATGCCCAGCACCGCGCACAAAAAGCCGATAGGGAAAATCAGAAGACCGCCCAGCATAAAGCCGTTGCGCGCCGTTCTGGCGTCTTTCGCGCCGCAGGCGATCTGCACCGGTCCCTGCGCCGTAATCGCCTGGGTAATCATAACGATGAACCAGCCGATAATGACTGCCAGCGGGATACCGCCCAGCGGGTCAAGCATCACAGAGGCATCCGGCAGCGCTGCGGTAATGGCGGCCACGCCGCCTACGTTGCTGACAGCAGTCAGACAGGAGTACAAGACGCCCAGGTAGATTAAAATAACGCTGACCATATTGGACAGACCGCTGGACCACAGACCGCCGATAAGGGTGATGCCGATAAATACCACGGCGCTCATCATCATACCGCCGTGGAAGCTGAAAATATCCGGCAGCAGCGAAGCCAGGATAGCGCCGCCTGCCAGGTACTGCAAAGCAGTGATAACGCACATAATGATAACAAGGCCAACCGCGCTGATGACGCGTCCCTTGGTATCGTAGTATTTCTCAAAAAATTCCGGGATGGTGGAAACCTGCATGGCGCGCAGCTTGCCTGCCGCTGCCAGGCCCATAATGATGGCGCCTGCCGCCCACGCCGCATTGTACCAGCCGGCAGCCATGCCGACCTTGAAAGCGTTTTCCGCTACGCCTACGGTGGAAGCCGCGCCTACGGCCAGCCCCGTAATATTGACCGCGATCAGGCCCGTGCCCAGCTTACGCCCGGCAAACAGATACTCCGTCGAGCCCTTGTCGGCACGCCGCTTCACCCAGAAGCTGATACCGAACAGCAGCGCGATGTACAGACACACAATAAATAATTGAACAGACATAAATAACTACCTCACTTCCATGCTACAAAATACTGCAAGATTACTTGCCGCTCCTGCGGCGCTACCATACTACCAAAGCCGGTAATAAATTGTATTTATTATAGCAATATTCGCTGTAAAATGAAAGCATCCTGCAAAAAATCTTTCTTTGTGTAAAACATATGCAAATTTTTTTACAAAAATACGCCGCTGACAGGATTTTGGCTGTTCATGTCGAATTTTTTAAGTTATAATTGAAAGAGTGCACCAGATGCATCAACCTTAACCAATATGCAAGGAGGCTGCTATGTATACCTATCAAACCAGCGGGACCTGTTCCCGCAGCATCAGCTTCGACATCATCGACGGCAAGCTGCACAATGTCAGCTTTGTGGGAGGCTGCCCCGGCAACCTCAAATCCATCGGCAAACTGGTCGAGGGCATGGAAGCCCAGAAAGTTGCCGAGCTGCTGCGTGGCGTCAAATGCGGCAGTCGTCCCACCAGCTGCGGCGACCAGCTGGCGCAGGCCATCCTTGAGCATTTATAAACCCTGAGTATCTGACCTGATGAAAGGAGGAGTCACCGATGTACAAAATTGTAAAAAGCTCGGACACCAGTCTGGACGAACTGGAAATCAGCACTTTGGAAAAAGGCAGCTGGATAGACGCTGTGGCCCCTTCTGAGGAGGAACTGCAGGAAATAGCCGCTGCCACCAATATCCAGATGGATTTTCTCACCGCCGCACTGGACGAAGAAGAAAAATCCCGTATCGAGATTGAAGACGACCAGATCCTCGTCCTCGTGGATATTCCTTTTCTGCGCAGCAATAAGGACTATGACACCCTGCCTTTGGGCATCATCATCACCGAAAATCACATCGTCACCGTCTGTCTGGAGCCTAACGCCGTTACGGCAGACTTCGCGGCTCATAACAGCCGTCTGTTCTCCACCTTTAAAAAGACGCGCTTCCTGTTCCAGATTCTCTATAAATCGGCGACCCTGTACCTGAAATATATCCGTATCATTATCCGCCGCACCGACGAATTGGAGCAGCACCTGCGTCAGTCCATGCAGAACTCCGAGCTGTTTAACCTGCTGGATCTGCAAAAATCTCTGACCTACTTCTCCACCTCTTTGCGCGGCAACTACATTATTCTGGAAAAGCTGCTGCGTCTGCGCAGCGCGACCCAGTCCCAGCACATCGTCAAATTATATGAAGAAGACGAAGATTTGCTGGAAGACGTTATTATCGAATACAAACAGGCTGTCGAGATGGTTGAAATGTACAGCCACATCTTAAACAGCATGATGGAAGTTTTCGCCAGCATCATCAGCAACAACCTGAACTTAGTCATGAAATTCTTGGCTTCTGTCACCATTATTCTGGCGATTCCTACTTTGATTTCCGGTCTGTGGGGCATGAATGTGGAAGTGCCCTTTGCTGAAAATCCCTACGGCTTTATGATCGTACTGAGCGTAGCCCTCTGTGTTTCCGGTTTTGCCGGCTACCTGCTGTGGAAACGCCGCATGTTCTGATACAGGAGTGATTGCATGTCCAAAGTTACCGCTGAACAGCTCTTGGCTGGCATCGTCTTTGGCGATACTGACAACAGCGAATATATTTATCTTCCCGGCGGCGAAGTAGGCAGCGAAGACCCCTTCTGTATTATGGAACGCCAGGGCAGCACTGCCGACCTGCCACTCGAGGAAGCAGTCCGCATGGTGCAGCGCCTGCAGCTTAAACCCTGCGCGCACCCTGAGCTGGGAAAAAGATCATATTAAGACTATGGACGGCATCGCCGTCCTTTTTACTTTCACAAACAAAAAGCGTAAGCCTCGCAAGGCTTACGCTTTATTATTTATATAGTCAAAATTCAAATGCAGTCTGACCCATCCTGCAGGACTTTATTTTTCTTTCCGTCACCTTATCCTCTGCGCCTAAAGTGCCTGTCAAAAGCGGCGCTTTGGGGTCATGCAGCTTAAGATTCTGTACTGCTCTGGCGGCGCCGTTGGTAGCGTAGCAGTACCGGCAGCCGTGACAGCAGGTATCATAGCTGCCGATGTCGATGCTCTCGACGCAGCCGCACTCCAAACGCTGATTTTTGTCCTTGGCCAGCTGCAGCGGACAGTGCAGCAATTTACCGAAAAGTTCCGCATCTACGCAGTGCGCATGCTCTATGCCATACTGCTGCAAATCAATGCTTTCCGCGCAGGTGTCCAGCTTTAATCCATAGCCGCCGGCAATTTCTGCCAGCAGAGCTGCCAGTTTCCTCTGTTCTTCCTCAGATAGCTGCCGCGCATTGATAGACTTAATATTACGGGCAGCGCTGCGGTATAAATCTAAAAAGCTGATAGTGCACTTTTTGGTGTAAGGCGCAAGCTTCTCTGCCAGCTTTGCAAAATAATGGGTGTGATAGGCAAAATCGTACTTATCACTGTAAAAAATCGGGTCATAACGCCAGATAACCCGCTCCGGCCCAACAGCATCAGCAAGCTTCTGAAAGGCAGGTATAATAACCTTGCTTTTGGCAGGAACATGGCTTTCCACATCCTGCCCGTACGCATTTAAGGTAAACTGAAAATAATACATATAATCTTTAAGCTCGCCCAGTCTGTCCAGCATAGGCAGCGGATTCTTTGTCCAAAAGACGATACCATCCACCACCTCTGGACTTAAATCAATACGGCTGACCTGGTGCGCGTTCATAGGATTGCGTACCAGTACATAGCCTTCTTTAATACGGTTAAAAAACCACTCTGCATAAAAGGCAGGTATATCAGTCCTGCGGCTGGCGCTTAGCAGCATGCTGCATCATCCTTTCCCAGCAAATACAAACAGGATGATACCTGCAGGCAGCAAATATCATCCTGTAAATTATGTCAATATTGTTTAGAAAGTACCCTGAACAATCTGGCTGATGTTCTTGGAATGGTCAGAAACACGTTTCATGTTAATTAAAAGTTCCAGCATAACAAAGCCGGCCATAGGCTCGCAGCGTTTTTCGTTGAGACGCACGATATGGTTTTTGCGTACTTCCTTCTGATAGGCCTTTACCTGACGGCACAGAGTAATAGCTTCGGCAGCAATGTTTTTGTCGTTTTTCTCCAAAGCTTCCAGTGCCTTGCCGCTGGCTGCCATGACAAGCTCGCTCAGATGCTTGAGTTCAGCCTTAGCCTCGTCGGAGAAATTAACCTCATCTTCAAAAATAGTGCGTGATTTCTTCGCCAGCGTTTCCGCATGGTCGCCGATACGTTCAATATCGTTGCAGGCATGCAGCAGGCCAGTATGACGCGCGCTGAGGTCCTCGCTCATCTGGGTTTCGCTCATCTCGGTCAGATAGCAGGTGATGTCGGTTTCCAAAGCGTCGACTACAGGCTCGTGTTCCTGCACGTACTTAACCTTGCTTTCGTCAAACTTGCTGATGGATTCCAGCGCCATACCCATATTCTTACGGGCCAGATTACCCATGCGCACAACTTC
Organism: uncultured Phascolarctobacterium sp.; assembly: GCA_900545025.1. Classification (GTDB taxonomy): domain Bacteria; phylum Bacillota; class Negativicutes; order Acidaminococcales; family Acidaminococcaceae; genus URXU01. Next base: position 7,611 of record UQXH01000018.1, read on the forward strand.
CTTCACCGCCAGGCTCATGGCGATGGACGGAGTCTTGAGCATGGCTTTATCCAGATAGATAGGACGCCTGGAGATAATTTCTCCCTTGTCCGGCAGCAGCTTCTCGATAAAGCGGATAAAGTAATTAGCAAAGGGCATGAACAGCAAAGTGTTAATGACATTAAACGCCGTATGGGCGTTAGCAATCTGACGGGCAATATCCCCTTCGGGAGAGATTGCCAGCACCAGCTTGATGAACAGGGACATAAAGGTAACAAAGATGATACTGCCGATGACGTTGAACATGACATGCGCCAGTCCGACGCGCTTGGCAGTAACATTGGCCCGCAGCGACGCAAGGATAGCAGTAATACAGGTACCGATGTTATCGCCCAAAAGTACGGGGATGGCGCCTTCCAGCGGAATCAGGCCCTGACCGGCCATAGCAATCAAAATACCGATGGTGGCACTGCTGGACTGGATCAGTACGGTCATCACGATACCGATAGCCACGCCTAAAACAGGATTATCGGAGAAAGAACTGATAAAATCTACAAAGCCGGGATAGCCGCGCAGAGGCATAACCGCCTTGCCCATCATATCCATACCCAGCATCAGGATACCAAAGCCCAGCATTACCTGCCCCAGGTATTTGCTGCGGCGGCGTTTGGCCAGCAGCTGGATTAAAAAGCCGACAAAGATCAGTACGGTAATATAGTCAGAAAGCTTAAAGGCAATGAGCTGAGCGGTCATGGTCGTACCGATATTAGCGCCCATGATGATGCCGAAAGCCTGTTTCAGCGTCAGCAGTCCGGCATTGACCAGGCCTACGGTCATAACCGTCGTCGCGCCGCTGGCCTGCAGCACCGCCGTAACTACCGCGCCTAACAGGACGCCCAGCGCCAGTACGCCCGTCATCTTCTCCAGGATGCTCTGCAGCTTGGAGCCCGCCGCCTTCTGCAGGCCGTCGCCCATCAGCTGCATACCATACAAGAACAGGGCGATACCGCCCAGAAAAGCTAAAAAGTAAGCTGTCATTTTCTCCTCCGTAAAATTACTGTTAAATTTGTGTTAAATTACTGTTAATTTTATTATACAAGAAAACTATGCATCCATTGTTAAATCAATGTTAAATTTATTATACAGTAAATTCAGATAACAGTATAGGCAGAAAAGCCATAAAAAGACAAAAAAATTGCGCCACACAGACCGTGCGACGCAACTAAAAAGGAGAGGTGTATGATGAAAAGATGTTGTTTATTGCAGCTGTCTGAGCAAAGCCATTGCTTCCTCCACTTTCAGCACGCTGCCTACCGAGATGAGCTTTTCGTCGATAACCAGCGCCGGCAGGGCAACAGCTCCATAGGCTGCTACTTTACGGAATTCAGAAACCTTTTCAAATGTAGCTTTCATCTTCAGCTTCTTCAAAGCCACGGCAGTATTCTGCATCAGCACTTCCGCCTGCTTCGTCATCGGCCCAAGTATCTTGACATGCATTGTATCACCTGTCTTCCACTTCATTTGGAGGTCCTTGCTTCCATGTCTATATAATACCAAAGTATTATGACCAAAGTAGGTCAAAGAGGTAACAAGTTTGTGAAATAAAAATTTAAATGAGAAAAAATATTATTAACTATCTACATAACAAAACCGACCCCTTGCGGAGCCGGTTTGTTAGCTTCCAGACAGCTTATTGCTGTTCTGCCAGTTTCTTGTAGTTGTTCAGGCGTTCCTTAGCGTCTGCCTCAGTCTTTTCAAACAGCGCTTCAGCAGTATCCGGGAACATCTTCTGCAGGGAGGAATAACGAACTTCGCCCATGAGGAATTCACGGAAATCAGCGGTAGGCTCTTTGGAATCCAGGATGAACGGATTCTTGCCCTGCGCCTTCAGATCCGGATTGTAACGGTAGTTAGCCCAGTAACCTGCTTCCACAGCGCGTTTTGCTTCCAGCTGGCTGCAGCCCATACCTACTTTGAGGCCGTGGTTGATACACGGAGCATAAGCGATAATCAGGGACGGACCGTCATAAGCTTCTGCTTCGGCAATAGCTTTCAGAGTCTGGTTCTTGTCAGCGCCCATAGCTACCTGTGCTACATAAACATAGCCGTAGCTCATAGCCATCATGCCCAAATCTTTCTTCTTGGTCTTTTTGCCGCTGGCAGCAAATTTGGCGATGGCCGCAGTCGGAGTAGACTTGGAGGACTGGCCGCCAGTATTGGAATATACCTCGGTATCGAAGACCATGACATTTACGTTCTCGCCGGATGCCAGCACGTGGTCAAGTCCGCCGTAGCCGATGTCATAGCCCCAGCCGTCGCCGCCGAAGATCCAGTGGCTGCGTTTAACGAAGAATTGTCTTTCTTTATACAGAGCAGCGCATTTTTCGCAGCCGTCTTTGTATTTTTCCAGTGCCGCGGTAAGAGCGTCAGCACGTTCACGGGTGCCGTCGCTGACATTCATGTTTTCCAGCCAGTCGGTCAGCGCTTTGCGCAGATCTTCCGGGGCCTGGTCAAGAGGCATTGCTCTTACCATGTCGGCAACACGTTCACGGGATTGTTTTACGCCCAGATACATGCCGAGGCCGTATTCAGCGTTATCCTCGAACAGGGAGTTAGCCCAGCTGGGGCCATGGCCTGCACAGTTCTTGGTATACGGCATGGACGGAGCGCTTGCGCCCCAGATAGAGGTACAGCCGGTAGCATTGGCAATCATCATGCGGTCGCCTACCAGCTGAGTAACCAGCTTGGCATACGGAGTTTCGCCGCAGCCTGCGCATGCGCCGGAGAACTCGAGCAGCGGCTGTTCAAACTGGATGCCTTTCATGGTCAGCTTGCTCATCGGATTGGGTTTATGCTGCACTTCTTTCATTGCATAATCCCAGTTGACAGTCTTGGCAACCTGGGTATCCAGCGGTTTCATCACAAGAGCCTTGCCTTTGGGAGCAGGGCATACCTGAGCGCAGTTGCCACAGCCGGTGCAGTCCAGCGGAGAAATGGTGATAGCAAATTTCAGGCCTTTGGCGCCGATAGCGTCTTTGGACGGCAGGCTTGCCGGAGCCTTGGCAGCTTCTTCCTCGGTCATCAGTACCGGACGGACAGCAGCGTGCGGGCAGACAAAGGCGCACTGGTTGCACTGGATGCAGGTATCAATCTGCCATTCGGGCACGTTGATGGCGATGCCGCGTTTTTCGTAGGCAGAAGTACCGCTCGGGAAAGTACCGTCAGCGTGTTCAGCAACAAAGGTGCTGACAGGCAGCTTGTCGCCTTCCAGTCTGTTCATGGGAACGAGTACGTCGTCAATGAACTTGTTGCCGGTAGCAGCAGCCTGATGAGAATCCTCAGCTTCTGCCCAGGCAGCCGGAACAGCAACTTCGGTAATGGCGTTGATGCCCTGATCGATAGCAGCATTGTTCATATCAACGATGTTCTGCCCCTTCTTGCCGTAGGAATGTTCCACAGCTTCTTTCAGGTACTTAACTGCGTCAGCCAGCGGAATAATGTCAGCCAGTTTGAAGAAAGCAGACTGCATAATCATGTTGATGCGTCCGCCGAGGCCGATTTCCTGAGCAATCTTCACAGCGTCGATAATGTAGAATTTAATATTGTTCTTAGCGATGTAGCGTTTAATCTGTCCGGGCAGGTTAGCTTCCAGCTCATCTGCAGTCCAGGTGCAGTTTAAGAGGAAGGTGCCGCCTTTTTTCAGACCGGCGGTAACATCGTAGTTATAAACATAGGACTGATTATGTACAGCAACAAAGTCAGCTGCGTTAATCAGATACGGAGCCATAATCGGGGTATGACCGAAACGCAGGTGAGAAACGGTTACACCGCCGCTCTTCTTGCTGTCGTAGGAGAAATAGCCCTGCGCATACATATCGGTGTAGTCGCCGATAATCTTGATGGCGCTCTTGTTGGCGCCGACAGTACCGTCGCTGCCCAGACCCCAGAACTTGCAGGCCTTGGTACCGGCAGGAGTAACATCAAAGTCACCGCTGGCCGGCAGAGAAGTACCGGTAACGTCATCAGTAATGCTGATGGTGAAATTGTTTTTCGGTTCGGCAGCAGCCAGATTGTCAAATACAGCCACGATGTCTGCCGGAACCAGGTCTTTGGATCCCAGACCATAACGGCCGCCGATAATCAGCGGGTTGCGGTCAGATGCGTAGAAAGCTGCGCGCACGTCAAGATACAGCGGTTCGCCGAATGCGCCCGGTTCTTTGGTACGATCCAGCACGGCAATGCGTTTTACGCTGGCGGGAACAGCAGCCATAAAATGTTTCATGCTGAAAGGACGATACAGGTGAACGCACAGTACGCCCACCTTGCGGCCCTGTTCGTTCAGTTTTTCAACCACGGTGCGCACGGTCTCGGTGCTGGAACCCATGGTGATGATAATTTCTTCGGCATCTTCTGCGCCGTAGTAGTTAAACAGATGGTAATCGCGGCCGGTCAGTTTGTTGATGTCCTGCATATAGCCTTCCACGATTTCCGGCAGTGCGTCATAATAGCCGTTAACTGCTTCGCGGGTCTGGAAGTAAATATCAGGGTTCTGCGCGGTACCGCGGATAACCGGATTGTCAGGATTGAGGCCACGACGGCGGAAGGCGTCAACTGCATCCATATCCAGCAGTTTGCCTAAATCTTCGTAGTCCAGAACTTCGATTTTCTGAATTTCATGAGAGGTACGGAAACCGTCAAAGAAGTTTACAAACGGTACGCGGCCTTTGATTGCAGCCAGATGCGCAACAGCAGCCAGGTCCATAACTTCCTGTACACTGCCTTCAGCCAGCAGTGCAAAGCCGGTCTGACGGGCAGCCATAACGTCCTGATGATCACCGAAGATAGACAGAGAGCTGGTAGCCAGTGCACGTGCAGAAACGTGGAATACTGCCGGCAGAAGCTCGCCTGCCATTTTATACATATTGGGAATCATGAGCAGCAGGCCCTGAGAAGCCGTATAAGTGGTGGTCAGCGCACCAGATTGCAAAGAGCCGTGTACGGCACCTGCCGCACCTGCTTCAGACTGCATTTCCAAAACTTTAACGGACTGACCAAAAAGATTCTTCTTACCCTGGGCTGCCCATTCGTCAACAACTTCCGCCATCGGAGAAGACGGAGTTATCGGATAGATAGCAGCAACATCAGTAAAAGCATAAGACACGTATGCGGCAGCGGTATTGCCGTCCATCGTTTTCATTTTGACCATTAGATCCCCTTCTTTCTACATAAATAAGATATTAGGATTTAAGATTTAATAAGGGCATTGCCCTCAGCATCTTCTTTAAATAGTATACACTATTAACGCCCTCTTTGTAAAACAAAAGCGCCCGAGAATACAATATATAGCAAAAATTTCACAAATCTTTAAAACCAAAGCTTATGAATTTCTTTTGTTTGTTAAAATAATCACTGCTGCCTATTTATCATATTTAAAATTTTACTGTCAGCAGTGCAATCAGTCGGAATAACTGCTTTATTATGGCTATTTTTACGGAAAGGTCTTTAAATTCATTATAATGATTGTATAATAAAAAGTAAATTTACTGTTTTAAAGTATTCTGTCAGGTAAATTTGGATATAGGACTTTGTATTTACTTTCATTCTTTTTTCTTTCGCCTCATGCACATGTCTATTCTTTTTCAAAAAAGAATAGGCGAAGAAAAACTTTTTTCTTGTCTCGTGCAGCCTTTCGCGGATGATGTGAGCCTGCTCATTCCGCACCCGGTTGAAATCGTGCCGGGCGCTATCGCAGACAATGCAAACTGCTTTTCGGCTCACCCACCGTCTTCGGCAGAAAGTACGCAGATTTAAACGCAAGTTAAGATTAGTGTGTTTTACAGCTAGTACATTTTTAAGCTTCATACTCAAGGCGATAGACGGCAGGCGGCTTGGCTAACTTTTTCTTTTCAACTTCTAGCAGTCCTCGGCACGTATTTAACCGAGGGCTGTGTATTTAAAGCCGCAATGTCCGCTATCGCTGTAAAAAAGTAAGAAAAAGCCTTTTCTTGATTCGTTGTTAAGTGAGCGCCAGTTCGCTCACGAGCTTTAGCGATGTGAAGAACTGCACACGCGAACTTACACAGAGCATGCGATTGAGTAAAGAGCATGCAGAGTGCTTGGGCACAAAAGAATGAATATGACCAGAAACAAAAAAACAATGAATACAGTAAATACAAAGACGAACACAAAACAAAATCTATTCTAAACTCATAATCACCTTGGAGGTAACCATGTCCAAACGCATCATATATTCCTGCGTAACCCTCAAAAAAGAACTGGCAAACGTCATCGCCGCTACAGGATTTGACGGCGAAGTACATTTTTTAAGCGAAAAGCTGCACAGCAGCCCGCAAACTATGCACCAGGTACTGCAGCAGCATATTGACGAAGCAGCTCCGGATACGAAAGAAATCATCATCTGTGTTTCCGGCTGCGGCAAAAGCACTGTGGGTCTGAAAGCCACCACTGCTCCCCTTGCCCTGCCCCGCACTATGGATTGCATCGACGTGCTGCTCAGCGGCAGCGGCGCTAAACGCCCCGAAGGCGCCATCTTCCTTACCGACGGCTGGATGAATTTCATGCAGGCTTCTTCTCTTGACTACAGAAAGATGATTCAGGAAAAAGGCAAACAGCAGGCTGACGAAACACTGCGCAAAATTTACCGCGGCTTTACGGATTTTTACATCATCGACACCCACACCTACGATACCACGCCGGTCAAAGAGTACATCATGCCGCTGGTAGAACTTTTAGACTGCACCCTTAATTACATCGACGGCAAATATCAGGTTCTGTATAAGCTTTTAGACGGCACCCGCGACAAGGACGTTATCAGCATCCCCAAAGGCGGCACTCTCGACATCAGAGAATTTGACGGTTTGCGGCCGGCAGTGATAAAGAAGTAAAAAGCAGATAATCAACAAAAAAGACACCCGTAAGGGTGTCTTTTTCAATATTCAACAGAGTACTAAAACTAAATTGTTTAATAGCATCATCAACGGTTTGTATAAGTTCATCAATATCCAACAGAGTACTAAAACAGGATGGGTTTTCATCCATTCTTTTATTTGTATAAGTTCATCAATATCCAACAGAGTACTAAAACTCCATATTGTGTCATTTCTTTCATCATTGAGTATAAGTTCATCAATATCCAACAGAGTACTAAAACAGGATACGAACATCATGTTTCGCAGAGCGAAGTATAAGTTCATCAATATCCAACAGAGTACTAAAACAAGCTGTACAAAATGGCGGACTAGCCCAAGGTATAAGTTCATCAATATCCAACAGAGTACTAAAACGGAACAGAGCGCGTATTGCAGAAGCTATCCGTATAAGTTCATCAATATCCAACAGAGTACTAAAACAAAGGTGGAACAACGTTAGAATACCTGCCTGTATAAGTTCATCAATATCCAACAGAGTACTAAAACAATAAGTGTTTGCACCAGTTACTTTTAAGGTATACGTTCATCAATATCCAACAGAGTACTAAAACGCCTGCTACCATAGTAGTTATGATTACATGTATAAGTTCATCAATATCCAACAGAGTACTAAAACATGAAAGCATCGCAATAACTAATTACGAAGGTATAAGTTCATCAATATCCAACAGAGTACTAAAACAACACCACAATATAAACGAATTTCAGAAGTGTATAAGTTCATCAATATCCAACAGAGTACTAAAACGTACAAAATAATGGTAGTGATTATCTTGTAGTATAAGTTCATCAATATCCAACAGAGTACTAAAACAGCTCCACGGTAGCATTATAAACATCTTCGGTATAAGTTCATCAATATCCAACAGAGTACTAAAACTCTGTTGTATGTTTCTAACCGATGTTCTGCGTATAAGTTCATCAATATCCAACAGAGTACTAAAACTAGGTCGCATTGTTTACATCTCCTTTAACGGTATAAGTTCATCAATATCCAACAGAGTACTAAAACCTTAACTTTAGTTTAAGCTAAACAAGGTCAAATTTCAAGCATATCGCTCGGCGCCAGCAGATTTTCTGTCGGCGTCTTTTCTCCCAGCATAACAAGCATGCCGGCATATTGCTTTTCTGTTACCTGCAGCACCCGTACTGAGCCAACCGGCGGCAACGCGCAGCGCACCTTATTGATATATTTTCTGGCATCATCATAATTTCTCGTAATACGGGTATAGACAGAATACTGCAGCATATCAAAGCCCATCTTAATTAAATCTTTACGAAAACGCATATAGTTTTTCTTATCTTCGGCAGTAGCGGTAGGCAAATCAAACATAACGATAACACGCATAAATCTATTTAACATCGGTATCAAGGCGCGGCAAAAGCAGCTTGTTCACATCATTACTGTCAATAGCCGTGCCGATACTGCCAATATATTTATCAATAGCGTTATGAACCTTCATCCGCTTACTGCCTAACATAATTTCGTTATTTAAGATATCTGCCAAACTCATCTTATTGTTTTTAGTAAGCTCATCCAACAGTTCCTCATTATGCTGCCATGCCCAAAGGTCAACCAAAGGGCGCAACGGTTCCATAAAATCATCTGACAGATTAAAAGCGTTAGTCTCACTGATATGGTGGATACCCAAAGCACAGTTATAACCATAGGCGCACAGGCTGCGCGCCACTGCCGAGCGGATAATGGCGTAGCCGTAATTTAAAGCCCCATTGACTACATCGTCTTCAAAGCGCATAAAATCAAGACCGTAAAAAGCTTTAAAATACATCTTGGCGGCAATGGCTTCTCTGTTGCCGCAGTCTCCAGGCAGTACTTCGGCAGCCAGCTGTCCCATCCTGTTGGTTACGGCAGCAGGCGCACCTTTAAGCACCAGCGCCTGCTTCTGATTTTCCAGCTTGGCTTTTACTATCCGCTGCCACAGCAGGTTTTTAAAATGTTCTGTCAGCGCCAGCTGCTTTTTTAAAACGCCAAAGGGCCGGTAATGCCCATTGACTGGCAGCACCGTACAGCAGGGCAGACGGCTGCTGCCGCAGATAACAGTATTGACATGCTTTTCTGCCAGACACTGTAAGGTGTGTACGGAAAGTAAGGTCTGCGCATTATCTACGATTACCGTCTGCAAATCCTCCAACGGCACCTTGATAACTTCTTCCTTTTTCGTTACCAGCAGCCAGTTGTCCCTGACGGTTATTTTTTCTCCCTGAGCAACATAAAGGGTGCGGAACATTTTACTTCACCGCCCATCTGCCCTAAGATATCTACACTATGTTTTTTTATAGTATCTTTTTGTCCTATAAATTTAGGTATGGCTTTATTATTATTTTTTATGGCTATGTAAAATATATTCTGATTAATGTTAAATACACTCTTATAATATCCACTAAATTTTAAATTTCCTTTACCGCCAATAACTTCAATATAATCATTAGCAAACAAATACATCTTATGCTGTTTATAATCTGCCGGATTTTCTGCCGTCAAATACAGTTTTTTATCCTGCTTTCTTAAATCAGCATAACGAATGCCCCGCAGATTATTTTTGCCGTCAGTGGTTTCATAAAGCTCAATGCAGTAATAATTAGAGGAGTCATAATAATTCGCATTACCTAATGTATCTATTTTAGCTAAAGGAACGCCCTTTATTTTAGAGATTTTTTTAGGTTCACTTCCAGTAACAGTCCCCTGGAATTTTTTATTCTGTTTATAAGATACCAGCGGCATCTGCAAACCGGCAGCAAACTGCGGATCATCTCGGTAAAAATCAGCAACTTTCTCCGCAAAACTGCTGGCGTCTTTATCCTGATAAAACTCCATACTATCATCCGTCAGACGTATATCCGCTTCACGTTCCAGATTTCTAATAATAGAAGGAATTCTCCCTTTAGCTTCCAGCAGTCTGCGAGCATAGTCTTCATTAAAGCCGTAGTACTTCTGCATCTTTCTGACAGCTTTTTCCATATAATCGGTATATTCAAAGCTTATCTGCTTATGGTGTTCACGATAAATTTTGTTCAGTTTCATATTATCGCTGGCAATTTCTACATAAGCCGGCGTCAAATTGGCAATTACCAGGGCGTCGGCGGCATGATGCAGATTATTGCTTCTGTCTTTGTCTATACTGCCCCAGCTCTTTTTATTCAGCCAATTTTTGCGCATACGAGAAGTAATAGCACCTTTGACTGCATAAACATTCTTCTTTTTCTCCTCATTGGCAAATTTAAGGTTGGCAGTCAGGTAATTTACGATATAACGAGTAATGTAGCGGGTATCATTGATATTTCTCGATTTCCATTCTGCCAGTATTTCCGTATTATACAGATTAGGCAGCATCAGATATTTATATTTTTTGGCAGATATCTTACCCTTTTTGAACAGTAAATTAACATTCTGCAAAAATCTGGTCTTCTGTTCTCCCTGCAGATACTGAAATGGCACCTGCTGGTGTTTTCCCTGCCTGTTAGCTCCCATATTGACCAAGGCTTTATTTTGCAGCGTATAATCCAAAATAAGCGAGAAGGGAACAATATGGTCAATATCATAAATACCGCTTAAAACAGCATTTTCAGCAATAGGCTCTCCGCTGTATAAATCTATACCGCCCTGCTCTTGCCACAGTTTATAGCGGGCTATATCCCCTTCTTTTACTTCGCCTTCTTTACGCAGTCCCAACTCTACAATCTTTTCAGCTATTTTCTGCCGCGTTTTTTCATTATCACGCATCATCTTAGTCAGTTTCATGCGTTCGCTTACACTGCGTCCTAAATCATCGGCAACCTCGATATTGATATATTCTGGTGAACCATAGCGACGGATAATAGCATTCAAAACCTTGCGTGTTTCATTGATAGCTTTAAAAACAACGATGTTTTTGGTAATTTCTTCATCCTGCTTCATAGTCAGCGGCGGCAAAAGCAAATGCTTTTCCTGCGGCTGCTGTTCGGCAGCTCTCTCTTTTAATCTGCGTGCCTGAAAATTACCGTAAGTTTCGCCATGTTTAAACGCACTGATAGCTTCCAGCATATATTTTTCACATACGCTTGCCGTACCGCCAAATTTTCTGCGCAGCATCGCTTCCTGCAATGCTTTGTTCCAGCCAGCTTTTGCCAGAGCCTGCTTTCTGCGGCGAGGAGTTATATTTTCTGAAAGAATTCTGCACAGCTGCTGCAATCTGGAAGGATGCTCCAAATCAAACTGATTTTCTGTAATAAGTTCCGTATAATCATAGCCGCATTGTTCTAATACTGATTTTAAAACTTTCAGTGTCTTAACAGTGTCCGGTATCTTAACTTCCAGCTTACCCGGTTTACGCATTTCCAAGCCATGTTTTTTCAGCAGCTTTTTCAAGTCGCTTTCCGTCATACCGCCGTTAAACAGCGTCGTATTGATAATATTCTCTGCCGCATCTTCCGGCAGAATTATCTCTCCCGTAGCAGTATCGACAAAGCTCATCTGCGACAGACAATTAACCAGAGAATAAATATCGGCAAGCACTGTACTGCGAAAGGCTCTGTCCTCTGTTTTGTAGAACATACATTTTCCCAATGTATCTAAAAAGCCCATAAATTTACGGTCTTTATCATTGGGATTGCCGGGGCCGGTTTCAAAATCACGCTGAGCAAAAATTATCTTATCGCATAAGAAAGTTATGTTATCATCAGTCAGCTGCGGATAAAATTCCTGCTGCCTGCGCAGGATGGCAAGCAGTTCTTCCCTGACATATTCCCTTTTTATCAGAATATATCTTTCACCATTTTTATGATTATGATAGTCTGTAAATTCAGTTTCTGTTTTAAACTTCTCATCATGGAGCAGCATATCTGCTACACTTTTATAGCCGCCATCATGATAACATTTTTCAAAATCACTTAAGCCGGTTTTAATTAAACCTGCATCTTTATCGTTATTTTCATCTTCATAAAATTCTCGGTAACCTCTATGATTACAGATATGGATAATACAGTCGGCAATTTCCTCCGGCGTAAGTTTTTCCGTAAGGCCTTTCAGTCTTGTCTCTAATACATTTTGATTACCGTTTACTTCCTGCCATGCCTGTAATTTTTCTTTAGAAATCAGACCTATTTTCTGCAAAAAGAATTTTGCTCTGTCCTTCCTGTGCTTACGCCGTCTGATAAGTCTGCGTACAGAACGGTAGGCTCTGCGTTCCTGACTCAAGCTTGCTTTTCTATCTGCAGTTTCACCAGAGTCAAACAGTCTTGCTCCTAATGTCTCAATACGTGCATCCTCGTCATTAGTTCGAGAGACGACTGCAAAACCAACTGAGCCAACTCCGATATCTAAGCCAATACCATATTTCCGCTTCATCATAATAAACTCCCTTTCCGTATATATTATTGACACCTCTAAATAACAATGTTAAAATTGAAATAAGCTTAGGGTTATTATTGTGTAGGTTCATCAATATCCAACAGAGACCATTTATTGACAAATCTTTATAGGTTCATCAATATCCAACAATAGTTCTAAGATAAGGCCTTATGTGCCGTAGGGTATAGCGGTATCCCGAATAATTCCGCTCTTTGCTTATTCAGCCGTTACCAATAGTAACGGCTTCTATGTTTTTCAATATCATTATTTATATTGTATCATTTTTTGTATTCTTATACTATTCTGTTATAAAAAAGACACCCTAACGGGTGTCTTTTTATTTTGCTTATTAAGCTTATTTCACGATAGTAACAGGCACATCGGCATTTTCTACAATTACCTGACTGACGCTGTTTTTAAACAGCCCTTCCAGCATGCCAAAGCCTCTGCTGCCCAGTACGATTGCATCGCATTTTTCAGTTTTTTCAGCCCGCAGGATGTGCTCGGCGATATTGCCGCCTTTTTCCAGCAGATAGGAAGCGGGAATACCGCTGCCGCTGAGCACCGCCCTGGCCGCATCAAGCACTTCGTCGCCAATCTGCGCCACCAGGCAGTCGCCCTGCTGGATGACCGCCGTGCTGAACAGCTCGCGCTGCGCCACGGTCATAATCACCAGGCTGCCGCCGCTGAGCTTTGCCAGCGCCGCCGCATATTCCAACGCGCGCCACGAATATTCCGTGCCGTCGATAGGCACCAGTATCCGTTCCAGCATAAGCTTATTTTACAATCAGTACGGGTACGCCCGCATACTGAGCAACCTTGGAGCTTACGCTGCCCAGGAAGAATTCAGCAATGCCGGACAGGCCGCGGCTACCGATAACGATAGCGTCGCAGTTGGATTTTTTGGACAGAGCGATGATACGCTCGGACGGATGGCCGACCTCGAGGCAGTATTCTACTTTGCCTTTGTATTCAGACAGTCTTTCCTGAGCCATTTCCAATACCCTGTCGCCAACTTTTTCCAATTCGCTGTTGCCTTGGGTAATAGTTGCGTTATCCAGGGGAACTGCCAGAAGCGCTGCATTATTATACGGCTGGATTACATTGACTACCGTCAGCTGGCTGTCAAATTTGGAGCCGATCTCGATAGCGTTGGTAAGTGCACGCCAGGAGCCTTCACTGCCGTCTACAGGAATAAGGATATTTTTAAACATAGTAAAACACCTCCATGAAATTAAGGCCGTCTGTCGTCATAACGGTCGGGTTATGTATGTACAGATCTTATCTTCTGCCTTTTCAGCTTATTTTTATATATTTATATTCTGTAACCGCGGTAAAATTCCTGCCGGATTTTATTCTCTGCCGCGATTTTTTCTTGCGTTATGGATGCGCTGAGATTTCTTGCTGAATTTTTTCTCCTCGCGGGTCAGCTGCGCAACCTCGCTGGGCGCCGGTTTATCATCCAGAAAGCTTTCGCCTTTGAAAAAGCGGTAGTAGATGAGGATGAAAGCGATAACCGCCATCGGCGCTGCACCTACGAAGTAACGGTAGTCGCCGGATGCGATGGTGATAAAGTCATAGAAGATGATGCAGGCCGGTACCAGGATAATCTGTCCCAGACGGCTGGCAAAACCCTCCTTGCCCATAAAGCGCACTACCATGCCATAGGCTAAAAAGGCCACGGCAAAGGACACGATGGACATATACACAAGAAAGAAGAAAAACTCAAAATTCATACTGCTATACAGCCTCCTTATTTTTCACTGCGTCTGCCGATAGCCCGCGCCGCCCAGACACCGCTGGCACTGGCCTGGGACAGGCCCCTCGTGATACCTGCGCCGTCGCCGACAGCGAACATATTGGGCAGCTTTGTTTCCAGGTTGCCGTCCAGTTCAAGACGGGCGCTGTAAAACTTGACCTCTACCCCGTACAGCAGGGTATCCGCGTTTGCCATGCCGGGGGCTATCTTATCCAGAGCGTAAATCATCTCTATAATATCATCTAACTGGCGTTTTGGCAAAACAAGGCTTAAATCGCCTGGCGTTGCTGACAGCGTTGGCTTGGTAAAGCTTTTCGCCATGCGCTTCTCGTCGGTGCGACGCCCCTTGATTAAATCGCCGAAGCGCTGCACCAGCACGCCGCCTCCCAGCATATTGGAGAAAGAAGCGATACGCTTGCCGTACTGCAGCGGCTCATGGAACGGCTCGGTAAATTTGTTGCTGACCAGCAGGGCAAAATTAGTATTATTGCTGTGCAGCTTGGGGTCGCGGAAGCTGTGGCCGTTGACGGTGATGATGCCGTCGGTGTTTTCCGCCACCACATAGCCGTAAGGATTCATGCAGAAGGTACGCACCAGGTCGTTGTACTGCTGGGTGCGGTACAGGATCTTCGCCTCGTACACCTCGTCGGTAATATGCTTAAAGACCTGGGCAGGCACTTCTACGCGCACGCCTACATCCACCTGGTTGTTGATAAAGCTGAGCCCCAGCTCGCGGCACTGCTGACTGTACCATTCGGCGCCGGCGCGTCCCGGGGCGGCAATAAGGTACTTGCAGCACACGTCTTCCTGCCCGTCCTCCAGTGTCAGGGCGAAGGTACCGTCATCTGCCACCTTGATTTCCTGCACGGGCGTATTGCAGCGAATCTCCACTTTCTCCCGCAGGAATTTATAAATATTTTCCATGATGATAAGGTTGTTTTCCGTACCCAGATGGCGCACCTTGGCATTGAGCAGGTGCAGGTCATAGCGCAGCGCCTTAGCGCCGATAGTGCTGTTGCGGGTAGAAAAATATTCTCCCGGCGCGCCGTGCCGGCAGTTCAGCTCGTCCACATAGTCGATAAGCTTGACAACCTCTGCTTCCGGCACATATTCGCTAAGCCAGCCGCCGAACTCGGTAGTAAAATTGTACTTGCCGTCCGAAAAGGCTCCCGCACCGCCGAAGCCGCGCATAATGCTGCAGGGCTTACAGTTGATGCAGTGATCCACCTTTTTCGCTGCCAGCGGGCACAGACGTTTATCTATGGGGTTGCCAGCTTCCAGGATGATAACCTTCAGCGCGGGATATTTCAGCGTAAATTCATAAGCGGCAAAAATAGCCGCCGGACCGCCGCCGATAATGGCTACATCATACATAATACTTCCCCCTCTTCCTTATAAATCATATTTCTTGTGTTCATCTCCTAAAGGCTCATCCTTCTTAGGATTACCGGTAAACAGGTCCAGATTGCGTCTGGCGCATTCCATAGCGTCGTCATACACGGTCTTAAAGGCGCTCAGATCATCGGGCTTGCCGGCCTTGAGCCATTCTGTAACCACGCGCCCCAGCGCATAGGTGGTACCTACGGCTACAGGTATCTGCAGCGGCGGGAAAGGAATCAGCGTCGTCAGCGTGCTGCCGACAAAATATGCCCCCAGCGAGCCTAAGATGCCTACGGCAGCCTGTTCGCTGATTTTTTCTTCATACACCTGTCCTAATTTGATAATCATGTAGATTTCATTGGCAATCAGGCTCATGGTACCCAAAAGCGGCGCTACCACGATGACGCCGGCACGGGCAGCAGCCCAGCGGCACAGACTCTCCGCCTCCTCGGCGCGCGCTCTGTCGTCGATAACGACAACGTCTTCCGCCGTCCTTACTTCTTCCTGTTCGTAATTAAATTTATCCTGCTGTGTCATAGCTAAAACCTCCTTGGCGGTGGTAAAACATCCCAGCAGTATTTATTCGCAGCAGCAGCGTCAAACTCCTGCCGGAAAAATACTCCGGCACAAAAAAACCGCAGCCTGCAGGCTGCGGTCCCAATCTTGAAAAGACAGTTTCCTACTGCTCCTTGCCGTAGCGTTCAGCAATTCTCCCACGGATATAATCCGTTACCAGATAATTGCTTTCTTCTACCAGCACCAGCGCATGTGTGGCGTGTTCTTCCAGGAAAGGCAGTATTTTGGCAATATTTTCCTTGCTGTCAACAATCTCGATAATGACAGGCAGATTGGCGTTGCCGCTGACAAAGCTGCTGATGACTCTGTTCACCCCGCGCAGCTTGCTGGCATACCCTTCTATACCCTTCATAACCGTGCCGCCCGCAAGTCCCAGTTCACGGGCCTTGTTGATAATTGCTTTATACAGGGGTTCGTCGTCTAACATGACATCTTCACCGGTATAAACTTTTAAAAAGGTTATCTTCCTGAATTCGTGCTGCATACACTTCACCCTCTCTAAATAGAAGATAAACGTCCAACTAACATTCATCTGTAAGTAATTATAACACTTTTAAAAACTATATGTAAGAGGCGAGCTTCATCCACCATAAAAAAATAATTTTTTCGCACAAAACACTAAATATAGGCAGGAATTTTTAAAGGCATGTAGAATACAACATATAGAAAAACAAAGAAGCTATTCACCAACAAACACAGAACATCTTGTGTAATATCCGGACGACTGTGGTCGTCGGGTTGATATAGATGGCATGAAATTAAAATTTGGGAGGGATGCATATGTTGAAGAAAATTCTCGTTCCGGTAGATGGCAGTGAGGTTGCAAAACGTTGTCTTGATTTTGCAATGGGCGTAGCCAAAGTGAGCGGCGGTGAGCTCCTGGTAGTGCATGTTGCAGTTCCCTACGATTTCACCAAGGTTCCTCCCCGTAAACCGAAAAATGCTATCGAAGAGGCCGAAATGGCCGCAAAAACTCCTGATCCGACTCCGTTGGATCTGGCAGAAGCTTATCTCAAACAGGCTGGCTTTGACAGAGCCACCTATCGTACGATTGTTGATGTTGACCCGGCTGAAAGGATTGTCGATTACGGCAAGACGATGGATGCTGGCATGATTGTTATCGGCAACAGAGGCATGGGTCATTGGGCTCAGCTCTTAATGGGCAGTGTAAGCTCCAAAGTGGCACAGACCGCAGAGTGCCCGGTAGTAATTATCAAATAGATTTGCGTTGACATAGATCGGAAAGTTTAGAGAGAAGGAAAAAATAAGGACTTTCCCAAATTTTATAGATGCTGCCAAGGTCGTCAACGGCAGCCAAAGGAAAGAGCCCCTCATCCGCCGGAGATGAGGGGCTTGGTGTTTTTATCCCTTTATTTTTCTTGCCGCGCCTTGACGTCAAGCAGCCTGTTCATACTGCCGCTGACAAAGCCGTCCAAGTCAAGGGTAACATAGCTAAAGCCAGCGCCGCGCACAGCGTCCGCAATCTGCTGCCGCAGTCCGTCCGCTGCCCGGGCAATTTGCTGCGGAGCTATCTCGATACGCGCCAGATTCCCGTGACAGCGCACCCGCAGGTCTTGCAGTCCCATCCTGCGCAAAGCATCCTCTGCCTGCTCAACCATGGCAAGCTTGGCAGGTGTTATGGTTTCGCCGTAGGCAATCCGTGACGCCAGACAGGCATAAGCAGGCTTAGCGGCAGCCGCCAGCCCGTAGCTGTGCGCCAGCTCCCGCACCTCCCGCTTGGTAAAGCCGCACACCAGCAGCGGGCTGATAAAGCCCAGTTCAGCAGCAGCCTGCATCCCGGGGCGGTAATCGCCGGCATCATCGGCATTGGCCCCGTCCAAAAAGCAGCCGCAGCCTAACTCCTGCGCCTTGGCTTTAATCGCACCAAAGATAAGCTGCTTGCAGTAGTAGCAGCGGCGGCTGTCGTTAGCGCAGAATTCCGGCAGCGCCAGCGGCTCCGGCTGCAAGACATAAAGCTTACAGCCCGCCTGCTGCGCCGCCCTGCGGGCATCCTGCCGTTCAAACTGCGGCTGCAGCGGCGTAAAAGCCGTAATAGCTGTCGGCTGCACACCGGCACGGCTGCAGGCGGCTAACAGCAGCGCCGAATCTACGCCGCCGCTCAAGGCTACGGCAGGCTTGGCTAAGCCCTGCAGCAAGGCAAATAATTTATTTTCTTTTTGCTGTAATGTATTAGCGGACATTTTTTCTCCTCATAAGCCGCTGACAGTAAAATATTACCCTTGTCAGCAGCAACAAATTAGCTTATTATTTATATGTTACGAATAAATGGGAAAGAAGGTACATTATGTCTAATTTACAGGCCGGCCTTACCGGCACCGCCACCACCCTCGTTACCGAGGAAAACACCGCTATCGCCATGCGCAGCGGCGCTCTGCCCGTCTTTGCTACTCCCGCCATGTGCGCGCTGATGGAAGAAGCAGCCTGCAACGCTATCAGCGGCTGTCTGGAAGAAGGCATGGGCAGCGTCGGCATTACCCTCAAAATAACGCACGGAGCTCCCTCCTCCCTGGGCAGCCAGATTACGGCAACCGCCCAGCTTACCTGCATCGAAGGCCGCAAACTCACCTTTTCGGTAGAAGCGCGGGACGAAGGCGGCGTTATCGGCAGCGGCAGCCACGAACGCTTCGTTATCGACAACGAAAAATTCATGCACAAGCTGCTGGACAAATAAGACGGTATATTTTCTTCATTATAGCACAAAACAGCAAAGGCAATGCCTTTGCTGTTTTTTTATGCTGATTATTTCAAAATAACATTGAGGAAGGCTTTCAGACGCTCGTTAGAGGGATTTTCAAAAATCTCCTGCGGCGTACCCTGCGCCTGTACATGGCCGTCAGCCATGAAAACTACTTTGGTGGCAACCTCGCGGGCAAAGCCCATTTCGTGGGTAACGACCACCATGGTCATTTTTTCCTCCGCCAGTTCGCGCATGGTCTTTAAAACCTCACCGGTCAGCTCCGGGTCCAGAGAAGAAGTGGGCTCGTCAAACAGCATGATGGACGGCTTCATGGCCAGGGCGCGGGCAATAGCCACACGCTGTTGCTGACCACCGCTCAGCTTACGGGGATATACGTCGCGCTTATCCAGCAGGCCAACCTTTGCCAGCAGTATCTCTGCCTCGCGGATGACTTCTTCCTTATTGCGTTTCTGTACCTGTACAGGCGCTTCAATCAGGTTTTCCAGTACCGTCATATGCGGGAAAAGATTAAACTGCTGGAATACCATGCCCATCTTGCAGGCGATACGGCGGCTGTCTTTTTCCGGCGCGTATTCCACACCGCTGCCGGTATCCTTAACCAGCGTTTCACCGTCGATAACGATGCTGCCCCTGTCGATAGTCTCCAGTTTGTTCAGGCAGCGCAAAAGCGTACTCTTGCCGCCGCCGGACGGCCCGATAACCGCCACAACCTCGCCTTCGGCAACCTCCAGGTCGATGCCTTTGAGCACCTCCAGATTCTGGAACTGCTTGCAGATATTACGCGCTTCAATCTTATTCATCATCTTCTCCTCCGTCCTATTGGTCATATCTGGAGAAGCGTTTTTCCAGACGTTCAAAAAGCATAGTCAGCAGCAATGTCGCTACAAGATAGAAAACACCGGCTACCAGGAAAGGGGTAATATCGAAATCACGCTGCACCAGATTGCGGGTAGTGCGCATCAAATCGTTCATCGCCAGTACATAGACCAGGGAAGTATCCTTGACCAATGTAATGGTCTCGTTGCTGACAGGCGGCAGGATGAGCCTGAACACCTGCGGCAGCACGATGCGGCGCATGGTCTGCACATAATCCATACCTAAGGTACGGGCCGCCTCGTACTGACCTTTCGGCACCGACTGGATACCGGCACGGAAGATTTCACAGAAATATGCGGCATAGTTGAGCACGAAGGCTACCAGCGCAGCTTCAAAATCATCCAGACGGATGCCGACCGCAGGCAGCGCATAATAAACAAAGAACAGCTGCAGCATCAGCGGCGTGCCGCGCAGCAGCCATACATACAGCCCGATAACCTTCTGCAGCAGGGTAATGGAAGAAACCCTGCCCAGGCTTAAAAGCACACCCAGCGGTATACTCAGCACGATAGTGATAAAAAACACCTGTGCCGTAACGATGCTGCCTTCCAGCATCTGCGGAATGATTCTGATAATATAGTCCATGATACGCTCCGTTATTCTAAGATAAAGTAATGGGCCGAATCAGAGCTTCGACCCACAGATAGTTATTATTTTACTCTTAATATTTGGTAATGTCCACACCCATCCATTGTTCGGAAATCTTCTTCATGGTGCCGTCTTTCTTCATTTCAGCCAGCGCCTTGTTGATCTTGGGGCTGAACTCTTTGTCGTCTTTGCGGAAAGCAACTGCTACGACTTCGTCGCCCATGTTTTCTTCGAGGGCTCTGTATTTGCCGGGATTGAGTTTCATGTAATAACGTGCCAGTACGGCGTCAACTACCATTGCGTCTACACGGCCTGCATCCATATCCATAAATACGGCTGCAAAGTCAGGATATTTTCTGTAATCTTTGAGAGAATTTCTCAGATTGTCGTCTTTATCAAGGATGTAGGAACCGGTGCTGTCGTCCTGTACAGCCAGTACTTTGCCGGCCAGGTCGGCAATCTTCTGTACATCGGAGCCTTCCGGTACAACTACCAGCTGGGAGTTAACCATGTACGGATCAGACAGAGTATAGGTCTGTTTGCGTTCTTCGTTAACGGTGAAGCAGTTCCAGATAGCGTCGATGCGTTTGCCTTTCATTTCAGCTTCTTTGGAAGCCCAGTCGATAGGTTTGAATTCAACTTCCAGTCCTGCGCGTTTGCAGGCTTCGCGAGCCAGGTCGATATCGTAGCCGACGATTTCATTTTTCTCATTGCGGAAGCCCATGGGAGCAAAGTTATCGTCCAGACCGATAACCATCTTCTTCGGCTCGTCGCTGCCGCAGCCTGCTGCCAGCATCAGCACGGTAAATAAGCTCATCAGTACCAGTAAAAGTTTTCTCATCTTCATCTTTATAGCCCCTCTCATCATTATGTATTGACTTCGTCATACTTTGTTTTTGCTATGTTCTTATTATACTTTAGTATGCTAAATTTGTAAAGTATTAAAATAAGATTTTTTCAAAAAAATTTTACCGTGCGTATGCTATAATAAATAAAAAACAATAATATCTGAGGGGGGAATTAAATATGTTCTGCACTGAAAAACACACCGATGTCTGCCAGAATCGTTTCGGCGGCCAAGGCGAAGTCATCCTGGAGCACTTAATCGACGAAAAGGTATATGACGGCAAGGTAGTCATGTACGCCCGCGTCATCTTAAAGCCGGGCTGTTCTCTGGGCTACCACAAACATGAAGGCAACAGCGAGACCTGCTATGTGCTGCAGGGCACTGCCGCTTACAGCGATAACGGCACACCCATGACGCTGCACGCCGGCGACACTGTCTTCTGCGCCGACGGCGAAAGCCACTCCATTGAAAACATCGGCACCGACGACCTTATCGTCATCGGACTGGTACTCAAATCCTGAAAAAACCTTAAGCCGCAGGCATAACACCTGCGGTTTTTGTGTTTTCCCCGACAATTATGTAAGTATTTTTTTCATCGCACAGGTTAAATTTATTTTACATTTAATCCATAAAGTATTAAAATCAATAATGATTGATTAAATCCCGTTATAATATATAGGAAAGAATTTGCAAGTTTTTATCGGAGGTTTCCATGCAGATAGGTTTAGACATTGGCAGCACTACCATCAAGATAGCAGTCCTGGATGACGCAGGCCAGCTGCAGTTTTCCAAGTATGAGCGTCATTACAGCCAGATAGCAGAAAAAATGCAGCAGCTGCTGGCAGAACTGCACGTCAGGATGCCGCTTCTCAAAACTGCGCGCCTTGCCATCAGCGGCAGCGCCGGTATCGGTATCGCAGAAAGCTGCGGCCTGCAGTTTGCGCAGGAAGTCTTTGCCGAAAAAATCTGTACGGAACGCCTGAATCCCGGTACGGAAGCCGTTATCGAGCTGGGCGGCGAAGATGCCAAACTGCTGTTTTTAGGCCGTCATTTTGATGCCCGCATGAACGACAGCTGCGCCGGCGGTACCGGCGCCTTCATTGACCAGATGGCCTCTTTGCTGGACGTTGCCACCGAGGATATGAACGCGCTGGCGCAGCAGTCCTCCACCCGCTACACCATTGCCAGCCGCTGCGGCGTTTTCGCCAAGAGCGATATCCAGCCCCTGCTCAATCAGGGCGCTGCCAAAGCCGATCTGGCAGCCAGTATTTTTGATGCCGTAGCCAGCCAGGCAGTTACAGGCCTCGCCAAAGGACGTCCCATCACCGGCAAGGTACTGTATCTGGGCGGGCCGCTCACCTTTATGAGCGAGCTGCGCCACAGCTTTGATAAGATTTTGCAAATCGAAGGAAGCTGCCCGGAAAACAGCCTGTATTACGTGGCTATGGGCGCCGCTTTCTGCGCTGAAAACAAGGTCGACCTTACTGAGCTGCCCGCTAAACTGGCAGCCGTAGGCGCGCAGCGCGACTTTGACCATTTGGAGCCTCTTTTTGCCGGCCAAGCAGAATACGACGAATTTATGGAGCGTCACAGTAAGGAGCGCATCGAGTCAGGCGACATCAGCGCCGCTGACGCGGCCTATATCGGCATCGATGCCGGCAGCACCACTATCAAGATTGCCGTCATCAGCCCCAGCGGCCAGCTGCTCGATTCTTTCTATCAAAGCAATAAAGGCAACCCAGTTATTGCCATTAAAGAATATCTGCAAAACTTTTATATAAAATATCCTCACTGCCGCATCCTCGGCTCTGCTGTTACCGGCTATGGCGAAGACCTTATCCGCAACGGCTTCAGCGTAGACTACGGCATTGTAGAAACCATGGCGCACTTTATCGCCGCCAAAACTCTGCAGCCTGATGTGGACTTCATCCTCGACATCGGCGGACAGGACATCAAATGCCTGAAAATCCATAACGGCTGTATCGACAACATCTTCCTCAACGAGGCCTGCTCCAGCGGCTGCGGCAGCTTTTTGCAGACCTTTGCCGAAATTCTCGGCTACAGCGCGGAGGAATTTGCCCGCATCGGGCTGTTTGCCGACAAGCCCGTCAACCTGGGCAGCCGCTGCACCGTCTTTATGAACAGCAGCGTCAAACAGGCGCAAAAGGACGGCGCAACCGTTGCCAACATCAGCGCAGGTCTGTCCTTAAGTATCGTTAAAAACGCCTTATATAAGGTTATTCGTCCCGGCAGCAAGGAAAGCATCGGCAAGCACATCGTCGTGCAGGGCGGTACCTTCCTCAACGACTGCGTACTGCGCGCCTT
This sequence comes from uncultured Phascolarctobacterium sp., assembly GCA_900545025.1. Taxonomy (GTDB): domain Bacteria; phylum Bacillota; class Negativicutes; order Acidaminococcales; family Acidaminococcaceae; genus URXU01. Next base: position 30,957 of record UQXH01000018.1, read on the forward strand.
TGAAAAGGAAATGGGCCTCAAGGTAGTACGTCCCAACATCGCCGGACTCATGGGCGCCTACGGCGCCGCCATCTATGCCCGCAGCCGTCATCAGGAAACCGGTCATGTATCCACCCTTGCCGATGCAGCAGCGCTGAAAGACTTCTTCCACGAGGTTAAAGCCGTAACCTGCGGCCTGTGCAGCAACCACTGCCACCTGACCGTCAACACCTTCGCCAGCGGCAAGCGTTTCATCAGCGGCAACCGCTGCGAGCGCCCCGTCACCCACTGCGCTCCCGACGATACCTTTAACCTGTACCGTCAGAAGCTGCAGCTGCTGGAAGGCTTAAAAGGCGTTCCCGGCAAACGCGGCAGAATCGGTCTGCCCATGGGACTTAACATGTACGAGCTGCTGCCCTTCTGGCATGCCTTCTTCACCCGTCTGGGCTTTGAAGTCATCACCAGCCCCATCTACGACAAAACTATTTACCAGAAAGGACAGAACACCATCCCCAGCGACACCGTCTGCTATCCGGCCAAGCTTATGCACGGCCACATCAAATGGCTGCTGGAACACGGCATCAATACTATCTTCTATCCCTGCATGACCTACAACGTGGACGAAAATTCCGCGGAAAACTGCTATAACTGCCCCGTCGTGGCCTACTATCCCGAAGTGCTGCACGCTAATATGCACGATCTGGACAATGCCACCTATATCTTTGATTATCTGGGGCTGGGTCATAAAAAGGTATTGCTGAAAAAACTGCAGCAAATCTGCAAGGAGCATTTCCCCGACATCGGCAGCAGCGAACTGAAAGCAGCCCTGCAGGAAGCCTATGCCGCTTACAATAAATTTGAAGCCCAGGTCAAAGAACTGGGACAAACCATTATCAACACCGCCCGCAGCCAGCATAAGCCTATCGTCGTGCTGGCAGGGCGTCCCTATCATATCGACCCCAAGGTTAATCACAGCATCGACCGTCTGATTACCACCATGGGTGCGGCGCTGGTCAGCGAGGACGCAGTCAGCAGCCATATATCCATGCAGGAGCTCAACGACGATCTGCAGGTGCTGAACCAGTGGACTTACCACAGCCGCCTGTATGCTGCCGCCAAATACGTTTCCCGCAGCAGCGATATGTACATGGTACATCTGGTAAGCTTCGGCTGCGGCTGCGACGCTATCACGGCAGACGAATGCCGCCGCATCCTCGAAGAGCACGGCCAAATCTACACCCAGATCAAGATTGACGATATCGACAACCTGGGCGCGGCCAAGATCCGTCTGCGCAGCCTCTTTGCCGCTGCCGGACTGGAAAGTTAGTTTTAAAGGAGAACATTATGCAGGAAACATACCCTATCTTTACCAAAGAAATGAAAAAAACACATACCATTATTATCCCCGGTATGCTGCCCTTGCATTTTACCCTGTTACGCGCAGCCCTCAGAAGCTGCGGCTATAAAGCGGAAGTCTTGCAGAACACCGACCGCAGCGTCGTGGATACCGGTCTGAAATACGTCAACAACGATATCTGCTATCCGGCGCTTTTAGTTATCGGTCAGTTTATCAACGCACTGGAAAGCGGCAAATACGACCCCGATAAGGTAGCCCTCATCATCACCCAGACCGGCGGCGGTTGCCGCGCGTCCAACTACATCTACCTGCTGCGCAAGGGACTGGCACAGGCTGGCTTTAACAATGTGCCCGTCATCAGCCTGAACGTCAGCGGCATGGAGGACCAGCCCGGCTTTGATTTAAGCGCTACCATGCTGCGCCGCTTCCTAGCGGCGGTAGTCTACGGCGACGCCCTCATGTACCTTATCAACAAGACGCGCCCTTACGAAGCAGTGCAGGGCGCGGCAGACGAACTGGCGCAAAACTGGCTGGGCAAGCTGGACGGCTTCTTCCAGTCCGGCAAGGCACACGCCCTCAGCAGTATTCAAAAGCTGGCAACCGCCATCACCCATGACTTTGCCGACCTGCCCGTCAACACCAAGAAAAAAATAAAAGTCGGCATCGTCGGCGAAATCTACATCAAATACGCCGCCTTAGGCAACAATAATCTGGAAAAATTTCTGCAGAAGCAGAACTGCGAATACATGGTGCCCGGCCTGCTGAACTTTATCATGTACTGCGCCGACACCTACCTGACCGACTACAAGCTGTACGGCGGCAGCCTGCTCAAGTACGGCACTACCAAGGCAGCCTTCTGGTATCTGGAACGACTGGAAAAAGTCCTGCGCAAAGCACTGGATACACCGCCTTTTACCGCTCCCGCTTCCTACGCGGAAACCAAAGCCATGGCCAAAGGCGTTATCGGCTACGGCAACAACATGGGCGAAGGATGGCTCTTAACCGCCGAAATGCTGGAACTGGCGAAAAACGGCTACAACAATATCATCTGCGCCCAGCCCTTCGGCTGCCTGCCCAACCACATCGCCGGCCGCGGTATGATTAACCGCATTAAAGAGCTGGTAGAAGACGCCAACATCCTGCCTATCGACTACGACGCCAGCGCGTCCAAAGTAAATCAGGAAAACCGCATCAAGCTCATGCTGGCAACAGCGCAAGATTAACGGCATACAAAAATCCCTGCCTCACACAGTGAAGCAGGGATTTATTTTTCACTTATTTATTTCTGCCGGGATAAGCCTTTAACGCTTCGCCCAGAATGTAGATAGCCTTTTTCAGATCGTCGCAGTTCAGCACATACGCCAGACGCGCTTCTGCCTTGCCGTTTTCAGGATTGCTGTAGAAGCCGTTGCCGGGCGCAAACATCACGGTTTCGCCGTCCACGTCAAAGTTTTCCAAAGTCCAGATAGCGAATTTTTCCGCATCGTTCACCGGGAACTTAACCATAACATAGAAAGCGCCTTTGGGGTCGGAAGCAGCAACGCCGGGCAGCTTAGCCAGCTCTGCTACGATGGTATCGCGGCGTTTTCTGTATTCTTTGTTGACATCCTCCAGATAGCTTGCCGGAGTGGTATAGAGAGCAGCTGCGCCAACCTGTTCCAGAGTCGGGCTGCACAGACGGCCCTGGCAGCATTTCATAATCTGAGCGCAGAACTCTTTGTTCTTGCTGATAATGCAGCCGATACGCGCGCCGCAGGCACTGTAACGCTTGGATACGGAGTCAATAATAATCAGGTTATTATCCAGTTCGCTCATAGTACCGAAGCTCTTATACGCGCCGTCATAAACAAATTCACGGTATACTTCATCGGAAATCAGCGCCAGATCATATTTCAGCACGATTTTGGCGATAATGTCCATTTCTTCCGGTGTATAAACCACGCCGGTAGGGTTGCCGGGATTGGTCAGCAGGATGGCGCGGGTTTTAGGAGTGATGTGCTTTTCAATCTCCTCCATGGAAGGCAGATGATAACCGCTTTCCACACTGGTACGCACGCTGTTAATCTTAGCGCAGAATTCTTTGGCAAAGGTAGTATAGTTAGCATAGTACGGCTCAAAGACCATGATTTCATCATCAGAGTCGCACAGCGCCATAACAGCGAAAATCAGCGCTTCACTGCCGCCATTAGTTACATAAATATCTTCTTTGGCGTAGTTCATGCCCTTTTCCGCATAATATTTCTGAATAGCGTCAATCAAAACAGGCTCGCCCTTGGAATTGCCGTAAGCAATAACCTTTTCGTCAAAGCTGCGGATGCTGTCCATAAACTGGGACGGCGTAGCAATATCCGGCTGGCCGATATTAAGATGATATACCTTTTTGCCTTTGGCTTTGGCAGCGTCAGCATAAGGTACAAGTTTTCTGATAGGTGACAGGCTCAGGTTCTGAATACGTTGTGAAAGTTTCATATTAAATCCCCTCATTGCAAGAATATACAAGACTCAAAAAAGCCTATGGCGATATTATAACATAAGTTGACAACAAATTACCCCTCATTTTTGATGTATACACGAATACTTATAAATCAAATACACTCTGCATAAATAACAGTATAAAAACGCAAAGCTTTTTACTTGCCATTTTGTAAGCATATAAGTATACTTGATTATGGAAGTATTGTAATATTACTTTTCAATTTCTACTGTCGTAGATAGATATATGGTATCAACACAAAAATAATTTTTTACTGCTTCCAGACACTGCATAACAGCTTTCCTTATGCAGTGTTTTTTATTTTCTTTCTTGACATACTATAACAAAAGTGTTATATCTTAATTATACCATATATCTTAAATTTAGTTTTCAGGAGGTAAGATAAATGCACAACTTAGAGCTTTTCACCGGCAAATACCAACGTCAACTTACGCTTCGTAATGCACTCATCCCCATTGGTGCAACGCTGGAAAACCTCAAAAAACATGGTATTATAACAACTGATGAGGAATTAGAAAAGAAATATCAGGAAGCCAAAGCAATCATTGACGATTATCACCGTCATTTTATTGACGCCAATCTTTCCCGTATTGCGTTAGACTGGCAGGAACTGGCAGAAGCACTGCTTGCTTCCCAGCATAATCATAATAACGAAACAACAGAAAAACTGGAAAAAGTCCAAGCTACATATAGAAAACAGCTGCTTAAAGCTTTCAGTGACGACGAAAACTATAAGCACTTGTTCAAGAAAGAGCTTTTTACCAAAGTACTGCCCTCTTACTATACCGATAAAAAACAGCTTGCGGTTATCAATGCTTTCAAAAACTTTTTCACCTATTTCAGCGGCTTCAATGAAAACAGAGCCAATATCTACAGCACGGAGCCTATCAGCACCGCTATCGGTTATCGTCTGATACATGAAAACTTCCCTAAATTTATTGCCGACTGTGAAGTTTTTACTGCGTTGCAGCAATACTGCCCGCAGGTCGTTAATGCTGCGGAAACTGTACTGCGACAGCTTGCAATAATAGAAGCTGATACAGAACTGGCAGATTACTTCCTGCCCAACAGCTTTAACGCTTTTCTCACTCAGGAAGGCATTAGCAAATTTAACAATATCATTGGAGAGCTGAATAAAAATATCAATCTTGCCATGCAGCAGGACGAAAATCTTAAACGTTCCTTGCGCAGCAGACGCGCAACTAAAATGTACGTTCTTTATAAGCAGATTTTATCTGAAGACGACGGTACACCCTTTATCGACACTTTTGAAAATGACGGCCAGTTGCTTACCGCCCTGCATGATTTTAATGCCCGTATTGCGACTCCCGGCGGTGCTTTAGAAAAAACTGCTCAGCTATTTGCTGCACTGACTGAATATCAGGCAGAAAAAATCTATATCAGCGGCAAAGAAATCAACAGCCTTTCCAAAACGCTTTATGGCGGCAGCAACTGGAATACTCTGCGTGAAGCTATCCTGACCGCACTGCAAGATGAAAAAGAGTACAAAAAACTGCTGAAAGAAAACGACGAAGCCGCTATCGACTTAAAGCTCAGTAAAAACTATTTTTCTTTGAGCTTTCTGCAAAACCATGCTGATAAGCATTTAGCAGAAAAAATCAACGGATGTTTTCAGGAGCAGCATGAACTTGCTCTGCAGGCAGTAAAACCTGACGCCCTGAATACTGAAAAGCTGAAAGCTTCCGTAAAAAAATCTTTAGACGTTTTACTGGACTACTACCGCTTTATCTCCCTGTTCAGAGCAGAAGACAGCCTGGCCAAAGATCCGGAATTTTACAGCGGTTATGAAGAAGTACTTAATAAGCTGAAAGAAATCGTCTATCTCTATAACAAAACCCGCAACTATATGACGAAGAAGCCTTTCAACGAAGAAAAATTCAAGCTGAACTTTGGCAATGCCCAGCTAGCGAGCGGCTGGGATGCCAACAAAGAAGCAGACTACACTTCCATCATCCTGACTAAAGACGGAGCCTACTATCTGGGCATTATGAACAAAAACCGCAAACCGGATATTGATGCTGCCATTACTGAAAGCACTGAAAATACCTATCGCAAAATGGTGTATAAATACTTCCCTGACTTCAGTAAGATGTTCATTAAATGCACCATGGTCAAAGAAGTTAAAAATCATTTTCAGGAAAGCTCCGAAGACTTTATCCTGCAAACCAGTACTTTTATCAGGCCGCTGAAAATTACCAGAGAAATATACGATTTGTACAGTACAGAATACGATGGCAAGAAAAAATTTCAGATAGATTATCTGCGTAAGACAGGCGATGCTAAAGGCTATTATTATGCCTTAAATAAATGGATTAGCTTTGCTCTTGCTTTCATGCGTTCTTATGACAGCACTTCTATTTACGACATTTCACAAATAGAAGCAACGCAATATGAAAGGCTGGACACCTTCTATAAAGACATCAACAACATCTGCTACAATATATCTTTTGTAAATCTTGCCGCAGATAAAGTCGATGAATGGGTCGCTGACGGCAGACTCTACCTATTTAAGATTTACAACAAGGACTTTGCCCCCGGCAGCAGCGGCACCAAAAACCTGCACACCCTGTATCTGGAAAGCATCTTTGATGAACAGAATCTGAAAGATGTTGTTATAAAACTTAACGGCGGCGCCGAACTTTTCTACCGCCGCAAAACCAAGGGTACACCCGCTATCCACTGCAAAGGCAGCAAAATGGTCAACCGCACTACCGCTGACGGACAGACTATCCCGGAAGAAATCCATCAGGAAATCTATCTTTATGCCAACGGTAAAAAAGAAACACTCAGTCAGCAGGCGCAAGAGTACTATCCCCACGCTGTTATCAAAACCGCCACTCACAATATTGTCAAGGACAGACGTTATTATGAAGATAAATTCTTCTTCCACTTCCCCATCACTATCAATTACAAGGCTGCCGACAGCGCCGGAGCATTCAATCAGGATGTACTGGCCTATCTGCATCATAATCCCGACGTTAATATTATCGGCATTGACCGCGGCGAAAGAAACCTTATCTATATGACTGTCATCAACCAGCAAGGACAAATTTTGGACAGCAAATCCTTTAACGGTATCAGTCAGCAGGCAGGCGTTTTAAGCAAAACCGTCGATTACCACGACAAACTGGAGAAACGTGAACAGGAAAGAACGGAAGCACGTAAAAGCTGGGAAACCATCGGCAAGATTGCTACTTTAAAAGAAGGCTATCTTTCCGCTGTTATCCATGAAATTGCCGAGAATATGGTCAAATATAATGCTATCGTCGTTATGGAAGACCTGAATGCAGGCTTCAAACGGATACGTGGCGGCATTGCGGAAAAAGCTGTCTATCAAAAATTTGAAAAAATGCTGATTGACAAGCTCAACTACCTTGTCTTCAAAAAATTGCCTGCCAGCGAGCCCGGCGGCGTACTAAAAGGCTACCAGCTGAGCAGTAAATTTGAGAGCTTTGAAAAAATGGGAAAACAGAACGGCTTCCTGTTCTACGTGCCCGCCGCTTTCACTTCTAAGATTGACCCTGTTACCGGCTTCTGCAGCGTCTTTAAATTCAAGGAATACCATGTCAATACCGAGAAAGCCAAAATTTTCTTTACCGGCTTCGACAGCATCGTCTATAACACTGAACAAGACGTTTTCACTTTCTGCTTGAATTACGAGAATTTTAAAACCTATACCAATATATATCGCAAAAAATGGCAGGTAAGCTCTTACGGCGAGCGTATCAAGCATGAAAGAAATGCAGCCGGACATTATATTGACAGCTTTGTCTATCCTACCCGCGACATCAAAGAGCTGCTTACCACGCAGGGCATAGATTACAGCAACGGGCAAGACATTCTGCCGCAGCTGCTGCAAATTGACGACAGCAAAGCTAACAGCAGTTTCTGGAAAGGTATGTTATCCGCCTTCCAGCGTATCGTCCAGTTAAGAAACAGCAGCAGAACTCTTACCACAGACGGCAAAGAAGCGGATTACATTATTTCTCCCGTTGCCGACAATACAGGCAGCTTTTACGACTCCCGTACCGCCGCCGCTAATCTGCCGCAGGATGCCGATGCCAACGGAGCCTACCATATTGCGCTAAAAGGTCTGATGTATCTTAATATCAATAACGCTGCCAAAGATAATAAGCCAAAACTTTATGTTAAAAATGAAGATTGGTTTAAATTTACTCAGGAAAGAAATTCTGCCAAATAATCATGGACGATGACTGCATCTTAATCTCACAGCTCAACGACTTCATTTTCTGCCCTGCCTCCATCTACTTTCACGGACTTTATGGGGGCAGGGACAAGCTCACTTTTCAGGAAGCGCCCCAGCTCAACGGCACTAAAGCTCACGAAGCTGTAGACAGCGGCACATACAGCAGCCGCAAAAATATCCTGCAGGGGATAAGCGTATATTCGGAAAAATACGGACTTGTAGGAAAAATAGATATTTTTGACATATCTAACCATACGCTGACAGAGCGCAAGAAAAAAATCAAAGTAATTTACGATGGCTATATTTTTCAAATATACGCCCAATATTTTGCACTTACAGAAATGGGCCATACCGTTACCAGGCTGCGTCTTTACAGTATGGATGACAACAAGATATATAACGTACCCTTGCCACAGGATAATCCTGTGATGTACGCCAAATTTGAAGAATTGGTCAAAGCTATGCGCAATTTTGATTTAACAGCATTTAAACAGGCTAATACTGCCAAATGCCAAAACTGTATTTATGAACCAGCCTGTGACAGGTCTTTATTATGATAACGATAAACGATTTTGCTAAAAAACAAGTGCTTTTCGCTTTCTTAAATTTAGGCGAAAAAATTTCCTTTAAAAACGATAATATCATTGTCAAAGACAAAGACGGACAAACCAAACACCAATCTACCTGCTACCGCCTGTTCGCCGTATTCATCGTCGGCCATATAACAGTTACTACCGGACTTATCCAACGCTCTCACAAGTTCGGTTTTCCTATTTTCTTTATGACTCCATCTCTTAAATTATACGATATTATGGGAAGTAAAGCTGAGGGTAACACGCTGCTGCGTCAACATCAATATACTTATAACGATACAAGCAAAAAAATCGCCAAACATCTGCTTATCAACAAAATAAAAAATCAGCGCAGTACGCTGAATCTTATCCGTAATAAGAGTGATACTACGAAAGCCGCAATAAAGCAACTTGATGAATATACGGCAGCACTGTCTGTATATGATGGAGACATTTCCGGTATGATGGGTTATGAAGGCAACGCTGCACGGGTATATTTCAAAAATCTTTTTGCCGACACCGGTTGGAGCAGAAGACTGCCCAGGATAAAGCCAGATTATATTAACGCAACGCTGGATATAGGTTACTCCATACTTTTCAACATCATTGATGCGCTGCTGAATATTTATGGTTTTGATACTTACTGTGGCGTACTGCACAAACAGTTTTACATGCGTAAATCTCTGGTATGCGACCTTATCGAGCCTTTCAGATGTCTTATTGATAAACAGGTCAGAAAGGCAATCCATCTGAATCAGTTTAAAGCAGAAGATTTCTTAATCGATAATGGCAGATATTATCTGAGCTGGGAAAAGAACGCTTATTATGTAAAAGTCCTGCTCACTCCTATTCTGGAGGAAAAAGAGAATATTTTTCTTTATGTGCAGACTTACTATCGCGCATTTATGAAAAATAAACCTATCTCAGAATATCCTTTTTATGACATTACAGGAGCAATAAAATGATAATTCTCAGTTATGATATAGCTGACAATAAACTGCGCAGCCATTTTTCCAAGTATATCACCCGTTTCGGTCATCGCCTGCAATATTCTGTCTACGAGATAGACAACTCAGAGCATATTTTAGCCAATATTATTACAGATATCCGCAATAAGTTTGAGAAAAGATTTTCACAGGATGATAGTATCATCATCTTTAAATTATCCGCACGCTGTGAGATTATCAGATTTGGCTATGCAAAAAATGACGAAAAAGATATAATTATGGCTCTGTCACAACAAATGGTTGATTTTGACGAGAAATAGCGTATAATAA
>UQXH01000019.1 GCA_900545025.1 uncultured Phascolarctobacterium sp.
GCAGGCTGTCCAGGCTGTGGCTTTTATTATTGATTTATATTGCCAAAAGGGAAAATGCCCGCAGCGGCTGCGGGCAGTACTGGACGGACAGCCAGGATTGTGGGAAGAAATAGAGCAGTATGTAAGGCAGCTGGCTGCTGCCTGATATTGCAGAATTATTGTAGGAGGAAGATACCATGGAGCTTACAGCAGTAGTGCAGCTGCGCAGGATGGTGCTGGAGCATTTGGCACGCTATACGTGGAATGATCAGATGCCGGAGCATGTATATGATATTTTACAGGAAGTGCGGGAAGATACGCCGCGCTATCGCTGCTGTGTCTATAAAGAACGCGCCGTATTGAAAAATCGTATCAACATGGCTTTAGGGCAGACCTGTGACCTCAATATCATCGAAGCTGCAAAGTTAACGCTGAATACACCGGAGCGTAAGGATTTACCTGTAATTGATGTTTTGCCGGTAGCCTGTGACCAATGTCCGATTGAAACATACTTTGTCAGTGATGCCTGCCGTCATTGCATAACTCATAAATGTATGGATAACTGCCCCAAAAAGGCTATCAGCCTGTATCAGAACAGGGCTTTTATTGACCGTACTAAATGTGTGGAATGCGGACGCTGCAAAGCAGTATGTCCTTATGGAGCTATCCTGGAGATACGCCGACCCTGTGTACGCGCCTGCGCGTTAGGTGCGGTGAGCGTTAATAAGGATAAAAAAGCGGTTATCGACCATGAAAAATGTGTGGAATGCGGTGCGTGCCGCAGCGCCTGCCCATTTGGCGCCATTGATGAACGCAGTAATATCGTGCGTGTTATTTTGGAAATCAAGAGAGGCAAGAAGGTTATCGCTATGATAGCGCCGTCTGCTGCCGGCCAGTTTGGTTTTAAAGTAGAGGCAGGTCAATTCTACAGCGCACTGAAAGCGGCTGGTTTTGCCAATGTGGTCGAGGTAGCTGTCGGTGCAGATATTACCAGCGTGAAGGAAGCTGAGGAATATTTGGAAAAAGTACCGGAGAAACAACGGGTAATGACAAGTTCCTGCTGTCCGGCCTTTGTTAATCTGATCCGCAAGCATGTCCCGGAAATGGCAGATAAGATTTCTGAAACTCCGTCGCCTATGGTTTCCTGCGGAGAACTGGTTAAAAAGCTGTATCCCGATGCTTTGACTGTCTTTATAGGTCCCTGTATAGCTAAAAAATCAGAAGGCAGACAACATAGTGACGTTATTGATTATGTGATGACTTTTGAAGAAATTGACTGCATGCTCAAGGGGAAGGACATCAGTATCGAACAGCAGCCGGTGGAAGTGTATGAACGCGATGGTTCCAGCCTGGGACTTGGCTTCCCGCTGTACGCAGGCGTAACGGCGGCCGTAAAAGCTACGGTAGAAGCCAAAGGCGGACAGGTAGAGCAGGCACACTACGCTGCCGGATTGGATAATTGCCGACGTGACCTGGAACAGGTAAGCAAGGGTACGCTTGCCTGCAGCTATTTTGAAGGCATGGCTTGTCCTAACGGTTGTATTGACGGTCCGGGTGCTGTAGCTGACTTCAGGATCAGCAAGGTAGCGCTGACTAAATATGCTGCAGCTGCTCCTGTACAGCAGGCTGTTGACGATAAGCATACTAAATAAAAATATAAATTTCAGTTATGAAATGAGCAAAAGCTCCTGATACAAAGTATCAGGAGCTTTTTTATATTTGTTTAATAAAATCACTGAGGAAGAGCTTGGCCACAGAAGAAAGCGGCCTGCCTTTGACGATGGAAAGCGTTTTGTCAAGAAACAGCCTTTCATCTTTAATGGTTTTGCAGATAAGCTCAGGAGGAAAGATTTCTTCTGATGACGCGGGAATAATTGCGATACCGGCGTTCTCGCTGGCCCAGGTCATAGTGGAGGTCTTTGTGGTATTGATGCTTAGTACCTGAGGGAAGATGCGCGAATCAGAGCAGACGTTGAGGAAGAGGTCGGAACAGCCGCGGGAAAGGCACAGAGGAACATCCTCTAAATCATCTAAAAGGATGTTGGGCTTTTCATTTTCCAGATAGGGACTGTCTTTGTGAAATAAGGCTACCAGCTGTTCCTTACGGCGATAGATGGTTTCAAAACGATGCTCTTGCAGTAAGGGAGCGTTGGCTACACCTATTTCTGTCTTACCGTTCAGCAGCTGTTCAGTTTGCTCTGAAATAGGCACTTCGTATAATTCATAGTTAATACGGGGATATTGCTTACTGAAAGCGCTGAGATAATTTTTAATAAAGCTGATGGACATGGAAGGCGAAAGACTGATACGCAGCGTACCGGAAAAACCTGCGTTACAGTCGGAGATTTCTTTCATAACACTGGCTTCGGCAGAGCAGATATATCTGGCGGCATTGTACAGCATGCAGCCGGCATCGGTAAGTTCGATGCTGTGACCGCCGCGCTTAACATTCAGCAGTGTGGTGCCGTACTTTTTCTGCAAGGTTTTCAGCTGATTGCTCAGTGCTGGCTGAGCGATGGAAATATTTTTAGCTGCGGCCGAGATACTGCCTGCATCGACGATAGCGATAAAATTACGATAATATTCAACATCCATGCTCATACCTCCGCAAAATAGCAATTATTTTAGTTGCAAAACGAGCGACATATAAATAAAAATGATAGGTTTACGTTATTTTTATTATAAATTATTGAAGCTTTTATTGCAAATAACTCCTGAAAAAGATAAAACTGCAGCAAAACAGGAGAAATAAGTGTACAACGTATAAGGAAAATATATGTTTAAAACGTATTTTTGATATTTTACATTATAGGTTTTAAAAGGTAAGCTAAACATAACAAGAGGTATGTATCACAGAAAAGAGGGATTATGATGTTAGATGCTACCAGATTACGTGCTCCCTGTCTGTTTGAAAAGGTTGTCAGTGCCGATAAGGCGGCAGAGCTGATTACCGATGGTATGAACGTCGGTGTCAGTGGTTTTACTCCTTCCGGCTATCCTAAGAAGACTACCATGGCTTTGGCAAGAGCGATTAAAGCCGGGAAAAAATGTCGCATCAATATCTGGAGCGGCGCTTCTGTAGGGCCGGAGATTGAGGAAGAACTGGCTAAGGTCGGCGGCGTGAAAGGCAGGATGCCTTATTATTCGGCTGCCAATAAGAGTATGAAGGCCGGTATCAATGATGGTACGATAGAATACATTGACCAGCATCTGAGTCATTTTGCGCAGCAGATTGATTACGGATTCTTTGGTAATGTAGACGTGGCTATCGTAGAGGCTGCGGCTATCAATGCCGACGGCAGTATCGTCTTAGGTCCTGGTATAGGCAATATCCCCATGCTGGTTAAACATGCCAAGAAAGTAATCGTAGAGGTAAATACCAGTATACCGCTTTCTTTGGAAGGTATGCATGATATCTACATCTGTGCTAAGCCGCCCTGCAGATCGGAAATACCTATTTACAGTGTAGGCGACAGGATTGGGTCTCCGTATCTGGAATGCGGGCTGGACAGGATAGACTGTATTGTGGAATCCGATATTCTCGACCATGTGCGGAATCTGTGCGATCCTGATGCAGACAGTATAAAGATTGCTGAACATTTAGTAGATTTTCTGGAACATGAACAGCGTTATGGCAGGCTGCCGGAAAAGATGCTGCCCATGCAGTCCGGTGTCGGCAGTATCGCTAATGCAGTTTTGTTAGGCCTATCTAAATCAAAATTTGAAAATCTGGAGATGTATTCGGAAATATTGCAGGATGCTGTTTTCAGTTTGATTAAGATGGGTAAGATTAAGCAGGCTTCCGGCTGCGCTTTCACACCATCACCAAAAGTATGGCAGATGTATAAGGAAGAGCCTCAGCTGTATAACAAGAGCATTGTGCTGCGTCCTCTCGACATCAGCAACAGCCCGGAGGTCATCAGGAGGCTTGGCGTCATTTCCATGAATACGCCGTTGGAGTTTGATATTTATGGTCAGGCGAACTCTACTCATGTAATGGGTCGCGGCATGATGAACGGTATCGGTGGCAGCGGCGATTATATGCGCAATGGCTATCTGACTATTTTCTCTACTCCGTCGACGGCCAAGGGCGGCAGCATTTCCAGTGTAGTACCGATGGTTACCCATGCGGACCATACAGAACATGATACCATGGTCTTTATCACGGAGCAGGGTGTTGCCGATGTACGTGGACTGAGTCCGGTAAAACGCGCGAAACTGATTATCGAAAAATGCGCGCATCCTGATTTCAAGGATCAGCTGTATGAATATCTGCGGATGGCGCAGCGCAAGAGCGGGCATATGCCGGTAGACCTACGTCACGCATTTGATATGCAGGCAAATTTTGAAATGTACGGAACAATGAAGGAACAGCATAAGGAGGGTACTAATCATGTTGAATAAAGAGTTGCTTGAGCAAGGTTTGGCAGGTTATGAGGCTAAGGTGGAAAAGGCTATCAGTAAATTTCCCGAAAGAAAAGAATTTGCGGAAAAACGTCTGTATACTCCGTTAGATGTAGAAGACTTTGATTATAATGAAAAACTGGGATTTCCCGGGCAATATCCGTTTACACGCGGTGTACAGCCTACAATGTACAGAGGCAGACTCTGGACTATGCGTGCTTATGCCGGTTTTGCTACAGCCGAAGAAACTAATGCCCGTTATAAATATTTACTGGAAGCAGGACAGACCGGTCTTTCTGTAGCCATGGATCTTCCGACTCAGATTGGTCTTGATTCCGATGCAGAGCTTTCACATGGTGAAGTGGGTAAAGTAGGCGTAGCTATTGACTCTTTGGCAGATATGGAAAAACTGTTTGACGGTATTCCGCTTGATAAAGTAAGTACCTCTATGACAATCAACGGTCCGGCAGCAGTACTCCTTGCCATGTATGTAGCCGTTGCAGAAAAACAGGGCGTGAAACCGGAACAGCTCAAAGGTACGATTCAGAACGATATTTTGAAAGAATATATTGCCCGCGGCACCTATATCTTCCCGCCGCGTCCATCCATGCGCCTGATTACCGATACCTTTGCTTACTGCTCACAGAATATTCCTAAATGGAATACTATCAGCGTAGGTGCTTATCATATCCGTGAAGCCGGAGCTTCCGAAGTACAGGAAATTGCTTTTGCCTTCTCTAATGCAATGGCCTATATTGACGCGGCTATCAAAGCAGGGCAGAAGGTGGATGATTTTGCACCTGGAATCAGCTGGATTTTCACAGCAGGCTTGAACTTCTTCTCCGAAGCAGCCAAATTCCGTGCGGCACGTCGCCTGTGGGCAAGGATTATGAAAGAACGTTATGGCGCAGAAGTTCCCAAGGCCCAAATGCTGCGCGTGCATGTGCACACTGCAGGCAGTGTACTGACTGCTCAGCAGCCCTTGAACAATGTGGCTCGTATTACCTGGCAGGCGCTTTCAGCAATCCTCGGCGGCATCCAGTCCATGGCCTGCTGCGCGTATGATGAAGCTATCGCGCTGCCGACTGAAGAATCTGCTACCTTGGCCCTGCGTACTCAGCAGATGCTGGCTTATGAAAGCGGCGCTGCCGATACTATCGACCCGTTGGCAGGCTCCTATTATGTAGAAGCTCTGACAGATAAATTTGAAAAAGAAGCTTACGAATATATTACTAAGATTGACGCTATGGGCGGTGCTGTTGCGGCTATCGAACAAGGCTACATGCAAAGCGAGATGGCTGCTCATGCTTACGCTTATCAGAGCGAGATTGAAAAAGGTACCCGCGTGGTTGTCGGTGTTAATAAATTTGCCGATAACAAACAGATTAAGACTAATGATGTACTTACTGCCGACCTCAGCGTAGCGGAAAGACAGATTGCCAAGGTAAACGCAATGAAGGCGCAGCGTGATCAGAAAGCTGTCGATGCAGCGCTGGCAAAATTGAAAGCTGCAGCTCAAGGCGAAGAAAACCTCATGCCGTACCTCATTGAGACTGTTAAGACCTATGCAACCTTGGGCGAAATCTGCGGTGTACTGCGTGAAGTATTCGGCGAATACAAGCAATCCGGCTCCATGTTCTGATTACCTGTATTATTAACGGTTCCTTAAGAAAGAAGCTGATGAAATGATTACCAAGACTTTGGCTGATTTTACTGCTGCGTTGAGCTATGACAAGCTGACGCCGGTTTCCGTAGACATGGCGAAAAAATGTATGTTGGATTGGCTGGGAGTATCTATCAGGGGCTCCCAGGAACAGCCTGCCAAGATTATCAGACAGACCATCCTGTACAATGAAGCAGAACAGGCGACAGTTTTTGACGGCGGGAAAGGGAAGGCGTCTGTATTTGACGCAGCTTTCTGCAACGGCGCTGCTTCTCACACCCTGGACTTTGACGATTTACACAATCCTTCCATCATCCATTTAGCGACGGTGGTAGTACCAGGTGTCTTTGCTATCGCCGAGGCTGAGCACAAGAGCGGCAGGCAGATGATAGCGGCCGTATGTGCCGGTTATGAAGCGGGCGGCAGGATAGGCGAGAGCGTTATTCCTGAATCCTATTTCTTCTGGCATACTACGGGTACTGCGGGTACATTTGGCGCAGCTGCAGCGGCTGCCAATCTGTTGCAGCTACCGCCTCAGCAGACGCTTATGTGCTATGGCAGCGCCGGTACCCAGGCTGCCGGATTATGGGAATTTTTAAAAGAGGGCGCTATGAGTAAGGCATTGCACGCCGGAAAAAGCTCTTATGCAGGAGTATTGTCTGCATATCTTTCCCGCAATGGTTTTACTGCTGCCAGCGGCATCCTGGAGGGGGAAAAAGGCTTCTGCCGCGCTATGGTACAGGAGCCGCACTGGGATAGGCTGACCGATGCTCTTGACAGTAAGCATCTTAGAATCGACGGAAATTCCTTTAAGCCCTATGCTTGCTGCAAGCATTCGCATGCCGCTATCTATGCGGCGCAGGTATTGAAGCAGGAACATGCGCTGCAAGTTGAGGATATTGCAGAAGTACGTCTTTATGTTAATGATATTACAGACTATCTGATCAATAATCCGCAGCCGCAGAATCCTTATGGCTGCAAATTCAGTATCCAGTACTGTGTTGCTGCCATGCTTACGTTCGGAGCCGTAGGTATAGAGCAGTTTGCACAGGATGTAATCTATGATGCTGATGTCAGGAAGCTGATGAGTAAGACGAAGGTCATCCGTGATGCAGCTATAGAAAAGATTCATCAGGAGGATGCCTCCAAACTGGCTTCCAGGTTAGAAATAGTATGTAGCGACGGCAAGGTGCTCGAACTTCAGGTGGACTATCCCAAAGGGGATCCGGACAATCCTGTAACTTGGGAAGAAGCTAAAGCCAAGTTCATGCATCTGGCTGTGTCTGTATACGGTCAGCAGCAGGCAGGAAAATTGTGCAGCCTTATCGAAAATTTAGAAGAATGTGAGGATTTTGCGCAAGGACTTGCCCAATGCTGGAAGGAGGGGTGATATTGTCACCTTCTGAAATAAGTGCGTATATTAAGGAGCTGTATACGCATAACAGTTTTATGAAGCTGTGTGGCATCAGGATAATTGATATTGCCTGTGGTAAGGCCCGGGTCGGTCTCAGGATCGATCCGGACAGGCATACCAATGTCAATAATAAGCTGCATGGCGGGCTGCTGATGACACTGATGGATAATGCTACCGGCATTGCGGCCGCTTCCGTAGGCAAAAGAGTGGTTACCGTTTCTATGACGGTTGATTTTATCAAAGCGGCAGAAGCCGGCAGTGTTGTGGAGGCGGAAGCAGTAATCAGTTATCAGGATGCGGCGAATATTAACATGAGTATGAATGTTTTTGATGAAAACGGCAGGATGTTAGCTACAGGGATGAGCTGTATGCTGGCCATTGCAGATTTTCCAGGTATTCCTGACAAATGGTGAGAGTGACCCAAAGGACGAGTGCCTTTGGGTTATTTTATTTTCAGAAAAGCAGCCTCCGATTGACAATAAGAATAAAATACCATAGAATTTTACTGAGTATTTACCTTTTAAATACAGGTTATGGGGTGAAAGCTGTGCTGAAGCGCATATTAGAGACAACTTTTAAACTGAGAGAGAACAAAACCAGCGTCCGATTAGAACTGATGGCTGGATTGACTACCTTTATGACGATAGCCTATATCTTGGCGGTTAATCCCAGTGTTTTAAGTACGACTGGTATGGATGCAGGAGCAGTCTTTATGGCTACGGCCTTAGCTGCCTGCCTGGGTACCGTGTTCATGGCTGTATTTGCCAATTATCCCTTTGCTTTGGCGCCAGGGATGGGGCTTAATGTTTTTTTTGCCTATACGGTTGTAGGGCAGATGGGTTATTCCTGGCAGGTTGCGCTGGCTGCAGTCTTTATTGAAGGTATTATCTTTATCCTGCTGTCGCTGACCAAGGTACGCGAAGCAATTTTTAATTGCATCCCGCCGGCGTTAAAGTATGGCGTTACCAGCGGTATAGGACTGTTTATCGCCTTTATTGGACTGCAGAATGCTAAAATAGTAATAGACGGGCCCTTCCTGGTGGCTTTGTATCCTTTTAAGGCAGCGTTGGCCAACGGCGAATTTTATTCTACCGGTATCGGGGCGCTGCTGGCTGTCATTGGTATCTTGATGACGGCTGTCTTTACTGCCAAAAATTATTCTGGAGCTATTTTATATGGCATTGTTTTTACCTGGTTGCTGGGGATTTTTTGTGAGATTACCGGAATTTATGTACCTGATCCGGCGTTAGGCATGCATTCCGTAGTGCCTGATTTTTCATTGGGGATGGGGATACCCAGTGTTATGCCTACCTTTATGCAGTTTGATTTCAGCGCGGTGATGAGCTTTAATTTTATCGCTGTCATGCTGTCTTTCATGTTTGTGGATTTGTTTGATACAATCGGTACTTTGATCGGCGTTGCGTCAAAGGCTAAAATGTTGGATAAAGACGGTAAGCTGCCGCGTGTAAGAGGAGCTCTTTTAGCAGATGCTATGGCTACTACCTGCGGTGCAGTCTTAGGAACATCTACGGTTACCACCACTGTGGAAAGTTCTGCCGGTGTTACTGCCGGAGGCCGTACAGGACTTACGGCGCTGACGGTAGCGGTATTGTTTTTACTCAGTATTTTATTTGCTCCGTTGTTTTTGGCTGTCCCGCTTTTTGCTACGGCTCCGGCGCTTGTCATCGTGGGTTTTTCCATGTTCAGCAGCATGCTCAATATTGATTTCAGTGATTTGAGCGAAGCTATCCCGGCTTTTATTGCTGCTGTGGCGATGCCTTTTACTTACTCCATTTCCGAAGGTATTTCCATGGGTATTATTTCCTACGTGATAATAAACCTTGCCAGCGGCAGTTACCGCTATAAAAAGATCAGCGTGCTGATGCATATTCTGGCTATCATCTTTGTACTGAAATACATTTATGTATAATTTTATAGGATGTTGAAAAGCTCGGCTGTTGCCGAGCTTTTCTTTTATCCACAGAAATGTTGATAATTTATCCACAGGTGGGGATAAGAATGCAAAAATATAATAAATATGGATAAAATATGCAATTTTGTAGACTTTGTGAATATTAGCACTCACCTATTGACAGTGCTAACAAAAAGGTTTATAACATAAGTAAACAAAGAAAAGAGTTGCTGGATAACCGGTAAGTTCCTTTCGGAGTTAATTTTCAAGTTTAACCCACAGCCAATTACTGTGAGCTTGATATGGAGGTATGACTTATGAGAGTTCCTAGTATTTTTGGTGAAAATTTATTTGATGATTTTATGGATTTTCCGTTTGAAAGGGAATTTTTTGGCAGACATAATCCGTTATATGGCAAACATGAAAAGCATATGATGAAGACCGATATTAAACAAACTGATGCAGGCTATGAAATGGACATCGACCTGCCGGGCTTCAAGAAAGAAGACGTTACTGCCAAACTTGAAAACGGTTATCTTACCATCAGCGCTTCTAAAGGTGTTGATAAAGACGAAAAGAATGATGAAGGCGTTTATATCCGCCGTGAACGTTATGTTGGTCAGTGCTCAAGGAGCTTTTATGTAGGCGAAGATGTTAAACAGGAAGAAATTAAAGCAAAATTTGAAGACGGTATTTTGAAAGTCTTTATTCCTAAAACTGAACCGAAACAGCTTGCTAAAGAACAAAATTACATCGCTATTGAAGGCTGATGCTTACCCCCGCTGAGGCGGGGGTATTTTATTGTGCAAAAATATTATTTTCCTTGGAAAAACAGCTTGCTTATCTTAAAGGTATATGATACAATTATTTAGCGTTAATATCGAATAATATATAACATCCGTAATTGAAAAGTGAGGTGCACAATAATGAAAGAAAATATTCATCCTAAATACAGCGAAGTTACAGCAACCTGCGCTTGCGGCGCTAGCTTTGTAACCGGCAGTGTAAAAGGTGAATTGCGTGTTGACGTTTGCTCCAAATGCCATCCGTTCTTTACCGGCCAACAACGTAATGTTGCAGCACGTGGCCGTATTGAAAAATTCAATAAACGTTATAACACAGAAAAATAATCATCTTCACAGCAGAGCTCAAAAAGCTCTGCTGTGTTTGTATACGGAGCTTTTTACGGCTGCGGCTTGGCAGCCTGATGATATGTATTGATTTTGGGGTATTTTATGAAAAAGCAAAAATTTAATGTAGGCGGGCAGGCTGTTATTGAAGGCGTAATGATGCGCGGACAGGATAAGATTGCAGTAGCTGTACGCCAACCGGACGGAGAAATTTCTGTTGACGTAAATCCTGTCAGCAGTATAAGAGATAAATATCCAATTTTGAAAAAACCTTTATTGCGCGGCGTAGTGGCTTTGTTTGAGTCATTGTATGATGGTATGAAGGCGCTGGCGTATTCGGCGCAGGTATCTGGGGAAGAGGACGAACAGCTCAGCACCAAAGAAATGGTTATGACCATTGCTACCTCTGTGCTGCTGGCTATTGGGTTATTTATAGTATTGCCTACCTGGTCCATGCGTTTCCTGCATAACCTTACGGAAGACCCTATGCTGCTGAATCTGGCAGAAGGTGTACTGCGTATGGTTATCTTCCTTGTTTATATTGCTGCTATTTCCTCTATGAACGATATTCAGAGGGTATTCCAGTATCATGGTGCGGAACATAAAACAATTTATACTTATGAGGCGGGTTTGCCACTGCAGGTAGAGAATGTGCGTCCGTTCAGTACCTTGCATCCGCGCTGCGGAACTAATTTTCTGATGATTGTTATGCTCATCAGTATGTTCATTTTTACTTTTTTAGGCTGGCCGGACCTTGTGGAGCGTATTGCTTCCAGAGTGGTTCTGATGCCGGTAATTGCAGGCGTAAGCTATGAGATTATCAGATTTGCCGGTGCTCATGCAGATAACAAGCTGGTGCATTTTGCTATTATGCCGGGACTGCTGCTGCAGAAACTGACTACCAGGGAACCGGACGATTCGCAGATAGAGGTGGCAATTGCTTCTTTAAAAGCCGTATTGCCGCCGGAAGAAATTATTGAGCAGGAGAAGAGTAATCAATGATAGATAAATTACAGGCGTTGGAAGACAGATATCTGGATTTAGAAGCTAAAATCAGCGATCCTGATGTCATCGCCAATCAGGCAGAGTGGCTGAAATGCACGAAGGCTCATGCTAAACTTGCGGATATTGTAAGCGTATATCGTGAGTACCGCGACATGCTGCAGGCTCGTGATGAGGCAGAAGAGATACTGGCTGCCGGTGATGATGATGAGCTGGTTGAAATGGCTAAGGAAGAGCTGAAGGAGCTGCGTCCTAAGCTTGCTGATTATGAGGAACGATTGACAATCCTGCTGCTGCCTTCTGACCCGAATGATGATAAAAACGTTATTGTGGAAATCCGCGGCGGTGCCGGCGGTGATGAGGCTGCTTTGTTTGCCGGTGTGTTATTCCGTATGTATTTACGTTATGCAGAAACACGCGGCTGGCGAGTAGAGGTTATGGACTCGAATCCTACCGAATTAGGCGGCTTCAAAGAAGTGGTTTTCCAAATCAGCGGTGACAGTGTTTACAGCCGTATGAAGTTTGAAAGCGGTGTACATCGTGTACAGCGCGTACCGGAAACAGAATCCCAGGGACGTGTACATACTTCTACTGTAACAGTAGCAGTGCTGCCGGAAGCAGAAGAGGTTGATGTGGAAATCAATCCGGCTGACTTGCGTATAGATACCTACAGGGCGGGCGGTGCCGGCGGACAGTATGTAAATAAGACGGAATCTGCTGTGCGTATTACCCATATTCCTACCGGTATCGTGGCACAATGCCAGGATGAAAAGTCTCAGCTGAAAAACCGTGAAAAATGTATGCGCGTTCTGCGTGCCCGCATTTTGGAGCAGGCTCAGGAAGAACAGCGTGCGGCTACTGCTGAAGACAGAAAGAGTCAGGTAGGTACCGGTGACCGCAGTGAGCGTATAAGAACCTACAATTATCCGCAGGGCCGTGTTACTGACCACCGTATCGGTCTTACTTTGCATAAGCTTGATACCATCGTTAACGGCGATCTGGACGAGCTGCTTGATGCGCTGATTACAGCAAAACAAAGTGAACAATTACGTCAGGTGAAATAAAGTGGAAACTAAGCCTGTTTGGACTATAATTAAAATCTTAAATTGGACGAAGCAGTATTTTGCAGATAAAGGCGTGGAAAATCCACGCCTTGATGCGGAAATACTGCTTTGTGCTGTTTTAAAATGCGAACGTATAAAATTATATCTTGATTTTGAGCGTCCTTTGGATGAAGAGGAACTGTCTGTGTACAGAGGCTTTGTTGCCAGAAGAGCAAAGCATGAGCCTTTGGCCTATATTTTGGGTGAGAAAGCCTTTATGCGCAATACCTTTAAGGTTAACAGCCATACGCTGGTACCGCGTCCGGAAACGGAATTATTGGTAGAAAGTTTGATTTTGGCAGCAGAAAAGGTAAACAATCAGCCTAAGATACTTGATATTGGTACAGGCAGCGGAGCTATTCTTGTGTCGCTGCTGGACTATCTGCCGCAGGCTAAAGGCGTAGGGGTAGATATTTCTGCAGGTGCATTGGCTACAGCCAAGGAAAATGCCGTTAATATAGGCGTAGCAGACAGAGCGGCCTTTATTTTATCTGATTTATTCAGTGCGATACCAAAAGAAAAGAAATTTGATATTATTGTTTCCAATCCCCCCTATATACCGGCGGCTGATATTCAGACGCTGGCGCGTGACGTGCAACAGGAACCGCACGGAGCACTGGACGGAGGTTTGGATGGACTTGATTTTTACCGCAGGATAACGAAACAGGCGGTGGAATATTTGGCAAGCGACGGTTTGCTGGCTTTTGAAATAGGCATGGGGCAAAGTGAAGCTGTTTGCGCTATGTGTCGTGAGAATGGCTTGGGAGCTGTTGCAGTACGACTTGATTATGCAGGAATAGACAGGATGGTTTTTGCAGCTAAAGAAGGTGGAAGATATGCAGACATATTACTGGAAATTGCAAAATAATGGGGAAGACGCAGAAGTAATTGCTAAAGCAGCAGAGCTTATTCAGAAAGGTGAAGTAGTTGCTTTTCCGACAGAAACAGTTTATGGCCTTGGTGCTGACGGACTTAACAGTGAGGCTGTTGCCAAGATTTTTGCTGCAAAAGGACGCCCTAATGACAATCCGCTTATTCTGCATATTGCGGATAAAGAAAGCATTAACCAGTTGACCAGCGGGTTGACTGAAAATGCCAAAGTGTTGATGGAAAAATTTTGGCCGGGGCCGCTTACCTTAATAGTTGCCAAGTCTGCAATTGTACCGGACGCTGTCAGTGCAGGATTGCCGACTGTGGCAGTACGTTTTCCTTCCAATAATTTTGCACAAAGCCTGATTAAAGCAAGTGGCTGCCCGATAGCGGCGCCTTCTGCCAATATTTCCGGTCGTCCCAGTCCTACCAATGCAGCGGATGTTATGGAGGATATGCAGGGAAAGGTTGCTGCTGTGCTTGATGGCGGCAGCTGTGGTATAGGCTTGGAATCTACAGTAGTTGATACAACAGAACCGGTACCTGTTATTTTGCGTCCGGGCGGCATTACTTATGAAATGCTGACGGAAGTTTTGGGTGCGGTGGAGATTGACCCGGCGCTGCAGGGAGATAAAAACTTCAAGCCCAAAGCTCCGGGAATGAAATACAGACATTATGCGCCTAAAGCGCCGATGTATCTTTTGGAAGGAAAAAGTGCAGCGTTATTGCCTACCATGGCTGCTAAGGCTGCTGCAGAAGGATTGAAAGTCGGCGTGCTGTGCAGCAGCTCCATGAAGGCATTGCTGCCGGAAATACAGGACTTGCAGCTTGCCTGCTGGGGAGACAGCAAACAGGCATTAGCGGCTGAACTTTTCTATCTGCTGCGTGATTTTGACCGTACCAAGCCTGATGTTATTTTAGCAGAGGGAATTGATGAAAGCGGTATAGGGCTTGCGGTTATGAACAGGATGCGCAAGGCTGCCGGCTATCAGCTGGTAACGCTGACAGATGCCGGGCTTAGTATAAAAAACGGTACGCAGTTACCGTCTTTTATGGTAAAATAAAGTTGTTTGATACCTTGACCGATAGGAGGAATGATTATGAAAATAGCAATGGCTAGTGATCATGGCGGTATCCATTTGAAAGAACATATCAAAAAATACCTGCAGGATAAGGGTATCGAGGTTGTTGACCACGGTACTTATACAGAAGAATCCTGCGATTATCCTGATTTTGCCGCAAAATTATGCAAGGATATTGTTTCCGGAGAGAGCGGAGCTGAAAAAGGTATCCTGATCTGCGGTACCGGCATAGGTATTTCTATTGCTGCTAATAAATGTCGCGGCATCAGAGCAGCATTATGTGCAGATGTTTATTCTGCTAAAATGAGCCGTGAACATAATAATGCCAACGTATTGTGCATGGGCGAACGTACTACTGGCGTTGGCCTGGCTGAGATGATTGTCGATACTTGGCTGACTACTGATTTTGCCGGCGGCAGACATGAAAGACGCGTTGACAAGATTATGGCTTTGGAGTCTGAGCAATAATGGAAATAGAGAATATTACTCGGCAGGTGTCAGAAGCAGCCGAGGAACTTATCAGTGTTGCCAAACCTAAGCGCGGACAAATCTTTGTGCTTGGCTGCAGTACCAGCGAAGTTATTGGCAATAAAATAGGTACTGGAGGCAGCAGTGAAGCAGCTGTTTTAATTTTTCAGACACTGAAAAAGGTAACTGACAATCATGGCCTGTATCTTGCGGTACAATGCTGTGAGCATCTTAACAGGGCTATCGTGCTGGAAGAAGAAGCTATGGAAAAGTACGGCCTTACAGAAGTTACCGTTCGTCCTATGCCGCATGCCGGAGGAGCTATGGCTACAGCTGCCTATGAAGGTTTTGCTCATGCTGTAGTGGTAGAAACTGTTACAGCGCATCTTGGCATGGATATTGGCCAGACGCTGATAGGTATGCATTTAAAACGGGTAGCAGTACCTGTAAGGCTGCAGCATAAACAGATAGGCAATGCCCTGCTGACGGCTGCACGCACCAGACCGCCTCTGATTGGCGGTGAACGGGCTCATTACCCGGAAAATAGATGAATTGCAATTAAATTATTTGGAGGGAATTACTAATGAATTTAGCAAGCTTGGCAGTAACCGATCCGGAATTAAATGGTTTTATCCATGAAGAACTGGAGCGTCAAAGAAACAAAATTGAGCTTATCGCATCTGAAAACTTCGTATCTCCGGCAGTAATGGAAGCTATGGGTACCATTCTGACTAACAAATATGCAGAAGGTTATCCTGGACATCGTTATTATGGCGGCTGTGAATACGTTGATAAAGTAGAAACTTTGGCCATTGAACGTGCGAAAAAACTATTTGGCGCAAATTATGCCAATGTTCAGCCTCACTGCGGTGCAAGCACTAACCTGGCTGTATATTTTGCTTTCCTGAAACCTGGCGATACCATCATGGGTATGAATCTTTCCCAAGGCGGTCATCTGAGTCATGGTTCACCGGTAAATATTTCCGGTAAATATTTCAATGTAGTTCCCTATGGTGTAAACCCGGAAACTGAAACTATTGATTATGCTGAGCTGGAAAAATTGGCGCAGGAACATCATCCGAAAATGATTGTGGCTGGTGCCAGCGCTTATCCGCGTGTAATTGATTTTAAACGTATGGCAGAGATTGCTCATGGCGTAGGTGCACTGCTGCTGGTTGATATGGCTCATATCGCTGGCCTTGTAGCTGCAGGCTTACATCCGAATCCGGTTCCCTATGCTGATGTTGTAACTACAACTACTCATAAAACTCTGCGTGGACCTCGCGGCGGCTTAATCCTGTGCAATAACGAAGAATATGCTAAAGCTATCAACAAGGCTATTTTCCCTGGTATTCAGGGTGGCCCGCTGATGCACATTGTAGCTGCTAAAGCAGTTGCTTTTGGCGAAGCTTTACAGCCTGAATTTAAAACTTATCAAGAAAATATTGTTAAAAATGCCAAAGCTTTTGCAGAAGCGCTGGTAAAAGAAGGCTTCCGCCTTGTTTCCGGCGGCACTGACAATCATCTGGTATTGGTTGATGTGCGTGGTCAGGGACTGACCGGTAAGGATGCTGAACATCTGCTGGACGAAATCGGCATTACCTGCAATAAAAATACCATTCCGTTTGACCCTGCCAGCCCGTTTGTTACCAGCGGTATCCGTCTGGGCACGCCTGCTGTTACAACCAGAGGCTTTAATGAAGACGATATGCGTGAAGTAGCAGCTATTATCGGACTGGTGCTGAAAAATAAAGACAATGCTGAAAAACAGCAAGAAGCTGCGGCAAGAGTAGCTGCTTTGTGTGCTAAATACCCGATGTACCCTAATATCTAAAAGTAAAGGAAGATTCTGATGCAGATAAAAGTAGTCGATCATCCGTTAATTAAATCCAAACTGACTGAAATTCGTGATGAAAAAACTCCGACCAGCTGGTTTAAGCGCATCCTGGATGAAATTACGATGTTAATGGTTTTTGAAGTTACCAAAGATTTGCCTGTGGAAAATATCAGAGTGCAGACGCCTTTGACAGAAACAAACGGCTACAGACTTTCCGGCAGTATTACACTGGTGCCTATCCTGCGTGCCGGACTTGGTTTCTTAGAAGGCGTCATCCGTGTTATTCCCGAGGCTAATGTCGGTCATATCGGCATGAGCCGTAACGAGGAAACCCTGGAGCCGGAGGAATATTACTGCAAGCTGCCTCGTGACACTGACGCTTATACTATCCTGCTGGATCCGATGCTGGCGACCGGCGGTTCTGCCGTAGCTGCTGTAGAGCAGCTTAAAAAACGCGGGCTGACCAATATACGCCTGATGTGCCTGGTAGCTGCGCCTGAAGGTGTAAAGCGCCTGAATGAGGCGCATCCAGACGTTAAGATTTATACTGCTGCGCTGGACGACCATCTTAATGAGCACGGTTATATAGTGCCGGGACTGGGAGATGCCGGCGACCGCATTTTCGGGACGGTATAATCATGAACAGGCCGGACTGGGATGAATACTTTATGGAGATCGCCCGTGTGGTAAGTAAGCGTTCTACTTGTCTGCGGCGCAGTGTCGGCGCTGTAATCGTCAAGAACAGGCAGATAGTCGCTACCGGTTACAACGGTACTCCGAAGAATCTGCCGCACTGCGAAAGCGTAGGCTGTCTGAGAGAACAGCTTAATGTTCCCTCGGGCCAGATGCACGAGCTTTGCCGCGGCATCCATGCTGAACAAAATGCAGTAGTACAGGCTGCCTATCACGGCGTATCAGTAAATGGCGGAACAGTATATTGTACGCATCAGCCTTGCGTGGTGTGTACCAAGATACTTATCAATGCCGGTATCAGCCGCATAGTCTACGCTAATCCATATCCTGATAAGCTGGCGCAGGATATGATGGAAGCGGCGGGAATAGAAATAGTCATTTTGAATAACTGACTGCAATGGTCATCTGCTTAGTGCAGATGACCATTTTTTCAGGCAGATTTTTAGGTTAAGACATTGTGAAAATTTTTTGACAAAATTTTTACAATACTCATTTTTTTGATATACTATATTAAGAAATTAAAAAAATCCCGCTGCCAATGTACAGCTGAATCATAGTGAGGTAAAAATGTTAAAAGTTTATGGGTTTCCCTTCCTGCTTGCAGCGCTGGTCAGTTATGTGCTGACTCCTTATATCAAGATGCTTGCTTTTAAAATAGGGGCCATTGATAAGCCTGACAATCGTAAAGTTCACAAAAAGATTATGCCCAGGCTGGGCGGACTTGCGATTTATATTGCGTTTATGGTCGGCGTTGTCGCCAGCCTTGAGCTGACGTGGGACATCGTGGGTATTTTGCTGGGTGGTACGCTTATCGTTCTGGTAGGTGTTTTGGACGACAAATATCAGCTGCCTGCGAAAGTTAAGCTGCTGGGGCAGATTGCAGCGGCATGCGTGCTTATATTGTTCGACATCAGGATAGAATGGGTTAATAATCCTTTAGGCGGCTATTTCTATCTGGACAAGTTCCTTTCCATTCCGCTGACTGTTTTCTGGGTCATCAGCTTTACCAATGTAGTTAATCTGATTGACGGGCTGGATGGTTTGGCGGCAGGCGTTTCGGCTATTGCTTCACTGACGGTCATCCTGGTGGCGGTACAGATGGGCTATTACCATATAGCTATCATGACGGCGGCGTTAGCTGGCGGTATTATCGGCTTTATCAGATATAATTTCAATCCGGCGACAATCTTTATGGGCGATACCGGCAGTATGTTTATCGGCTATATGCTGGCTGCTGTTTCTGTTTACGGTGCTGTCAAGACAGCTGCTACCATCGCGCTCATTGTACCGGCTATTGCGCTGGGATTGCCGATTATGGATACGGCTTTTGCCATTATGCGCAGGTACAGCAACGGCAGGCCAATCTTCCAGCCTGACAAGGGGCATCTGCATCACAGGTTGCTGGCCATGGGTATGAATCAGAAGCAGGCAGTATTATTGATGTATGCCATCAGCGCTGCTCTTGGAATAGGCGCCGTGCTGTGGGCGGAAATGGACGGCTTTTATGCGGCTCTCATCATTGCGGTAATTATTACGGCAGTGGCTGTGGGAGCCAAGAAGATAGGTATTCTCAATGACAGATAGTGGGGAGGAAGAAAGAGTGAGAAAGCTTAAAGTTATGACTGTTTTCGGCACCCGTCCGGAAGCTATCAAGATGTGCCCGCTGGTGCTGGAGATGAAGAAGCATCCTGACCTTATCGAGCCTCTTGTGGCTGTTACTGCACAGCACAGGGAGATGCTTGACCAGGTATTGGAGCTTTTCCATATTAAACCCGATTATGATTTGAATATTATGACATCAGGTCAGACTTTGTACGATGTTACTACCCGTGCCTTGATGGGTCTGAAAGAGGTTATGGAACAGGCTAAGCCGGATATCGTACTGGTACATGGCGATACTACTACTACCTTTGCAGGGGCTTTGGCTGCTTTTTATGCCCAGATTCCCGTCGGCCATGTAGAAGCAGGGCTGCGTACCGGCAACAAATATTCTCCTTATCCGGAAGAAATGAACCGTAAGCTGACGGGTGCTATTGCCGATATGCACTTTGCTCCTACCGCTATCAGCAAACAGAATCTGCTGAAGGAAAACGTAAATCCCGATAATATCCTTGTGACCGGCAATACGGTTATTGATGCGCTGCAGGCTACTGTACAAGAGGATTATGTTTTTGAAGATGCAGAATTTAATAAGGTATTTGCAAGCGGACATCGTCTTATCCTGATGACTACCCATCGCAGAGAAAACTTGGGCGAACCTATGCGCCATGTCTATAAAGCACTTAAGAGTGTGCTGGAAACCCATGAGGATGTGGAAGCAATCTTTCCGGTACATAAGAATCCTAAAGTACGTGAAATCGTGCAGCAGGAATTGGGCGGACTGGAGAGAGTGCACCTTATCGAACCCATGGATTACGAGCCTTTCGCTAATCTGATGGCTAAGGTAGATATCGTGCTGACCGACAGCGGCGGCATCCAGGAAGAGGCTCCGGCCCTTGGTAAGCCGGTACTGGTACTGCGTGATACTACGGAGCGGCCGGAAGCCGTGGCGGCAGGCACTGTGCTGCTTGTTGGCACTGGGTATGAAGATGTATTACGGGAGACCAACAGATTGCTTGATGACGCTGCCCATTACCAAAAGATGGCAGAGGCCGCCAATCCTTATGGCGACGGACAGGCCTGTGCCAGGATTGTCAATGCCGTCCTGCGGAAAAACGGCTTTAATGTGCAAAAATTATCTGAATTTCTTACTAATTAAGATAGACAAATGTAGTGAAAAATATTAGAATTATATGTGTAAAAAATATGATAAAGATGTGAATTTTTCTGAAAATATTTTGCAAGAGGAATAATTATGAACATGCAGGGGCCGGATAAAGAACATATGCGAATGCTGGAAGCGTTGGCGACAGTTTCTTCTCTGGCTTTTATGGCTGTCTTTGATTTCCTGCTGGCTTACTTCGGCGGTGACTGGCTGGACATATATTTTCAGACCGGCGACCATACCATGCGTTCCCTATGCATTGCTTTGGCCGTGGTTTCACTGGCATTTACATATTATAATCTGATTAACAAAAGCATATTCTCCAGAGAAAAAGATAAGAAGGAAAAATGAAGACGAATTTTGATCTTACTCCGGTAGTACGCAGCGGCAGTTGCAAATTTATTACAAAAATTACACTTTCCGCACTTTTTTTTGTTGTCTTAGTGAAGTTTTTGGGGTATCATTACTTAGCGGAAGGTTTATTTTGCGGAGTAGTTGCCGCGACAGTCGACCTCGTCATCCTGTTTATAGGGATGAAGCGGTCGCTTCCTTACGTTGATTTTCCCAAACATGCCCTGAAGATTATGAAACGGTTCAGATGGCTGCGGGTCGCTTCGGCTGCCTGCTTTATAATCTTGATGTTAAGGATGAAGCTGCATGTGCCTGGTGCGTTTGGCGGCTTTCTTCTTATACATATATTTTTTATTATCAATTTATTATTTATCGCGTACCAACTTACTAATGAGAGGAACGTGAAGAAAGGAGTGTAACAAATGGGAAATGTAGCAGCTGACGCAGCTAAAGAGGCAGCAAATTCTGGTGAGATTATCCATTACCTTACTCAGAATACTTTTTTGGGTGAAGTAAATATGCAGACTATGTATATGACCTGGATAACTATGGCCATCGTATTTGTACTGTTTCTTTTAGTCTGCAGGAATCCGAAGATGGTTCCGTCAGGACTGCAAAATGCAATGGAAATTATTCTCGACTTCTTGAATGGCTTGATGGAAGACAATTTGGGCACAAAAGGCCGTAAATTTATGGCTCCGTTTATTGTGACTTTGTTCATGTTCATCTTAGTTAGCAATGAACTGGGTATTTTTCTTCCCCAAATTGGTGTGCATTGGACTTCTCCTACCAACGATAT
Organism: uncultured Phascolarctobacterium sp.; assembly: GCA_900545025.1. Lineage (GTDB taxonomy): Bacteria > Bacillota > Negativicutes > Acidaminococcales > Acidaminococcaceae > URXU01. The sequence goes on from UQXH01000019.1 coordinate 21,472, forward strand.
CAATACTTGCTTTGCGCTTTCTTTATTAGTAGCGTTTAGTGCATATATGGTTGGTGTTATGAAGCAGGGTATTGGACACTTCAAACATTTTATCAGCCCGAGTCCGGCATTCTTGCCTTTGCATTTATTAGATGCAGTTACCAAACCGCTGACTATGGCTCTTCGTCTTTTTGGTAATATCCTTGCAGGCGAAATTTTGCTGATTGTATTATACCAGCTTTCTCCGTGGGTTATTCCTGAACTGTGGGTAATGTTCAGCTTGTTCATTGGCTTTGTTCAGGCGTTTATCTTTACCATTCTGGCTCTGGGCAGCTATGCGCTCGCTTTTGCCAGCCATGACGAACACTAATCTGTTATTCCAATTTTAATTTATAATTTTGAAAGGATGAATCAAATGTCTGAAAATGCAATCATTACCGCTGCATCCGTAATCGGTGCAGGTCTCGTATGCTTGGGTGCAGCTGCTGGCGCTGGTGTTGGTAACGGCAACATGTGCGGCAAATCTATTGAATCTATGGCTCGTCAACCTGAAGAAGCTGGTAAGATCTTTACCAACATGCTGGTTTGCGTAGGTTTGATCGAATCCATGCCTATCCTTTGCTACGTTATTGCAATCGTACTTGTATTTGCTAACCCCTTCATTAAATAATTATTTTGCAAGAATTTACGAAAAGGAGAGTGCTATAATTGGTTAATTTTAACGCAACACTTATCGCGCAGATCCTGAACTTTTTGATTCTTGTTTTCGTTCTTGCAAAATTTGCTTACAAACCTGTTGTAAGAATCATGGATGAACGTAAGAACAAAATTGCTGGGGATTTGGAAGCTGCTGAAAAAGCTAAAGACGAAGCTGAAGCTGTTAAAGCAGAGTATGCCGCTAAACTGGCAAATGCAAGACAAGAAGCACAGGCTATTATTGACAATGCCCGCAAAACTGCGCAGGCTGCACACGATAAAATCGTGGCTGAAACTAAAGCTGAACAAGATCAAATCATTGCTACTGCAAAAGAAGCAATTGCTCTTGAAAAGAAAAAAGCTATGGACGACATCCGCGTCCAGGTTATCAGCCTTAGCATGATTGCTGCTGGCAAGATTGTTGAACAAAAATTAGGTTCTGAAGAAGATAAAAAACTGGCTGGCGAAATTGTTGACTCTATCCTGAAAAAATAATTTTGCTGCTTTCCCATTAGGCCGGACGCACTTTACTGTCAGTTGCGAAGTCAGTAAATAAGAGCCGGTATTCGGAGGTGATTGGTACAATATGAAGAGTGAAGAAAACATTGCTTTAATTAAGCAAGAATTATCCGACTTCAAAATGGATCTTGGTTCTATCAAAGAACTTTTAGACGTAAATGTTACCACAGCTAAAAAATTAACTGTTGATGAGTATCAATCCATTTCTGCAATTCTCACTGAAAAACTGGGCCGCGAAATCTTTTTGAACAAAAAAGTTGACCCGGCTATCCTTGGCGGTATCATCGTTCAGGTTGGCGATAAAGTATATGACGCTTCCGCTCTCCGCAAACTGAAGAAGATGGAAGTTGTTATGAGTGGCATCGACATTCATGACTATGCTTTGGAAAAACCTGAAGAAATGACTGATGCTCTCAGCGCTAAGCTTGAGAATTACAATGTGGATGCTGATCTTGAAGAAGTTGGTATCGTTGAAAAAATCGGTGACGGTATCGCAACCGTAATCGGTATGAAAAATGCCATGGCAGGCGAATTGGTTGAACTCCCCCATAACGTATCCGGCATGGTTCTGAACCTGAACCCTGATTCCGTAGGTATCGTACTCATGGGCGGCGAAACCAAGATTAAGGAAGGCGACCTGGTTCGTCGTACCGGCCGTATCATGGAAGTTCCCGTAGGCGAAAACCTGCTGGGCCGCGTTGTAAGCGCATTGGGTGATCCTATCGACGGCAAAGGCGAAATCGTAGCTGCCGCTCATCGTCCGGTAGAATCTCCTGCACACGGTATTGCAGACCGTCAATCCGTTGACACCCCGCTGCAGACCGGTATTAAATGTATCGACGCACTTGTTCCTATCGGACGTGGTCAGCGCGAACTTATCATCGGCGACCGTGGTACCGGTAAGACTGCAGTAGCAATCGATACCATCATCAACCAAAAAGGCCTCGGCGTTATCTGCATTTATGTAGCTATCGGCCAAAAGGCTTCCAATATTGCCCGTATCGTTCGTACTCTTGAACAACACGGCGCTATGGAATACACCATCATCGTTGCCGCAACCGCAGCAGATTCTGCTCCGCTGCAGTACCTGGCTCCGTATGCAGGCGTAACCATGGCAGAATACTTCATGGATCAAGGCAAAGATGTTCTGTGCGTATACGACGACCTGTCCAAACATGCTGTTGCATACCGTGCAATGTCCCTGCTGCTCCGCCGTCCTCCCGGACGTGAAGCATATCCTGGCGACGTATTCTATTTGCATTCCCGTCTGCTGGAACGCGCTGCTAAACTGAACAATACCGAGCTGAAAGGCGGTTCCATTACCGCTCTGCCGATTATTGAAACCCTGGCAGGCGACGTAGGCGGCTTTATTCCGACCAACGTTATTTCCATTACTGACGGTCAGATCTTCCTGGAATCCGAACTGTTCTATTCCGGTATCCGTCCGGCAATCAACTCCGGTCTGTCCGTATCCCGCGTAGGCGGCGCCGCTCAGATCAAAGCTATGAAATCCGTTGCAGGTACCCTGCGTCTGGATCTGGCACAATACCGCGAACTGGCAGCATTCGCTCAGTTTGCTTCCGACCTTGATAAGGCTACCAAAGCACAGCTCGACCGTGGCCAGCGCCTGACCGAGCTCCTGAAACAAGGTCAATATTGCCCGCTGCCGGTTGAAAAACAGGTTATGGCAATCTATCTTGGTACCAAAGGATATCTTGATGACGTAGCTGTTAAAGATGTAACCCGTTGCGAAAAAGAATTCCTTGATTTCATGGATGCAAACCATCCGGAAATCGGCGGCGACATCCGCAGCAGCAAAAAAATCAGTGATGAGAATGAAGAAGCATTAAAGAAAGCTATCGCCGAGTTCAAGGAAACTTTTGTTGCCAGTGAAGCGAGGTGATTAACTGATGGCTACTGCACGCGAGATTCATCGCCACATGAAAGGTGTAGGTAACATCGGTAAGATCACAAAAGCTATGAAGATGGTTGCTGCCGCAAGACTGAGAAGAGCTCAGGAAAGAGCTGCTGCCAGCCGTCCGTATGCTTTAAAGATCAAAGAAGTGCTGTCAAATGTTGTGAGCGACCCCAGCGTGCTTTCTGGCTTAAACCCCAAGAAGCATCCTCTGCTGCAGAAACGTGCGGTTAAAAAGGTGGGTTATCTGGTTGTATGCTCCGATAAAGGTTTGGCAGGCGCATACAGCTCCAACGCACTGAAAAAAGCTGTTGCCGAAATCTCCGAATGTGAAGATGATGTAGTAATCATTGCCAGCGGACGTAAGGCAAGAGACTTCTTTATCCGCCGCGGGTATAAGGTCCTGAGCTACCATATCGGTTTCTCTGACAGACCTGCATATACCAATGCTGCTGATATTGCTGCTGATGCAGCAGCTCATTTTGCTGACGAGCATTTTGATGAACTGCATATTGTATATACAATATTTAAAACTGCTTTGTCTCAGACTCCGGCCAGCGAAATTATACTGCCGGTAGAACCTCCTGCAAAAGAGGAAGGCAAAGCTAAAGCAAAGGCTTCTTTCATTTTCGAACCTGAAGAGGATGAAATTCTGGAAGAGCTTGCTCCAAAATACTTGGAGACAGTTATTTATGCCGCACTGGTACAATCTGCTGCCAGTGAATTGGGCTCTCGAATGACTGCAATGTCTTCTGCAACTGATAATGCCGGCAAGCTGGTACAAAACCTGCAGTTGTCTTATAACAAGGCACGTCAGGCTGGCATTACCCGCGAACTGAATGAAATCGTCGGCGGTGTTGAAGCATTGAAACAATCTCAATAATATTTCATAGGGAGGCTAAAACCTTGAATACAGGTAGAATAGTACAAGTTGTTGGTCCTGTTATCGACATTGAGTTTCCTCCTAAAAGCATGCCTGCTATCCTGAACGCAATCAAAATCGACGGTACTACCGATGACGGCAAGGTAAAGATCCACCTTACCGCAGAGGTTATGCAACACATCGGCTACAATGTAGTACGTGCGGTTGCAATGAGCTCTACCGACGGTCTTGTTCGTGGTATGGAAGCAGTTGATACCGGCGCTCCGATCAGTGTTCCGGTAGGTCCTGGCGTTCTGGGACGTATCTTCAACGTGCTTGGGGAAACTGTTGACCATGACGATACCAAAGTTGAGGCTGCTGATTACTGGCCTATCCATAGACCGGCACCGAGCTTTGACCAACAGGCAACAGCTACTAAAATTTTAGAAACCGGCATCAAAGTCGTTGACCTTATCGCTCCGTATGCAATGGGCGGTAAAATCGGTCTGTTCGGCGGTGCAGGCGTAGGTAAAACCGTTATTATTATGGAACTTATCCATAATATTGCTACCGCTCATGGTGGTTATTCCGTATTCGCAGGCGTTGGCGAACGTACTCGTGAAGGTAATGACCTGTGGTGCGAAATGAAAGAATCTGGCGTTATCGACAAAACCGCTTTGGTTTACGGCCAGATGAACGAACCCCCTGGAGCTCGTATGCGTGTAGGTCTTACCGGTCTGACCATGGCTGAATATTTCCGTGATATCGGCGGCCAAGACGTACTTCTCTTTATCGATAACATTTTCCGTTTCATTCAGGCTGGTTCCGAAGTATCCGCATTGCTCGGCCGTATGCCTTCCGCAGTAGGTTATCAACCTACCCTGGCAAACGATATCGGTGCACTGCAAGAACGTATTACTTCCACCAAGACCGGTTCTATCACCTCCGTACAGGCAGTATATGTACCTGCGGACGACTTGACTGACCCGGCTCCGGCAGGAACATTTGCTCACTTGGACGCTACCACCGTATTGTCCCGTCAAATCGCAGAGCTTGGTATTTATCCGGCAGTTGACCCGCTTGATTCCACCAGCCGTATCCTCGATCCGCTGGTAATCGGCGAAGAACACTACAATGTTGCTCGTGGCGTACAAGCTATCCTGCAACGTTATAAAGAATTGCAAGATATCATCGCAATTCTTGGTATGGAAGAATTGAGCGAAGAGGACAAAGTTACCGTTGCCCGCGCTCGTAAAATCCAAAAATTCCTCAGCCAGGCATTCTTTGTAGCTGAACAGTTTACCGGTACTCCGGGTCAATATGTTCCGCTGAAAGAAACCATCCGCGGCTTTAAAGAAATCCTGGAAGGCAAACATGATGATCTGCCGGAAGGTGCTTTCTACATGGTTGGTACCATTGATGACGCGGTTGCCAAAGCTGCAACTATGAAGGCAGAATAATGGCTACAGCATTTGCATTTGAAATTGTCACGCCGGATAAGATGCTTTTTACTTCTGAAGAAGTAACTTATGTTGGTTTCCGTGCGTTGTCCGGTAATATGGGCATCAAGGCTCACCATGTGCCTGCGATTGCATCTCTGGACATTGCTCCGCTGAAATGCGAATTTACTGACGGTACAGTAAAATACTTCGCAGTATGCGGCGGCTTCTTGGAAATGCAGGATAACAAATGCACCGTGTTAGCTACCGTTGCTGAACCGGGCGAGGATATCGACCGTGCTCGTGCTAATGCTGCTAAAGAACGTGCTGAAGCCCGTCTTGCTGCCAAGAGCGAAAATCTTGATGTAGAACGTGCTGAAATGGCTCTGAAAAGAGCTCTCACCCGTCTGCGCATTTGTGAACTTACTGGTAAAAAGTAATCAAGAAAATGCAGAAATACCCCGCTTCCTAAGAAGCGGGGTTATTTTTTTGAACATAATGTGAAGGGGACAAGTTGCTATTGCATAAATCATGCTGGTATAGTATGCTAAGTATAACAAAGAGGAGGGCTGTGAGATGTCTGATGTATTGGAAAGCCTGGCTGGAAATAAAATGCTGCATCTGAAACAGGATATTGCTTATCTTAGACAAACCATAGCGGAGTGTACGGATGAAGAACAGAAAAAATGTCTGCGCCGTGAGCTGATGGAAAAGGAAACCTACTATAATATCCTGGCGGATCGCCAAAGAGTTAATTTTTAATAGCCGGTATTAGTACCGGTTATTTTTATTCTTTTAACCGTTGAAAATTTCTACTGAAAAATGATAAAATAATTATTATGAATTATTTTGTTGAATATAGATACAGATAGTCTGTTTGACATACAGGAGGAGTATTTTGGAAAAATTAGTAGTAAAAGGCGGCAGGCGCCTGGTTGGTACTGTAAAGACAAGCGGTGCCAAAAATGCTGTACTGCCGATTATTGCCGCATCTATCCTGGGGATGACACCGAGTCATCTTGACGAAGTACCGATGCTGGAAGATGTGCATACAATCAGTGAAGTATTGAAGTGTCTGGGGCTGAAAGTTGACAGCTCTCAGGAACATGTTCTTGATATAGACAGCACGGAGATTACCTCCTGTGAAGCGCCGTATGAACTGGTACGCAACATGAGGGCTTCTTTCCTGGTAATGGGACCTCTTTTAGCGCGTAAAGGACATGCGCGTATTTCTATGCCGGGCGGCTGTGCTATCGGTGCCCGTCCTATCGATATTCACCTTAAAGGATTTGAAGCTCTGGGTGTGAAGATTGAACAGGGTCATGGTTATATTGAAGCCAGCGCGCCTAATGGATTGATTGGCACTACTATTTATTTTGATTTCCCCAGTGTGGGTGCAACGGAAAATATCATGATGGCAGCCGCGCTTGCCAAAGGTACTACTATCCTGGAAAATGCAGCAGAGGAGCCGGAAATTGTCGACCTTGCCAACTATCTGAATAAGATGGGGGCTAAGGTACGCGGAGCCGGTACCAATGTTATCCGTATCGAAGGCGTAGAAGCTTTGCATGGCGCCGACTATACAATTATCCCCGACCGCATTGAGGCGGGTACCTATATGATTGCTGCTGCTATGACTGGCGGCGATGTGCTGATTGAAAATGTATTGCCGGAGCATCAGAAGCCACTGATTGCCAAACTGCGTGAAGCAGGTGCAACCGTTATCGAAGATATTGACAAAGTGCGCGTTATTGGTAACGGTATTTTGAAAGGTATTGACATAAAGACGCTGCCGTATCCCGGTTTTCCGACAGATATGCAGGCGCAGCTGATGGCGATGATGGTGATTGCCGAAGGCAGAAGCAAGGTTACGGAAACAGTTTTTGAAAACAGATTTATGCATGTAGTAGAGCTGAACCGCATGGGAGCCAATATTACGACCGAGGGACGCAGCGCTGTAATTGAAGGGCCGGCTAAGCTTACCGGCTGCGATGTACGTGCGACTGACCTGCGTGCCGGTGCTGCCATGATTTTGGCAGGGCTTGTTGCCGAGGGGATGACTATGATTGGTGACTTGCATCATATTGACCGCGGCTATGAAAATATCGTAGCAAAATTGCGGGCATTAGGCGCTGATATAGAGCGTGTCGAGATTTAGTAGGAAGACAGGAGATTAAAAATGTTTAAAAGTACTGATATTGGTATTGATTTAGGTACTGCGAATATCCTTGTATATGTCAAAGGCAAGGGTGTTGTTTTAAAGGAGCCTTCCGTAGTTGCTATTGACAAGGTACGCAACAAGGTTTTGGCGGTTGGTGATGAAGCCCGTGAGATGCTGGGACGTGCGCCTGGCAATATCGTGGCTATCCGCCCGTTAAAGGAAGGCGTTATTGCCAACTATACTATTACCCAAAAATTACTGGCGTATGTTATCGAAAAAGTTGCCGGTAAATGTCTTTTCTTTAAACCGCGTGTTATGACCTGTGTGCCTATCGGTATTACTTCCGTAGAAAAGCGTGCGGTTATGGAGGCTACTACCCAAGGCGGTGCTGCTAAGACCTATCTTATCGAGGAACCACTGGCAGCAGCGCTTGGTGCGGGCATCGATATTTCTGTGCCTCGCGGCAATATGGTTGTCGATATTGGCGGCGGTACTACCGATATTGCTGTGCTTAGCTTGGGCGGCATCGTGGTTTCTTCTTCCATCCGCATCGGCGGCGACCACTTTGATGAAGCTATCGTCCGCTATGTGAAAAAGGTACATAATGTACTGATCGGCGAACGTACTGCAGAAGATATCAAGATAAATATTGCTACTGTTTCTAAAAATGGCCGCAGCAGCTCAATAACTGTGCGCGGACGTGATATGGTTACCGGCTTGCCGACTACTTTCAGCGTTACTTCCGAGGATTGCCGTATGGCATTGGAAGATGCTGTAGCTTCTCTTGTTGCTACTGTACGTGGTGTTCTGGAGAAATGCCCGCCGGAACTGGCTGCTGATATTGTGGATAACGGTATTTATCTGACCGGCGGCGGTGCGCTGCTGGACGGTTTGGCAGAAATCATGGAGAAAGAAACCGGTATCTGCACCCATGTAGCAGAAAATGCACTGGACTGTGTGGCTCTGGGCACTGGTAAAGCGCTGGAAAATCTTGATAAGCTGCATCCGGGAGCTATTTATACTTCGTCTAATTTAGGTTAAGTTTACAGAAATACACAGCTTGCAGCTGTGTATTTTATTTTTCAGGAGGTCGTTATGCATATAGGCAAACTCTGCGGCGTATTATTAGCTGCGGTATGGTATGTAATGCCGGCTTTGGTAGATGCTGCGCCTATCGACAGTATCAGGAGCAGTATCAGTCCGGCAAGAGTGCGTTTGGTTTTGGACAGCAAAGAAGCAATTAAATACAAGGCAGAAAAAGATGGCAAGGAGCTTGTTATCGAAATGCCGGACAGCGCGGCCAAAAAGCAGCAGCCGGTGGTGAAAGACCCGTTTATCAAAAAGGTCAAACTGGAGCCGGAGGGAAAGAAAGGCAGCAGGCTGCAGATTACCCTGGCAAAGGACTGCCAATATAAAATTTATCAATTAAAAGCTCCAGACAGGCTGGTCATAGATATTTTCCGCATTAACATTATTAAAGAGAGCAAGCAGCTGGCCAAAGGTGTTACCTATACCTATCTGCAGGACGAGTTGAACGGGAAGCAGATCCAAGGATATTTGCTCAGTGTTGATAAAAAAGCAGATTATGAGCTGAGGCCTTTTTCTGCTGCCGGCAGTTATAACGGACGCGGCTATGTATCAAAAAGGGCGGCGCAGCTTGGCTTATTGGCAGGTGTAAATGCGTCGTATTTTGACAGCGACGGCTGGGTAATAGGCGTAGTTAAGGACAGAGGCGAGATTTATGCTATGGATGCTGCGCCGCACAGCGCTTATGTGAGTGATGGTAAGAATCCGGCGATTGTCAAGGATATTGCCTATACAGGTACGGTAAAGCTGCCGGATGGCAAAGTGTTGAAAGTAAAAGGCATGAACAGGGCGCGTATTGCTGAGGATTTAGTGCTGTATAATGAATATTACGCCACTTCTACCCGTACTAATCAGTTTGGCAGGGAAATTAAGTTGCGCAGCGGCCGCGTAGTCGCTGTGTCGACGGCAGGCAATATGAGCATCGAGCCGGGGACGCAGGTTATTTCCGGTCACGGTGCTAACGCTGCGGCGTTGGCCGGTATCAAAGTCGGTGACAGGGTAAGCATAAGTGAGAGCTTAGGCAGTGAAGTGGCTGACAAAGCGCGTATCGTTATTGGCGGCGGCCCATTGCTGTTGGAAGATGGCAGGGTGAATGTGCGCAGCAGAGAAGAGAATATCGCGGCCGATATTGCCCGCGGACGCGCTCCCAGGACTGCTCTCGGCATGAAGAAAGACGGTACGCTGCTGGTGCTTGTTGTAGACGGGCGCAACGGAGCTTCCTCCGGACTTACCTTGGAAGAGCTGGCACAATACTTTTTGCGCTTAGGAGCGCGTGATGCCGTTAATTTTGACGGCGGCGGTTCCAGTATCATGGTCGTAGATAAGAGTATCGTCAACAAGCCCTCCGATGGCAGAGAAAGAGCTGTAAGCATTGGCGCAGGCTTATTTCCGCGTTATTAACATTGCTTGTCAAAGGTAATGTGAGGTTGTATAATTATTTTATACAAAAATAACTGAGCTGCTGCTGGAGGTGCCGATGTTGAAGCCGAAACAACTGGCTGCTTTCTGTATAGCTGTTGCTGTAATGGCGGCAGGCTTGTTATATCTCTATAATAAGTCTGATGCTGTTGAGCAGAAATCAGTACTGAAAGGCGTAGTCTGCGAAGAAGGACTGGTACGCACAGGCAAAAAGGTGCATCTTGGCGATGTACTGGTCAAAGTGCGATCTGTTGCCGGCGGCAGTATTGCGGCTGCCCGGGCGTCTGGCTACGGCACGGTGCAGGAGGTACTGGTGCGGCCGGGAGATACGGTGATGCCGGAGCAGACAGTGGTTATTTTAGAAATCTAAGTAATTTTAAATCGGCGTGGGTCTTGCTGCGCCGGTTTTGTGATATATAGGGAGTCAAGATGAAGCTGAAAACCTTAGTAACAGCATTCTTACTATGCTGCTGGAGCTGTGTAGCGGCAGCTAATGTACCGCTGATGCCGGTCAAGGATTTGCAGCCCGGCATGCAGGGAATTGGCAGGACTGTTATCAGCGGGGATAAAATTGAAGATTTTAATGTAGAGATATTAGGCGTTAACGGCAGTGAAGCCAGTGGCTACAGCATCTTTGTGCGCCTTTATGGCGATTTGATAGATAAGACGGGCGGTGTTGCTCAGGGGATGAGCGGCAGTCCTGTTTATGTAGATGGGAGACTGGTAGGAGCAGTCGCTTTCGGTAAGGCTTTTAACGACCCCCACTACTGTTTCCTGACGCCCATAGGCAGTATGCTGAAGCTGCTTGACAGTCCTTTGGCGCATGATACTTCCTTTATACCTAAAGGAACTGCTCTTTTGGCAGGCGGCTTTACGCCCTCTGGTATGGAATATTTGCAGGAAAAGCTGCAGAGTGTAGGGCTTTCTGCTGTTAATGGCGGCAGCAGCGGCGACGCGCCTGGCAGTGAAGCTTTGGTGCCTGGCAGTGCCGTAGGTGTTTCCCTCATGGATGGCGATATGTCTTTAGGTGCGTTAGGCACTGTTACCTGGACAGATGATGAAGGCCATATCCTGGCCTTTGGTCATCCTTTCATGCAGCGCGGCGACAGCAGCTTTTTCATGAACAAGGTATGGATTTTGGGCTGTATCCCTAATATGCAGAGCAGTTATAAGGTTGGTAATATCGGCAAAGTAATCGGTACGATAAATCAGGACAGAGCCAGCGGTATTGCCGGCATTACCGGCAGTACTCCCAAATCTGTGCCGGTGTTTATCGCTGTCAGTGATACCAGCCGCGGCATTAACAGCAGCAGCCGTATCAATATTGTAGAAGATGAACAAATGGTGCCGGTTATTTTAGACGCTGCCGTTTTCAATACTGTCAGCAAGACCGTAGACCGCAACGGCGGCGGTACGGCAAAGCTGCATTTTGAAATCAGCGGTGTGGACAGTAGCGGACAAAACGTACTTATAGACCGTGACAATATGTATTATGCAGGGGAGAATCTGCTGAAATCCATCAATGCGGAACTGGTCGAAGCGGCTAATATCCTGACGCAGAATAAATTTGAGCAGGTTGATATTTATGGTGTCAATGTTACTGCCGAAGTCAGCGAAGATGTGCAGGTAGCGGAGATTATCCGTGTTACGCCGCAGAAGCGCGAGGTAAAGCCGGGCGAGAAGCTGTTGATTGACGTAGTGCTCAAGCCTTATCGCGGTAAAGAGTTTACGGAAACCATTACTTTTACCGTACCGAAAAATAATCCGGGCGGCAAGCTGGCTCTGAGTGTCCGCGGCGGCAGCTCACTGGCCTGGATACAGAATCTGCTGCGTAAACAGAAGGAAGAAGGATTGCCTGCTCCTAAGAAAGATGTACGTTATAAGCTGGCGGATTTTATTAAGAACTTTAATGAAGCAGATAAAAATAACGAACTCATTGTAGATATTTCTGCATCTCCGCAGCTGAATCAGCAGCCGGAAAAGAACGCAGCCGAGGATGCAGGTTTTGCCGGCATGCTCAAAGGCAGTCCTTATAAACAAAAAACTGCGTTTGATTATATTATCGACGGCGAAAATGAATTTGTTATTGAAGTAAAAAAATAATTTAGCCAAATAAATGACATAATTTTGTAGTATACTAAAAACAAAGAATACCCGAGAGGAACCAAAAATGTTAAAAGATATCTGTGCTTCCTTAGGTAAAAGAATATTGTTTTATTGCGCCTATACCGGCAGGATGACCATGCTGTTTATGGATACTGTCAAAAAGCTGAAAGAAGCTGACGCGAAAGAAACCTTACGGCAGATGGCGCTGCTGGGAGCTGATTCCCTGCCCATCGTTTTGATGACTATCCTGTGTACGGGCATGGTATTTTCCGTGCAGACGGCGAAGGAGTTTGTACGGTTTGGAGCTGCTTCCTCTGTCGGCGGTATCGTCGCTATTGCTATGGCCCGCGAACTGGTGCCGGTGCTGACGGGAGTAGTGGTAGCTGGACGCATTGGCGCCGCTATAGCTGCGGAAATCGGTACGATGAAGGTAACAGAGCAGATTGACGCCCTCAGGGTTATGGCGGCTAATCCGGTAAGCTATCTGGTGGTACCGCGGTTTATCGCTATCGTGCTGATGATGCCGGTACTTATCGTCTTTGCCAATATGATTGGCAATATCGGCGGCTGGCTGGTAGCCCATTATTATGCGGGAATCAGTACCTTTACTTATGAAAATTCTATCAGGACATTGGCAGAGACCTACGATATGGTAGGCGGTATGATTAAAGGCTCTTTCTTTGGCGCTATTATCGCCATCGTGGGCTGTCATAAGGGGCTTAATGCTCCTAACGGAGCCGAAGGTGTCGGCCTTGCTACTACGGAATCGGTGGTTTTATCCATCATCCTGATTTTTATTACCAATTATTTTCTGTCAGTCATCCTGTATGTATAAGGAGTTTATAAGATGGCGGAACCTTTGATTAAAGTACGTAAATTGAAGATTGCTTTCGGAGAGAAAGTAGTGCTGAATGAAATAGACTTCGATATTTATGAAGGCGAGACTCTTGCAGTCATCGGACCGTCAGGCACTGGTAAGAGCACGGTGATGAAGGTGCTTACAGGTCTGCTGCCGCCAACATCCGGCAGCGTGCTGATAGGCGGGCATGAAACCAACGGCTATACGGAGGAAGAATGGGACGGACTGCGGACGCATATGGGTGTAGTCTTTCAGTATTCGGCGCTGTTTGACTTCCTTTCCGTAGGCGAGAATGTGGCTTTTGGCTTAAGAAGACATACAGCTCTTTCTGAAGAAGAGATTACTGCAAAGGTAAGCGAGCTGCTGGAGTTGGTTGGCTTGCCAGGCACTGAAAAGATGCTGCCGTCAGAACTTTCCGGCGGGATGAAAAAACGTGTCGGCCTGGCGAGGGCTTTAGCCATGCAGCCTAAGATAGTATTTTATGATGAACCTACTTCCGGGCTTGATCCGGTGATGACCATGACAATCAGCAGGCTGATACGTAAGACGCAGCAGCAGCTGGGTGTTACCTCACTTTTGGTAACACATGATATGGAGTCGGTATTTTATACGGCAGACCGTATTGCTATGCTGCATGAAGGCAAGATAGTAGCAACGGGTACGGTAGAAGAGATAAAGAACAGCAGCAATCCTGTCGTACAGGCATTTATCAATGGGCAGGAGCTGAAAAAGGAGGAGCAGCAATGGGCAGCAGTGAAGTAAAAGTAGGCGCCTTTACTTTAGGCGGTGCCGTAGTACTGGCAGGCATCATCACTTTTATGGGCGCTTTTACCTTTGGCCGCAGCGGCTACGAGCTGCAGATAGATTATCCTCAGGTCAGCGGGCTTATGCCAGGACATGTTGTCCGTTATGCCGGCGTACAGGTGGGTACGGTCAAGAAGATTGATGTGGAGCCAAACAGTGTTACTGTTACGGCAGAGATAGACGATAATATCAAGATACCGCAGGGAGCTGTCTTTACAATCGGGTCTGACGGTATCCTGGGAGAAAAATTTGTTAACGTACTGCCGCCGCTGAAGCCAGGACAAGGCTATATTGTGGAGGGCAGCGAAGTCAAGGGTATTCCCGGTGGCGGCATGGAAGAGTTCTTTGCTTCTTCCGGTGATTTGATGACCAAGGTAGAAAATATTGCCGAGGCGCTGAATAACGTCTTTGGCGATAAAGAAGTGCAGCAGTCCATGCGCGACGGCTTTAAAAATATGCGCGATATCAGTGAGAACATGAATACCTTTACCAAGGTTATGGCAGATGTCGCGATAGCAAATCAGCAGGATATCAATGTCATGATTAAGCAGATGAATGAGATGAGCAGGCGTATGAACGGCGTAGCTGCTCATATGGAAAGTATCATGGCTAATATTGATAATAATGGCGCCACCGGGCAGAACGTCGCCAGAATGGCGCAGAACCTGGCAGATACAAGCGCTAAGGTGGAAAATATCATCGGGATGCTGGAAAATGTGGCAACTGACCCGGAAGTGGAACAGTCGTTGAAGGAAACTGTAGTTAACGCCCGTGAAGCAAGCGCCCGTGCCAACAAGATATTAGGTACTGTTTCCGAAGCCAAAATCCAGGCGGATGTAGGCGGCAGCGCCAAAGGCGGCGACTGGCGCAGCAGCCTGGGTGTAAAGCTTCAGCCTGCCGAAGACAGCTTTGTCTATATGGGCGGTTATGATATCGGCGATGCCAATAAGTTCGATTTTATCGCCGGTAAGTATATGGGCAACGCCGCTTTCAGCATGGGAGCCATGCAGGGAGAGTTTGGCGTGGGCCTGAGCTATGATTTTGGCAGGGATTTCCGTCTGTATTCCCAGCTGTATGATTTTGACGACAGTAAGGTGCGTGTAGGCGGTGAATTGCGCCTTAACGATAATTTTTCTATCTACGGCGAAACCATGGATGTTAAGGGAAACAAACGTGATACCTATATGGGCGTACGCAGTTATTTTTAAAAACCATTTGACTTTTTTCTGCAAAAAAAATATAATTTTGGTATACTGACTGATTAGTCAGCGCGATTGGAGGTTAGTTATATGAACAGATATAAATTAAGCAGACGTTTTCTGGCGCTGTCAGCGGCAATGGCGCTGCTGTTCAGTCAGGCTGCTTTTGCTGAGGAAGCTGCACCGCAGGTTGTAGAGCTGAACCTGCAGCAGGCGATGGAAAAGGCTTTTAATACCAATCCGGCGATTAAGATTTCCGGTTACGAAAAGGATTCTGCCAGAGCAAATCTGAACGCAGCCCGTCAGAGCAGAGGTATTACCATTACCGGTCAGCACAGCACGACCAGAAGTGGTAAAGATGACAATATAGTTCCTGTATATGATGGAAATGGTCAAGTTATGTATTGGGATAAAGGTATTGGCAATAATCATTCCAATACTATTTCTGCCAGCATTCCTGTCTATACCGGCGGTAAATTATCCGGTACTATTGACCAGGCTAAGGCTAATTATAAATATTATCTGGTAGGCGAGCAGAAGGCTTACAACGATATGCGCGAGACTGTTACTAACAGCTATTACGGAATGCTGCAGGCAGATAATGTACAGAATCTGAGCCGTGAGTCCGTTAACCGTCTGGAAGAGCATTTGAAAAATGTTAAAGCACAGTATGATGTAGGCGTTGTTGCCAAAGTGGACGTACTGCGCAGTGAGGTTGAACTGGCAGATGCTCAGCAGACTTTGATTCAGGCAGAAAATGCTTATCATATTGCTGAAGCTACCTTGAATAAGATTGTCGGACTGCCGATGGATACTACTCTTAAGCTGCAGGACAGCATGCAGTATACTCCTTATGATAATGACATGAAATATTGTCTTGACTATGCTGCTGAGCATCGTCCTGATCTGGAACAGGCACGTCAGAATGTGGAAGCTGCCAAAGGCGCTTTAAAAGTAGCGCGCAGCGGTTATATGCCGCAGGTATCTGCCAGTGCCAGCCAAAACTGGAACGATAACAACTGGCCCGGTGATGAAAACGGCAACTGGAGCGTAGGCGTAGGCGTCAGCATGAATATATTTGATACCGGTGTAACCTTGTCTAAGATTCATGGCGCAGAGGCTGATTTGGCTAAGGCGGAAGAATCCTATCGTGATACTGTGGACAGCATTATGCTGGATGTACGCAGTACCTATTTAAACCTGCGTGAAGCAGAAAAACGTATTAAGACTACCGAGGTAGCTGTAGCAAAGGCAGAAGAAGATTATCATATTGCCCAGGTACGCTACATGGCAGGCGTTGGTACCAATACCGACGTACTGGATGCGCAGGTGGCCTTGACTGATGCCCAAAATAACTATGTACAGTCCCTGTATGATTACAATACTTCCAAGACTTCTCTGGAAACTGCAATCGGTGTGCCGATGGTTTTCCCGCATACTGTTACTGTTGAAGAAGCTGCCTTGGAACAGGCTTCTGCTGAAGTGAATGGTAAGACTGAGCAGGAAAAGATAGATGCTGACGCTGATAAACCAGTAGTAAGCAATGTACCTGTGAAAAAATAAGAGCTAAAACATAAAAGCCGCTGCAT
>UQXH01000020.1 GCA_900545025.1 uncultured Phascolarctobacterium sp.
AAGTCCTTAATAACCGCTTAATTATTTTGTCCAACTTTTTGGGTGCATATCAAAATTGCAGGTCTTTTATTTTCTCTGCGGCAGGTATATTGTACAAAAAGCAGAATATATAAATAGTATTATCTTTTGGAGGAAAATATAATGAGTGAACAAGAAAAACAATGCAGCAATACTTCCTGTGGTCGCAGCAGCTGTGAAGGCTGTGAGCATGCCGGTGAACACCAGCCTGATTTCTCTGCTGCCCTCAATCCTATGAGCAGCGTCAAGAAAGTTATCGGTATCGTAAGCGGCAAAGGCGGCGTAGGTAAATCGCTGGTTACTTCCCTGCTGGCTGCTGCTATGCGCAAGCGCGGACATCGTACCGCTATTTTAGACGCCGATATCACCGGTCCGTCCATTCCCAAGGCTTTCGGTCTTTCCGGGCGGGCAGGCGGCAGCGAGATAGGCCTTATGCCGCTTACTACAGCTTCCGGGATTGAAGTTATCTCTGCCAATATGTTCCTGCAGGATGAATCCGACCCTGTAATCTGGCGCGGCCCTATGATTGCCAATATGGTAAAGCAATTTTGGACTGATGTTGTCTGGACAGACATTGACTTTATGTTTGTAGATATGCCTCCCGGAACCGGCGACGTACCTCTGACCGTCTTTCAATCTCTGCCTGTTGACGGAATCATCGTAGTGACATCTCCTCAAGAGCTGGTTTCTATGATTGTCGCCAAAGCAGTAAAAATGGCTAAGATGATGAATATTCCTATCCTGGGCTTGATTGAAAATTATTCCTATTTTCATTGCCCTGACAACGGCAAGGATTACAAAATCTTTGGCGAAAGCCACTTAGAACAGACTGCAGCGGCCTATGGACTGAAAGTATTGGCAAACCTGCCTATCGACCCGGCAATCGCAGCTGCCTGCGACGCAGGCCAAGCAGAAGTATTGGAACTTGCGGCTATCAACGATTGCTGCAGTTATCTGGAAACAGCCTGGAAATAATAATAAATAAAGCAAAAACGCTTATGGAAAAATTTCCATAAGCGTTTTTTAGTTCAGACCAAGGTCTTCGGCAATTTTATTATAAACTCTGTACCTTTACCGGGAGTACTCAAAACCCTGATAGTACCCTTGTGGAAAATTATACCGTGCTTAACGATGGAAAGCCCCAGTCCTGTTCCCTCCACCGCTTTATGACGGCTTTTATCAATACGATAGAATCTTTCAAAAATCCTGTCTTTTTCTTCAGGCGCAATCCCGATACCGGTATCGGCTACGGAAATAACCCACTTATTTTCCTTTTCCGTTACCCGCAGGTTCACACTGCCGCCAGGTCTATTATATTTGATAGCATTATCCAGCAGATTAGCAAATACCTCCTCCAGCATAGAAGGAATTCCCTGCATAAGATATTCCGCCGCAGCACATTCCAGATTAACAGTAATACCGCTTTTTTCCGCTTTATCGGCTAAACGCTGTACAGCCTGTTCTGCAACCTTACGCAGATTAAAGCTTTCCAGCATATCCTGCTGCTGTTCCTCCAGCCTGGATAGTTTGATAATATCATCAATCAGCTGCAGTAAATTTTTGGCTTCGTCATAAATCTTGCGCAAAAATCTCGGCCGGTCATCTTCCTTAACCAACCCATTGAGCATGATTTCCGAATATCCCAAGACGGATTGCAACGGTGTTTTCAGCTCATGGGACACATTAGCAGAAAATTCCCGCCGCAGCTTTTCAGAAGCAGTCTTTTCCGTAACGTCCATAATCAGCAGTACCATACCTTTATCGCCAATCTTACTGCCATTGAGCTGGTAATAACTGCTGCCTCTGGACAATAACAGGCTGGCCTTACCAGCAGCATCAATCTTAGCGAATAATTTTTCAATCTCTTTGCCCAGACTTAACGTCAGTAAATTTTTACCAAGCAGTTCTTGTTTCTCGCTGCCGAAAAATCTTACTGCACTTTTATTGATGGAAACAATTTCACCGCTGTTATCTAAAAACAGCAGACCTTCATCCATATTGTTAGTTACAGCCTTTAGCTCCTGCTTCTTATTCTTATATCTGCGCATCTCCTTTTCCAGCTTACGCTGCTGAGTTACGATGCGCTCCAGCAAGGGCTGCAGCTCTGGATAAGTAATTGGCGGACCTGTCAGGGGGCTATCCAAATCAATCTTCTCTAACGGCTTGATTACCCTGGCAGTGATAGACCGCGCAGCCAAAAAAGCTCCGGCAATCAAAAACAGCAGTATCCCCAGCACATAATGACTGACACTGGCAAAACGCATCAGCACCGTATCATTAACCCTGGCAAAACGCAGGATGTCTCCATCTGGCATCAATACCGCATAGTATATAACCTCTTTACCAAGCGTATCTGACATTCTGACAGCGTAACCTTCTTTTTTTTGCAGCGCCTGCTGCACCTCTTCTCGCTGCAGATGATTTTCCATCGTTTCAGCATCGGCATAATTATCAAAGAGGACATTACCGTTAGGAGATAGGACGGTTACCCTATCTAAGATACTGCTTTCCCTAAGCTTTTCAAAATCTAACTGCCCGTCACGATACAGAGCTATCATAAGGTGCGCCTGATTTTTTAAGCCATTGATATTTTCCTGTGAAACCTGCCGGTATGTTACCCATAAAAATAAGGAAGCTGCCAGCAGCAGAGCTGTGAAAGTGAGAAAAAATAAGCTGTAGAATATTTTCCTTCTCATTTCTTATTTACCATTCTGTAGCCTACACCGCGGATAGTTTCAATCAGCTCACCGGCAGCACCCAGTTTTTGTCTTAAAGTCCTGATGTGGACGTCTACGGTGCGTGTTTCCCCGCTGAATTCATAACCCCAGATGTCGTTGAGCAGCTTATCACGTGAGAATACGATTCCGGGATTGGTCAGGAATTTTTTCAAAAGCTCATATTCCTTTAAGGTCAGGATAATCTTCTCACTGCCTACTGTTACAGTATGCTCAGATAAATTTACTGACAGATTTTCCACCTTGATAATATCGCCGTTCTGTTTTTCTTGCCCGCAACGACGCAACACTGCCTTAATCCGCGATACCATTTCCAACATCCCGAATGGCTTGGCAATATAATCGTCAGCACCGCTGTCCAGGCCCTTAACCTTATCAAATTCCGAGCCTTTCGCCGTTGCCATGATAACAGGAATAGCTGCATAACGCTTATCAGAACGCAGCTTACTTAAAATGCTGAGACCGTCTTCGTCGGGCAGCATAATATCTAAAAGAATAAGCTCCGGTATCCCATGTTCCAGCTCGGCAAAAAGCTCTTTACCGCTGCCGCAGCCTTTGGCCTGAAAACCAACAGATTGTAAAGTATATACTTCCAGCTCACAAATATTTTGTTCATCTTCCACACAGATTATCATTTCAGCTAACCTCGTCTTCCTGCATATTAACTTATTTAATTTAACACTATTATATTAAAATCCTGTTTTATTATGTTAAATCTTAGTAAAATCCTCGTTTTCAGGATATAAAAAAAGCTCTGCTACCGCAGAGCTTTTTTCTTATGCTTCTTCACTGAAATCATCTTTGCCTACGCCGCACAGAGGGCATACCCAGTCCGCAGGAACATCTTCCCAGGCAGTACCGGCATTAACGCCGTTATCCGGGTCGCCAACCTCAGGATCGTAAACATAGCCGCAAACATTGCAAACCCATTTTTTCATAATCATTGCACTCCTTTACATCTTCTGTTTTCTTGATTATATCATAAATAATTATTTTCCGTTAGTGTTTATTGTGAAATTTGCTGAAATTATTTCAACAAGGCCTTTTTCTCAGGCAATTCCAGTCTAAAGAAATCATACAGCTTCTGTGCCGCCGCATAGTTCATGCTTTCCACGGCAGCCAATTCTTCCACGCTGGCTGCTTTCATTTCATCCAAAGTTTTAAAAGCTTTCCATAATTCCTGCCTGCGCTTGCTGCCGATACCTTCTACATGATCAAGTACGGATACCAGGTTACGTTTTCCACGCAGCTTGCGATGATAGGTAATAGCAAAACGGTGGGCTTCGTCACGAATACGCTGGATAAGATGCAGCGCCGCTGAATCACGGTCCAGCAGAATACTTTCACTCTGTCCTTCCTGAAAGATTTCTTCTTCTCTCTTGGCCAGGCCTATAACAGGCAGATCATGCAGACCAAGGCCTCTGATAACCTCCAAGGCCGAACTAAGCTGCCCCTTACCACCGTCGATTACCACCAAACTCGGTAAGTCTTCATAGTCTTTATAACGCCGGTAAACAACCTCCTGCATAGACTTAAAGTCATCTGGCTTACCCTCTGCTGAAACAATCTTATACCGTCTGTAATCTTTCTTACTGATACTGCCGTTGCGGAATACAACCATGGAAGCAACCGTTTCACTGCCCTGCGTATGAGAAATATCAAAGCAATCCATCCGTTCCAACGGATTAGGCAGTCCTAAAGCCAGCTGCAGCTCTTCTGCCGCCTGCACATCGTTTTTCAGCGATAACTGGCCTTTGCGCAATCGTTCTTCCAACAGCTTGACAGCATTATCATTTGCCAACTGCAATAAGTCTTTTTTTACGCCGCGCTGCGGACGCACAAGCTCTGCCTTACGCTGTGCTTTTTCTGCCAGCCACTGCTCAATAACTGCCTGTTCTTCTGCATCCGGCAGCACCGACAAGGCTATTTCGCGAGGAATATACGAAGCCTCATTATAGTATTGCTTCACAAAAGCAGTAATAACATCCTGCTCTGATTCGTCATCATTCTGCAAAAAGAAATTATCCCGTCCCAGCAGCTTGCCTTTGCGCACAAAAAATATCTGGATACAGATACCCGTCATATCCTTAGCAAAGCCGATAATATCCATATCACTGTCCTGCCCCGTAACAGCTTTCTGCTGCTCGTTAAGACGCATAACAGCCTGTAGCTGGTCACGCAGACGGGCAGCTTCTTCAAAGGCATAATTGTCTGCTGCCTCCTGCATCCTGCGTTTCAAATCCCGTTCCAGTTCCGCTGTCCTGCCATCCAATACCATACAGACAGATTTAATCATGTTGCCGTATTCTTCTTTGGATACCAGGCCGGCACAGGGCGCTAAACAGCGTTTAATATGATAATTTAAACAGGGACGCTCGGCGTTCATCGTCCGACAGGTACGCAGCGGAAACATACTGCGCAGCAGCTTTACTGTAGCATGCATGGCTCCGGCATCTGCATAAGGTCCATAATATTTGGCACCGTCACGCATTTGCCTGCGCGTTACATACAGCCGCGGAAACTCTTCATTCAGCGTTACCTTTAAATACGGATAGCTTTTATCGTCCTTCAGCATAATATTATACCGCGGACGATATTTCTTAATCAGATTACATTCCAGTATCAGCGCTTCTACCTCGCTGCTGGTGACAATCGTCTCGATATCGGCAATTTTGGCCACCATGGCGCGTACTTTAGGCGTATGAGAAGCAAGATTGCGGAAATAGCTGCGCACACGGTTTTTGAGCACTACTGCCTTGCCTACATAGATAACTTTGCCATCCTTATCATGCATCAGATAGACGCCAGGCTTATCTGGCAGGACAGCTAATGCTTCACGTATGTTTTCACTGAAATCTTCCTCAATCATTGATACCACCCGTTTTTCTTAGCCTGCGCCAGTACCTGCTTAATATACTGTCCCGTATAGGATTTTTTGTTCTTAGCCACTTCTTCAGGCGTACCGCAGTCCACCAAAGTACCACCTTTGTCGCCGCCCTCCGGACCAAGGTCGATAATATAATCCGCCGTCTTGATTACGTCAAGATTATGCTCAATAACAATAACACTGTCGCCTGCTTCTACCAAACGCTGCAATACTTCCAGCAATTTATGCACATCAGCAATATGCAGACCCGTCGTAGGCTCGTCTAAAATATATACCGTGCGTCCTGTACTGCGGCGCGAAAGCTCCGTAGCTAATTTAACGCGCTGAGCTTCACCGCCTGAAAGCGTCGTTGCCGCCTGCCCCAGATGAATATAGCCTAAACCCACATCCTGCAATACTTCCAGCTTACGGGCAATACGCGGGATATTCTTGAAAAACTCGCAGGCTTCACTGACTGTCATATCCAGCACTTCAGCAATAGTCTTGCCTTTATAATGTACCTCTAACGTATCCCTGTTATAACGTGAGCCATGGCATACCTCGCAGGGCACATAGACGTCAGGCAGAAAATTCATCTCTATCTTATTGACGCCGTCACCGCGGCAGGCCTCGCAGCGCCCGCCCTTAACGTTAAAGCTGAAACGTCCCGGTTTATAGCCGCGCGCTTTCGCTTCATTAGTCTGGCTGAACAGCTCGCGGATAAAATCAAACACACCGGTATAGGTAGCCGGATTAGAACGGGGTGTACGTCCGATAGGCGACTGATCGATATTGATAACCTTATCAGTATATTCCAGCCCTTCAATGCTACCATGTTCCGCCGGACGCACACGGGCACCATGCAGCTTGGCAGCCAGTGCATTATAAAGAATATCGTTAATCAGCGTCGACTTGCCGCTGCCGGATACGCCGGTAACGACGGTAAATACCCCCAGCGGTATGGACACATCAATATTTTTCAGATTATTACCTTTAGCACCTTTAACAGTAATATAACGTCCATCGCAAGCTCTGCGCTGCTTAGGCACCGCTATAAACTTACGTCCGCTCAGATACTGACCTGTTACAGAGTCTTCTGCCAGCTTGATTTCTTCCACCGTCCCCTGTGCCACTACCTGCCCGCCATGTTCACCTGCCCCGGGCCCGATGTCGATAATTTCATCAGCCGCGTACATGGTTTCCTCATCATGCTCCACCACCAGCAGCGTATTGCCAAGGTCACGCAGATGCTTGAGGGTTTCCAGCAGCTTGCCGTTGTCACGCTGATGCAGCCCAATACTGGGCTCATCAAGAATATAAAGTACTCCCGTCAAGCCGCTGCCAATCTGGGTAGCCAGCCTGATGCGCTGCGCCTCGCCGCCGGACAGAGTACCGGCACTGCGGTCTAAGGTAAGATAATCTAAGCCCACATCGTTAAGGAAACGCAGACGAGCCATAATTTCCTTAAGTACCTGCCGGGCAATAATCTGCTGTCTTTCTGTCAGCTGCAATTTTTCAAAAAAGCTGATGCAGTCACGCACAGTCAGCGCAGTCACCTGGCAGATATTCTTGCCGCCGATAAGGATGGACAGCACCTCCGGTTTAAGGCGCGCTCCATGACACACAGGACAAGGATTACTGGTCATAAATTCTTCCAGCTCCTGGCGCATGCTGTCAGAAAAAGCTTCACGATAACGTTTCTTCATAATCGGCAAGATACCGTCAAAGACTGTTTCGTGCAGCTTTGTTTCGCCTTGCAGATTCTCATACCAGAACTGATATTTTTCCTCGCCCGTGCCTTCCCATAACAGCTGCTGCACCTTGGCAGGCAGACTGTCCCAGGTATCATTCAGACTATAGCCAAAAGCTGTAAGCACGGCCTCCAGCTGCTTCATTCGATAGGAATTAAGATTACTGCTGAAAGACTGAATAACACCTTCAGCAAAAGTCTTACTGCCATCAGGAATAATAAGCGCCTTGTCAAATTCCATGTTCATGCCAAGACCAGTACAGGCCGGGCACGCCCCGTAAGGATTATTAAAGGAAAACAGGCGCGGCTCGATAGCCGGCAGACTGATGCCGCAGTCATTGCAGGCAAAATGTTCGCTGTAAAGCTGTACCTCGCCGCCAATAATCCCTATTTCTACAAAACCATCAGCTAATTTCAACGCTGTTTCCACAGAATCAGACAAACGCTGCTGAATACCGTCACGTACAGCCAAGCGGTCAATAACGACCGAAATGCTGTGCTTTTTATTTTTTTCCAGCTTAATCTCTTCATCAAGTGTAAATACACTGCCATCTACATAGACGCGGACATAACCGGCACGGCGCATCTCATCAAAAACTCTGACATGCTCACCCTTGCGCTGACGCACCATGGGAGCCATAACCATAAACTTAGTTCCCTGCTCCATTTCCAGCACACGGTCTACAATCTGCTGTACTGTCTGCTGTTCTATCAGTTTGCCGCATTCAGGACAATGGGGTTCTCCTGCACGACCATACAGCAGACGCAGATAGTCGTAAATCTCCGTTACCGTACCTACAGTAGAACGGGGATTGCGGCTGGTAGTCTTCTGGTCAATAGAAATAGCCGGGCTCAGGCCTTCAATATAATCAACCTCCGGCTTGTCCATCTGACCTAAAAATTGTCTGGCATATGCTGATAACGACTCCACATAGCGTCTCTGCCCCTCGGCATAAATAGTGTCAAAAGCCAGTGAAGATTTACCGCTGCCGGACAGACCGGTGATAACCATCATTTTATTACGCGGTATTTCTACCGTTATATTTTTCAGATTGTGCTGTCTTGCACCTTTTACAATCAATTTTTCCTGCATTTTCTTCTGTTTTTACTCCTACTTTTTGCGCTTCGGCACCAGCTTCTGCCCCAACTGCCCCTTAATAACAATCAATTTATCACGCAATTCGGCAGCTGCTTCAAAATCAAGAGCCTTAGCAGCTTCCTGCATCTGTTTTTCCAATTCTCTTGCCAGTTTCTGCAGCTCCTTGGACGATTTCTTCTTCCAAGTTTTTTCTTCATAAGCTGCCGTGCCTTCACTTTCAGCAACCTTCGTCAGCTTAATAAGCTGGCGCTGCTCTTTATATACCGTCCTGGGCACAATACCGTGCTCCTGATTATAAGCCTGCTGTTTTTCGCGGCGTCTGTTGGTTTCGTCCATAGCACGCTGCATGGAATCCGTTATTCTGTCAGCATACATAATAACCCTGCCATGGGCATTACGCGCCGCGCGGCCAATGGTCTGTATCATCGCCGTATCACTGCGCAGGAAGCCTTCCTTATCTGCATCTAAAATAGCAATCAGCGATACTTCCGGCAAATCCAAGCCCTCACGCAGCAGGTTAATGCCTACTAAAACATCAAACTTACCGGCACGCAGAGCATCAATTATCTCGGCGCGCTCAATCGTAGCAATCTCCGAATGCAGATAACGTACTCTTACACCAGCCTGTTTCAGATACTCGGTTAAATCCTCTGCCATCCGCTTGGTCAGCGTCGTTACCAGGATACGTTCACCTGCATCTGCTACCTTATGAATTTCTCCCAGCAAATCATCTATCTGCCCTTTAATCGGACGTATTTCAATAGCCGGATCAAGCAAACCTGTCGGCCTGATAATCTGTTCTACCGTCTGCTCTGATCGCTCCAGCTCATACTTTGCCGGTGTCGCCGAAACATAGATGACCTGATTAACCTGTTCCTGAAACTCGTCAAATGTAAGCGGCCTGTTATCAAAAGCGGACGGCAGGCGGAAGCCATGTTCTACCAGCATTTCCTTACGGGAACGGTCACCGGCATACATCGCCCTTATCTGCGGTAATGTAACATGGGATTCATCAATAACCAGCAGAAAATCTTTGGGAAAATAATTAACCAGAGTAAAAGGAGCCTCTCCTGCCTTACGTCCGGCAAGATGTCGGGAATAATTTTCGATGCCGGAACAGTAGCCCATTTCATTCATCATTTCCAAATCATAATTAGTGCGCTGTTCCAGCCTCTGCGCCTCCAGCAGTTTACCACGGCTGTTTAAATCTTCCAGACGCTCCGCCAGTTCTACCTTGATATCCTCCATAGCCCGTTCAAGATTTTCCCGGCTGGTAACATAGTGGGAAGCCGGAAAAATAGCCACATGGTTTCTCTGCGCCAAAATTTCACCAGTCAGCACATCAAACTCCATGATACGTTCTACTTCATCGTCAAACATCTCGATGCGCACCGCTTTTTCACCGTAGGCAGCCGGAATAACTTCGATAACGTCACCGCGTACTCTGAATGTCCCCCGTTTAAAATCAATATCGTTACGATCGTACTGTATTTCTACAAGTTTATGCAATATTTTCTGTCGGTCAATAATCTGACCCAGACGCAGCGACAGTACCATATCATAATATTCCTGCGGCGCGCCCAAACCGTAGATACAGGATACACTGGCCACAATAATGACATCACGACGCTCAAACAAAGCGCTGGTAGCCGAGTGACGCAGCTTATCAATCTCGTCGTTAATAGAAGCATCCTTTTCAATATAAGTATCGGACTGAGGGATATACGCTTCTGGCTGATAGTAATCGTAATACGAAACAAAATACTCTACAGCATTTTCCGGAAAAAACGCCTTAAGCTCGCTGGCCAGCTGCGCCGCCAATGTCTTATTATGCGCAATCACCAGCGTCGGTTTACGCACCTTATTTATAACCTGGGCAATAGTATAGGTCTTGCCTGTACCGGTAGCACCCAAAAGTACCTGGGCATGCAGTCCTTGCACTACTCCGTCCGCCAGCTTCTCTATCGCCTGCGGCTGATCGCCAGCCGGCTCAAATGGCGCCTGAATTTTAAAATCCATACTCTCACCTTATTTTAACAGCAACCCTACCGGGCAGTGGTCGCTGCCCATAACCTCGGGATAAATTACCGCATCTTCTATCCTGTCAGCCAGTTTTTCTGAAACAATAAAATAGTCGATACGCCAGCCGGCATTTTTCTCACGTGCTTTAAACATATAGCTCCACCAGCTGTAAGCACCTGTTTTATCAGGATACAGATAACGGAAGGAATCAACAAAACCGCTTGCCAGAAGTTCTGTCATTTTGCCGCGTTCTTCATAGGTAAAGCCGGCATTGCCAACATTAGTCTTAAAATTCTTCAAATCTATTTCATTGTGGGCGACATTTAAATCACCACAAATAATAACAGGTTTTTTCTCATCCAGTTCTTTGACATAACGACGGAATACATCTTCCCATACCATACGGTAATCCAATCTTTCCAAACCGCGCTGAGCATTAGGCGTATATACGTTCACCAGATAAAAGTCCTGAAATTCAGCAGTAATGACTCTGCCTTCTTTATCATGCTCTTCAATACCAAGGCCATAGCTGACGCTTAACGGCTTAGTCTTACTGAAAACTGCCGTACCGCTGTAGCCTTTCTTCTCCGCACTGTTCCAGTATTCTTCGTAACCGTCAAAAACAAACGCCGCCTGTTCCCGCTGCATCTTGGTTTCCTGCACGCAGAAGATGTCCGCGTCTATGCTGTCCATAAAATCTTTAAATCCTTTATTCATACACGCCCGCAGGCCGTTAACGTTCCATGAAATGAGCTTCATCATCTTCCTCCTTAATTTATAACAATATGCTAATCAACAAAAATTATCTATTGTTATTGTATCATCAGAAGATTTTTTTTTAAAGCTCTTTCACGCAAATTTCGCAAACCTTTGTTTAAGAAAAAATCCCTGTACCATAAAAGTACAGGGATAATAAAAAGATATCTTGAAATATTATTTCAAAACCATAGTTTAGATTTTTTATTAAACATATATGCACACTGTTGTCAAATAATATTTTATTAGCAGTGTCTGACTGAATGTTTTTTCTTCATACTCCTTTTACAAAATAAATAAAAATCATCATAGTTAAAAAGATTTTAGCGTTCCCGTTTCAAATATACCATATCAACAAGCTGCTTTCCATCTTCAAATATCAGATGATCGTAATTGTCCGTGAAAAAATTCTTTATACGATGTGATTCTGTAAAGCCACATTTGTGATAAAAACAAAGTGATGAAGGAACGTCACCAGTTCCAACAAGTAATGTATCACAGTCCGTATAATGGGAAAATAGATAATCAATCAGTCGTTTACCATAACCCTTGCGTTGGCTACCAGTCATAACTGCAATATTTTTAAGCTCATAAATACCATATGCCTCATTTGTAACTACACATTCAGCCTTTACTCCATTGTCGTTAAGTACAAACATTTCCCCACGTTCAAGGTACTTGTCTATCATACTTTCTTGTTCATCAGCTAACAATAATAGCCCCATATACTTTCTTTTATCGCCATCATTAATTTTTATAATTTCCATTGGATTTTTCCTTGTTTCTTTATAATTAAATTCAGATAAGTAAACTCACATTGTTTAAAGAAATAGATGCCCACTATATAATCAGCACATCTAATTACAAACCTTACCTAATACATATATGGCAATATATAAACGTATTAACATAACTCATTTATGTATCCTAAAATTAATTTTGAACGAGCAAATACTGTTTATTTCTTTTCTGCAGCCAGGCGGATAATTTCATATACCCATTGAGCTGTGCCAAACAGGTCGTCTTCTTTCAAATATTCTTCCGTCGTATGCACATTGCTCATCCCAGTAGCTAATAGCGGGCAGGGCAGGCCATAACCGCACAGATAATTGCCGTCGCTGCAGCCGCCAGTCGTTTTTAAAACAGACTTATGTCCTAAATTAGCAGCTGCTTCTTGTGCCAATTTAATACATGCATGATCACGTGCTACTGCCACTGCCGGACAACCTTCCTTAACGTCAATTTCCACCTTACCGCCACCCGCTTCTACAGCAGCTGTAATCACAGAACAAACCTCATCTTTCAGCTTTTCCAGCTTTTCTACATTAAGTGAGCGCATGTCCATAACAAAATCAGCTTGCGGCGCAACTACATTATTACCTACGCCGGCATGAAAAACACCTACATTTAAAGTGGTTTCTTCATCAATACGACCATAACCAGGCAGTCTGTGCAATGCTTCGGCAGCAAGCATAATGGCATTGATGCCTTTTTCCGGCGCGATACCTGCATGAGCAGCCTTGCCAGTAACCTTGACAAACAGTTCATAAAGCTTGGGTGCCGCATAAACTATTTCACCAAGCTCACCGCCAATATCCAGACAATAACCGAAGTCAGCCTTAATACGCGCTTTATCCATATTAACCACGCCTAAGCAGCCAATTTCTTCACAAATAGTAAAGCACAGCTGAATGTCTCCATGTGGAAGCTTATCCTCCTTGATAGCGCGTACTGCTTCCAAAGCAGCAGCAATACCTACCTTGTCATCACCGCCTAAAGTCGTTGTTCCGTCAGAATACAAAACTCCCTCTTTCCGTACCACCTTAGTGCCGGTAGTAGGAGCTACTGAGTCCATATGTGCTTCAAAAAACAATACTGGGGCCTGCGGACAATTACCTTTAATATAAGCCCAGACATTACCGCAGGTACCGCCAGCTTTCTCACCGGCATCATCCATTTCTGCTTCTATGCCCAGTTCTTTCAGCTTGCGCATAATCAGTTCAGCTTCCTGTCGTTCATCCTTACTGGGACAGGGAACGCTTACCAGTTCAGTAAACTCTTCAATCAATCTTTCTTTATTCAGCATATTAACACACCTCTATTTAGATTTATTAGTAAAAAAACCTGCTGAGAACATCAGCAGGTTTTCCATTTTTTATTCTACAGTTACAGATTTAGCAAGGTTTCTCGGTTTATCGACATCACAGCCGCGTGTAAGGGCTGCATAGTAGGACAGGAGCTGCAGCGGCAGTACTGCCAGCAGCGGTGCCAGATATTTATCAGTTTTCGGAATATAGATAACGTGGTCAGCATATTTTGCCAGAGAAGTATCACCTTCAAAGCCAATAGCAATAACAACTGCTTCACGGGCTTTTACTTCCTGCAGATTGCTGACAGTCTTATCGTAAACGTCTTCCTGCGTAGCAAGTACGATAACAGGCACACCGGAAACAATCAGAGCCAAAGTACCATGTTTCAATTCACCGGCAGCATAAGCTTCGGCATGGATATAGGAAATCTCTTTCAGCTTCAGCGCACCTTCCAGAGCAACTGCATAATCCAGGCTGCGTCCCAGGAAGAAAGCATCTTCACAGCTGCCGTATTCACGGGCAAAGACTTTGATCTGGTCAACATTTTCCAGCATCTTATGAATCTGTTCGGGAATAAAGGTCAGTCCATGTACCAGCTCAGCAGCTTTTGCTTCACTCAGAGAGCCGCGCAGACGCCCTACATAAATCGCCAGCATGAGCATTGCCAGCAACTGGGTAGTATAAGCTTTAGTAGAAGCAACAGCAATTTCCGGACCGGCATAGGTATATACAACCTGGTCAGCTTCGCGGGCAATAGAAGAACCAACAACATTAGTTACCGCTAAAGTACGTGCACCTAAGCGTTTTGCTTCACGCAGTGCAGCCAAGGTATCACTGGTTTCACCGGACTGACTGATGACGATAGTCAGGCTGTTGCCGTCAACCAGCGGACTGCGATAACGGAATTCACTGGCAATATCTACTTCAACAGGAACACGTGCCAGCTGTTCCAGATAATACTTGCCAACAATACCCGCATGATAAGCTGTACCGCAGGCTACAATGAAAATCTTGTTGATGCCCTGCAATTCTTCTGCAGTCCAGTTCAGTTCCGGGAACGCAATGACATTCTTTTCACCATCGACACGGCCGGTCATGGTATCGCGCATAGCTTTAGGCTGTTCGTAAATTTCTTTCAGCATGAAATGTTCAAAGCCGCCTTTTTCAGCTGCTTCTGCATTCCAGTTTACTTCAAATACTTTTTTGTTGATTGGAGTACCATTGATATCCTGTACCCAGACACCGTCTTTAGTAACGGTGGCAATTTCACCATCACTCATAATATAGGTACGACGGGTATGGTTGATGATTGCCGGAATATCGGAAGCAATAAAGTTTTCTCCCTCTCCCAGACCAATTACCAGAGGATTATCTTTCTTCGTGCAGATAATCTTATCCTGTTCTGCCTCACACATGAATACCAAAGAATAAGAGCCTTTGATAAGGCGCAGCACTTTTTTGACCGTGCTTTCAAAATCACCGTCAAACTGGTCTGCCATCAGATGTGCCACAACCTCGGTATCTGTTTCAGAAAGGAAGGTATGGCCTTTAGCAATCAGTTCTTCTTTTAATTTCAGGTAATTTTCAATAATACCGTTATGTACAACGACAAACTTGCCGCTGCCATCGGTATGAGGATGAGCATTGCGGTCAGACGGACGTCCATGAGTTGCCCAGCGGGTATGACCAATACCCATGCAGCCATCAGGCATATTGCCTTCCAGCTTTTGACGCAGTGCGTCCAGACGACCTACACATTTTTCAACACGGATGCTGCCTTTCTCCATTACGGCAATGCCGGCAGAATCATAACCGCGGTATTCCAATTTGCTCATTCCGTCCAGCAAAAAAGGAGCCGCCTGTTTTAAACCAATATAACCTACGATACCACACATATGTCAGTATCCTCCTTAAAATTTTTTACCCTTCTGCCACCAGGATTTTGTCTCTGCCGTTACCGGCAGTATTTGTACCCAGCTTTACGGCCTGCAGCAAGCCGAGAGGCATCCGCTGACTATTCGACAACCTCTTTCCTCGTCTGCCGCCTTACTGCGGCACCTGCGCTATCCACATTACGTGCCGTAAGCACACAACATGCCGCGCAGGCCGGTCAGCCCCCGCGGCACATCTATGTGGTTTACATTATTTTACTATACTATTATCTTTTGGTCAATTAAATATATTATTGCCAAAGTTTTAAGATTACAGGCAAGATTTCGTAAACTTTTACGCCAATTCCTTGGTCACTACATCAGCGATGGCACTGGCAATCTTTTCCAGCCTATTTTGTTCCGGTCCTTCTGCCATAATACGGATAAGAGGCTCTGTGCCGGAAGCGCGTACCAGGATTTGTCCGTTGTCACCCAACTCTTCCTGATATTTCCCGATAATTTCCTGGATAGCAGCATTTTCCTGCCAGCCGTTTTTATCAGCCACACGCACATTCATCAGTACCTGCGGGTACTTGGTCATCATAGCTCCCAGTTCAGAAAGAGACTTATTGTTTTTTACCATAGCGCAGAGCAGCTGCACTGCCGTTAAAATTCCATCGCCGGTCTTAGCATATTCAGAAAAAATAATATGCCCGGATTGCTCGCCGCCCAGAGAATATCTGTTTTTCAGCATCTCTTCCAATACATATCTGTCGCCGACAGCAGTCTTAACTGTTTTGCCGCCCATATCCTTCATAGCCTTATGCAGGCCTACATTACTCATAACCGTGGTTACAAGCATATTGTCATGCAATTTTCCCTGCTTCATAAGTTCGGCAGCACAAATCAGCATGATCTGGTCGCCGTCCAGTGCTTCGCCGTTTTCATCGACAGCCAGGCAGCGATCTGCGTCACCGTCATTGGCAATACCGATTTGTGCGCCTTCTTCTACCACTTTTCTCTGCAGTGCGTCCAAATGGGTAGAACCACAGCCGTTGTTGATATTGATACCGTTAGGCTCATTAAAAATCGTTACAACCTCAGCCCCCAATCCACGCAGGATAACAGGAGCAATCTCACTGTTAGCACCATTGGAACAATCCATTACAACCTTAAGTCCGTTCAGCTTCGTATAAGCAGTATTCAAAATATGCTTAATATACTTTTCTGCCAAACCGGTTTCAGAAATAATCGTGCCTACGCTGGAGCCTCTGGCAGCCTTTTGATAATCAATAGGCTGAGCAACGATGGCTGCGATTTCATCTTCTACTGCATCAGGCAGCTTATGTCCTGTCTGAGAAAAGAATTTAATACCGTTATCTTCAAAAGGATTATGGGAAGCAGAAATTACCACGCCGGCATTGGCCTTGACCTCAGAAGTCAGGAAAGAAACTGCCGGTGTAGGCATTACACCCAACAGATGAGCATTACCCCCAGCAGAGCAGATACCAGCTGCCAATGCGCTTTCCAGCATAGGACCGCTGCGTCTAGTATCGCGGCCGATGATAATCTTGGGATTAGCAACCTCCCTGCCAAAATATGTCGCCGCTGCATAACCCAGCTTAAATGCCAGTTCCGGCGTTAATTCTACATTAGCGATACCGCGCACACCGTCAGTACCAAATAAACGTGCCATGAAAAAACCTCCGCTTCATAGTAAATAATTCTCTTCAATCTATAACATAATATTATAAACTTTTTTCTCCGCAAGAGCAATCAGCTGACAGGGGCAAAACGCTTCATCACCGCTCTGGCTACATGGTAGCCGTCCAGCGCCGCGCTCATAATACCGCCTGCATAGCCTGCTCCCTCGCCGCAGGGATAAAGCAAATCATGGGTAACCGACACATAACTTTCCCTGTCACGTTCAATCCGTACAGGTGCCGAAGTACGTGTTTCCACGCCTGTCAGCAGTGCTCCACCGTCATCATATCCTGCCAGTTTGCGACCAAAATCAGTAATCCCCCGCTTCAATGTATCAGTAACATAATGGGGCAGTACCTTTTCCAATGCACAGGCAGTAATACCCGGTCTGTAGGTAGAATCGCAGAGACTGGTTAAAGAAGGTTCAGTCCCATTGAGGAAGCTGGCAAAATTTTGTGCCGGTGCATGATAATTACCGCCGCCTAAGCTAAATGCTAACCGCTCGTACCGACGCTGAAATTCCACCCCGGCCAATGGCCCGCTGCCAAAATCCTCACTGCCGACATTTACCACCAGCGCGCTGTTAGCCACACCGCTGTCCCTGTTAAACATGCTCATACCATTTACTACTACGCCGCCAGTTTCAGAAGCAGCGGCTACTACCGTTCCCCCGGGACACATGCAGAAAGAGTATGCCGTACGTTTTTTATCGGGAGTATGGTAGACTAAAGCATAATCTGCAGCGCCTAATAAATGATGACCGGCAAACTCGCCATACTGCGCCTTATCTATCAGCTCCTGCGGATGCTCAATACGTACACCGATAGCAAAGGGTTTGCTGGTGATACCGACACCTTTTGCAGCCAATAATTTGTAGGTATCGCGCGCACTATGTCCACAGGCAAGTATTACTGCTCCGGTCGCAATTTTCTCACCGTTATTTAAAACAACTCCACATACTGCATTATTCTTAATCACTAAATCTGTGACATGCGCTTCATAACGGATGCTGCCGCCCAGACTAACAATCTTCCTGCTCAGTCCGGTAACCATGGCACGCAGTTTATCCGTACCCACATGCGGCTTATGCTCCCAAAGTATCGACTCTGGCGCGCCGGCATCTACAAAGGTCTGCAAAATACTCTTCATCACCGGATCATTGACGCGGGTCGTCAGTTTACCGTCAGAAAAGGTACCTGCGCCGCCTTCGCCAAATTGGACATTAGATTCAGCGTCAAAGACGCCTCTCTGCCAAAAATTATTTACATCAGCAACACGTTTGCTGACCTGCTTGCCACGTTCTAAAAGCAAAGGTCGATACCCATATCTTGCCAGCTCCAGCGCCGCCATCAGCCCTGCCGGCCCTGCGCCGATCACCACCGGCGGAGCCGCCAGCGACAGCTCACCTAAGACAAGCTCAGGCTCTGCTTCTTCCGCATACTGAGAAATATCCTTGTCTTTCAGCAATCTGCTGATCTGTTTCCTGCTGCCGTCAACATCAGCCAATACATGGAAATTTAAACAGACGTTATTTTTACGGCGGGCATCCACTGCCTTACGCATAATCTGCAGCGACCTAATATCATCCTGCCTCACTCCCAGCTTATGACTCACAGCTTCCTTCAACGGCATTTCCTGCAGCAAAGCAATTCTTACATTATTTATTTTTAATCTCATTCATTCTACCTTCCTACAGAAAAACTTACCTGCACCGAACTGGTTTCAGGAATAACTTTTTCAGGTAAGTCCAGCTCTGCCGCTATCGTTGTACTGCCTGTCAGCATAGAAACATCGACAGGCTTCGTCTTTACTTCGGCAAGGTCCTTTAACACAGACGGCGGTGCAGTAATACGCACTTGCTTCGGCAGCACATCTGCTTTAGAAACATTGATACCGTCAGGCAGATTACCTTTCATAATCACTTTTACCGGAACATCTACGGTAATCATCTGCCTTACCATTGTGGCCTCTACCGTCACACTGGCCGGAATAATCTTCATATTGGGAATATCATACCCGTTGTCATTAACCGCCACCAGGTCACTGACTGTCTGAAAATTATCTTTCTGGTCAGTAACATCAACAGGCGCAACTACCTTGTTGATATTTTTCAGTCGGTGTGTCGCACCTCTTACGGTTACTTCCGAGGGAGTTATCTTACTGCTTCCCAGCGTCAAATCATCTGACACTACACCTACCACACGCGGATGTACCGCAACAGTTTTTTCACTGACTGTATCTACATATACGGAAATCTCCCCAGGACTAACAGCAATAATGTCGCCTTGCGAAAAGGACACTTTCACCGGTAATTCCTGCTGACCTTCCGTCACATTCTTTAAATCAATAGAAGCTGTTATCAATTTCTCACTGTCATCTGTTACCAGCGACCGCGACCCTCTCACCCTGACTGTCACCCGGTCCGGCGCATTAAAAACTACCATGTTTTCCGGCAGATTGGCCTGTTTCAGCTCTACTTCCACACTGCGCTCGATGATAGGATTCTGATCCGTCATAACATATATCCATAAACCGCAGGCAATCAGGATGGAAATAATGCGCGCCAGGATATTTTCTTTTTTCATCAGCCTATAAAGAAAATTCATTTCTTTTCACCACGCATATGCTTAATTTTCTCAAACAGAGTTTCTTTGACATTAACCGTAGGCTTGAGCAGATAAGAACGCAAAATTTCTTTAACGTCGTCAGCGGTAAGATAGCGCATCAGTTCACCGTTGCGGGCAATGGATACAGCGCCTGTTTCCTCACTGACCACCAAGACCACGGCATCGGACTGCTCAGAAATACCTATCGCCGCCCTATGCCTTGTGCCGAGCTCCTGACTCAGATTACGGTTCTCCGTCAGCGGCAGCAAGCAGCTGGCAGCAACAATTCTTTTCCCGCGGATAATTACAGCGCCGTCGTGCAGCGGCGTATCTTTTTCAAAAATATTCAGCAGCAGGCTGTCACTGATAAGTCCGTCTACAGCTACGCCTGTTTCGATACGCTCCTCCAGGCCTGTCTCTCTTTCAAAAACCATCAGCGCGCCTTCTTTGCGCCTGCTCATAATAACAGTAGCATTAGCTACGGCATTGAGCATCTCCTCCATTTCCTGTTCATCCAGCTCACTGCCTTTATTGAAGAGGCGACCGCGACCAATCTGCTCCAGGGCGCGCCGCAGTTCCGGCTGGAAGACTACCGGCAAAGCAACCATGATTACAGTCATACTTTTTTCCAGCAGCCAGCTGATAACATGCAGATTGAGCCAGCGGCTGATCAGCATAAACAATACCAATACCAGCAAACCTTTAACCAAGGTTGCCGCCCTGGTATTTTTCAGCATCAGATATATACGGTATAAGAAATAAGCAACGACGGCAATATCTATTAAATCAAGAATATTTACAGTCGTCAGCAGTCCCTGTAATTGTACCAACACATACTTCACCTACTTACATATTCCAAAAGTTACTAATATTATACCATATATATAAAAAAACCACATTTACTCTATTTGAGTAAATGTGGTTTTTACGTAAAATCTTATAAACGCTGCTGCAAGCCTTGTAAAATTTCCTGCTGGATCTGCAGTACTTTTTCTCCGGCAGCAAACTGTTTTTCATTTTCACTGAAAGCCGGACCGCCGTAGGATTTACGGGAAGCCACACAGTTTTCCGGCTGTAATGCCTGTAACAGGTCCTCTTCAAACAAATCGGAAAAAGTCTTGTACTCTTCCAAACTAATCTCCGGCAGGAACTTGTCGTTATGGATAGCATAAGCCACACATTTACCGACAACCTCATGCGCCTGTCTGAAAGGCAAGCCTTTGCGAACAAGATAATCTGCCAGGTCAGTAGCATTGGAAAAGTCCTTGCTTACTGCCTGCTGCATTTTATCTACATTAACCGTCATAGTCAGAATCATATCACGATACACTGCCAGCGCAAACTTAATGGTATCTACAGCGTCAAAGAAACCTTCTTTATCTTCCTGCAAATCCTTGTTATAAGTCAAAGGCAAGCCTTTAGCAGTTACCAGCATAGCCTGCAGATGTCCGTATACTCTGCCGGTTTTGCCGCGGACAAGCTCGGCAATATCAGGATTCTTTTTCTGCGGCATCATGGAAGAACCGGTAGCAAAAGCGTCATCCAGCTCAATGAAGCCAAATTCAGTGCTGCTCCACAGGCAGATTTCTTCACTTAAACGGCTCATGTGCATCATCAACATAGCAGCAAAGGATAAGAATTCGATAACATAATCTCTGTCGCTTACTGCGTCCATGCTGTTGCTGTATACTTTGCCAAAATTAAGCTGCTCTGCAACATCAAAACGGTCAATAGGGAAAGTAGTGCCTGCAATAGCGCCTGCACCCAGCGGCATCATATCAGCGCCTTCCCATACACCCTGCAGACGACGGAAATCACGCTGCAGCATATTAAAATATGCCAGCAGATGATGTGCAAAGGTAATCGGCTGTGCTCTCTGCAGATGAGTATAGCCCGGCATCAAGGTCTTGTTATGCTTTTTAGCCACGCTGAGCAGTGCTTCTTCAAACTGAATTAACAGTTCGGCAATTTCCGCTACTTCACGTTTCATGTACATGTGCATATCCAGCGCAACCTGGTCATTACGGCTGCGTGCAGTATGCAGTCTTGCACCTGCCTGCCCGATTCTTTCAGTAAGACGGGCTTCGATATTCATATGAATATCTTCCAGTGCAACTTCAAATTTAAAATTACCAGCTTCAATATCTTTCAGAATATCCTTTAATCCGGCAACAATCTTTTCACCGTCTTCCGCCGTAATAATACCGCATTTTGCCAGCATGGAAGCATGGGCAATACTGCCGCGGATATCTTCATGATACAGTCTTTTATCAAAATCAATGGACGCATTGAACGCGTCCACTAATTCATTTGTATTTTTACTAAATCTTCCGCCCCACAATTTGGCCATTATTTCAACATTCCTTTTTTCATCAGTGCGCGTACTTTCAGCGGCAGACCGAACAGGTTGATAAAGCCGGTTGCATCAGCTTGGTTGTATACTTCGTCTTCACCGAAGGTTACATATTCCTGGCTGTACAAAGAATACGGAGACTTTGCACCAGCGCTGATGATGTTGCCTTTATACAGTTTCAAACGTACGGTACCAGTAACAGTTTTTTGAGTTTCGTCAACGAAAGCAGCCAGTGCTTCACGCAGCGGAGAGAACCACATGCCATCATATACCAGTTCTGCATAACGGATGCCTACCATTTGTTTGAAGCTTGCAGTTGCGCGATCCAGGCAGAGGTTTTCCAGTTCGTTATGAGCATAGTAGATAATGGAGCCAGCAGGATTTTCGTATACGCCGCGGGATTTCATGCCTACCAGACGGTTTTCAACGATATCGCAGATACCTACGCCATTGCGGATACCAATTTCGTTAAGGGTTTCAACGATTTTAGCCGGGCTGAGTTTTTCGCCGTTGACAGCAACCGGAAGACCTTCAACAAATTCCAGTTCTACATATTCGTCTTTATCAGGAGCAGTTTCAGGAGTATTGGTAACGATGAAGAGTTCATCTTTCGGAGCATTCCAAGGATCTTCCAGATCGCTGCCTTCATGGCTCAGATGCCACATGTTGCGATCCATGGAGTAGTCATGGTCATGGGTAACAGGTACCGGGATGTTATGTGCTGCCGCAAAATCGATTGCTTCGTCACGGGATCTGATGGTCCATTCACGCCACGGAGCGATGATTGCCAGCTGCGGAGCCAGTGCCTTTACAGACAGTTCAAAACGAACTTGGTCATTGCCTTTGCCGGTCGCGCCATGAGCGATAGCGTCCGCACCTTCAGCTTCAGCGATTTCAACTAATTTTTTAGCAATCAGCGGACGGGCGAAAGAAGTACCCAGCAGATATTTCTTTTCATATACAGCGCCTGCTTTAACCACCGGCCATACATAGTCAGCAATGAATTCTTCTTTCAAATCGAGGATGTAGCATTTGCTTGCGCCGGATTTGATTGCTTTATCATGAACAGGATTCAGTTCATCACCTTGGCCAAGGTCA
The DNA here is from genome assembly GCA_900545025.1 of uncultured Phascolarctobacterium sp. Lineage (GTDB taxonomy): Bacteria > Bacillota > Negativicutes > Acidaminococcales > Acidaminococcaceae > URXU01. The sequence goes on from UQXH01000020.1 coordinate 22,969, forward strand.
GCTGTTACGGCAATAACTTCGCAGTCATTGTAGTTTTCTTTTAACCAAGGAATAATAATAGAGGTGTCAAGGCCTCCGGAATATGCAAGTACGACTTTCTTAATATCTTCTTTTTTCATTTTCACAGCCTCCAGTGTTTTTATTCATATATTCTGAATATTTTTTCAACGGATATTGTATATTATAGCACCTTTTTACAGATTGTCCAGTCTTTTGTAAATGTATACAAAATTATTTTATAAAATTTCATCACTCATCAGCAGTGCCATAATTGCCTTCTGCACATGCAGCCTGTTTTCAGCCTGGTCAAACACTACAGACTGCGGTCCTTCCAGCACTTCCTCGGTAATTTCTTCACCACGATAAGCCGGCAGGCAGTGCATAACGATAGCTTCCGGTCTAGCTACAGCCAGCAGCTCGCTGTTAATCTGATATTTACCAAGCGCCTGTTTACGGATATTGTGCTCCTCTTCCTGACCCATGCTTGCCCATGCATCAGTATACAATACGTCCGCTCCTTTTGCAGCACTGAATAAATCCTCTTCCACTGTAATACTGCAACCGGTATGGAGGGCATCCTCCTGTGCGAGTCTTACAATTTCAGGATCAGGCTGATAACCTTTAGGACTGGCACAGATCATGTTCATACCGGCTTTTGCGCAGGCAAACATTAAAGAATGCGCCATATTGTTGCCGTCGCCGACATAAACCAGCTTACGTCCTTTCAGCACTTCCATTTTTTCCTGAATGGTAAATAAGTCTGTCAGCGCCTGACAGGGATGCAGTAAATCAGTCAGGCCGTTGATAACAGGGACATCTGCATACTCAGCCAGCTCAATAACGGAGTCATGTGAAAAAGTACGAATCATGATGCCGTCGACAAAACGGGATAACACTCTGGCAGTATCACGTACCGGCTCTCCGCGGCCAATCTGAGAAGAAGCATCGCTAAGGTAGATAGGATGTCCGCCCAGCTGCCAGAAACCGACTTCAAAAGAAGTCCTGGTACGGGTAGAAGCCTTGGAAAACAGCATTGCCAAAGTTTTACCTTTTAAATACTGATGCGGCTCGCCGTTTTTCTGTTTGCGTTTCAGCTTCTTCGCCACATCCAGGATAGTAGCAACTTCACCGACAGTTAAATCATGAATAGAAATTAAATCTTTATTTCTTAAACCCATTTACAACTCCCCCAACATATTACATTAAAATGCAGCCAAGGCCTTATCCAGCGCCGCAACTACAATATCAATTTCTTCTTTGGTAACAATCAGCGGCGGTACCAGACGGATAACATTACCTGCGGTGCAGTTAACGATGACGTGCTCCTGCAGGCAGCTTTCTACTACGGCCTTACCTTCTTTGCATAATTCCATGCCAAGAATCAAGCCGCGGCCGCGTACTTCTTTAACCTTGTCAGGATATTTCTGCTGCAGCTTTTCCAGTTCACCTTTAAAATAAATTCCCTGTACAGCAGCCTTGTCCACGAGGTTTTCTGCCTTAATAGCAGTAAGGCAGGCGTAAGCAGCAGTGCAGGCTAAAGGATTACCGCCAAAAGTGCTGCCATGGTCACCGGGCTTAAATACATGCGCCAGCTTTTCCTCTACAGCAAAACCGCCCATGGGGAAGCCTCCGCCGATTCCTTTGGCAAAAGTCAGTACGTCAGGTTTTACACCGCTGTGCATATAAGCAAACCATTTACCGGTACGGCCTACACCAGTCTGGATTTCATCAAAAATCAGCAAGGCGTCATATTTATCACATAAAGCACGTACCTGACGCAGATATTCATCAGAAGGAACATGTACGCCGCCTTCTCCTTGGATAGGCTCCAGCAGTACAGCGCATACATCGTCGCCCATTGCTGCTTCCAATGCTGCAATATCGCCATATTCAACGTATTCATAACCCTGCGGCAGCGGCTCATAACCATGCTGATATTTGGGCTGCCCGGTCGCAGTCAAAGTCATCATTGTGCGGCCATGGAAAGAATGTACAGCTGTAATAATACGATATTTACCGTCAGCTTTTTCCTTACCGTATTTACGAGCCAGCTTCAGCGCACCTTCATTGGCTTCTGCACCGCTGTTAGCTAAAAATACTCTGTCAAAACCGCTTACTTCCGCTATAACTTTCACTGCCTTAGCCTGGATTTCTGTGTAATAAAGATTGGAGCAGTGCATGAGTTTGGCAGCCTGATTAGCAATAGCATTTACCAGCACGGGATGCGCATGCCCCAGTGCGTTTACAGCGATACCTGCCAAAAAGTCAATGTATTCGTTGCCGTCTGCATCGTACAGACGGCAGCCTTTGCCATGGTCTAAAACCAAAGGATATCTGCCGAATACAGGCAGATAATATTTTTCTGTTTCATCAACAACAGTCTTTATATCCATAAATTTAACAGCCCCTTAAACATTCTCAAAAATTATAACTCTTTTACTACTTCGGTGCCTACGCCCTTATCACTGAAGATTTCCATGAGGATGGTATGCTCAGCACGTCCATCAATGATATGAGTCTTTTTAGCACCGCCGGAAAGCGCGGTAATGCAGGCACGAACTTTAGGAATCATACCGCCGTCGATATTGCCGCGGATAATCAGCTCCTGAGCCTTTTCAAAGGACAAAGTGGAAATGAAGCTGTTCTCATCACGATAGTCGGAGTATATACCTTTAACATCGGTCAGTACCAAAAGTTTTTCAGCTTTCAACGCGCCTGCAATTTCGCCGGCAACGCTGTCTGCATTGATGTTATAGGTTTCGCCGGTAGAGCCTACGCCGGTAGGAGCAATAACGGGAATAAAGCCGTTATCAAGAAGAACTTCGATTAAGTCTGTATTTACATGTTCTACGTTGCCTACATAGCCGATATCGACAAGGTTTACTTCACCATTTTCGTAAACATCAGCCAGATGTTTTTTAGCAATAATAAGATTTGCATCTTTGCCGTTTAAGCCGACAGCTTTGCCGCCCAAAGAATTCAGACGTGCTACCAGGTCGGTATTGATCTTGCCTACAAGTGCCATTTCAGCGATACCTACAGATTCAGCATCAGTTACACGCAGACCGCTGACAAACTCGCTCTTCTTGCCAGCCTGCATCAGCATTGCCGTAATTTCCGGGCCGCCGCCATGAACAACTACCGGACGCATGCCGGCGCATTGCAGGAATACGATATCCTGCAGCACTTTATTTTTGATTTCATCATTGAGCATAGCATTGCCGCCATATTTTACTACGATAGTCTTATCTTTAAAATCACGCAGATACGGTAAAGCTTCCATCAAAGTTTTTACTTGAGCATCATTCATTAACATAACTCATTGCCTCCTTAGCAATACAAAATTATAATTTTTATTTCCATCAGGTATGGTATTCGCCGTTAATCTTCACATATTCATAACTGAAATCACAGGTCCAAACCGTAGCCTCGGCTTCACCAGCAGCCAAATCAATAGTCATGGAGATGTCGTGTTCAGACATAATAGGCGCAAGCTGTTCAGCCGGAACATTACAATTCATACCATTTTCTACAAGGCGTACGCCGCCGATGGCAAGGTTGACTTTATCAGCAGTCATCTGGGCCCCGCTGTAACCTGCCGCACAAACGATGCGTCCCCAGTTGGGATCTTCGCCAAAGAACGCTGTTTTTACCAGCGGGGATTTAGCAATAGCCATTGCCGCAGTCTTGGCATCTTCCCAGCTGGCAGCGCCGGTAACATTTACTTCGAGAAATTTGGTAGCGCCTTCGCCATCGCGGGCAATCATTTTTGCCAAATCAGTAGCACATGCCAGCAGCGCTTCAAAGAACACCGGATAATCAGGATGTTTCTCAGAAAGGATAATTTCATTTTCAGCCAAACCGTTGGCCAGGACAATCATGCTGTCATTGGTGCTGGTATCGCCATCTACTACTACCATATTAAAGGATTTATCTGCAGCTGCCTTTACCGCACGCTTCAAGACATCAGGAGCAACAGCAGCATCCGTAGTGATAAAGGTAAGCATAGTAGCCATATTAGGGTGAATCATGCCGGCACCTTTGGCAATACCTGCAACGGTTACTTTTTTCCCGCCGATATTTACTTCATAAGCAGCTTTCTTGATAAAGGTATCAGTAGTCTGGATAGCCATAGCACAGCTTTCCCCTTCATTTTCATCCAAGGAATCTACGGCGTCATCAATACCTGTAAACAACTTATCCATCGGCAAAAACTGACCAATTACACCGGTAGAGCAAACAAAAACCTGTTTAGGCTCAATTCCGAGCAGCTCTGCAGCATGGGCCTGCATTTTTTGTGCATCCCGCAAACCTTGTTCGCCTGTACAGGCATTAGCACAGCCACTGTTGACCACTATCGCCTGAGCATATGCTTCTTTATTTACTTCACGGCTTACCAAGACCGGAGCCGCACACATCTTATTCTGGGTAAACACTGCGCCGCAGGCAGCAGGCACAGTACTGTAAATAACAGCCACGTCATGGTTATCGCTGACTTTAATACCAGCTTTAACACCGGCAGTAATAAAACCCTGCGGCGCTGTGAGCCAGCCGTCTATTTTCTTCATATTTTCCAACCTCTTTCTTAAAATCAAGGATATACCGGCAGCTGACGCAATCCGGCAGTTTCATCAAATCCGAACATGACATTCATATTCTGTACCGCCTGGCCTGCCGCACCTTTAACCAGATTATCCAGACAGCTCATGACAATTACACGTCCGGTACGTTTATCTGTCTGCCAGCCGATATTCACATAATTGGAAGCCCTGATATTCTTGATTTCCGGGCAAACACCCTGCCCGCGCAGGCGAATAAAGAATTCATCCCCATACATTGCTTCAAAAGCATCTGCGACCTGTCTGTCGCTGACACCATCCTTGAGCTGAGCATAGCAGGTGGCTAAGATACCACGGTCTACCGGCAGCAAATGCGGTGTAAACTGGATGATAACATCCTCTCCGGCAAATTCACTATATACCTGCTCAATTTCCGGCGTATGCCTGTGACTGGCAACGCCATACGCATGGAAATTCTCGTTAACACTGCAGTACATGCTGCCCTGTTTTAAACTCCTGCCAGCACCGGTAGTACCGGATTTGGCATCAACAACAATACCTTTGGTTTCTATTAAACCAGCTTTTAAGAGAGGCACCAAAGCTAATATACTGCAGGTTGTATAGCAGCCCGGATTCGCCAGCAGTGCTGCATTTTTAACCAGGGGCCTGTAAAGCTCTGTCAAGCCATAAACTGCATCAGCCTCCGGGTCTTCGTGCTTAACTTTATACCACTGCTCAAAAACACGGTAGTCTTTAAAACGATAGTCACCGCCAAGGTCAATAATCTTCGTTTTACGACCGCGCAGCTTGCGGCCAATCTTCATGGCATGACCATGCGGCAGGGCAATAAAGATAACATCACTTGCATCCGCAATAGCTTCAATGTCCTGCATGGAAGAAAGCTCTTTTTCTATCCTCCCAGCAAGATGCGGATACATCTGGGAAATCATCTCCCCCGTACTGCTTTCAGAGGTGATAGCAGCAATTTCAGCTTCAGGATGTCCATCCAGCAGCCTGAGTAACTCCACACCAGCATAGCCGGTTGCACCAATAACGCTCGCTTTCATATATGCCTCCTTTATTTTTTGTAATTATACACCTTTTGTGTATATTTTTACAAGCGTTTTCTTTTATCGCATGATAAAAACACTAACCCATTTTATATTTTATATTTTACTACTTTTGATGAGATTTTCCATCACTTTTTAGTCAAATACAGCATTTTCTAAAACTTTTTTGCCTTGCTCCCGGTTTATTGATAAAATAAGCTTAAGTATAAAGTGCGAGGTTAAACCAATGTTTAAAACTGTAATTCTGATAATCGTCATCTTTATAGGTATGGCTATATATGATTCCAATACGCCTACCAAGGTTTCCCCGACAACAGAAGATAAAAAAATCGAGCAGCACGAAAAAAATGCTGCTAAAGCTCTATTTCTTTCACTTCTGCCTCCGCAGGAAGAATGGCCTTCTCCTTTTCAGAAAGCATATCTTGCTTTCAATATGGAGGAAGTAATCGACCCTATCAGAGAAAGTCCTGACTGGACGCCCTTACCGGCTATCCCCAAAGACATGCAGCAGGCAATCATCGCTATTGAGGATCATAATTTTTACGAACATGGGGCTATCGCTGTAGAAGGTGTTCTGCGGGCAGCCTTAGTAAATATCTCTGCCGGCGAAGTCCTGCAGGGAGGCAGCACGCTGACCCAGCAATTTGTCAAAAATGTCTTTCTAACCCATGAGCAAAGTATGGAAAGAAAGATAGAAGAAGCCATACTCTCCTTAATGTTAGAAGAAAATTACAGTAAAGATGAAATCCTTGAGCTCTATCTTAACACCACCTATTTAGGCGCCGGCGCTAACGGACTCGCGCAGGCTGCAAGAACTTATTTCGGCAAGTCGCCGCAAGCGCTTACACTGGCAGAATCTGCCGTCATCGCTGCACTTCCATATGCGCCTTCAGCACTTAATCCCTTGGAAAACCCTGAGGGCTGTAAAAAACGCCAGTTATTAGTCCTCCAGGCAATGCAAAAATACGGCTTTCTCGACCAAGACCGCGCTGCCCAGGCAGCTGAGGAAACCATCTTCCTTACTAATGGAACTGCTATGTAAAAAAGACGTCAAAGCTAAAAAGCTTTGACGTCTTTTTATCTTGCCAATTCACGCTTCATAATTTTTTTATAAGCTTCTACGCCAGGCTGATCAAAAGCATCTACATTAGCCAGCTCACCTTCATAGGCTATACTGAGCATAAGGAAGTATAATATCTGTCCGATATAAAATTCATTTAAGGCCGGCAAAGAATATAAAGCGCTGAAACGCCTGTCATCATCCAAGGCTTCCCTATTAGCGTTTAAAGCAACATCGAGAGCACGTTTCAGTGAAAGCCCGCTGTATTTAGCCAGCGCTTCCGTCTCAGGGAAAGGATTGCCAAGATGCACATCGTACATAAAATTCTCTACCTGCAGGAACTGGATGACCTTATCCCGCTTACCATCCTGGTGCTGCTGCGTCTGGGCATGCATATCTGTACTGCCTACAGCGGCAACAGGAGTACGTCCGTAAAACACTGTAGCCCCGTCCCTATCCATACGCTTACCGAGAGACTCCGCCAGAAGCTGTACATACCATTCGCCTAAAGATTTCAGACACACACCATAGCCCATAAAAACTTCTATATCACATTGATATTTTTCTGCTGCAATATATTTCAGGCAAGCATTAAGCAGAGCCGGATTGCTATGCCAGTCAGAACTTTGACATGCTCTGTCCATTTCTCTGGCACCACGCAAAAGCTCTTCCATATCTAAGCCAATAATGGCTGCAGTAACAAGTCCGGGATTATGCAGTACTGAGAATCTGCCGCCGATTCCTTCTTTAATATCAAAAGCAAGCCAGCCATTTTCTTTAGCTAACATATACAACGGAGAAGCAACACTTTCCTGTAAATCTGTTACAACTGCAACTTCCGTATTTATCAATACATTCCTGCTGCACGCTTCATAAAAATAACTGAAAGCAGTCAAGGTCTCAAGAGTAGTACCAGACTTGGAAATAGGCACGAGCAGGACAGTAAATTTACCGCTTTTTGCTTCAACATTCTTCGCAATATTACTGATTTGCTTCATAAACTGCATACACTGCCTGGGATCCATATTGTTCCCCGCAAAGAAAACATACGGACAGTCGCGGCGCTCTTCACGGCCCAGATTATTCCATCCTTCACCGCAGAAAATATCGAACAGTACCTTATTGCCCAGATACGAACCGCCCACACCTAAAAAGACAACTACATCTACTTTTTCTCTGGCATAAACCGTAAGACGCTGCAACGCAGCCAACGAGTCACGATCATTAGGATTACCCGCTTCCAAATATGGGAGCCGCGTAAAATACACCGGCTCCGGTGCTCCATCCTTAGACAAATGACCTCGCACATAACCGGTAGCACGCATTGTTTCCACACCTTTTACCGCAGCCGCAATTCTTTCACTTATTTCAGCAAGATCACTCTCCTGGATTCTGTCTTTACCCAACATCGTAGCATAATCAAAAATAAAATTATCTTCTAATACAATTTTGTTGTCAAGCATTTTCCCACCATTAAGATTCATCAAAATTATTGCTCTTATTGTATTATAGCATATATCTCTTAATATTTCGAAAAATATTAATTTATCTTAAAATAATACTTTTTTACAACTGGAGCAACTTGTGTTTTATCCATAACAAAAGTTATAATTAAATAAAAACGGAGGGGTATACTTATGATTAATAATAGTTTAAAAAACTATAGCAACGAACAACTAATTGAAATAATAGAAAATTACTGTAAAAACTGGCTTGCTATGGATGGTCTGTGGTTTCAGTCCGTAGAGCAAAAATATGGTATGGAAGAAGCTATGGAACACGATCATGCTGTTTGGGAAAAGTTTACTGTTATTGAAGCCAAGCGTATAAAAAACTTTTTAAAACTGCCGGAACAAGCAGGTATAGAGGGACTGAAACAAGCACTAAAGATGCGCCTGTACGCCAATATTAACCATGATGACATTATAATTGATGGAAATACACTTATTTATCGCACTACCGAATGCCGTGTACAGCATGCCCGCAGTAGTAAAAATATGCCTTTGCACCCTTGCCGCTCTGTTGGTATTATAGAATACACCGGTTTTGCAAAAACTATTGACAGCCGGTTCAGCTGTGAATGTCTAAGTTGTTATCCTGATATTATTGATGACACTTGCCACTGTGCCTGGAAATTCGTTCTTAATAATTAAAAAGCGGATTTTTTAGACACAGCTTATATCTTTATTACAACAAATATATCAAGATTAAAATAAAACTGACTAAAGCATATGCCTTAGTCAGTTTTATTTCATTTACTAAATAAATTTAATTATCTCAGAAGCTCCAGCGCATACCTGCGTTCCATTGCCACGGAGTTTCCACATCGCCGCC
>UQXH01000021.1 GCA_900545025.1 uncultured Phascolarctobacterium sp.
GAACAGAACAGAACAGAACAGAACAGAACAGAACAGAACAGAACAGAACAGAACACCAGTATGAGTTAATTAAGTTAATTCAATACGTGTTCGGTTTTGTTACTGTTCAGTTAAAAGATGTTGCTGATATAAAAAGAGGTATACGAGTAGTAAAAAGTCAGCTTTCTGAAACTGGCAAATATGCTGTTTACCAAAATAGTATGCAGCCGCTTGGTTATTATAATAAAAGTAATTGCAGTGGTAATACTGCTTTTATCATTACAGCAGGTGCTGCTGGCGAAGTCGGTTATAGTTATAATGATTTTTGGGCGGCTGATGATTGTATGTTTTTTGATTGCTCGGAAATACTTAATTCAAGATATTTGTTTTTTGTATTATGCAGTCAGCAAGATTATTTATCTACTAAAGTAAGACGTGCAAGTGTTCCTCGTTTATCAAGAGCAAATATAGAAAATATAAAAATTCCCTTACCACCACTGGCCGAGCAGAAACGCATTGTCGATATTCTTGATCGTTTTTATGCTCTGTGCAACGATTTAACCTGCGGCTTGCCTGCGGAAATTGCCGCAAGGCAGAAGCAGTATGAATATTACAGGGATAAACTGCTTACCTTTAAGGAAGCAAAGTAAAGCCGGAAAGGAGTTGTTCCTTTGAGTACGTATAATATTGTGCTTGCTGCTAATGAAAGCACGGTAGTAACTGAATATCAGACGGAAACAAAACGCTCTGACAGCTATCAGAGCGAAGCGGCGCTGGAAAAAGCTTTTATTGACATGCTTACTCAGCAGGGTTATGAACGTCTGGGTATTAACAATGCGGCAGAGCTTGTGGCTAATCTGCGCCGCCAGCTGGAGCTGTTAAACAATTATAAATTTACCGACAGAGAGTGGGACAGCTTTTTTAAAAACAAGCTGGCTAACGCTAATGAAGGTATTGCAGAGAAAACGAAAAAAATTCAGGAGGATTCTGTCCAGAATTTAACTCGTGAAGATGGCACAACGCAGAATATCGTTTTAATTGATAAAAAGAATATTCACAACAATCGCCTGCAGGTTATCAATCAATATGAGGAGCATGAGGGCAGGCACGATACTCGTTATGATGTAACCGTGCTGGTTAACGGTCTGCCGTTGGTGCATGTAGAATTAAAACGCCGCGGCGTAGCACTGAAAGAAGCTTTTAATCAGATTAAGCGCTATCAGCGGGACAGTTTTTGGGCAGGCTGCGGCTTGTATGAATATGTGCAGATTTTCGTTATTTCTAACGGAACTTCTACTAAGTATTATTCCAACACTACCAGAATCAGCCATATTAAGGAAAGCGGCAGTTTAAGCAAAAGAAACAGCAAAAAAACTTCTAACAGCTTTGAATTTACTTCTTACTGGGCGGACGGTAATAATAAGGTTATTGCTGATTTGGTGGATTTTACCAGAACCTTTTTTGCCAAGCATACGCTGCTTAATATTTTGACGCGTTACTGCGTATTTACTTCCGAGCAGCTGCTTTTGGTTATGCGTCCCTATCAGATTGTGGCGACGGAAAGAATTTTAAACAGAATTGAAATTGCCACCAATTATAAAAAGACCGGAACTGTTGAAGCAGGCGGCTATATCTGGCATACTACGGGCAGCGGCAAGACGCTGACCTCTTTTAAGACTGCGCAGCTGGCAACGGCTTTGCCGTATATTGATAAGGTACTGTTTGTGGTAGACAGAAAAGACCTTGATTATCAGACAATTAAAGAGTATGACCGTTTTGAAAAAGGCGCAGCCAATGGCAACAAAAATACTGCCGTACTGAAAAAGCAGCTGGAAGATGACAATGCGCGGATTATTGTTACTACTATTCAGAAGCTGGATATTTTTATTGCCAAAAATCCGCAGCATCCTATACGCAACAAACATGTTGTATTGGTATTTGACGAATGTCACCGCAGTCAGTTTGGCGATATGCATACCCGCATTGTGGGCGGTCAGATTAAAAAAGGCGAAAAATATGTAAAAGTAGATAAGTATTTTAAAAATTATCATGTTTTCGGCTTTACCGGCACGCCTATTTTTGCCGTAAATGCCAAAACAGGCGGCAATCCCAATTTAAGAACAACGGAGCAGGCTTTTGGCGAGAAGCTGCATACCTATACTATTGTGGATGCCATTAACGATGGTAACGTGCTGCCTTTCCGCATCGACTATATCAATACGGTAAAACAAAAGGACGATAAGGCAGATAAGCAGGTTGCGGCTATTGATACGGAAGAGGCTTTAGCTTCTTCGGCGCGTATTTCTGCCGTAGTGCAATATATTTTGGAGCATTTTGACCAGAAAACCATGCGTAATGCTTACTATAATTTAAAGGGGCAGCGGGTAAATGGCTTTAACTCTATTTTTGCCGTAAGCTCTATACCGGTCTGCAAAAAATATTATCTTGAGCTGAAAAAGCAGCTGGCAGAAAAACATAAAAATCTTACGATAGCTACTATTTTCTCTTTTGCGCCTAATGAAGAAGACAGCGCCGACGGAATTTTAGCGGATGAAAGCTTTGATACTGATGCTTTAGACCAAAGCTCCCGTGATTTTCTGGAAATGGCTATTGATGATTATAATAAGCTTTTTAAAACAAGCTATAATACCTCGGCTAAGGAGTTTGAAAATTATTATAAAGATGTATCGCAAAGGGTTAAAGACAGGGAAATAGATTTACTGCTGGTGGTAAATATGTTTCTGACTGGTTTTGACGCTACTACCCTAAATACTTTGTGGGTAGATAAAAATTTAAAAATGCACGGTTTAATTCAGGCGTTTTCCAGAACTAACCGTATTTTAAATTCAGTAAAAACTTTCGGCAACATCGTCTGCTTCCGTGATTTGGAAGAGGCGACTAATGAAGCTATTGCCCTGTTTGGTGATAAGGATGCCAAAAGTATTGTACTGTTAAAATCTTATGATGATTATTATTACGGCTGTACTGATGAAAAGGGACGTGAGCAGAAGGGCTACGAAGAACGCATTGCAGAGCTTTTGCAGCGTTACCCGTTAGGGGAGCAGATTATCGGCGAGAAAAATAAGAAGGATTTTCTGGTACTGTTCGGCAATATTCTGCGGTTAAGAAATATTCTTTCCAGCTTTGACCGTTTTGTTGGCAACGAGATTTTATCGCCCATAGATTTTCAGGATTATACTGGTACCTATCACGATGTATATAATGAGATGAAACCGAAACCAGGCGATAAGGACAGTATTTTAGATGATGTTGTTTTTGAGATGGAGCTGGTTAAGCAGGTTGAGGTTAATATCGACTATATTCTGATGCTGGTAGGCAAATATCACGATAGCAACTGCAAAGACAAGGAAATTTTAGTAGCTATTGATAAAGCTATTAAATCCAGCCTGCAGCTGCGTTCCAAAAAAGAGCTGATAGAAAACTTTATTGCTACTATCAATACCAGTACGGATGTTAACGCCGACTGGCAGAAGTTTGTCAAAAAGCAGCGGCAGGAAGATATGGAGCAGCTGATTGCTGAGGAGAAATTAAAACCTGCTGAAACAGAGAAGTTTATGGAAAATTCTTTCCGCGACGGTGTTTTGAAAACAACAGGTACAGATATTGATAAGCTGATGCCTCCTGTATCGCGCTTTGGCGGCAGTGGTCTGCGGGATAAGAAAAAGCAGGGCATTATTGCCAAGCTGAAAGCATTTTTTGAAAAATATTTTGGCCTGCTCAGTCCTGCAGAGTCGATTGCTGAAAAAAGCGTTGAAGTTTATGAGCAGCAGGAAGAATCTTTGGCAATGGTAGCAGAATATACAGAGATTTACGGTAAAAAATAAAAATATTTAAAGCCAATAATAACCAATATAAATGTAAGACTTTGTGAGGGGAGATTATCATGCAGAGACAAATAGATACTTTATATCTTGCCATGCTGCAGTATTTTGCCGGTGATGCTAAGCGCTGTCAGCATTTTATCAAGGTACACAGTTTGGCGGCACTGATTGGCCGAACAGAAGGGCTGGATGAACATACGCAGACTTTGCTGGAAGCAGCGGCACTGGTGCATGACTGCGGCATTAAGCCGGGAGAAGCTAAATATGGACGCAATGACGGCAAGATTCAGGAGCAGGAAGGCCCGCAGGCAGCGGAGAAATTATTGCTTGACGCCGGTTTTGCCAAAGAGGATAGAGAACGTATCTGTTATTTAGTGGGACACCATCACACCTATAATAATATTAATGGGCTGGATTATCAGATTTTAGTTGAAGCAGATTTTCTGGTAAACTTTTATGAAGACCAGCTGCCGCGACAAAATATCAAAATATGTACAAAGAGAATTTTTAAGACTGCGACAGGTATTAAAATGGCGCAGTCTATGTTTGGCATATAAGGAGGGGGAATAATGCGGCCGAAAATTAAGCTTACTATTATTGAGCAGAAGGGCTGCCGTGGCTGTCATCGCGGTCACAAGGTTGGCGATACTTTTGATTTTGATACGCAGCGCGGCGAAATTTGTCCCATGGCTTTGCATGCTGGTTTTCCTTATATAGATATTCTGCGCTATGGCGGCAGTATTCCCGGCGAAGCAGCGGGAACAGCACGCTTTTGCTGTCCTGATCCCGATACCATCAATGTATTTAAAGCAGAGATAGTTAATAACCGTAGTTGACGGTTTGCTGCAAGTATGTATAATATATTTATTGATAAATGAATAAGACAGTTCGTAACCATCCTGTCTTAAAACAAAACTACGGATTTGAAGGGTGCCGTAGTGCGCCCTTTTTGCTTTGGAGGTAAAAGCATGGGAACAGTGCCTTTTGAATGCAGATATGCCTGTATAGATGAAAAAAATTCCCGGGAAATAGTATTGCTGCGTGGCAGCGGCTGTAAATGGCGGCGCTGTCGTTTTTGTGATTATCATCTTGATTTTTCTTTAAATGAAGCCGAGAATTTTCGTCTGAACAGCAAAGTACTGCAGCATGTAACAGGTAAATACGGACGCTTGGAGGTTATTAACTCCGGCAGTTTTTGTGATTTGGATGCGGAAACTATTAAGCTCTTGCTTGAGATTTGTCATCAACATCAAATTACGACTTTGTATTTTGAAAGCCACTGGATGCACAGGAATCTTATTGCTGCATGGCGCCAGCGTTTTGCCGACGAGGGTATTACGGTTAAGATGAAGATTGGCGTGGAAACCTTTGACAGTCTATTCCGTGAAAGCTATCTGGATAAGGGTATGGGCATGGCTGCGCCGCAGGAAATTGCCGCATATTTTGACCAGGTGTGTCTGCTGCAGGGGCTGCCGGGGCAGACAAAGGAAAGTATGCTGCGGGATATTGAGCTTGGCTTGCAATATTTTGAAAGAGTCTGCGTTAATATTATGGTAGCCAATACTAAGCCTATTTTGCCGGATGCTGGTGTCAGAAATATCTTTATCAAAGAGATATATCCTTTGTATAAGGATAATGAGCGAGTAGATATTCTGCTCAATAATACTGATTTTGGAGTAGGTGTATGATGCAGAACGAATATTTGCTGCTATTAAATTTAGCAGTTGTATACGGCGGCGTATTGCTGTGGCAGGTATTTTTTAAGGATAAGGGACTGTATTGCTGGACGGTGCTGGCAACTATTGCTGCCAATATCGAGGTCATGATTTTGATTAAGGCTTTTGGCATGCAGCAGACCTTAGGCAATATCCTGTTTGCCTCGACCTTTTTGGTAACGGATATTCTAAGCGAGCTGTATGGCAGGAAACAGGCTGACAGGGCGGTTAATATGGGTATTGCCGCTTCGGTAAGCTTTATCCTGCTGTCGCAGTTTTGGCTGCATTATCAGCCGGACAGCGCCGATACGGTATTTCCGCATATTGTGGCAGTTTTTACTAATACGCCGCGTATCATGCTGACAGGACTTATTGTTTACGGCGTGGTCCAGAAATTTGATGTATGGCTCTACCACTGGTGGTGGGAATTTACCAGGAAGAAATATGGTGATGCAGAGCGTTTCCTGTGGCTGCGCAATAATGGTTCCACGCTTATTTCCCAGTTTCTGAATACGGTGCTGTTTACCTTAGGCGCTTTTTACGGCGTATACGAGCAGGCTGTGCTGATTGATATTATTTTATTCAGTTATATTATCTTTATTGTTACAAGTATTGCTGATACACCGGTTGTTTATCTGGCGCGCTATCTGCATAAAAAATATAATATGGCAGAGGAAAAATAAAACCGCCCTTATGGGCGGTTTTGCTTTACATAAGATTATTATTGTTATCACTGTCATCCTGCAGCAGGCTGGCCAGCATTTCTCTATGGAGAGAAGATTGAATATGTGACTGGGCTGCTACGACAGCTTTTTTCAGCGGCAGGGTAAGGTATTGGTAAGGCCATTCTCTCAGCACGTGGTAGGCCATACCGATAAGCATTTCGTTTTGTGACTGCAGCAGGCGCAGCAGGATACTTTCACCCTTGCCGGGATTTTCCTGCAGGTAAGCCAGCGGGGTAAGCAGCGTCAGCGGATAGAACATATAGTAATCAAGATGCTGTTCAATAACAGCAAGGACGTCTGCTGTCTGTTCTTCACTTCCTCCCAGCAGGTAGGGCAGAAGGTCATTGTCTTCATAATGGTCAGTAAAATATGCAAACACAGGCTGCCAGATGTCCAGGTCCAGATACTTGGCAAAGTCGCAGAGCAGATGATTTATTTTGCCGTCTTCGTCGAATAGCTGTGCCTGTACTTCTGCACTCCAGTCTTTCTGATAGATGATACTGTCGCAGGCGGCAACAAAAGAATGACATTGATTGGCTGAAAGATGTGACCAGCTGCCATTGTCAATCAGCAGCTGCAGCTGCTCGCTGATAAAGATGATGGGCAGCAGTGTTTCCGGTGAAACGGCATGACAGCGGGCATGTTTGAGAAATTCCTGCAGCAGCGGCGGCAGGTCTACCTTGCTCACAGGGAAGAACTTTTCCAGCTTTTGCAGGTCGTAGGAAGTGAGCAGTTCCAAAAAATTAAGGATAGCAGAAGCCGCGCCGTTATAGAGAGGATAGCTGACGGCAGCGACGTTGAGCTCTTTGCTAAGCTCACATTCCAGGATAATCTTTACTGATAGAGGCGGATAGTCGGCCTGAGTATCTAAAGCGTTTTCTATACACCACAGCTTTTGTTCATGGGTGGTTACTATTGCTTCTTCCAGAGCAAAGATACGCCCCCAGTTCTTAGTATGATAGATAATCTCCCACAGTTCTTCCTGCAGTTCCGGTAAATCGGATTTGGCGGCAAGGATGAAGAAGTAAGTAAATTCTTCGCAGCGTGCCGCCAGCAGCAAATCCTGCCACAGTTCGGGATTATTTTTTTTGATGTTCATTAAGCCGGCACAGGAAAAAAGCAGGTAGGCCAGTTTGAGCGCCTGACGGCAGCCGGAATTATAGAACAGTTCCTGCGCCAGGATGAGGATATTGTTGTTATAGTCCTCGTTGGTGAATTTTTTGGAGAAGCCGTAGAGAATTTCAATCATGATGAGATTGGCAAGGGTATTTTCAATCTGCTGGAGATTTTCTTCTGTGGGAAAAGCAGCATACTGACGCAGTTCTGTCAGCAGCTGATCGGCGCTGTCTTTGTCTTTGGGGATGCCGGTAGTGAAATAATGGCCTTCCTCATCGCCGAGCAGATAGGATATTTCCGGCTCAGGATCATCAGGCAGTACCGGGGAAGCGAAAAAGCCGTCGTTTCCTATATGGGCTTTAATATATTCAAAAATACTGATTTTTTTCATAGATACATTTCCTCATGCTGATTCGTAATACAAAATATTATATCATATCTGCCGTCTTTTACCCGGCGGTCCTGAGCATAATTGTGAATTTTTCTGTAAATAAAGAAAAGCCCTTAAAAAAGGGCTTTTCCTGTATTTCAGGCAAGAGGAGTAATTTCCAGCAGGCAGTCGCCGCTGTCCACGCGTTCGCCTGCAGCTACATGGATGACGCTGACGCTGCCGTCGATAGGAGCAGAAAGGGTGGTTTCCATCTTCATGGCTTCCGTTACGATAAGCGGCGTCCCTTTGGTTACCTGCTGACCGGGTTGAACCAGCACTTTTACTACTGAGCCGGACAGTGAAGCGCCGATTTGGCCGATAGCTGATTTGTCGGCTTTCTTACGGCTGACATTTGTTGTTTTGGCATTGCGGTCTTTAACCTCTATTTCACGGGGCAGACCGTTAAATTCAAAGGATACGGTACGCATACCGCTGGCATTAGCTTCCGAGATATGGTCCAGCTTGATAATCAGGACTTTACCCTGTTCGATTTCAACGCGTATTTCTTCTCCCGGTTTCATACCGAAGAAGAAGGTAGGCGTATCAAGGACGGAAACATCGCCGAAATTATTATAACGTTCTACCCAGTCGGTAAATACCTTTGGATAGAGGCAATAGGAGCTGACTGCTTCATCAGTCGTAGGAGCGCCGATTTCTTCCAGTTTGGCGCGTACTGCGTCAAAGTCTGCCGGAGGCAGCACCGCACCGGGACGTACAGTGATGGTAGAACGGCCTTTGAGGATGATTTTTTGCAGTTTTTCCGGGAATCCCTGGTAGGGTACGCCGATGCGTCCTTCAAAGAATTCTACTACAGATGCCGGGAAGTCCAAAACGTCGCCTTTAGCGTAAACATCTTCTTCGGTCAGGTCGTTTTGTACCATAAAGAGCGCCATGTCGCCGACAATCTTGGAAGAAGGAGTTACCTTGATAAGATCGCCGAACATCATGGAAACGCGATGGTACATATCTTTTACTTCTTCCCAGCGATGGATGAGGCCAAGAGCCTGAGCCTGCTGCTTGAGGTTGGTATACTGGCCGCCGGGCATTTCGTGTACATAAACTTCAGGATTGGGGAAGTTTTCCGTTTTGTCGGCAGCTCTGTAATATGGGCGCACGGTTTCCCAGTAACGTGACAGTTCATTCATGGCATCTACATCAAGATGCGGCTGACGCGGATGACCGCTGAGTGCGTAATAAAGGCTGCTGCCGCTGGGCTGGGAGGTACCGCTGCTCATGGCGCTCATGGCAGTATCGACGATATCGACGCCGGCATCTATTGCGCGGGCATAGGTATAGATAGCGTTGCCGCTGCCTTCATGGGTATGCAGGTGGATAGGTACGCCTACATAGGATTTCAGGCTGCTTACCAGACGGAAAGCTGCTTCCGGTTTTAAAAGGCCTGCCATGTCTTTGATGGCGATGATATTGGCGCCGGCTTTTTCCAGTTCCTGTGCCATATTCACATAGTATTTGAGGTCGTATTTATCGCGGCTGGGGTCAAGAATATCGCCGGTATAGCATAAAGCTGCTTCGGCTACCTTGCCGGTTTCACGGACGGTATCGATGGAAAGACGCATATTATCCAGACCATTTAAGCTGTCAAAGATACGGAAGATATCTATGCCGTTTTTCGCGGCCAGTCTGATGAATTCTTTAACTACATTATCGGGATAGCTGGTGTAGCCTACGGCATTTGCGCCGCGCAGCAGCATCTGCAGCATGATGTTGGGAGCTGCTTCTCTGAACTGCGCCAGACGCTGCCAGGGGCTTTCGTCCAGGAAACGGTAAGCAACGTCAAAAGTAGCGCCGCCCCAGCATTCAAAGGAGAAAAGGTTGGGCAGCTTGCCTGCGGTGTCGCGCATTACTTTCAGCATATCATTTGTGCGCAGACGGGTTGCAAACAGCGACTGATGAGCATCACGGAAGGTGGTATCAGTGATTAACACTTCCTTCTGATCCATTACCCAGTCAGCCAGTCCTTCGGCGCCGCGCGCGTCGAGGATGTGTTTGGCGCCTAATGCCGGAGTGCCGGTAAAGGGCCTGGGCATATTAAGCGGAGCAAAGTCAGGCTTTGGCTGTACGCCGACATTGGAATAACCGTTGACGGTGATGTCGGCAATGTAGCTTAAAAGCTTGGTGCCGCGGTCTAAAGTTTTGGGGAAGATAAACAGCTCGGTATTTTCATCTACAAAATTGGTAGAATAATCGCCATTGGCAAAATGTTCGTTGAGCAGTACATTTTCCAGAAACTGGATATTGGTTTTAACTCCGCGGATGCGGAATTCTTTCAGGCAGCGCAGCATTTTGGTGATAGCAATCTGGTGGGTAAGGCCCCAGGTAGTTGCTTTAACCAGCAGAGAATCATAGTACGGAGTTATCACAGAGCCGGTGAAGGCGTTGCCGCCGTCCAGACGTATGCCGAAGCCGCCGCCGCTGCGGTAAGCAATCAGCTTGCCGGTGTCGGGCATAAAGTTATTTGACGGGTCTTCAGTAGTGATGCGGCATTGGATAGCATGGCCGTGATAACGGATATCCTCCTGATGCGGGATGGCAATTTCAGGGTCATGGAGGGCATAACCTTCGGCAATCTTAATTTGGGACTGCACGATATCGATGCCGGTGATTTCTTCGGTAACGGTGTGTTCTACCTGGATACGCGGGTTTACTTCGATGAAATAGAATTTACCGTCGCCGGTAGCTAAAAATTCTACGGTGCCGGCGCTGATATAATTGACGTTCTTCATCAGTTTTACCGCCGCGTCGCATATAGCCTGACGCTGTTCTACAGGCAGAGAGAAAGCGGGAGCAATCTCTACCAGCTTCTGATGACGGCGCTGCACGGAGCAGTCGCGCTCAAAAAGGTGTACCAGGTTGCCGTACTGGTCGCCGATAATCTGTACTTCGATATGTTTAGGGTCCTGGAGATATTTTTCCAGATAGATTTCATCGCTGCCGAAAGCTTTTTTCGCTTCGCTGCGGGCCATGTCGTAGGCGGAGGGAACTTCTTCAGCGCTGTGCACTACGCGCATGCCGCGTCCGCCGCCGCCGTTAACTGCTTTAATAATGATAGGATAGCCGTATTGTTCGCCGAATTTCAGAACTTCTTCTACGGATTCGACGTTGCCGTTGCTGCCGGGAATCATGGGGATGCCGGCCAGCTCAGCCTGATGACGGGCGTTTAATTTATCACCGAACATAATCAGGTGTTCCAGACGCGGCCCAATGAAAACAAAGCCTTCTTCTTCGCAGCGACGGGCCAGATTGCTGTTTTCAGACAAAAAGCCGTAGCCGGGATGGATGGCGTCGACGTCATGTTCTTTGGCAATTTTGAGGATGCCTTCAATATCAAGATACGCCTCGGTAGGGCTTTTGCTTTCGCCTACCAGGTAAGCTTCGTCTGCTTTGTTGCGGTGCAGGGACATGGTATCTTCTTTGGAATATATAGCAACGGTACGTATACCTAATTCATTGCAGGCACGAAAAACACGGATAGCGATTTCGCCGCGGTTAGCCACTAAGACAGTTTTTATTTTTTGCATGATTATACCTCCTTCAGGATTACAAAATCATTGTATATAAAAGTTCCTGCCTTTGCAATAATAGAAAGAAATGTATACATAATTCTTATTTCTGTCTGTACACTGTATACAAAGAAAAATAATTTACAGGTTTTTCACTTGCATGTTTTTAAAGTTCGGTTTAATATTATACTAAATTAGTTGATATAGATAACATATTTACCAAGGAGATGAATATTTTGGGCGACAGTAAGAAACCGCAAAAACCAATGATCTATTATTATGCGATGACGCTGCTGTTTATACTTTTACTGAATACGGTAATCTTGCCGACCTTTTTCAGTCCGAAAGTAAACGAGATTTCCTATGGCAATTTCCTGCAGATGGTTGACGAAGGCAGGATTTCCAAAGTGGAAATCACCGATAATAAAATTGCTTCTGTATGTAAAGATGACGGCGAAGGCAAGATATATGTAACAGGCAGGGTGGAAGATCCCCAGCTGGTAGACCGCTTGATTAAGAGTAAGGTAGAGTTTTCACAGGTTATTCCTAAAGAAAATTCTCCTATCGTCAATTTCTTCCTGAACTGGATTATGCCCATCATGATTTTCTTTGCGTTGGGACAGCTTTTCATGCGCTATATGGGCAACAGGATGGGCGGCAATGCCATGACCTTTGGCAAAAGCAACGCCAAGATTTATGTAGAAGCGCAGACAGGTAAGAGCTTTGCCGATGTTGCCGGACAGGATGAAGCCAAGGAAGCGTTGATGGAGCTGGTGGATTTCCTGCATAATCCCGATAAGTACAAAGCCATCGGCGCCAATATGCCGAAAGGCGCGCTCTTGGTAGGGCCTCCGGGTACAGGCAAGACGCTGCTGGCTAAAGCAGTAGCAGGTGAGGCTAAGGTGCCGTTCTTTTCTATCAGCGGCAGTGAATTTATTGAAATGTTCGTCGGTATGGGTGCGGCCAGAGTACGCGACCTGTTCAAACAGGCGCAGGAAAAAGCTCCCTGTATCGTATTTATCGACGAGATAGACGCCATCGGTAAAAAACGCGATACCGGCAAGTTCGGCGGCAACGATGAACGCGAGCAGACCTTGAACCAGCTGCTTTCGGAAATGGACGGCTTTGACGGCAGCAAGGGCGTAGTAATCCTGGCGGCGACTAACAGGCCGGAAACGCTGGATAAGGCGCTGCTGCGTCCGGGTCGTTTTGACAGACGCGTGCCGGTAGAGCTGCCGGATTTGAAAGGACGCGAAGCTATCCTGCGTGTACATGCGAAAAATGTAAAAATTGCCGACAATATCGACTTTAATGCGTTGGCAAGGGCTACCTCCGGCGCTTCCGGCGCGGAACTTGCCAATATTGTCAACGAAGCGGCGCTGCGTGCCGTGAAGATGAACAGACAGTATGTAGAACAGGCCGATCTGGAAGAATCTATCGAAGTAGTCATTGCCGGTTATCAGCGTAAGGGCGCTGTTATCTCGCCGGAAGAAAAACGTGTTATTGCCTATCATGAGATTGGTCATGCCTTGGTAGCGGCCATGCAGAAAAATTCTGCTCCGGTGCATAAAATAACCATCATTCCCCGTACTAACGGCGCTTTGGGTTATACTATGCAGATTAGTGAAAATGATTCCGTGCTGATGAAGAAAGAAGAGCTGTTCAATAAGATTGTGACGATTACTGGTGGCCGCAGTGCTGAGGAAATCGTCTTTGGCTCTATTACCTCCGGTGCAGCTAACGACATTGAGCAGGCAACCAGGATTGCACGCAGCATGGTTACCCGTCTGGGTATGACGGATGAGTTTGATATGATGGCAACGGAGATTATGAGCAACGTATACTTAGGCGGCGACGCGTCACTGCAGTGCAGCGATGCAACTGCCGGCAAGATAGACGCCAAGGTGCTGTCTATCATTAAGGAAGCTCATGAAAAGGCGCGTCAGATTTTGCTGGAAAATCGCGAAAAGCTGGACGTATTGGCACAGTTCCTGTTAGAAAAAGAAACTATTACAGGGGAAGAATTTATGGCGCTGCTGCGTAAAGAAGAAGCTGTTGAAAACGGCAAGGATGAACAGCAGGCATGATGTGCAGTAATTGAGAAAAACCACGCTTCTTTTGGAAGCGTGGTTTTTAGCTTTCTGTATCTTCTGCCAAGAGCCGAAGCAATAATTCTTCTGTCAAATCTTCCTCGCTGTACAGTTTATAACCTTGTGCAGCTAAATACGCGGCAGCCACGCCCTGACCGGGCAAGGTAGTTTTGCTGAAACTGCCGTCGTAAACGGCATGTACGCCGCAGGATGGGCTGCGTTCTTTAAGGATGGCAGCGGTTATTTTATATTTTTTAGCGAGCTTGGCGCATACTATCGCGCCCTTACAAAAATTTTCAGTTACGTCAAGACCATTGCGGTCCAGGACGCGGCATCTGTTTTGCCATACGTCTGCACCGTTGCCATTTTGTATCTCGGCAGGCGGACGCGGTATAGGCAGCTGGCCGGCACATTCCGGGCAGATGGGGAGAAAATGACCACTGTCTTTATACTTGGTTAATAACTGACAGGGCTTGGCTTGCCCGTCAAAACGGGCAGGATTACCTAAGAGACAGGAACTTATCAGGATCATGATGTATCTCCTTATGTGCAGATTGACTGATTGTCGTACTTATGGTATCTTAATAAAACAGGGAATGAGGTTCTCCCAGGATAATTAGATCCGAACCGCTTTAAGCTGATGACTTCTGCTCATGGCAGGAGTATCGGCTTTTTTATTTTTTCAGGAGGTTTTGCATAGTATGGACGGAATAATCAGTATCGCTTTAGGCGGCGCTATCGGCGCCGTATGCCGTTATGCAGCAGGTAACCTGGCTGTAAAATATTTAGGAGATGGATTGCCGTACGGTACCTTTATCATCAATCTGGCAGGATGTTTCTGTATGGGTCTGCTCATGACGCTGATTGTAGATAAAGGATTGCTGCCGACTGCCTGGCGTTTGTTTTTATGTGTGGGCTTCTTAGGCGGCTTTACCACTTTTTCTTCGTTTGGTTATGAGACGCTGACCTTGTTAACCGAGGGGAATATTTTGATGGCTGCCTGTTATGCTGCAGGCAGCACGCTTCTTGGCCTTTTAGCAGCCGGTATCGGTGTTTTGACCGCTAATATTTTTTGAAGGCAGATTGAGGATGATTACTGAAGCGAGGATCAGCACGATACCTGCAAGCTTTTGCCAGGTTAAGGGCTCGCCGAAACAAAGTATGCCTACGCAGGCGGCAACCAGCGGTTCTACAGTAGCGAGGATGGAAGCCTGGGTTGCTTCTACCTCCTGCAGACCGCGATTATAAAGCAGGTAAGGGATAACGGCGCATAAGCCGCCGATGCCTAAGGCTGCCAGCAGGGTCGTAATATCCCACTGGCCGTTTCCTGCACTGAAGTCCGCCAGCGGCAGGGAGGAAAGAGTACTGAAATAAAAGGTATAGGCAGAAATAGTAGCGGAAGAATATTTACGGACAGCAAATTTACCGAAAATACTGTACAGGGCGTAGCCGATACCGCTGCCAAGACCATACAGCAGGGCTGTAAAGGAAAAGTCGGCAGTGGTGTTTAAGATCCCTGTAATAAGCGCGCAGCCGCTAAAGGTCGTCAGCAGGGCGATGCCTTTAGGGATGGTAAAACGCTCATGGAACAGTACCAGCGACATCAGCATGACGAAGATGGGCGCCGTGTACAGCAAAAGGGCGGCAGCAGCTAAGGATCTGGCATTGATACAGTTAAAGTAGCAGTAGTTGAAAAAGGTGAGGCTGAGGATGCCCGTACCGATAAAAAGCCATAAATCCTGCCAGTGTACGCGGAAATATTCTTTACCTAATTTAAAAAGGACGGCAGTGATGCATACGGCAGAGGCTAAAGAGCGCAGGGCGACAATCTGCATGGAGGAAAACCCCTGGGCAGATAAGATTTTGACGAATAAGCCGATCAGTCCCCACAGAGAGGCTGCGGCAATAATATATATATAGGCTTTGAGTTTCATAATATACTCCTGTAATGATGCTTCTTTTTCAGTTTAGCACAATTGACTGAGAGATTCAAAGCTTATTGCGTGCAGAAAGTAAGAGGGAATACGCTTAACGCGTATTCCCTTGCTGTTTTATATTGTAGTGATGGCGACAGTACTGCCAGGACCATGATACAGTCTGTTTTTGGTAACGACTATCTTTTTGCTGATCATTTCCTTAAGGTCACTGACGTGGGAAATAATACCTACCAGACGGTTGTTTTCTGATAAGGTATTAAGAGCGCGTACAGCCTGTGTGAGGGCTTCGCTGTCCAAGGAGCCAAAACCTTCGTCGATAAACATGGTATCAAGCTGGATACCACCGGCTGCCGACTGTACTTCGTCAGAGAGTCCTAACGCCAGCGCTAAAGAGGCTTCAAAGGATTCGCCGCCGGAAAGGGTTTTGACACTGCGTTCACTGCCGTTGTAGTGGTCAATGACATTAAGTTCCAGGCCGGCCTTGCTGCGTTTACTGCTGCCGTCTGCTTCCCGCTTAAGCTCGTATTGACCGTTGCTCATGGTCATCAGGCGCAGGTTGGCACGACGGATAATGCGGTCAAAGTAAGTCATCTGGATATAGGTTTCCAGCTCTATTTTACGCTTGCCGGTTAAAGTACCGTTAGCTGTATCGGATAAGGTTTTCAGCCAGCCATATTCAGTTTCTGTTTCCTGGAGCTGCTGTTTTTTATCGCTGACAGCAGCAAAAATCTTTTTGTTGGCGCTGTAGGCAGCAAAGATTTCCTGCTGTTCTGCTTCCAGTTTAGCCTGTTCCTGCTGCAGCAGCTTTCTTTCTGCTTCCAGCACGTCCTGCTGCAGATTAGCTGCTTCCGCAAGCTGCGCCGTCAGTGTGTCGGCAACAGAGCTCAGATTATTATATTGGCTGGTAAGCTCCTGATATTTTTCTGCTGCTGCTTTTTCTGCTGTCAGCAGAGCTTCTTTTTGTGCTTGAAGGGCAAGCAACTGTTTGGTATTTTCTTCGCGGGTCAAAGTACCTAATTCCTGCTGCAAATTAAGCAGCTGACGATTGGTCTGCTCATGCTCTGTGGCTGATTTTGTCAGTTCAATAGCAGCGGCGGCTAAGTCTTTGCTAAGAGCTGCTATGGACTGGTCTAACTGGGGCAGCAGTTTTTCCAGCTCTTCTTTTTGCAGGGCCTTGCTGTAGTTATCAGTAAGATCCTGCTGGAGCGCAGCTACCTGTGTCTGCAAGAAAGTAAGATAGAGTGCTGCGGCAGCCTCCTGTTGCTGACCGGAGGTTTTTTCAGCACCGTATTGTAGGAGCAAGCTGTTGAGCTGCAGTATTTGATCTTGTTGTTTACTGAGCAGAACGCTTGTGGAGGTCTGGAGCTGGTGAAGACGCTCTTCATTAGCTGCTGTTTTTTGAATGAGCAGTTCAGCCTGCTTGTGAAGATTTTCTCTGTTTTGCTGTTGCTGCTGTAATTGTTTTAATTGCAACGTATTTTTTTCCAGCAGCTGCTGTAGGTTGCTTTGTATATCAGCCGGATTTGCTGCAGCCAAGTGCAGGCTGAGAGCTGCTTGCTGCGCTGTTTTTTGCAGTTCGGCATCTAACTTGTCCTGTTGCTCCTGGTTTAAGTGCAGGCGTGTACGCAGCTGCTGCAGCTTGGTTTTATTTTCTTCCTGCTGCGCTTTAAGTTCTTGCAGTTTTGTCTCTGATAAAGCCTTAGCTTGTATATTTTCTTCCGCTTGCAGCAACTGCGTGCGGTAAGTATTACAGTGCTGTGAGAGACGCTGCTGCAAAGATGTAATAGCTGCGGATGTCAACGCGCCATCTTCGGCAGTCCGTCGCTCCTTCTCAATATCAGCCAGGTCATTTAAATCCTCGCTGGCAAGTATATGAAGCAGGATTTGCTTCTGCTGCTGGCTTTCAGCCTGGCTAAGTGCCAGCTTTTGTTTTACTGTTTGTTGCTTTTCCTGCTGCTTTAGCAGCGCTGCCTGAGCTGCTTCTAACTGCTGTTTTACTGCTGGCAGTGTATCCAGCAGCTTTTGCGCAGTTATTTCTTCTTCCAGAAGTTCGGTGCTGCGTTTTTGTATTGCTGCTGTATGCTCCAAAGCTTGCTGCTGCTTGTGGTCAATAATTTCATCGGCGAAAAGTAAGTTTTCACCTTCCAGCAGCGTTTCTGTTTCTTCCAGCAGCTGTTCCTGCTGCAGCTTGGCCTGGCTGCTGAGATTTATAACCTTGCTGTGCCAGGCATCTACTTCTGTTTTTAAAGCTTCAAGCGCTGTTTTCTCGGGTACCTGCTGCGGCAGCTGTGCCAGCCGCGGATGGTGTGTGGAGCCGCAAACAGGGCATTGTTCTCCTTCCTGCAATGCGGCAGCAAGAAGACCTGCCTGCGCATCTAAAAACAGTTTTTCCTGATTGTTATAATTGTTTCGCTCGAGTGTGTATTTTTCAGCAGCGCTGTTATACTGCTGATGGGTAGACAATAGTCGCTGCTGCAGCTGGCTGCGTGTTTCGATTTGCTGCAATACTTCGTTGAACTGCTGCAGCTGGCTGTGCAAAGCTGCTTTTTCAGCAGTAAGATTAGCCAAAGTGATTTTGGCATTTTCTGCTGCGGTAAGCTGATTGTTAAGCTTATCCTGCGTTTG
Source organism: uncultured Phascolarctobacterium sp. (assembly GCA_900545025.1). Lineage (GTDB taxonomy): Bacteria > Bacillota > Negativicutes > Acidaminococcales > Acidaminococcaceae > URXU01. The sequence continues at coordinate 17,981 of UQXH01000021.1, forward strand.
CTGCAGGCTCGTAAGCTGCTCGCTGCCCAATTTGCTTTCTGCCTGCAGCTTGGTTTGTAAGGCTTGGGCAGCGGCCAGTTTGCCTGCTGCTTCGCTGAAATCCGACAATAAATTTTGCAGGGAAGAATTTTTATATTCCAGTTTTAACTTGAGCTTTTCCGGTTCACCAAGGGAGGCTTTATTTATTTCTACTTCCTGCAGGTCGTTTTCGATAGTGTTTTGCGCAGTGTTCAAGGTTTCTGCCGCTTTTTTGTCTGCTGTTATTGTTTCAGTGAGTTCGTTCAGCTCTTTTGCCTGCTGCCGGAGATTATCATACCAGGACTGCACAGCAGCTGTTTGCTGCTGCAACTGCAATAAAATTATTTCCTGTTTTTGCAGCGTTTCCAGTTCTTGCTGGCAGTTTTGCAGCTGCTGCCTGTCAGCTGCTGCTGTCTGTTCTTCTTGACGAAGGCAGTGTTGTTTTTCCTGCAGCTGATGTTTGGTATTATCAAGCTGCTGCAGTATTTTTTGGATTGCGGCTGCTTGCTGCTGCAGATTACTAAGCTGATTAGTTAGCTTTTCCTTTTCTGTACTGAGGTCGCTTAGGCTGCTTAAATTTTCTTTAGCTTGCTGCTGTTTTTGCTGCAGCTGCTGAATTTTTTCTTGCAGCTGCGTTTGGGCGAGGTTTTTTTCCTGCAGATGCGTTGCTTCTTGCCGGTACTGTGTTTGATATTCTGTCAGCTGCCGGAATTTTATTTCTTTATCTGTTGCAGTGCGAATTGCCTCGTCCAGCTGCGGACATACAGCTGCGGCAGCTTGTGCCTGCTGCCAAGCTTGCTGTGCCACTTGTTTTTGCGGTGCTAGCTGCGTCAGCAGCTGCTGCTTTTCTTCCAGCTGTTGCTGCAGGGCGAAATAGTGACGGGCTTTGCCAAGTTGTTGGTCTTTAGCCTGCAGCTGCAAGGCTAAGTCATTTAGCTGCTCTTTTTTGTGTGTCAGCAGAGAGTGATCCTGCTGCAGCAGTGCTTGCAATAATTCTAAGCCGCGGGCAAGCTGACCGGTAAATTTTTGCTTTTTCAGCTGGGTAAGCTCGTCAGCCAGCTTGTTAGTATCAGCAAGACTGATGTTTTCCATATACTGAGAGATACTGCGGATTAATTCTTCGTATTCTGCATTCTTTTGGCTCAGCTTTGTCTTGAGCTGCGTCTGCAGTTCCTGATAAATATTAGTGTGAAAAATTTGGCGGAAGATTTCGCTGCGTTCAGAAGTATCAGCCAGCAGTATTTTCTGAAAATCTCCCTGAGCGATTAAAGCAATCTGGGTAAATTGTTTATAATTAAGTCCCAGCAGGTCAATAACTGCTTTGGTGACATCCTTATACTTGGTAACCGGCTGTCGTTCATCTGGGTAGATAAGTTCTGCATCGGCTTTTTGCGTAGTCATACCGCTGCCACGTTCTTTAGGACGCTGGTATTCCGGCTTGCGGGTTATTTTATATTCCTGTCCGCGATATTCAAAGGTGAATTCGACAAAGGTGGGGGTAGCGGCAGCAGCGTACTGACTGCGCAGCATGCCTGCTTCGCGATTGCTGCCGCTGGCTTCGCCGTATAAGGCGAAGGTGATGGCGTCAAAAATAGTCGTCTTGCCGGCACCGGTATCGCCGGTTATCAGGTAGAGTCCGTTGGCGCCAAGTTTGGTAAAATCTATTTCTGTCCTTTCGGCATAAGGGCCGAAAGCGCTGATAATGAGTTGCTTTGGTTTCATAGTATAATCGCTTTCTGTAAGATGGGTTTAGGATGATTTCAGTGTATCCAGCAGTTCTTTTACCAGCTCCTGCTGGCTGTCATTCATAGGCGTATTATTCTGCAGTTCAAAAAATTCCTGGAAAAGTTCCAGTTCTGATTTTTGTACTGCCTGTGCTGATACGGTTATTTCGCCTGTGCTGCGGGTACGATGGTTGTCGTATTCCAGCTGCATTAAATTGGGATAGATGGTGCGCAATTTTTTTACAGCATCCAGCACATCGTCTTCGTCAGTCAAAGTAATATGGAAATAGTCGCTGCGCTCCAGAGTTTTGTAGAAATCAAGTGACGCCAGCTGCATGTAAGTGCCTTTCAGCTTTTTGAGGTCATGCAGCGGCTTGAGCGGCAGGCAGCGGATAGCAAGCTTACCTTTTTCCTTTAGCTCTACGATAGTCAGTGATTTTTCCTGCGCAGCTTCGGAAAAAGAATATTTCAGTGGGGCGCCGCAGTAACGGATTTTTTCACTGCCGATATTCTGCGGACTGTGGATATGCCCTAAAGCTGTGTAGTCAAAGCTTTCAAATAAAGCTGCGTCTACGTTATCAAGGCCGCCGACAAATATTTCTTCCGAATCACTGCGCAGCGCGCCGGTAACAAACTGATGAGCTACGAGGATATTACGTTCAGCAGTATTTATTGTCATATTGGCAAATACGATTTGCAGTGCCTCGTTAAAGTTGCTGACAGTTGCTTCTTCGAAAATACGCCTTACTGCAGAGGGCTTGATGAAAGGCAGCAGATGTATATGCACCTTGCCGTAAACATCAGTAAGGGTAAAGTGGGGAACAGTACCGTCATAAAGTCCGACAACATGGATATTGCTGCGGGAAAATAGCTGCGCGCCAAAAGTAAGGCGTTCTGCAGAATCATGGTTGCCGCTGATGATAAATACCGGCAGGTCTATTTCTGCCAGTTCGGTAAGAAAGGTATCCAGCAGCTGTACTGCTTCGACAGAGGGTATTGCCTTGTCGTAGACATCGCCGGCGATAATGACTCCGTCCGGCTTTTCTTGCCTGATAAGCTCAAGTATCTGTGTAAGTATATATTTCTGGTCTTCTAATAAAGAGAACTCATTGAGTTTTTTGCCTATATGCAGATCAGACAGATGAATAAGTTTCATGGTTAATCTCCTTCTCTACAGGGTACAATAGCTATCTTACTCATTATACCATGCAGCGGTACAGGAAAAGAATAAAGGACAGGCTTTTAAGCCTGTCCTTTATGAGCATTTTTTTCAGCAATATATTTTTTAGCGTATTCAGGTCTGGGATTATGCGGACCGGAGGGTTTAAGAGTAAAACCGCGACCGAAAACATCGTTGACGTCATGAATAATCATAAAGGCGTTAGGGTCGATTTCACGGCACAGTGAACGGATTTTAGCTGTCTGCGTCAGCTTGGCTACTACAAAGAGTATTTCGCGGTTCTGATGGGTAAAAGCGCCTTCGCCGTGCAGGTAGGTAACGCCGCGGCCTACCACTTTGATAATTTCTTCGGCAATATCGTCGGCTTTGTCGCTGATAATGATGATATTTTTCTTGAAATCAAAGCCGACAATAAAAGTATTGCAGGTCTTGGTCATGACAAAGAAGGTAAGCAAGGTATATAATACCGGCTCGATACCAAAGAAAAAGGTACTGATAGTCAGCAGCATGATATTGAACATGAAGTTGGTGTTGCTGACGGTAATGGAATAATTCTTTTGAATAATAGCGCCGATAATGTCTGTGCCGCCGCTGCTGCCGCCGGAACGGTACATACAGGCCGCGCCGATGCCATAAAGTACGCCGCCCGCTATACAGGAAAGCATCGTGTCATGGACAGGCTGGTAGGCAGAAAGAAAATGGAAGAAATCCAGGGAAAACGCAAAAAATAACATGCCAAACAGCGCGTTAAGAGTGTATTCTCTGTCCATGTATTTATAGGCGATAAAAAATAGCGGGATGTTGCAGATAATACTGGTCAGCCCCATGGGCATGCCGGAAATATAATAGGAAAGTACGGCTACGCCGCCGATACCGCCGCTGAGAAGCTTGTTGGGCATATAGAAGGTATTGAGGGCGATACCCATGATGGAGCAGCCTAAGGCGGTCATAACATAGCGATACAGGATGGTTTTGGTGTACTTGTTCATGTTGGCTCCCTTTGTTTTAAGATAGAGATATATTAGTATAGTAACATTTTTAACAAAAAAAGCAACTGGCAGGATTTTTCTTTTAATTAAAATTTTCTGAAAAGCAAATAAAAAAAGAGCGACTCTGTGCTAATGTTCGAAATTTAGCTTGCCGTGCAGGTTAAAGCAGTATACAATAATATTGTATACAAAAATATTTAAGGTGTGCTGAAAATGACAAAGATTAGTGAAATTGCTTATGCGAAAATCAATCTGGGCCTTAAAATCTTAGGACGCCGTAGCGACGGTTATCACGAAGTGAGTATGATTATGCAGAGCGTCGGCCTGCATGATGAAATCTTCATCGAAGAGGGCAAGGGGATAGAACTGACATGCAATGTTCCGGACCTTAGCTGCGGTGAGGATAATCTTGCTTATAAGGCTGCTCAGCTGCTGGCAGACAGATATCATATAACTCCGAACGTTCATATTACCTTGAACAAAAAAATTTTTCTGGCGGCAGGTCTTGCCGGCGGCAGCAGTGATGCGGCAGCCGTACTGCGCGGTTTGAATAAGTTCTGGGAATTGGGACTTTCTCTGCAGCAGCTGGAAAGCTTAGCGGCAGAAATCGGCAGCGACGTGCCTTTCTGTATCAGCGGCGGTACGGCTTTGGCGAAAGGCCGCGGCGAGATAATCATACCGCTGAAGGATATGCCTGAAACTATCGTCGTACTGGCTAAGCCACGTGGTCTTGAGGTTTCTACAGCCTGGGTCTATAAAAATTATGAGCGCGGCAGAGTCGTACAGATGCCCTGTATCTGGAATATGATGGAAAAGCTGGGACAGGGAGGTCATGCCATCGTACCTTGTATGGGTAATGTATTGGAAACGGTAACTATTCCGGCGCATCCAGAAATTGCTGCGATTAAAGCGGCGATGCTGGGCGCGGGGGCATATTATGCTATGATGAGCGGCAGCGGCCCGACTGTCTTTGCATTGGCAGACGATATGGAGGCCGCAGCGCGTATAGAAGCTGCTTTAGAGGATTTTGATGTGGAAATTGCAGTGACGACTACTAAAGGAAGGGTGGAGATATAATGGCAGGACATTTGCAACCGATTAAACTTGATAGTTATAAACCTCTGCGCGAGCTGGTATGTGAAAATATCCGGCAGGCAATCATAGACGGTACCTTCAGCCCCGGTGAAAGACTGATGGAAATTCAGCTGGCAGATGAAATGGGCGTCAGCCGTACGCCGGTAAGAGAGGCTATCAGGAAACTGGAGCTTGAGGGCTTCGTGGTAATGATTCCTCGCCGCGGCACCTATGTAGCCGATATTTCTATCAGAGATATTACGGAAATCTATGAAATCCGTACCTGTCTGGATGTTTTGTCCGCAGGACTTGCGGCTGAGCGTATTACTGATGAAGAATTGGAAGCGCTTAATCGTCTGCTGGTAGAAATCGGTCAGTATATTGCCGAAAATAATATGGAAAAAATTGTTGAAGCCGATACCGCTTTTCATGATATTTTATATCAAGCAAGCCGCAACGAAAGACTACGCTCTATCATCAACAATCTGCGTGAACAGCTGACAGGCATCCGCGGCCGTTCCATGAGCTATCCCGGACGCTTGGTAGAAACTATGGACGAGCACAGAGCGTTAGTAGACAGCATTGCTGCCAGAGATGTGGAGCGTGCGCAGAATGCTGCCAGAGTGCATATTGAAAATGCAGAGCATACTCTGATGAAATCATTAACGATGGCTAAATAATTATGAAAAAGATGTATGATGCAGTTATCCTGGCTGGGGGATATGCTCCCTGGCTGCAGGAAGTAGCCGGAACAAATATCCGCTGTCTGGCAAGATTAAATGATAAAAAGATTTTAGATTATCTTACGGAGGCACTGCAGGGCAGCGGTCGTATTAAGAGGATTATGCTGGCGGCTCCGGCGGGAGCAATCAGTCTGGAAGAATTGCCTGAGGGAGTAGAGCTGTGTGAGGCAGAAAAAGATATGCCGACTACGGCGCAGAAAGCGGCGGACGCACTGGCAAGCAAGGAAAAGCTGCTGTTTGTCTGTGATGATATTCCCATGCTGCATGCAGCGGCAGTTAATGATTTTCTGGATAAATGTGAAGCATATCCTGACAGACAGGTATATTATCCGATTATTCCCAAAGAAGTGTGCGAAAGAGATTATCCTCAGGCGCAGCGCACCTATGCCAAGCTGGCCGATGGTGTTTTTACCGGCGGAAATATGATGATTGTGGATGCATCTATCATCCCGCAGGGTCTGGCTAAGGCAAGAGAGATTTTTGCCAGAAGAAAACAGCCTTTTCAGCTTTGCAAATGGCTGGGATTTGGTTTTATCTTAAAATTTTTACTGCACAGGCTTACGCTTTTAGGAGCGGAACAAAGAACAGCAGAATTATTGGAACTGCCCTGTAAAGTAGTGGTGAGCAATTATGCTGAGGTTGGCATGGATATTGATAAGCCTGCTGATTGGCAGTTAATTGCCGGTTATCTTGCTGCAGGCAGTAAATAAATTACATAATAAAAATAGAAAAGAGGGCGATTATGGGAAGGGCAAAAAGAATGGAGCGAGTTGTGGCCTTGACCAAACAGTTGACGGATCATCCGCACCAATTATTTTCATTTTCCTATTTTTGCAAAAAATTTGAAATAGCTAAATCTACTCTTAGTGAGGACGTACTGGCAGTAAAGACCGGACTTGAGCTTTACGGATTAGGTAAAGTGGAGACTTTGGCGGGAGCTGCCGGCGGGGTGCGTTTTATTCCGGGACGTTCGCCTAAAGAGGATCAGGATTTTCTGCAGGACTTGGCGGTGAAGCTTTCAGTACCTGATAGGATCTTGCCGGGCGGCTTGCTGTATACTACGGATTTGCTGTGCATGCCCGATGTGGTAGTGCGTCTGGGTGAGATTATCATGAAGCGGATGCGCCATCTGGAGCCTGATTGCATTATGACGGTGGAAACAAGGGGGATCCCGCTGGCGCTGTTTGTTGCCAGAGCGTTTAATGTACCGTTGGTGATGGCACGTCACAGCAGCCAGATTACTGAAGGTTCCGCTGTAAATATCAATTATGTCAGCGGGTCCTCTAAGATGATCCAGACAATGGCTATGCCTAAGCGGGCATTGCAGCCAGGCAGCAGGGTGCTGATCGTTGATGACTTTATGAAAGGCGGCGGCACGGCCAGAGGCATGGTTAATCTGGCTAAGGAAGTAGGAGCTGAAGTAGTTGGCAAGGCTTTCATGATTGCTACCGCAGAGCCGGAAAATAAGATGGTTGATGATTATACCGCCTTGTTTATGCTGCACAGTGTAAACGAGCTGGAAAATAAAATCTTTATTGAACCTGTACAGGTGAAGGAGTAGGCAAATGACTGAATTAAGAGCTGTAATTTTGGCTGCGGGCAAAGGCACAAGGATGCGCAGCAAGTTACCCAAGGTTTTACATAAAGTAGGCGGTAAGCCTATGCTGCAGCATGTGCTTGATGCTGCTGATGCGGCAGGTGCTGCTGAAAAAATTGTCATCGTAGGCCATGGCGCAGAGCTGGTAGAAAGCATGGTAGGTGAGCAGGGGAAAATCGTCCTGCAGGCTGAACAGCTGGGTACTGGCCATGCTGTAATGCAGACGAAAGAAGCCCTGGCCGGCTTTACTGGTACTGCGATGATTTTGTGTGGCGATACACCGCTTTTAGATGGCGAAGAGCTGAAAAAATTCTATGAGGCGCATTTGCAGTCCGGTGCTGCAGCGACCGTACTGACTGCATTTATGGATAATCCGTTTGGTTACGGCCGTATCGTGCGCGATGCTGACGGCAATGTGCAGGGTATCGTGGAAGAAAAAGATGCCGACGCGCAGCAGAAGCTGATTAAAGAAATCAATACCGGCGTTTACTGTCTGGAATGCCCGCTGATGTTTGATGTCTTGGCAACACTTACCTGCGATAATGCCCAGGGTGAATATTACCTGACTGATGTGCTGACTAAATTGAATGAAGCAGGCAAAAAAGTAGGCGGCGTCGTTACTGCAGACAGCGATATGGTCATGGGTATCAATTCCCGCCGTCAGCTGGCAGAGGCAGAAAGCGTTATGCGCGTGCGTATTTTAAATAAGCTGATGGACGAAGGCGTAACCGTTATGGATCCGTCAAGCACCTTTATTGAAGGCAGTGTCAAAATAGGCCGCGATACTGTTATTTATCCCTTTACCTGGCTGGAAGGCAGCACTGTGATTGGCGAAGATTGTGAAATTGGCCCTAACGTACGTCTGACTAATGTAGAAGTAGGCAATGGCACTCATCTGCAATTTGTTTATGGACATGACTGCAAAGTATGTGATGAAGTAACTGCCGGCCCGTATGTGCATCTGCGCCCGGATACAGTTATCGGCAATAAGGTGAAGATCGGCAACTTTGTAGAAGTGAAAAACTCCAACGTCGGTACCGGCACCAAGCTGCCGCATCTCACCTACATTGGCGACAGCGATATCGGCAGCGGCGTCAATATGGGCTGCGGCTGCATTACTGTAAATTATGATGGTAAGAAAAAACACCGTACCGTTATTGAAGATAACGTCTTTGTAGGCTGCAATACCAATCTGGTGGCGCCGGTAACAGTGAAAGCAGGCAGCTATATCGGAGCAGGTTCTACTATCACTAAAGAAGTACCGGAAAACAGTTTGGGTATTGCCAGGGCTAAGCAGAAAAATATTGAAGGCTGGGCTGAAAAGTATCGTAATCAGTAAACGAATGTAAAAGAGTTTACAAAAAACTTGTTAAAGGTTTGCTTTTTAGGTATAATTAAACAGAGAGTTAAATATTGACCAACAAGGTACAATTTGGAGGGATTGGGACATGTTGTCAGATGAAAATAAGTTTAGAATTTTTGCAGGTAATGCTAACCCGGATTTAGCGCGTGAAATCGCTGCTTATCTTGGCACTACTGTAGGCGATGCTGTTATTAACCGTTTCAACAACGGCGAAGTACAGGTTATGATTAACGAAAGCGTACGCGGTAAGGATATCTTTATTGTACAGCCGACCTGCGGACCGATTGTTAATGATAATGTAATGGAACTGCTGATTATGGCAGACGCTTTTAAACGCGCTTCTGCTCAGCATATTACCGCTGTTATTCCTTACTATGGTTATGCTCGTCAAGACCGTAAAGCTCGCGGCCGTGAGCCTATTACAGCTAAACTTATGGCTGACCTTCTGGAAACTGCAGGTATTACCCGTGTAGTTACCATTGATTTGCATGCTGCACAAATCCAGGGCTTCTTCAATATTCCTTTTGATCATATGCCTGGCGGCCCGCTTTTGGCTGAATATATCAAGAGCAAAAAATTGGACGATATGGTAGTTGTATCTCCTGACCTTGGCGGTGTAGGCCGTGCGCGCGGTTTTGCTGAAATGCTGCAATGCCCGCTGGCTATTATTGATAAACGCCGTCCGGAACCTGGCGTAGCTGAGGTTATGAACCTTATCGGTAATGTAGAGGGTAAGACTGCCATCATGGTTGACGACATGGTAGATACTGCCGGCTCCCTGACTGAAGGTGCACGCGCACTGAAAAAACTGGGCGCTAAAGAAATCTATGCTTGCTGCACACATCCTATCCTGACCGACCCGGCGCTGTCCCGCATTGCTCAATCCGATATTACGGAACTGGTAGTTACCAATACCATTCCTTTACCGCCGAACAAGAAACATCCGAAAATCAAGGTGCTGTCCATTGCCCCGATTCTTGCGGAAACCGTTCTGCGTATTTACAATGACTGGTCTGTAAGCCAATTATTTGATACTCATAAATAAAACATAAAAGGCTTGCCTTGATGGCAGGCCTTTTTCTTTAGAAAGCAATGGTTGCTGAAAATGAGATTAATTTATATTATTGCCTGCTGCGGCGTCCTGGGTATGTTGGCGCTGTGGCTGGGGAAATTTAAGTTTATGCCCAAAAAACTGGCAGTGGGTATTGCTGCTGTCGGTTTTTTTCTTACCGGCGGACTGACTTTGCTGGCAGTCTTGCCGCAGAATAATTTTTATGGACAGGTCGTTGTCAGTGTACCGATGCAGAAGAAGCTGGTGGCATTGACGTATGATGACGGACCTTACCTGCCTTATACGTTGGAATTGCTTAAGGTGCTGCAGGAAAAGCAGGTTCAGGCTACTTTTTTCATGGTTGGTGAAAATGCTTTCCAAAAACAGGAAGCAGTACGCGCGGTAAGCAGACAAGGACATGAAATAGCGCTGCATGCCGGAAGTCATCGGGATTTGCTTAGACTGGATAAGGAAGCTGTTGCGGCGAATATTGACAGCGGCAAGGTAACCTTGGAATGGCTGAGCGGCAAGCCTGTAAAGTATATGCGCCCGCCTCACGGCTTCCGCGACTGGGCGGTGATGGAGCAGATACAGCAGGCTGGCTTAACTGCCGTAAACTGGAGCGTGATACCGCGTGACTGGACTAATCCTGGTACGGATGTTATTGTGGACAGGGTTTGCAGCAAAGTGTTTCCAGGAGCTATTATCCTGCTGCACGACGGCGACAGCCCTAAAAATGCCGCCTCAAGGCAGCAGACCGTAGAAGCAACTGCGGCTATTATTGACAGACTGCGCTCGGAAGGATATGAATTTGTGACTGTCAGCCAGCTTATGGCTGCAAAGGAGGAAAAATAAAGTTTATGAAACTGATTGTTGGATTAGGCAATATTGGCAGAGAATATGCTAATACACGGCATAATATCGGCTTCATGGTTGTAGATGAACTGGCAAAACGCTGGGGAGTGTCTTTTGACAGGACGGACCGTAACGCTATGTATGCCGAATATAGATTGCCGGAAAAGGTGCTGCTTTTGAAGCCGACTACCTATATGAATCTCAGTGGTGTGGCAGTAGGTGCTTATGCTGATTTTTATAATATCGAGCCGGAAGATATTGCTGTAATCCAGGATGATATGGATATGCCCTGCGGGCAGCTGCGCATCCGCCGCAAGGGCAGTGCCGGAGGACATAATGGTATAAAATCCGTGCAGCAGCATTTAGGTACGGGTGAATTTCCGCGCTTTAAGATTGGCATAGGACATCCTGAACGCAGCAGTCAGGCTGTGGTAAATCACGTGCTGCATGCTTTCCAAAATGAGGAAAAAGAGCTGATTGAACAGGCAGTACAGGAAATGGCAGACGCTGTGGAATGCTGGCTGCGGGAAGATATTGAAGCAGCTATGCAGAAATATAATAAAAAGCCTGCAAAAAAATAATAAAATGATATGTACCCAGAATTCTGGACACATTGTTTTATGAATTAGACTCAGCACATG
>UQXH01000022.1 GCA_900545025.1 uncultured Phascolarctobacterium sp.
CAAGTCCTTAATAACCGCTTAATTATTTTGTCCAACTTTTTGGGTGCATATCAAATCTGTTTTCTCAGGGATTTCTTTTTGCTATAGTATAATTAACGCAGTTTGCAGGATAAGGAGGCCTTCTGGTGAAGATTGTTATAAGAAACGAGCAGGATAAGGATTTCAGCAAAACAGAACAGTTAGCGCGGGATGCTTTTTGGAATGTCTATATTCCCGGCGCTTATGAACATTATATTGTCCATACCATGCGGCAGCATGAGGATTATATAAAAGGACTCGCTTTTGTAATAGAAGTTGATGGGGAAGTGGTAGGCGCGATTTATTATACTTATTCTAAAATAGTCAACGATACGGACGAGTTCCTTACTGTTACCTTCGGGCCCGTATTTATAGCTCCTGCTTTCCAGCGCCGCGGATTAGGAAGGATGCTGATAGAACATTCTATCCAGGCAGCGAAGGCAATGGGCTTTCAAGCGGTAATGATTTTAGGATATTGGGAAGAATATTCTAAGTATGGCTTTCAGCGCGGGAAAAAATACGGAGTCGCCATGCCGGACGGAAACTTTTATAAAGGGCTGCTGCTCCTGCCTTTAGCCGAATTTAACTTGGTGGGTGGCAGAGGGATTGCTGTTTTCTCCAAGGTTTTGGAACCTTCGATGACAGAGGTTGAAAAATATGATAAAAACTTTGACTATAAAGAAAAACTTGTTTTAGCGTCACAGCAAAGGTTTGCTGAAGCCTGCCAGGCCTTGGATGCATGAAGGAAGCTCCTGGCGTGGATACTTTTGTAAAAAAATAAAAAGCACTGCATATCATTGCAGTGCTTTATTTGCATGGTGGCCCCGGCAGGATTCGAACCTGCGACCTTTTGATTCGTAGTCAAACGCTCTATCCAGCTGAGCTACGGAGTCATAACGTAGTATATGATAATAGGTTTTCAGGCATTTGTCAATAGATTTGAAAAATAAATTTTACGTTCAATATAATCTGCTGCCGTAATCTGCAATTTAGAAAGTAAAGAAAATGTTAATAAAAGATGATGCAAAAGAAAAACTGTAAACAAGTTATTGACTAATAGTGTAATAAAAGCATATAATTATAATATTATTAAAAGTATTTAGCTGTTATTATTTTGTGGAGGGGATTTTAAGTGTCTGTTTCTTTAGCTGTTTTGCTTCTGTATATTGTTGCGCTGTTCGCTATCAGCTGGTATGCGAAAAAACGCAGTGAGGGCAGTAATGAAAATTATGCCCTGGCGGGCAGAAAGCTTTCTGCACCGCTGATCGGAGTAACGATTATCGGCCTTGCTGTAGGCGGCGCTTCCACCATTGGCGTATCTGAACATGCCTTCCGTGTAGGATTAAGCGCTGGCTGGTATACGATTGCCTGGGCGCTCGGCGCTATCGTCATGGGTCTGTTTATGGCCAAAAAATATCGTGAACAGAACATTACTACTATTTCTGAGCTTATTGAAAGACATCATGGCACCAATGCGGTTATCTTAGGCGTATTCTGTCAGATTGTTATCCAGCTCGTTATTATTTCACTGCAGTACATTGCCGGCGGCAGCATCCTGCACGCTATAATGCCGGATGTTTTTGATTTCAAGACCGGTATGCTGGTCAGCGCGGTGACTTTTATCGGGATAACCTTTATCGGCGGTATGTGGTCCGCTTCTTTATCCAATGTTCTGAATATAATCTTAATCTACGGCGGCATCCTGGTTGCCACCGTGGTACAGTTCAATAAGATAGGCAGTATGGAGGCGCTGTCTGCATCATTGCCGGCAGGAGTCCCCTGGTTCAGTTTCATCGACGGTGTCGGGGCAGTTACCATTACCAGCTGGGTGGTGACGCTGATTACGGTAAATCTTTCTCTGCAAAGCATCCTGCAGATTTCTCTGGGAGCTAAAGACGCGCAGACTGCCAAGAAAGGTTTTGTCTGGGGAGGTATTATCATGATTCCGGTAGGCGTCCTGGCTGCCTTCCTGGGTATCTGTGCCAAAGCCATGTATCCTGACGCGCAGGCTGCCTTGGCACTGCCGCAGGTCATCGTAGGTCTGCCGCCGCTGCTGGCCGGTATTACGCTGGCTGCACTGTGGGCAGCAGATGTTTCTACAGCCTGCAACTTGCTGCTGAGTGCCGGTACGCTTTTTTCCAGTGATATTTACAAAAGATTTATCAATCCTGAATGCAGCGAGAGCCGTCAGCTTTTAATGACGCGCCTCTGCGTTATGATCAGCGGTATCTTGACCTTGGGATTGGCAATGAGCGTATCCAGTATCTTGGGTACTATTATGATAGGCTTATCTTTGACGGCTGCGTTCAGTGTCATCGTCATCATTGCTTTGTTCTTCCCGCGCTATACTTCCAAGGCGGCAGGTTTTTGGACCTTGCTGGCTGGTTTTGTGATGCTTGTCCTGTGGCAGATTTTTCCGCAGGTACGGCTGTTTAACAATGTTATCTATATGGAATGGCTGGTATGTCTGGCAGCTTATGCAGTTGCTGCGGTACTCAGCCCGGCTAAAAAAGAATCTGCAGTTCTGCAGAAGGCATAAAATATTTTACCGGTATCTCAATCTGGGATGCCGGTTTTCTTTTTATGTAAGAAATTGGTTAAATTTAATTACAATAATAAAAAAGCGAGAATGAAAGAAGGGGAGAAGGTGTGTGTCAGCGATGGAAAATGAAGAGAAAATGTTTATATGAAACACTAGGATGGGTGTAAAAAAAGAAGTGCATAAAAAGGGCGTATAAGCCACTGAAAAAATTGCAAAAAAGTGTTGACAGGGCCTGTTATGGATGTTACAATATACCAGTACTACGGGTGAGCTATGCTCCGATGAAGGAGGCAACAAATGAGTCTGGAAGCTTTGATGCAGGCAGAAAAACGTGCCGTCGGCGTCAAGCAGACGGAAAAATCTGTCGCAAAGGATAATGCTGCAAAAGTTTATGTAGCAAAGGATGCAGATGAACGGGTTACCGAGAATCTTCTGGAGCTGTGCCGTGAGAAGGGCGTCGAGATAATCGAGGCTGAGAGCATGAATGAGCTGGGCAAAGCCTGCGGAATCCATGTCAAGGCGGCAGCTGCTGCAGTACTTAAAGCTTGATAAGGGCTTGGCGCAAGCTGAGTTTTTATAATCATTAAAATCTAATTGTTTGGAAAGGAGGTGCCGATATGCCTACAATTAACCAGTTAGTACGTAAAGGCAGAGAAGTTTTGAAATCCAAATCCACTGCTCCGGCATTGAAAGAATGCCCGCAAAAACGTGGCGTTTGCACCAGGGTTTACACTACTACCCCGAAAAAACCTAACTCTGCACTTCGTAAAGTAGCTCGTGTACGTTTGACTAACGGCATCGAAGTTACTGCTTACATTCCGGGTATCGGTCACAATCTTCAGGAACACAGTGTTGTTCTTATCAGAGGCGGAAGGGTAAAAGACCTTCCGGGCGTGCGTTACCACATCATTCGCGGTGCTCTTGATACTGCAGGCGTTGCTAACCGCAACCAGTCTCGCTCCAAATACGGCGCGAAACGTGCAAAAGCTGCTAAAAAATAATTGAGTAAACGACGAATGAAGATTTGAGGAGGGAAACACATGCCGAGAAAAGGCCCTGTAACTAAAAGAGACGTACTGCCGGATCCGGTGTACGGTTCTAAACTTTTAACTAGATTTATTAACAAAATCATGCTCGATGGCAAAAAAGGCGTTGCTGAACGCATCGTGTATGATGCATTTGACCTGGTTCGTGCAAAAACCGGCAAAGATCCTTTGGAAGTATTTGATGCCGCTATGCAAAATGTAATGCCGCTTCTGGAAGTACGTGCTCGCCGTGTAGGCGGTGCTAACTACCAGGTTCCGGTGGAAGTACGCGCTGACCGTAAAACCACCCTGGGTATTCGCTGGCTGGTAAACTACTCTCGCCTGCGTGGTGAAAGAACCATGTGCGAGCGTGTAGCTGGTGAAATCATGGATGCAGCAAACGCTACCGGCGCTGCTGTTAAAAAACGTGAAGATACCCACAAAATGGCAGAAGCAAATAAAGCATTTGCTCATTACCGCTGGTAATGGCCTGTCTCAGTTGAATTATTGAGGAGGATTTAAGAAGTGGGCAGACAATTTCCGCTTGAGAAAACTAGAAACATCGGCATCATGGCTCACATCGATGCTGGTAAAACCACTACAACCGAACGTATCCTGTTCTATACCGGCAGAGTACATAAAATCGGTGAAACCCATGATGGCGGCGCTACCATGGACTGGATGGTTCAGGAACAGGAACGCGGTATTACCATTACTTCCGCTGCAACCACCTGCCAATGGGCTGGCCACCGCATCAACATCATCGATACTCCGGGCCACGTTGACTTCACTGTAGAAGTAGAACGTTCCCTGCGTGTACTTGACGGTTCCGTTGCAGTGTTCTGCGCTAAAGGCGGCGTTGAACCTCAGTCTGAAACTGTATGGCGTCAGGCTGACAAATACCATGTACCGCGTATGGCGTATGTAAACAAAATGGACATCACCGGCGCTAACTTCTACAACGTAGTGCAAATGATGAAAGATCGTCTGGGTGCCAATGCAGTGCCCATCCAACTGCCTATCGGCTTTGAAGATACCTTTGAAGGTATGATCGATCTGATCAAGATGAAAGCTATCGTTTACGGCGATGCGCTGGGCAAAGACGAAGAATTCGTTGAAATTCCTGAAGATATGAAGGAAAAAGCAGAAGAATATCGCGCACAACTGGTTGAAGCTGTTGCTGAAGGCGATGACGAGCTTATGATGAAATATCTGGAAGGTGAAGAACTGACTGAAGAAGAAATCATGGCCGGCATCCGTAAACAAACCATTGCCTGCAAGATGACTCCTGTATGCTGCGGTTCTTCCTATAAAAACAAAGGTGTACAGCCTTTGTTGGACGCAGTTGTTGCATTCATGCCTGCTCCGACCGACATTCCGCCTATCAAAGGCGTTAACCCTGAAACCGGTGAGGAAGATGAACGTCCTTCCAGCGACGAAGCTCCGTTCTCCGCACTGGCATTCAAAATCATGACTGACCCGTTTGTTGGTAAACTCGCATTCTTCCGCGTTTATTCCGGCACTCTGACCGCTGGTTCTTATGTATATAACTCCACCAAAGGTAAGAGAGAACGTATCGGCCGTATCCTGCAAATGCATGCTAACCACCGTGAAGAAATCGAAATGGTTTACTCCGGCGATATCGCAGCTGCTGTAGGTTTGAAAGACACCACTACCGGTGACACCCTCTGCGATGAGAAAAACGAAATCATCCTCGAATCCATGGTATTCCCGGATCCCGTTATCTCCGTTGCAGTTGAACCTAAAACCAAAGCAGACCAAGAAAAAATGGGCATTGCTTTACAAAAACTTGCTGAAGAAGATCCGACCTTCCGCGTACACACTGATGCAGAAACTTCCCAGACCATTATTTCCGGCATGGGCGAGCTTCACCTGGACATCATTGTTGACCGTCTGCTCCGCGAATTCAAAGTAGGCTGCACTGTTGGTAACCCGCAGGTTGCTTACCGTGAAACCATCCGCAAAGCAGTTAAATCCGAAGGTAAATTCGTTCGTCAGTCCGGTGGTAAAGGCCAATATGGTCATTGCTGGCTGGAAATCACTCCGCGTGAACCTGGCGAAGGCTTCCTGTTTGAAAATAAAGTCGTTGGCGGCGCTATTCCCAAAGAATACATCGCTCCTATCGAAGCAGGTGTCAAAGAAGCTATGGAAAACGGCGTAGTTGCCGGCTATCCGATGGTTGACATCGCTGTTACCGTATACGACGGTTCTTACCATGAAGTCGACTCTTCTGAAATGGCGTTCAAGATTGCAGGTTCCATGGGCTTCAGAGCTGGTGCTCAGAAGGCTGATCCTGTAATCCTCGAACCTTACATGAAAGTTGAAGTTACCGTTCCTGAAGAATATATGGGCGACGTAATCGGCGACATTAACTCCCGCCGTGGCCGCATTGAAGGTATGGAAGCTCGTAACGGTGCACAAGTTATCAATGCTTTCGTTCCGCTGGCTGAAATGTTCGGTTATGCAACCGACCTGCGCAGCAAGACTCAGGGCCGTGGCAACTACTCTATGGAAGTTGACCATTATGAAGATGTTCCCAGAAACATTGCTGAAGCAATCATTGCTAAAAACAAAGGCACTCAAGCCTAAGTTTTCACAAACACTTTAAGGAGGCAATTCACAAATGGCAAAAGCTAAATATGAAAGAACTAAACCCCATCTGAATATCGGTACCATCGGTCACGTTGACCATGGCAAGACTACTCTGACCGCAGCAATCACCAAAGTGCTGGCAGAAAAAGGCGGCGCAGAATTCATGGACTACTCCATGATCGATAAAGCACCGGAAGAACGTGAACGTGGTATCACCATCAACACCTCCCATGTAGAATATGAAACCGCAACCCGTCACTACGCACACGTAGACTGCCCGGGCCACGCCGACTATGTTAAAAACATGATCACCGGCGCAGCACAGATGGACGGCGCAATCCTGGTAGTATCCGCAGCAGACGGCCCGATGCCGCAGACCCGTGAACACATCCTGCTGGCTCGCCAGGTAGGCGTACCTGCAATGGTAGTATTCCTGAACAAAGTCGACATGGTAGACGACGAAGAACTGCTGGAACTGGTAGAAATGGAAGTACGCGAACTGCTCTCCAGCTACGACTTCCCCGGCGATGACATCCCGGTAGTAGCAGGCTCCGCACTGAAAGCCCTGGAAGGCGACAAGAAATACGAAGAAAAGATCATGGACCTGATGGATGCAGTAGACAGCTACATTCCGCTGCCGGAACGTGCAACCGACAAACCGTTCCTGATGCCTGTCGAAGACGTATTCACCATCACCGGCCGTGGCACCGTAGCAACCGGCCGTGTTGAACGTGGTACCGTAAAAGTAGGCGACACCGTAGAAATCGTCGGCATGAAAGAAGAAAAGAAATCTACCGTAGTAACCGGCGTAGAAATGTTCCGCAAACTGCTGGACGAAGCAGTAGCAGGCGATAACGTAGGCTGCCTGCTGCGTGGCGTAGACCGTAAAGAAATCGAACGCGGTCAGGTACTGTCCAAACCCGGCAGCATTCATCCGCACACCAAATTCAAAGGTGAAGTATACATCCTGACCAAAGAAGAAGGCGGCCGTCATACTCCGTTCTTCAACGGCTACCGTCCGCAATTCTATTTCCGTACCACCGACGTAACCGGTGTAACCCAACTGCCGGAAGGCGTAGAAATGGTAATGCCTGGCGATAACGTAACCATGGAAGTAGAGCTGATCACCCCGATCGCAATCGAAAAAGGTCTGCGTTTCGCAATCCGTGAAGGCGGTCGTACCGTTGGCGCCGGCGTTGTTTCCGAAGTAGAAGAAGTTTAATCGAAAACCTGTCAAGACCGGTCGTTTCGGCCGGTCTTAAGTTTTAAAATATAGATATTTTTATTGTTGACATTAAGTGTTAACTATGGTACTCTATATTAGCGACAATTTGAGATTGGTTTTATTTTATTAACGTAAGCGAGGTGTAACTAGATGCGTACTTTGATTACTTTGGCATGCACTGAATGCAAACAAAGAAATTACCAAACCAACAAAAACAAAAAGAACGATCCTGATCGTATCGAAATCAATAAATACTGCAAATTCTGCAAAAAACACACTTTACATAAAGAAACCAAATAATTTGGCTGCAGTGTGAGTACTAGGTATTTATAGCAAGGATGTGAAAAAATGGCCGTTCCGGAAACTACTGAAACAGAAAAGAGCAGCTTCAGTGTTACTCGTTTTCTGAGTGAAACTAAGGTAGAATTGAAAAAGGTAACCTGGCCTACCAAACAAGAGCTTATTGCTAATACTATCGTAGTTCTTATTGCAGTAGTATTGTGTGCGGTGTTGATATGGGTGATTGACACTTTCTTCAGCGTGCTGTTCCGTTTATTCCTGCAATAACGGGCAATAAGATAATGTAAGGAGGATTGGGGAAGCGTTGCTTTCCAATATATGATGGAAGAAAAACGTTGGTATGTAATTCATACTTATTCCGGATATGAAAATAAAGTAAGCGCAAACCTGGAACGCAAAGTTCATTCCTTGGGAATGGAAAATGAAATTTTCCGTATAGTTATACCTATGGAGAATGAAATTGAAGTCAAGGATGGCAAAAAACGCAGTGTCCAACGTAAGGTTTTCCCGGGCTATGTCCTGGTGGAAATGATCGTTAATGACCGCAGCTGGTATGCTGTCCGCAACACTCCTGGTGTAACCGGCTTTGTCGGTTCAGGTACTAAACCGATTCCGTTGACTGATGAAGAAGTTCGTCAGATTATGCGCTCCATGGGCGTTGACGAGGGTCGGCCTAAAATTGATTTTCAGTTACAGCAGCTGGTTCGTCTTAAAGCAGGCCCGTTTGCCGATTGCATCGGTAAAGTGGCAGAAATCAATGAAGAGCGCGGTAAATTGAAAGTTCTTGTTGATATGTTTGGACGTGAAACTCCTGTTGAAATTGATTTTACACAAGTTGAAGAAGCTGAATAAGTAAGGAGGTGTAATTAAATGCCGAAAAAAGTCGTTAAGATGGTAAAATTACAGGTACCGGCTGGTAAAGCTACTCCGGCTCCTCCTGTAGGTCCTGCACTTGGTCAGGCTGGTGTTAACATCATGGCTTTCGTTAAAGAGTTTAACGAACGTACTGCAAAACAAGCTGGTCTCATCATCCCTGTTGAAATCACTGTTTTTGAAGACCGTTCCTTTACCTTTATCTGCAAAACTCCGCCGGCTGCAGTTCTGCTGAAAAAAGCTGCTGGTCTGGAAAAAGCATCTGGTGAACCCAACAAAAAGAAAGTTGCTAAACTGGGTCGTGACAAAGTTCGCGAAATCGCAGAAAGCAAGATGGCTGACCTGAACGCTGCTGACGTTGAAGCTGCTATGAGAATGGTAGAAGGTACTGCACGCAGCATGGGTATTGTTATTGAAGACTAATCCCTGTCTTCGGAAATTAGTGGGAGGCTTAAACCGTTAATACCACATAGGAGGAATTTTTTAATGGGTAAAAAGTACAATGACGCTTTGAAACTTATCGAAGCTGACAAACTCTACTCTCCGAAAGAAGCAGTAGAACTGGTTAAGAAAACCGCAACTACTAAATTCGATAGCACTGTTGAAGTTGCATTCCGTCTGGGCGTAAACCCGAAATATGCTGATCAGCAAGTACGTGGCGCTCTGGTCCTGCCTCACGGCACTGGCAAATCCAAGACTGTCCTTGTTTTTGCTAAAGGCCCCAAAATTGCAGAAGCAGAAGCTGCTGGCGCAGACTTTGTTGGCGGCGAAGAATATGTAGCTAAGATTCAAGGCGGCTGGACTGATTTTGATGTCTGCGTAGCTACTCCCGATATGATGGGTCTTGTTGGTCGTCTTGGTAAAATCCTCGGTCCTAAAGGCTTGATGCCTAACCCGAAGGTTGGCACTGTTACCATGGACGTAACTCGTGCTGTAAACGAAATCAAAGCTGGTAAAATCGAGTATCGTACCGATAAAGCCGGCAATGTACAAGCTCCTATCGGTAAAGTATCCTTTACTGAAGAACAGCTTTTGGCAAACTACATCACTCTGGCAGAAACCTTGATCAAGGTTAAGCCGTCTGGCGCTAAAGGTCAGTACATGAAAACCATCACCATGTCCACTACTATGGGCCCTGGCGTAAAGGTTGACGTGCTGAAAGCAACCAGCGACAAATAATTTAGTTTTGTAGTTTCTAATATTTTACTAAATCAGAAGATTATCGGGCCATAGACAGCAGGTGCTCTGCGTAAGTATTTTTAATACGCCTGCCGAGGCTGGAGCGTGAAGATATAGACCTTCCGACCTCCGGCTACGGCCGAGAGGTCTTTTTGATTTAATAAATAATATCAAAAAAGGAGGTGCAATCCAATGGCAGTTATCAGACCTGAAAAGGTAGCTAAAGTTGCTGAGCTGAAAGAATTGCTGACCAGCTCCAAATGTGCAATTTTGGTTGACTTCTGTGGTTTAACTGTTGCTCAGGATACCGTACTGCGCCGTAAGATGCGCGAAGCTGGCGTAAACTACAGCGTAGTTAAAAATACCCTTCTCCGCATTGCAGCTGAAGAAGCTGGTATTGAAGGCCTGGAGCCGGTTCTGGAACATAATACCGCTATCGCTGTTGCTCCGGAAGATCCTGTTGCAGTTGCAAAGATTATTTGCGAATTCGCAAAAGAAAACAAAGCACTGAAAGTTAAAATTGGTGTGCTTGACGGTAAAGTTATCAGCGCTGACGAAATCAAAGCACTGGCAGCATTGCCGCCGAAAGAAGTACTTATTGCCAAAATGCTGGGCAGCATGAATGCTCCTATCAGCGGTTTTGTCAATGTACTCCAAGGTACTATCCGCAATGTTGTATACGCTCTCGAAGCTGTACGCAAACAAAAAGAATCCGCTTAATGTGCGGTGCGCTGCGTAAAGCAGTTTAAAATATTAAAATTAACACTTACTTATATTGGAGGTAAATGAAATGAATAAAGAACAAATCATCGAAGCTATTGAATCTATGACCGTACTCGAACTCTCTGAACTCGTAAAAGCTCTGGAAGAAAAATTCGGCGTATCCGCTGCTGCTCCGGTAGCTGTTGCTGCTGCTCCGGCTGCTGCTGGCGAAGCTGCTGCTGAAAAAACTGAATTTGACGTTGTTCTGACCGCTGCTGGCGCTTCCAAAATCAACGTTATCAAAGTTGTTCGCGAAGTAACCGGCCTGGGCCTGAAAGAAGCTAAAGAAATCGTTGACGGCGCACCGAAAGCTATTAAAGAAAAAGTTTCCAAAGCTGACGCTGACGCTCTGAAAGCTAAACTTGAAGAAGCTGGCGCAACTGTAGAAGTAAAATAATTTTACTTTTTGTAAAAACTCCATCCTGAAAAGGATGGAGTTTTTTTGTTTTATTGCAGGAATTATTACCTTAGGCAGAGAAATATAAAAATCAAACGATTGATTGAAAAGAGGCGGTGAGCATGGAAAAAATAAGCAGCAAAGAAAAAATTTTGTCAGAAGCGGGGCGACTGTTTGCAGAAAAAGGTTTTCATGGTGTCGGTATCAGGGAAATAACAGCTGCGGCTGCGGTCAACAGTTCAGCTGTTTCCTACTATTTTGGCGGTAAATATGGCCTTTATTGCGCGGTAATAGCAAATGTGGCGTCTATGCTTACTTCTTCTCTGAGCAGTCGGGAGATACAAAGGCTATCCCCGTATGAAATCATCAAACTGTATGCCGAGACAGTGAAGAGTATTCACTGCCGCTATCCTTATTTTGTCAGACTGCTGTATCACGAACTGTTGCTGCCTACTGATGTAATGGGCAGATTTGCAGCCGAAACATTGCAGCCGGTTGTAAGTATTTTACGCCATGCATTGGAGACGGGGAAAAAGAACGGTATCTTTAAAGCCGATCTGGATACAGATAAAGCTATTATGATGCTGGCAGGGGCGATAAATTTTTATTATCTGGCCCGTCCGATTCATCAAAGTGTTATCGAACAGGATGAAGTTTTTTCAGAACAGTATATCGAAACGGTATTGGCGATATTTTTCCAGGGAATAAGCAGGAGAGAACGATATGAAGAAATATAAGATAACGGCTGTTGTTACAGTGGTCATCGTCCTATTGTGTGCAGCCGGATATAAATTATACCTGCAAAAAAAGAATGAGCGCATGTTTACTGGTACTATTGAAGTTACAAAGGTAGATATTGTACCTAAGATTTCCGGCTACCTTACCGCTATCAATGTTACGGAGGGCGACCGGGTTGGCAAGGGGACTTTGATGGCTCAGATAGAAAGCAAGGACTACCTGCTGCAGCTTGAGCATGACCAAGCCGCGCTGGCTGGTGCTGAGGCTGTACTGGAAGATTTACGCAAAGGCGCCAGGGCAGAGGAATTGGAGCAGGCAGCGGCGCAGTCGGCAGCAGCGGCATCGGTATATCGTAAGGCGGAACGTGACTGGCAGAGATATAAAGCTTTATATGATGATGGCGCAGTTTCAAGGCAGCAGTATGATGAAGCGGAAAACGCTGTTACGGTTGCCCAAAGACAGTTAGAAGCTGCGGAGGCGGCTTTGCGTCTGTTAGAAAAGGGTACCCGTGAGGATCAGCTGGCAGCTCAGCAGGAAGAAGTGAAGCGGTGTGAGGCCTTGGTACAGCAAAGCGAGAGAAATGTAGCTTATACTGAGCTGACCAGTCCTGTTGATGGGCTTGTCCTGACTAAGAATTATGAAACTGGTGAATATGTCGCTGCAGGTACAGCGGTAATGACTGTGGCAGATATGTCTGACTGCTGGGTCAAGATTTATCTTCCGTCGGAAATGTTGGGGCAGATTTCCTATAGGCAACAGGTCAAAGTACATATTGATGCTTTTCCTGATAAAGAATTTCTTGGCAGGATTGATGAGATAAGCGATCAGGCTGAATATACGCCGCGTCAAAGCATTACCGCACGTGAAAGAGCTAATATGGTTTTCTATGTCAAGGTAAGGCTTGATAATGATAGTTTTATTTTTAAACCGGGAATGATTGCGGATGTGATACTTGATGACTGAGGCGGTAAAGGTAGAAGAAGTAAGTAAATATTTTACTGCAGTAAAAGCAGTAGATAAGTTATCAATGCAGGTAGCCATGGGAGAGATAATGGGGCTGGTAGGGCCTGATGGTGCCGGGAAGACTACGCTGATGCGGATTATGACTGGTATTTATGGTGATTATACCGGCAAGGTTACTGTTTTGGGCTGTGCCGACAAGCTGGAAAAAATTAAGGCGCAGATAGGGTATATGCCGCAGCAGTTCAGTCTATACCAAAATATGACGCTGCTGGAAAATCTGCAGTTTATAGCTGCTTTATATAATTTGGAGAAATCTGATGCGGAAGCAAAAATCAGCTATATGCTGCAGTTTACAGGTCTGTGGCCGTTTAAGGAACGCTTAGCAGGCAAGCTTTCCGGCGGGATGAAACAAAAACTGGCTCTGGCGGCAGCAGTGCTGCATAAGCCGCAGGTACTTTTTTTGGACGAGCCTACTACCGGAGTAGACCCGGTAGCGCGCAGGGAGTTTTGGCAGCTTCTGTATACGTTGAATAAAGAAGGCATGACTGTAATTGTCGCTACTCCTTATATGGATGAAGCCGCACTTTGTCACAGGATACTCTTTCTGCAGCAGGGACGGAAGCTAATCTGTCAAACTCCGCAGCATATCATAGATACATATCCCTATACTGTATTACAGGTAGCAAGTAAAGAACGCAGTCTGCCCCGATTATTAAACGGATGTTATTTGCTGGATATGGAATTTTTCAGCGATACTTATCACATTATCACGGATCAGCCGGACAGGACGACAAGCGAAATACGGAATCGCCTGAATACTTATTATGAGATGATACCGGAGATTAAGATAATAACGCCTTCATTGGAGGACGCCTTTATCCTTTTAGCCGAGAAAGGAGCTTCGTCATGGCAGCAGTAATCAGGACAGAAGATTTAACTGTCCGTTTTGGTAATTTTACAGCTGTCGACAGGTTGAATCTGCACATTGAGCCGGGGCAGATATTTGGCTTTCTTGGGCCTAATGGCAGCGGTAAGTCGACTACGGTGAGGGTTTTATGCGGTATTTTGCCGCCGTCGGCTGGTAAGTGCTACATTTTAGGACATGATATAGCAGCTGAAAAAAAGGATATACGGCAAAAAATAGGTTATATGTCGCAAAAGTTTAGTCTCTATCAGGACTTAACGGTACTGGAAAATCTTGAGTTTTATGCCGGCGTATATGATATAGCTCAAGAACACCGTCAGGCAAGGATTACAAAGATGCTGGAGCTGGCAGGACTGCAGGAGGAAAGACATATCCTGACGGGCAGTCTGTCTGTCGGGATAAGGCAACGCTTGGCTCTGAGCTGCGCAGTAATCCACGAGCCGCAGATACTATTTTTGGATGAACCGACTTCCGGGGTAGACCCTAAGGGGAGGCGGCTGTTTTGGAGAATAATTTATCATTTAGCCGCTGCCGGTACTACGGTACTTATTACGACGCATTTTATGGATGAAGCAGAACATTGTGACCAGGTAGGTTTTATCAATGAGGGCAGATTAGTTGCCTGCGGCAGTCCGCAGGAACTGAAAAAGAGTATTGAAGGAATCTTAGTTAATATTGCTGCTGACGACAGCATGCAGCTGTTTACCGCATTACAGGAGGCACACTTACCGTTAGCTGATAGTTATATCTGTGGAAATAATGTACGGTTGCGGCTTGCGGAAAAGGCTTTGCCGCTGTTGGCGGCCTGGGATTATGAGATTATTGCTCCTGCCATGGAAGATGTCTTTATTTATTATGTAAGGAAACAGGGGAAAGTTGATTATGAGTAGACTGATAGCCATATTAAGAAAAGAATTTATCCAGATGCGCAGAGATAGGTTGACTTTGGGGATGATGCTTCTTTTGCCGGTATTCCAGCTGATTATTTTTGGCTTTGCGGTAAATACTGATGTCAAGCATCTGAACACGGCAGTTTTTGACCAATCTCAGACTACGGAGAGCAGAGAACTGCTCAATGGCCTTGCAGCCTGCGAATATTTTGAGCTGGAATATTATGCAGGCAGTAATAAAGAGATTAACGACATGGTAGATGCCGGTAAGGTCAAGGTGGGGATTATCATTCCTCCAGATTTAGCCGAAAATATTCATCATCGCCGCGCTACGCCGATACAGGTTATTGTAGACGCTACTGATTCTACCTCTGCTTCTTCCGCTATTGCAGCAGCTCAGTCGGTAGGGCAGCTGAAATCTCAGGAAATCATGCTGGAAAAATACGGCTCGCATGTGCCAGTACAGAATCTGTACGATATCAGGATCAGGGCCTGGTATAATCCTGATTTTGTAACGGCCTACTATATGGTGCCGGGTATCATGGGGACCATCCTTACCATGACCATGGTGATGATAACTTCCATGGCCATCGTGCGCGAGATAGAAAACGGTACTATGGAACAGCTGATTGTTACACCGGTAAAAAGCTGGGAATTACTGCTGGGGAAAATTATTCCTTATATATTTGTCGGCTACTGCCAGATGACCGTAGCCATGCTGGCGGGCATCATCGTTTTTGATCTGCCTGTGCGCGGCAGCATCGTGCTTTTGTATGCTCTGTCGTCAATCTTCATTGTGGCTTCGCTGACGCTGGGCGTATTGATTTCCAGCTTTGCCAAGACACAGATGCAGGCCATGCAGATGTCCTTTTTCTTCTTTTTGCCCAGTATCCTGCTGTCAGGATTTGTTTTTCCGCGTGAATCCATGGCCGATATTTTTTATTGGCTGGGGAATTTGCTGCCGTTGACATATTATCTGCAGATTATGCGCGGCATCCTTTTAAAGGGCAACAGCATCGTCCTTTTGTGGACGCAGGTTTTGGCACTGATAGTGTTTATCACGGTTACATTCAGTCTGAGCATCAGAAAATTTGTTAAGAAAATGGATTGAACAGGATAATTTTAATAAATATATTATTGACATACTAAAAATAATATGCTAATATAATATACTACATCAATAAGAATGAATGCAGGTATGATTGACAACATATACGTTGGGTCAGTGGTTGAACGGCGTATTTTGCTTATAGTGTACAGATGAAGCACATTCATCGAAGACAACAGACAAGGTCCTTGTGGTAAGAACCTTGTTTTTTTTGTCGACGATTGATTGTGCTGGTTTTGCGTGCCTGACAAAATATGAAGGGGTGAGGAATTACATGTTTAAACCGGTTCCAGTGGGTGATAGGATTCGGTATAGTTATGCAAGAATCAATGAAGTATTGCCGATGCCTCATTTGATTGATATCCAGAGAAAATCCTATGAGTGGTTTATCAAGGAAGGCTTGTGTGAAATCTTCCACGATATTTCTCCGATAAAAGACTTTACCGGTAATTTAGAACTTTCCTTCGAAAATTTCGAGCTGGGTAAGCCTAAATATGGCGTTGAAGAGTGCAAAGAAAGAGATGAATCCTACTCTGCGCCGATGAATGTCAAAGTACGTCTCGTATATAAAGATACTGGTGAAATCAAAGAATCCTCCGTATTCATGGGCGATTTCCCGCTGATGACGGAGACTGGTACTTTTGTTATTAACGGCGCTGAACGTGTTATCGTCAGCCAGTTGGTACGTTCTCCCGGCGTTTATTATTCCGTAGATATCGACCCCAGCGGCAAGAAGCTGTATGGTACTACCGTTATTCCTAACCGCGGCGCCTGGATTGAATATGAAACTGACATCAACGATGTTATCTATGCCCGTGTAGACCGTACCAGGAAGCTGCCTGCAACTGTGCTGCTGCGTGCGCTTGGTTTGTCCTCCAATGAGGAAATTATCAAGGTATTTGGCGAGCATCCTTTTGTGCTGTCCACTCTGGAAAAAGATACTACCAATAACAGAGAAGAAGCTTTAATCGAGATATATAAAAAGCTGCGTCCCGGCGAACCTCCTACTTTGGAAAATGCTACCCAGCTGATTGAAGCTACTTTCTTTGATAACAGACGTTATGACCTGGCTAGTGTTGGCCGTTATAAATTAAATAAGAAGCTTGGCTGGCGCAACCGCCTGCAGGGTACTGTGATTGCTGAACCGCTGGTTGATATGGAAACTGGCGAAATCATCTTGCCTGCAGGCACCAAGATGACTGTAGAAAATCTTGACAAGGTTGAAGCAAGCGGCGTTTACAAAGAACAAGGCCTGCGTAAACTGAAAATCAAGTTTAAAGATCAGGATATGGACTTGCTGTTCACTACCGGCATTGATGAAAAAATCCGTACTGTAACAGTAGAAGATGTCATGGTATCCTTCAACTATTTGCTGAATATGATGGACGGTCACGGTACCGGCGATGACATCGACCATCTGGGCAACCGTCGTGTACGCTGCGTAGGCGAACTGCTGCAGAACCAGTTCCGTATCGGCCTGGCCCGTATGGAAAGAGTTGTCAGAGAGCGTATGACCATCCAGGATACCGAGGTTATTACTCCTCAGGCCCTTATCAATATCCGCCCTGTTGTTGCCGCAATTAAGGAATTCTTCGGCAGCAGCCAGCTGTCTCAGTTCATGGACCAGAACAATCCTCTGGCAGAACTAACTCATAAACGCCGTCTGTCCGCACTTGGGCCCGGCGGTTTAAGCCGTGAACGTGCAGGCTACGAAGTCCGCGACGTACACAACTCTCACTATGGCCGTATGTGTCCTATCGAGACTCCTGAAGGTCCGAACATCGGCTTGATTGGTTCTCTTTCTACCTTTGCTGTTATCAATAAATATGGCTTTATGGAAACTCCGTACCGTCGTGTTGATAAAGAAAACAGACGTGTAACTGATGAAGTTTACTATATGACTGCTGACGAGGAAGATAAGTATATCATCGCACAGGCCAACGAACCTTTGGATGAAAATGGCTACTTCCTGGAAGACCGTGTAACTGCCCGTGCCAAAGACGACGTACTTTCTCTGCCACCTGACCAGGTAGACTACATGGACGTTTCTCCTAAGCAGGTTGTATCTATCGCTACTGCATTGATTCCGTTCCTGGAAAACGACGATGCTAACCGTGCATTGATGGGTGCGAACATGCAGCGTCAGGCTGTACCTTTGCTGTGCACCCAGGCTCCGATTATCGGTACCGGCATGGAATACAAGGTAGCTGTTGACTCCGGTGTCTGCGTACTGGCGAAACGCGCCGGTACTGTTGAACGCGTAGTAGGCAACGAAATCCGTGTACGTGCTGAAAACGGCGAGCTGGATGTTTATCCGCTGCTGAAATTCAAACGCTCCAACCAGGGTACCTGCGTAAACCAGCGTCCTATCGTCTATAAAGGCGACAAGGTCGTAGAAAAACAAGTCTTGGCAGACGGTCCTGCAACCGACCACGGCGAATTGGCCCTCGGTCATAACGTCATCGTTGCTTACATGCCTTGGGAAGGCTATAACTACGAGGACGCTATCCTGCTCAATGAAGACTTGGTAAAAGCTGACGTATTTACTTCTATCCATATTGAAGAATATGACTGCGATGCCCGTGATACCAAGCTGGGTAAAGAAGAAATCACCCGCGAGATTCCCAATGTTTCTGAAGAAGCTCTGAAAGATCTGGATGAACGCGGGATTATCCGTATCGGCGCAGAAGTTCGTCCCGGCGATATCCTGGTCGGTAAGGTAACTCCGAAAGGCGAAACCGAACTGACTGCTGAAGAACGTTTGCTGCGCGCCATCTTTGGTGAAAAAGCACGCGAAGTACGTGACAGTTCCCTGCGCGTACCGCATGGCGAAGCTGGTAAGATTGTCAGCGTAAAAGTATTCAGCCGTGAAAACGGTGACGAACTGCCTCCGGGAGTAAACGAACAGGTACGTGTTCATATCGCTCAGAAACGTAAGATTTCCGAAGGCGATAAGATGGCAGGCCGTCATGGTAACAAAGGTGTCGTTTCCCGTATTATGGCACGTGAGGATATGCCTTTCCTGCCCAGCGGCGAGCCGGTACATATCGTACTGAATCCTTTGGGCGTACCTTCCCGTATGAACATCGGACAAATTTTGGAAAACCATCTTGGCTGGGCTGCTCGTGCACTCGGTATGCAGATTGCCGATAATGCAGAGGGCTTAGTAGAGAAACTGAATAAATACGGCTATGACGTTGAAAAGAACGGCATGCCGGAAACTGTAGAAATTGATAAATTCGGCGATCAGAGTGTGCGCGCAGTGCAGATTTCCGTACCGGTATTCGACGGCGCACATGAACAGGATATTGCTGATGCACTGGAACTGGCTGGTATTGACGCTACCGCTAAGACCACTTTGTACGATGGACGTACCGGCGAGCCTTTCGACAACAAAGTAACGGTCGGTCTGACCTACATGCTCAAGCTGCACCATCTGGTTGACGATAAGATCCATGCCCGCAGCACCGGCCCGTACTCTTTGGTTACCCAGCAGCCTTTGGGCGGTAAAGCTCAATTCGGCGGCCAGAGATTCGGTGAAATGGAAGTTTGGGCGCTGGAAGCATACGGCGCTGCTTACACCCTGCAGGAAATCCTTACCGTTAAGTCCGACGATGTTGTTGGTCGTGTAAAAACCTACGAAGCTATCGTCAAAGGTGAAAATGTTCCTGATCCGGGCATTCCCGAATCCTTCAAAGTACTTGTTAAAGAGCTGCAAAGTATCGGCCTTGACATCAAAGTGCTCAATGAAGATGAGGAAGAAATTTCCCTGCGCGATACTGATGACGATATTGCTGAAACCGCACGTGAGGTTGACCTGAATATCGAAGGCCAGATCAGCGAAGCGCCTGTGGAACAGCAAAATGACGATTATGCAGATAATGACGCTACCGAAGATATGCCCGACGTGATTGCCGACCTTGGTAATTTCACGATTAAAGACGGCGAATCTGATCTTGACGATGATATGTAATAGAAGGGAGCGAGCAATTCTTGTTAGATGTAAATAATTTTGAGTCTATGCGTATCGGTTTAGCTTCTCCGGACCAGATTAGAGCCTGGTCCTACGGTGAAGTAAAGAAGCCGGAAACCATCAATTACAGAACTTTGAAACCGGAACGCGACGGCTTGTTCTGTGAAAGAATTTTCGGGCCTACCAAAGACTGGGAATGCCATTGCGGTAAATATAAACGTATCCGCTATAAAGGCATCATCTGCGATAAATGCGGCGTTGAAGTAACCCGCAGTAAAGTTCGTCGTGACCGTATGGGCCATATCGAACTGGCAGCTCCCGTATCTCATATCTGGTACTTTAAAGGTATCCCCAGCCGTATGGGTCTGATTTTGGATATTTCTCCCCGCAGCCTGGAAAAAGTACTGTATTTTGCTAATTACATCGTACTTGATCCCGGCGATACCCCGCTGGTAAAGAAACAGCTGCTCAGCGAAAGCGAGTATGTTGAAGCTCGTGACAAATACGGTGACGAATTTGAAGTAGGTATGGGCGCAGCTGCAATTAAACAACTGCTGCAGGAAATTGATCTGCAGCAGCTGACCGACGAACTGCGTGCAGAAATGAAAGAAGTCAGCGGTCAACGTAAAGTACGTGCTGTACGCCGTCTGGAAGTATGCGAAGCCTTCCTGAAATCCGGCAACCGTCCTGAATGGATGATTCTTGACGTAGTACCGGTTATTCCTCCTGAACTGCGTCCTATGGTCCAGCTGGATGGCGGTCGTTTTGCAACCTCTGACCTTAACGACCTGTATCGCCGCGTAATCAACCGTAACAATCGTCTGAAACGTTTGCTGGAACTGCATGCTCCTGACATTATCGTACGTAATGAAAAACGTATGCTGCAGGAAGCTGTTGACGCTCTGATTGACAACGGTCGTCGTGGCCGTCCTGTAACCGGCCCCGGCAACAGACCTTTGAAATCCCTTTCTGATATGCTGAAAGGTAAACAAGGCCGTTTCCGTCAGAACCTGCTTGGTAAACGAGTTGACTACTCCGGTCGTTCCGTTATCGTTGTAGGTCCTGAGCTGAAAATGCATCAGTGCGGCTTGCCGAAAGAAATGGCACTGGAGCTGTTCAAACCTTTCGTAATGAAGCGTTTGGTAAACAGCGGTGAAGCTACCAATATTAAGAGCGCAAAACGCATGGTAGAACGTGCCAATAATGTTGTCTGGGATGTTCTGGAAGAAGTAATCAAAGAACATCCTGTACTTTTGAACCGTGCACCGACCCTGCACAGACTTGGTATCCAGGCTTTCGAGCCTATCCTGTCTGAAGGCCGTGCAATTAAGCTGCATCCGCTGGTATGTACTG
The DNA here is from genome assembly GCA_900545025.1 of uncultured Phascolarctobacterium sp. Taxonomy (GTDB): domain Bacteria; phylum Bacillota; class Negativicutes; order Acidaminococcales; family Acidaminococcaceae; genus URXU01. Next base: position 20,885 of record UQXH01000022.1, read on the forward strand.
CGTATAACGCAGACTTTGACGGTGACCAGATGGCTGTCCATCTGCCGCTTTCCGTGGAAGCTCAGGCTGAAGCGCGTATGCTGATGCTGTCTGTAAACAACATCCTGGCTCCGAAAGACGGCAAACCTGTTGCTGTTCCTACCCAGGATATGGTTCTTGGTTCCTACTACCTGACCATCGTTAAAGAAGGTGCCAAGGGCGAAGGTCGCCGCTTCTCCAGCATTGATGAAGCACAGCTGGCTTATTTCCACGGTGTGGTAGACCTGCAGGCGCTGATTAAAGTATATATTCCCAATGACCATATTATCGGTGAAGAGAAGACTGAAGGCGTAAGCCTTGTTACCACTACTGTCGGCAACACTATATTCAACAGTGAGCTGCCGAAAGAAATGCGTTACTACCATAAGGAAGTAAATGCTGACGGTAAAGAAGAATGGCATCTGGGCAAATTGATTGACAAGAAAGAATTAGGCAAACTGGTTGCCAAGGCTCATAAACTGTATGGCAATCTGCGTACTGCTGAAATTCTGGATATTGTCAAGAAAATGGGCTATGATAATGCCTGCAAGGCAGGTATCTCCATTGCTACATCCGATATCAAGATTCCGGCTGAAAAAGCTGCTATCCTTGATGCAACGGAAAAAGAAGTCGATAAGACTGAAAGACTGTTCCGTCGCGGCTTGATGAGCCCGGATGAACGTTATCGCAAGGTTATCGATCTCTGGACCGAGGCTACCGATAAAGTAACAGAAAAACTCATGGCTACCACCATGGATAAATTCAACTCCGTATACATGATGGCTAATTCCGGTGCCCGCGGTAACGTACAGCAGATTCGTCAGCTGGCTGGTATGCGCGGTTTGATGGCCGATCCTTCCGGTCGTATCATTGACCGTCCTATCAAGGCTAACTTCCGTGAAGGCCTGACTATTTTGGAATACTTTATTTCTACTCACGGTGCCCGTAAAGGTCTGGCAGATACCGCACTGCGTACTGCTGACTCCGGTTATCTGACCCGTCGTCTGGTAGACGTTGCTCAGGACGTAATCGTTCGTGAGGATGACTGCGACGTTGTTGGCATGAATCTTGTCAAAGAGCGTAACCGTCTGTGCAAAGCTGTTCTTGGCTGTAGCCAGAATAAAATCCGCGAAAGCGTTCTTGGTCGCACATTGGCTTCCGGTATAACTGCTGAAGATGGCCGCATTGTTGCAGAAGCTGATACCATCATTACAGAAGAACTGTATAAGAAGCTTATCGCTGCCAAGGTTGAAGAAATCGTTCTTTATGTAAATGAAGATATGAACGGTGAAGAAACCGAAAAAGTACGTATCAATATCAGCGATGAATATGCTAACAAAGTTTTGAAAGAAGCAATGCTGCATAACTTTGAAGGCAAAGAAGTTGCTGCTGATATCGTAAATGGTGAAGGCGAAGTGCTGGCTCATATGGGCGACACTATGACTGCTGAAACCATCGATGCTATCTTGGCTGACGGTACCGTTAAAGAAATGCGTATCCGCAATAACGATATTGCCGGTATCGAAGTTGAAGCGATTACCGAAGGCAAAAACAAACAAACCGTTATTGAATCCCTGCATGACCGTATCATCGGCCGTAACCTGGCAGAAGATATCTGTGATGAAAACGGTGAAGTGCTGTATCATATCAACGAATACATTACTGAAGATATGGCTGAAAAGATCTGCACTCTGCGTGAAAAGGTTAAAATCCGCAGCGTACTGACCTGTAAAGCAAAATTCGGCGTTTGCCGTAAATGCTATGGCCGCAACCTGGCAACCGGCAAAAACGTCGATGTCGGTGAAGCAGTCGGCACTATTGCTGCACAGTCCATCGGCGAACCCGGTACCCAGCTTACCATGCGTACCTTCCACACCGGCGGCGTTGCAGGCGGCGACGATATTACTCAAGGTCTGCCGCGTGTCGAAGAATTGTTTGAAGCACGTAAACCGAAACATCCGGGTATCCTGACCGAAAATACCGGTTTTGTTCATATTATTGAAGAAGGCGGCTCCCGTCGCGTAATCGTTACCGGAGAAGACGGCTTAGGACAGGAATACACCATTCCGTACGGTGCTAAGCTTGCCGTTATCGAAGGCCAGCAGATTGAAAAAGGCGACCGTCTGACTGAAGGTTCTCTCAACCCCCATGATATCCTTCGTATCAGCGGTGTGAAAGCAACCCAGCGTTACCTGGTACAACAGGTTGTAGGCGTTTACAAATCTCAGGGCGTTGATATCAACAGTAAGCATATCGAAGTAATGGTACGTCAGATGATGCGTAAAGTACGTATTGAAGAATCCGGCGATACTACGATGCTTCCGGGCGAATATGTCGACGTAGCTGAATTTGAACAGCAGAATGCAGAAATGCTGGAAGCTGGTAAGGAACCTGCCGAAGGCCGTCCGATCCTCCTGGGTATCACCAAGGCTTCTCTGGCAACCGATTCCTTCCTGTCTGCCGCATCCTTCCAGGAAACTACACGTGTCCTGACCGATGCTGCTATTAAAGGCAAGGTTGACCCGCTGCTGGGCCTGAAAGAAAATGTCATCATCGGTAAACTGATTCCTGCCGGCACTGGCATGAGCCGTTACCGTGATATTAAGATTAAATACAATCTTACCCGCGACGAGAAAAAAGATAACGAATAATTTTTCCCAAGCGATGAACACTGCTTATCCTTTTGAGGATAGGCAGTGTTTTTTTGTTATAATAAAAGAAAAGATGTCGTTATTTCAGTTTTACTTAATGTTAGAGAGGTATATTCATACTGAATAAGTAGCAAGGATGAGGTGTGATTATGAAGGTATTATTGGCTGAGGATGACAAAAACTTAGGCAGATTGCTTTCCATGCTGCTGCGTAAACAGAATATTACAGTAGAATGGGTAGAAAATGGCAGCGATGCTTACGAAAAATGTTACAGCGACGGTTATGATGTACTGATATTGGACTGGATGCTGCCGGGCATGAGCGGCGTAGCATTATGCCGAAGACTGCGGGAGGAAGAATATCCTGGTAAAATACTGTTGCTGACGGCGCGGGATACTGTCGAGGATAAGGTAGCAGGGCTTAACAGCGGGGCGGATGATTATATGGTGAAGCCTTTTGACGTACAGGAGCTTATTGCCAGACTGAACGCGCTTTTAAGGAGGCCGGGGCAGTATACGGCAGAGAATATAACCTATGGGAAATATGTATTGGAGCGCAGCAACCATAGTTTTACTTGCGACGGCAAGAAAATAGAATTACGTCCACGAGAGTTTAAACTTTTGGAGATATTACTCAATAACAGAGGACAGATTATTCCGCGGGAAATATTACAGGAAAGAGTCTGGGGCATCAACAATGATGTTACGGAGAATAATCTTGACGTGCATATCCGTTTACTGCGCAAAAAGATTATAACTTTAGCTGGTGAAAATATCATCCATACGGCAAGAGGTGTGGGCTATTATGTGGAATAATATGTTTGAAAGGCTGCGGCGGCGAATGACGCTGATGTATGCCTTTATTTTCGGCATGCTGATCCTTTTGGTAGTAGGTATTACTTACTACCTGGTGTGGTATGCAGTGCTGATGCATGAAAAAGAAGATTTGGTAGCGCAAATCTACCATGAAGCGGAGGAATATGTTGCTACAGCAGAAGCTCCCGTATCAGATGTATCCATAAAAAATGGCAGCATGCTGGCTTTTTTGGTTAAGCCGGATAATAAGACGGTGTTGTTAGATCAGCTGACGGGGGCTGACGTTGGCGACATTCTGAAAAACCATCGCCAGGACTGGCCGGAGAGTGACGATTCAGCGGCAATGCTGCGTATACGTAATAATGTGGGCGAAAGGTATCGCTATCTTGCGGCGGTTGCTCCTGTAAAGGATGGCGATAAGGTCATCGGCCGTCTGTATATGTTCAAGAATATGGAATTTTACTATGATGCGGCTTACGAGACATTACTTGTATTGCTGTGCATTGCCTTATTGCTGTTTATACCAACCTGTCTTTTAGGTTACTGGCTTTCCAAGCGCAATATACGGCCAATCCAGCTGATGTATGAGAAGCAAAAGCAGTTCACTGCCGATGCTTCCCATGAAATGCGCACTCCCCTTGCTGTGCTTAATCTGGCCGTGCAGGGCCTGCTTGAAGATACGGAAAGCCGTTACAGCGCTTTTGCGGCTGAAACTTTACAGATGCTTAAAACAGAGGTAAGCAGATTGAGGAAGCTGACTGATACCCTGATGGAATTGGCGCGCAGAGATAATCTTGGTCTAACGGTACAAAAAGACAGGATTGATTTTACAGCTCTTTGCAGACTTGTTATAAATCAATTCATTCTGGTTGCGGAAGAAAAGCAGCAGGTAATCAATACAGCGTTGCCGGAAAAATTATTTGTCAAAGGCGATGCGGATTCTCTTAACATGCTGCTGATTATCTTACTGGATAACGCTGTAAAGTATTCTCCTGTTGCTTCGCAAATATTCGTAAAAGCGGAGGATAAAAAGGACAGCGTTATTTTGCAGGTACAAGACCAGGGCATAGGGATTAGTGATGTTTATAAAGAAAAAATTTTTGACAGGTTTTACCGTGTGGATAAGGTGCGCAGCCGTGAACAGGGCGGCTTAGGGCTCGGGCTCGCTTTGGCGCAGTCCATTGTGCGTCTGCATGGCGGGGCAATTACTGTTTTAGATAATAAGCCGCATGGTACGATAATGCAGGTTAGGCTGCCGAAATAAAATGAAACTCCTTACTTTCAGATTATTTTAAGAAATATTACTTAAAATTAAAATAAATCAAAAAGTAAGGAGTTTTATTATGAGCAAAACTTATAAGTATCTTTTTTGGTTAAGTGCTGTATTGCTGCTTTTCTTTAGTAATAATAACCTGCTGATAACAGACTCGGTTGAGTCCAATTATGCACTGACGGCTAAAGAAATGGTGCTGTCAGGTGACTGGATTTCGCCGCAGATATATGGGCATTATTGGTTTGATAAACCGGTGATGTTTTACTGGCTGACGGCCATAGCTTTCAAAATCTTTGGATTTACGGAATTTGCCGCCAGATTTTTTCCTGCCGTATTTGGCTTGGCGGCTTTAGGCTTAGTATATTGGGGCGGCAGCAAGCTATATAATGAACGAACCGGTTTTTTCAGCAGCATAGTATTACTCAGCTGCATCGAATTTTTCCTCATCAGTAAATCAGTTATTACAGATGCGGTTTTATTCTTATTTTTCAGCGGCACATTACTTTTTTTCTATCTTGCCTATACATCAGGCAACAGACGCGACTGGTATTTTATGTATATCTGTGCAGCGCTGGCGACTTTGACCAAAGGTCCGGTAGGTTTTTTACTGCCCGGACTTATTATCACATTATTTATGATTTGGCAAAAGCAGTGGCGACTGCCATTGAGGATGCATTTAGTTACCGGCACAATTTTGTTTGCTCTGATTACAGTACCCTGGTATGGTATGATGGTTTATCTGCATGGTGCAGATTTTCTTAATACTTTTTTGGGCACGCATAATTTTCTCAGGGCCACAGTATCTGAACATCCGCGTGATAATGTAATTTATTATTATACAGCGGTAAATCTTTTGGCTTTCTTTCCCTGGAGTATGCTTGTGCCGGTAATTGTTGTGCGGCTGGTGCGCAGAAAAAGTTTCGCTTTGCCGGAAAAAGAGCAGTTTCTGCTGCTGTGGGCTGGTACTATCTTCATCTTTTTTCAGTGCATGGCGACAAAGTATATTACCTATACCTATCCCATGCTTTTTCCGGGAGCATTACTGCTGGGCAGCTATTTGCAGCGGCATGAGGAAGTGCTGCACAGCAGATGGTTTTTAGGTTTAATTACAGGTGGATTTGCACTGCTGTCGCTTTCTGCGTATTGGAGCGTTGGTAAGGGCATTGCTGCAGGTAATATGCTGTATTTTATTCCTGCCGCGCTTACAGTGGGTCTGCTGCTTTATCCGTTACTGCGGCAGCAGAGCGGGGGTGCATTTTATAGCATAGGGTGTACCTGTGTTGTTTTTTATCTGGCATTAACTGCATGTATTGCCGTACCGTTTTCTGCACAGCGCTCGGCCAGAGATTTGGGGCTTTTACTGCCTCAGCTTACAGCTGCTGACAGTGTTGGCGTATATGGCAGCTATCCGACGTCAGCTGTATTTTATTCAGGAAAAAGAATCGTCAAACTTCTTCCGGCCAATGAGGTAAAAAATTTTCTGCCGCAGGCCTATTCCTGGAGCAGCAAGAACGTTATGCCGTACGCTGAGGTTGAGCAGGAGCAGTTCCCTCTGGTTATTGTAGGCAAAAGAAGAATGGACGATTTTGCTATGATAAGTCAGGCGACATGGAATCCTAAAGTAATTTTACAGGACTGGGTTATTGTACAGCCTGCTGAGCAGGGTTGATTAACTAAGCTGACTCCCATTATTCTTTAAATAATGTTATAATAAAAAAGAATAATGATATAGAGGAGTATTTCAGATGCTGATAAAAAAATTTCCCGTACCATGTCGTATAGATTATGTGCCGTCACCCTATGAGCCTGATGAAGATGGTGTAACGGATGTCGGCTACTGCTGCGGCAAGCTCAGTGACGGACGTTACTACCGCCTGGAATGCTGGCGCATGGATGATATGCTGATGGCAACAATAATGTTTTCAGATGCAGGACTTTCTGCCTATAATCGTCAGGATATGTACTGTCTGGTAGAGGCAGAGGAGCTGTTTAATTTTACTACAGAAAAACGCCCCATGCAGTGTACCCGCACAGAAGATGATGCAGGAACTGCGGTGTGGGCTTTGAACATGATGCTGGCCAATAATAAAGGAACTTATGGTGAGCTTTTGGTAAAACTGCAAAGTTATAAATAATCCATATGAGGAGGAGAAAGATTATGGAAAGAGAACATTGCAATGAAGCTAACTGCACCTGCCCGAAAAAGGAATGCCCTCGGCATGGTAAATGCTGTGAATGCATTATGAATCATCGCGGTAACGGTTCTTTAGTTTACTGTATGCGTGATATTGCAGCAGCACAGAAGTAAAAAGTATAGTAAAAGTAAAAGACCCGGAATTATGAACTGCACCCCAAAAGTTGGACTTTTGGAGGTGCAGTTCATTATTCGGGTCTTTTTTTATAAATGATAATAGCTGTTAAAAGTAAGAACTGATGGAATTACAGTACATCAGTTCTTTTATTTTTATTGGATAACAATATATAAAAATAAGCTAAAAAATAAAAAATAAGTTACAGGAATTTTAAATAAAAAATATTTTATTGCATATTCATAAAAATACATATGAAATTTCCAATATAAGGTATACATGAATAAATACTTTAAAAGACGTATGTTTGACGGGGGGGGACAATATGCTATGATTGTTATAAATAAAAGTCAATTATATTCAGTCTTGGCTGGAATCTTTATACAGTGCAATTATATGCAGAAATATTAAATTTTATGCAGAACCGGACTGAGATTTATATTTGCTTTTATTTGTAATGATATTAAAGAGGAAGGGATTTTCATGAAAAAAATGGTGAAGTCTAAACTTTTGGCATCTATGTTATGCGCAACAGTAATGACAGGTTTATATGCAAGTCCTGTTATGGCAGAAAAATTATATTATGGTACAGCTGGAGATAGTGTATATGTATCGGGTGATGTAGTAGCACGCGAAGAAATTAAAGATCTTGAACTTGACGGGAAATTAACTGTTGGTGAAATTGAAGTAGGTAAAGTCAATGGTGTAGAATTAGGCGATTTAGTAGATAAGTCTGCTCTTGAGCAAGAGAAAAATGATCGTATTGCTGGTGATAAAGCATTAGAAGACAAAATTAATGGTGAATCCCTAATTCGTCAAGATGCAGATAAAGAGCTGGCAGATAAAATCGGTCAGGAAGAAATGGACCGTAAAAATGAAGATGCTTCAATCAGAGGCGAAATCAGTCAGGAAGTAGCAGACCGAGCAGAAGCTGATAAAGAACTGGCAGATAAGATTGGCAACGAAGAAGCAGAACGCAAAGCTGAAGACGATGCTATCAGAGGCGAAATCGGTCAGGAAGTAGCAGACCGAGCAGAAGCTGATAAAGAACTGGCAGATAAGATTGG
>UQXH01000023.1 GCA_900545025.1 uncultured Phascolarctobacterium sp.
GATAGAAAGCTGCCGGTTAGAGAAAAAAGAGAGAGCACTTACATAAGTAAGTGCTCTCTCTTTTTTATTATAATCTTATATAGTTTTTGAAATCACTATTCTTAGAGGTGGAGCAATTTTAATAAATTTATTTTAAATATTGTGAAAAGAAGTCTTTTTTCTACAGATATGTTATAATATTTACAAATTATTTGCAGTTTAATTACTTAATTAGGAGATAATAAAATGCGTATCGTTATTGCTGGAGCTGGTAAATTAGGTTATAGCATTGCTCAACTATTAGCAGAAGACCAATTTGATGTTGTGGTAATTGAAGCTGACCCGAGAAGAAAAGAGGTCGTACAGAATTCTCTTGACGTGCTTGTTATTGAAGGAAGTTCTTGCAGTCCGATTATCTTTACTGATCCGGATATTAAGGATGCTGATGTTCTGATTGCGTGTACTGATAGTGATGAAGTCAATATGGTAACCTGTATGATGGCTAAGAAGAATGGTATCAAGCATACTGTTGCACGTATACGTAATGTAGAATATGCTGTGCATGCTTCTCAAATGCTGAATGATGAAATGCAGATTGACCTTATCCTTAATCCTGAACGTATTACTGCAGCTGAAATAGATCATATCCTTATGACTCCTTCTGCGCTGAATGTTGATGAATTTGCAGACGGTAAGGTACGTATGTTTGAAGCTAAGATTAAGGAGAATTCTCCTTATACCAATATACCTTTAAAGGAATTGGGAATCCCCAAGGATATTTTGGTAGCAATGTTATTTAGGCGACATAAAATGATTATTCCGCGCGGCGATGACATTTTACTGCCGGGTGATAATGTGTATTTCGTCGGACGTCATGATGTTATTAAGACCTTTGAAAACAATTTTTCTAATACTTATGAAAAAATTAAACGCGCACTGATAATTGGTGCGGGCAGGACTGGCAGATTCCTTGCTCCGATGTTGGAAAATCAGGGACTTTTTGTCAAGGTTATCGAAAAAGATAAGGATCGCTGTCAGATGCTTGCTGCTAAGCTTAATAAAGGGTTAGTATTATGCGGTGATGGTACAGATATTGACCTCTTGATGGAAGAGGGGGCCTCAGAAGCTGATGTTGTTATCTGTATTACAGAGGATGACAAGCTGAATTTGTTGCTGGCGCTTTTGGCTAAGCATTTAGGTGCTAAGAAAACTATTGTACGTGTTGCTCGTAACGAATATATCGAACTGATGGAAAAGGTTGGTGTCGATGTCGTACTGTCTTCTCGTCTTTTGAGTGCCGGCGAGGTGCTGCGCTTTGTACGCAAAGGCGGTATTGTTTCTGTTTCTCTTTTAGAAGGTGCGCAAGCAGAAGCTTTGGAGATTATTATTGGTAAAAATAGTGAGGTAGATAAAAGGGCTCTACGTGAAATTGATTTTCCGAAAGAATCGCTGATTTGTGCTATTGTACGTGATGGTGAAGCATATATTCCTAATGGTGATACAGTGTTGATGGCTAACGACCGTATCATTTTATTTATTAAGAGTGAGTTTGCCAAGAGTACAGTTCCTTTATTTGAGGGCAGGGAATAAATATGGACTTTAAAGTAGTCTTGCGTTTACTGGGAAAGCTGATAATGGCTTTTTCCGGAATCGTCTTTATGCCATTTTTAGCGGCGTTGGTTTACGATCGTGATAATATTTATGTTTTCGCATGGACGCTTGTTATTGCTGTCGTCGTGGCAAAAACTATGATGTATTATGGTTCTAAGAAAAGCAATCAACGACTGCGCCTGCGTGAAGCTATAGCGGTTGTTGGCTGCGGCTGGCTGCTGGTATGTTTTTTAGGCTCGCTGCCTTATTTTTTCAGTGGTAATCTCGATGTAGTGTCTTCAGTTTTTGAAAGTGTTTCAGGTTTTACTACTACAGGTGTTACTACAGCCAGTTCGTTTGATGAGTTTTCCAAAAGTATGCTGGTATGGCGCAGTCTGACTCATTGGTGTGGCGGTATCGGCGTAATTATGCTCTTTATCATTATCATGCCGCAGATGAACAGCGGTACCAGCTATCTATTTAATGCAGAGTTGCCTGGTGCTGTAGCAGAAAGGACACTGCCTAAGATTAAAGAATCAGCAATGATGATTGTGTTTATTTATTTTGGCTTGACAGTACTGGAAATACTTTTACTTACTGTGGCTAAGGTGCCTTTCCTGCAGGCGGTAAATTTATCTTTAGCTACCATGGCTACCGGCGGTTTTTCTTATTATCATGACAGCCTGATTAGTTTTGATTCTGTTTTTGTAGAAGTGGTGGCTATCGTATTCATGCTGATCTCCAGTATGAACTTTTCGCTGTATTATAAGATTGGCCGCGGCGATTGGGATGCTTTCCGTGATGATATGGAACATAGGTATTACTTGCTTATGTTGACAGGAGCAGCCGTGTTAATCATCGGTAATCTGTATTTTTCCGGCTACATGTCGCTGCATGACAGCGTGCGGCACGGTATTTTTCAGGCGGTCTCCATCGGAAGCACTACCGGGTTTGCTTCTGATGACTTTAATAAATGGCCGGAGTTTAGTCGCTATGTTCTCTTTATTTTGATGTTTGTCGGCGGCTGCAGCGGCTCTACAGCAGGCGGTATTAAGATATCCAGGATAGTCATCCTGCTTAAAGCAAGCTGGGCTGAGCTTTTGCGAACATTACATCCGCGGATTGTTTATTCCATCAAGATGGGGCATAAGGTTATCGAGCCGGAGACGATTGCTAATATTACCAGATTTTTTTTCCTCTATATATTAGTGTTCATGGTTCTGACAATCCTGATTTCTTTGACGGGATTATCTATTATGGACTCCATGGGACTTATTGCTGCCTGTATGAGTAGTGTAGGTCCGGCTTTTGGTATAGTCGGTCCTACGGCAACTTATGGTGATATTTCTACTTTTGGTAAGGTCATAAGTATTTGTGCCATGCTTTTAGGACGTTTGGAAATTTTTTCCTTGTTGGTCATTATGCGTCCTGATTTTTGGCGTAATAAACAAAATTGGTAGCCAGCAGGTGATATTTTAATGAATACAAAGATTATATTATATCTTTTAGGGCGTTTATGTGCCTGCCTGGCAGTTATCATGGTTTTACCGCTGGGTGTGGCTCTATACTATGGTGAAGAATGTTTTGTTGATTTCTTGATGGCCATAGGTATTGCTGCCTATCTTTCATTTATGTTTGACCAATATGCCTGGGATGCTGATAAAAAGGATATCTCAGTACGTGAAGGTATTGGTACGGTGTTTTTTGCCTGGGTTTTGACTGCTGGATTAGCTGCTTTGCCGTATATCTTTTTAGGTATACTTGATCCTGTTTCAGCATATTTTGAAAGTATGTCTGGGCTTACTACGACAGGGGCGACAGCAATTAAAGATTTGGAAGTGCTGCCTAAATCTATCTTGTTTTGGCGCAGTGCTACTCACTGGATAGGCGGTATCGGTATTATTGTCCTGTTCGTTGCACTACTGCCGCAGATTGCTGGCGGTGCAGTTTATTTGTTTAATGCAGAGGTCAGTGGTTTTTCCAACAGTCGTATTTTACCTCGTATCAGGTCTACGGCAATCGCTTTATTTTATATTTATCTGTTGATGACGATTATTCTGACGGGTATCTTGGTCATGCTGGGGATGTCAGAGTTTGATGCTATAAATCATTCCTGTTCAGCTATAGCTACCGGTGGTTTTTCAACCTATAATGCAAGCATAGGTCATTTTAACAGTATATCTATTGAAGTGGTAACAGCAATATTTATGCTGTTTGCCGGTGGCAACTTTGCTTTGTACTATCATGTTACGCAATCGGGCATCAGGGTTTTATGGCATGATTTAGAATTTAAGGTGTATATTTTTATTGCTGCGGTAATAACTTTACTTATTACTGCTAATATAGTGTATGTTAATGGTTATACCCTGCAAGAAGGGTTGCGTCATGCTTTTTTCCAGACTGCTTCTTTTGCTTCTACCACTGGGTATGTATCCTATAATTATGATGAATGGCCATCTTTTTCTAAATTGCTGCTGGCGGTTATGTTCTTTACTGGCGGCTGCGCTGGTTCTACTGCCGGTGGTATTAAGATTTGCCGTTTTATCGTCCTTATTAAGACTGTCGTGGCAGAACTGCGCCGTACCTTGCATCCGCAAATGCTGCTTACAGTATATTATGATAAAAAAATGCTGCCGATGTCGACGATTATAAATATCAGCAGATTCTTTTTTATGTATGTATTGGTAGTTGTGGTTTTATCTTTTGCGCTTTCGGCAACGGGATTACCTATGGAAGAGTCAATTTTCGGTGTTGCTTCCTGTGTCAGCAGTGTGGGGCCAGCTTTTGGCTCTTTAGGTGCGGTAGGCAATTATGCCGACGTAACACCGTTTGGGAAAATGGTCTTGAGTATGGCTATGCTTTTAGGCAGGCTGGAGATTTTTACTGTGTTGGCATTACTGCGTAGTGAATATTGGCGAGTTAGTAAACGTTGGTAATATTTACGTGTAATATAGTTTACAGTTAAAAAAGGAAGAACATTGATTTTCAATGTTCTTCTTTTATTTTTTTATAAAAAGATGTACAATTATATATACGTTTATTGGGGAGGTACAGCTGTGAAAAAAATTGTTTTGCCTATTGGTAAAAGAGAAGAAGAAATCTTACTTCCAGAAGATAAAATATTATATGATATTCATGGCAATCCGGCGGCGGAAAGAGAAAGTATTGCAGAAGCGGCGTTGGAAGCGATACGTAATCCAATCGGCACTAAGCCTTTGAAAGAGCTGGTTGTCAAAGGGGAAAAAATAGCTGTTGTAGTAAGTGATATTACTCGTATGGTTGGTACGGCAGGATTTTTGCCAGTAATTATCAATGAATTGAATGAGGCGGGTATTGCAGATAATGATATTACCATCATTATTGCGACTGGTACTCACAGAGCGCATACTCCTGAGGAAGACGCGGTTGTATGCGGCAAGGATATAGTTAAGCGGATAAAAATACATCAACATGATTGCCGCAATAAAGATGAACTGGTAGATATGGGCGTAACCAGCTTTGGTACGCCGATTCTGATTGATAAGTACGCTGCAGAAGCAGATAAGGTGATTATTACTGGCTCAGTCAGCCTGCATCCTATGGCCGGATTTGGCGGAGGACGTAAGGCTATAATGCCTGGTATCTCAGGGTATGCTACTATTATGCATAATCATGCCATGGCTTTGACTGATAAAGTGGGTGAAGGCTGTAATCCTGCCTGTGAAACAAGTGTCTTAGAAAATAATCCGCTGCATGAAGATATGACCGAGGTGTGCGCTAAGCTGGCACCAGAATTTTTAGTAAATACCGTCTTCACACCTGATGGTAAATTACATGAGGTTGTTGCCGGACATTGGTACAAAGCTTGGGAAAAAGGCTGTCAGGATTTGCTGAAGATGGCAGGTATACCTATTAAGGAACAGGCAGACGTTGTATTCGCATCTGCCGGTGGTTTTCCTAAGGATATGAATCTTTATCAGAGCTGCAAGACGCATATGAATGCTGTCTTTGCTGTTAAGAAAGGCGGTATTCTGATATTGACGCTTGATTGTCCTGACATTAAGGAGCCCGCTATATTCACGGATTGGTTTGCTAAAGATGATATCCTGCAGTTTGAAAAGGATGTACGAGCAGATTTTTCCATACCTGCTTTTGTGGCTTTTAAATCCCGCTGCATTGTAAACTCTTTAACTACCTACCTGGTGACACGTCCGGAAAATTTTGCCTTTGTACGTAAGACAGGACAGATACCTGTTGCTACTTTGGCAGAAGCTTGGGAATTGGCGCAGCAGAAACTTGCGGAACAGGGAAAAGATGATTATAAAATAACTATAATGAGCCATGCTCCTGCAACATTGCCTATTTTAAGCGGAGAAACGATGTAAGATGGCTATTAAAAATTATGAACTGAAATATGGTAAGACCATTCAAAAAATTGCCTTGGAGGAAGAAAATGTCCTGCAGATATTGGAGAGCAAAGAACAGGAGCCGATACAGGATATAAAAAAAGCTGTGCAGGCGGCTATCAGAAATCCTATAGGCACAAAACCTTTGCATGAGCTTGTGAACGCAGGCGATAAAGTCTGTATCGTGGTCAGCGATATTACCAGAGCCTGGTCCAGAACCTGTGATTATCTGCCGCCTGTTGTAGAAGAGCTTAATATAAATGGGATTCCTGATGAGGATATTTTTGTCATAATAGCAACGGGGACGCATAGAAGTAATACCCCGGAAGAAATTAAAATAATCCTTGGTGAAGATTTGTCACAAAGACTGAAAGTTTATGCCCATGATGCTTTCAGTGAAGCTGGTAATGTATATCTTGGTACCACCAGCCGCGGCACAGAAGTATATCTGGATAAGCGTGCTGTAGAAGCTGACAAGGTTATTTTAACCGGTGGGCTTACGCCGCATCTTTTTGCCGGTTTTGGTGGCGGCAGAAAAAGCGTTATGCCTGGGATTGCCGGAGTGAAGACTATCAACCATAATCACTTGTTGGCTCTTGCTGATGTGCAGGGAGAAGGTATCAATAAGGAAACCTGTCTTGGCAGAGTTGAAGGCAACAGAGTCAATGAAGATATGTGTGAAGTATGCGCTTTCCTGAATCCATGCTTTCTGATTAACTCTGTTATGGATGCTGAAGGCAATTTTGCAGGCATTTTTGCCGGACATTGGTATGATGCCTGGTATGCAGGTACGCAGTTTGTTATTAAACAGCAGGGAGTACAAGCCAAAGGCAAGAGTGATATTGTAATTACCTCCGGCGGCGGTTTCCCTATGGATATGAACCTTTATCAGGGAATGAAGGCTTATGTTCCTGCTGTAATGACGCTTAAAGAACGCGGCGTTATGATTGCTACTCTGGAATGTGAAGATATAGCCGAGCCGCCTATCTTCTTTGATTGCTTCCGCTATAATGATTTGCAGGAAATGGAGCAGGCTGTAAGAGATAATTTCAGTATTCCGTTTTATGTAGCGTTCTATATGTGCTGTATGGCGGCGCAATATACAATTATTTTAGTTACTAAAGAAGAAAATTTTGCTCAGGCTAAAAAAACCGGCGCTATACCGGCGACGAGCCTGGAAGAAGCCATGAAATTGGCTGAAGATGTTTTAAAGCAACAGGGTAAAGAGGAGTATACAGTAACCGTTATTCCATACGGATTTACTACTATACCTTTGTTTGCTGATAAATAAACTTGGCGTTTATGAAGGAGGGGACGCTGCTGCAGCGCCAGAGTTTTTAGAAAACAGATAATAATTTTGCAGCAGACAGAGAAAAATGAATTATAAGACAAGAAGAGTCGCTATTATTGGTTTAGGTCACGTTGGTGCCCATTGTGCCTACAGCCTTGCTATCCAGGGAATTGTTGACGAACTGGTATTGATTGATAAAAATGAAGAAAAAGTAATCAGTGAATGTCAGGATCTGCGTGACGCTGTCATGTATATGCCGCATAACGTAAAAATCAGTATTGGTGAATACAAAGACGTTGTTGATTGCGACATCATTGTTAACTGTATCGGCGATATTCGACTTGTGGCAACAGGCGACCGCAACGATGAAATGAATTATACTGTTTCTAATCTGAAAAAATACATGGGAAAATTAAAAAACAGTAAATTCGATGGTGTAATTATTAACATCACTAATCCTTGCGATGTTATTACTGATTTAATGGCTAAATTAAGCGGCCTGCCGGCTGGTCGTGTATTTGGTACCGGTACCGGCCTTGATACCTCCAGACTGGTTGCGCAGCTTTCTCTGCAGACTGGTGTTGACCATCAATCTATCTCTGCTTATATGATTGGCGAACATGGCGCTTCTCAGATTGCAGCCTGGTCCTGCGTAAACTTTGGCGGTGTGCCGCTTGATGTACTTGCCAAAACTGATGACCGTTTTAAATTTGACCGTGATGACCTGCAGAAAAAAGCTATTGCCGGCGGCTGGGTTACCTATAAAGGCAAACAATGTACAGAATATGGCATTTGCTCTACTTTGGCACGCATGGTTAAAGCAGTATTGTGCGATGAAAAACATATTATGCCTGCAAGTGCCGCTTTAAACGGCGAATATGGCGAAAAAGATGTTTTTGTCGGCGTTCCCTGTGTTATTGGTAAAAATGGCGTGGAAGAAGTTATTGAACTGCCGCTCAGTGAAGCTGAGAAAGCTGCTTTCCATAACTGCTGCGAAGATGTACGTAAAAATATTAAAAAGGCTGAATCTATCAACTAATTGATGCTTTGCTGCCTAAATACCCGGATTTGTGATGAAGTCCGGGTATTTTTTATTATTACAGGTGAAGATTTTATATTGCTGTTTAGTTTTAAAATGGTATAATAAATGAGTTATTCAGAAAATTTTGGAAAGTGGGGAGTTTATGTCTGAAACAATTTGGTCTTTAGTACCGCCGGTTATCACTATTATCTTAGCGTTGGTGACTAAGGAAGTTTATATGTCGCTGATTATCGGGATCCTTTCAGGTGCATTGATGTTCTGCAGCTTTAATTTTCTTGCAGCGGTAGATATGATGTTTTCTGTTATGTCCAGCAAAGTTGGCGATAATGTTAATATCTTAGTCTTTCTGGTATTATTGGGAATCATTGTAGCTGCTATATCTAAATCTGGTGCCTCTAAAGCTTATGGCGAATGGGCGGCTGCTAATATTAAAGGCAAGCGCAGTGCTTTACTGGTGACTTCCTTTTTGGGTATGTTGATTTTTATTGATGACTATTTCAACTGTCTGACAGTCGGTACTGTAATGCGTCCGGTAACGGATAAATTTAATATTACCCGTGCTAAATTAGCCTATATTATTGACGCTACAGCAGCTCCGATATGTATTATTGCGCCTGTTTCCAGTTGGGCTGCCGCAGTAAGCTCATCTCTGCCTGAAAATAGTGGCATTGATGGTTTTGCCTTATTTTTGCAGACGATTCCTTTTAATTTTTATGCTTGGCTGACAATATTTTTCTTACTGTTCCTAATTTGGACAGGAAAGGATTTTGCTGCTATGGCGACTTTTGAGGAAAAATATGGCAGCAAGGCAGTAACGCCTGCTGAATATCAAGACGAAGAAGCTGAAAAGATTGAAGGACATGGCGGTATTGCCGATTTGATACTGCCGCTTTTTGTACTGATCAGCGGCTGTATTTTTGGCATGCTGTACACTGGTGGTATTTTGGAAGGAGTAGGCGTATCTGAGGCTTTTGCTAATTGTGATTCGTCAAAAGGTCTGGTAATAGGGTCTTTTTCCGCTTTAATATTTGTCTTTCTGCTGTATGTGCCGCGAGGCGTACTGCAATTCAACAAGTTCTGTGAATGCTTTAACCAAGGTTTTCGTGCCATGACTCCGGCGCTGTTTATTTTGTGCCTGGCTTGGACTTTGTCCGGTGTATGCAGTGAGGAATATCTCAATATCGGCGGCTATGTTGGTAAAGTAGTCGATACTAATGCTGCCGTAGGCATGTTCCTGCCGGCGATGTTCTTTTTGGTTGCAATGGGACTTGCTTTTGCTACAGGCACATCCTGGGGAACTTTCGGTATTTTGATACCTATCGTACTGGCGGTACTCGGTACAGAAAATCAGCTTATGGTAGTCGGCATCGGTGCGGTATTAGCCGGAGCGGTAGGCGGCGATCATGTTTCGCCAATTTCTGATACTACAATCCTGGCATCAGCAGGAGCGCAGTGCAATCATATTGACCATGTCAGCACCCAGATTCCGTATGTACTGGTTGTTGCCGGCTGCTCTTTCTTTGGCTACTTGACTGCGGGAATTTTGAACAGCGGCTGGAGCGGTATGGCAGCGGCTGTGGGAGCAATGTTGATCAGCATGTTTATTATTCACAGAAACATGCAGAAGCTTGATTAAAAGATGTTACGGTAATTCTGTAATATACGAAACAATATTAGAAAATTTTCTTGTATATTTAATAACGATATGTTATAATTCATGCTGGTGTAAAAATACACACGCAGGATAATCTGTCTGCTGTCCACTTTTGGTTAAGACGGAGATGAGTCTTGCGGAGGAAAAAACAGGAGGAAAGAAAAATGGCAATTATCTCTATGAAACAATTACTTGAAGCTGGTGTACATTTTGGTCACCAAACCCGTCGCTGGAACCCGAAAATGGCTCCGTACATCTTTACTGAACGCAATGGTATCTATATCATTGACCTGCAAAAAACCGTAAAAAAAGTTGACGAAGCTTACAACTTCATCCGTGAAGTTGCTGCTAACGGCGAAAGCATTCTGTTCGTTGGTACCAAAAAACAAGCTCAAGAAGCTATGAAAGAAGAAGCTACCCGCTGCAATATGTTCTATGTAAACGAACGCTGGCTGGGCGGTATGCTCACTAACTTCAAAACTATCCAAACCCGTATTGCACGTCTGCGTAAACTGGAAGCTATGGAAGCTGACGGAACTTTCGACGTACTGCCGAAAAAAGAAGTTATCGGTCTGCGCCATGAAATGGAAAAACTGACCAAATATCTTGGCGGTATCAAAGATATGAAAAAACTGCCGGGCGCACTGTTCATCGTTGACCCCCGCAAAGAACACATTGCTGTTCTCGAAGCACACAAACTGAACATTCCTATCGTTGCAACTGTTGATACCAACTGCGATCCGGACGAAATCGATCATGTAATTCCGGCAAACGATGACGCTATCCGCGCTGTAAAACTGCTGACTGCTAAAATGGCTGACGCTGTTCTGGAAGGTCGTCAAGGTATGCAGACTGAAGAAGCTGCTGCAGAAGAAGCAGCTGTTGCTGAAGACGCTGAATAATTTTTAATTGTATCTTGAGGAGGAATAACTAATGGCTCAAATTACTGCTGCATTGGTTAAAGAACTGCGTGAACGTACCGGCGCAGGTATGATGGACTGCAAAAAAGCCTTGACTGCTGTTGAAGGCGATATGGATAAAGCAATCGACTTTCTGCGTGAAAAAGGCCTGGCTGCTGCTGCTAAAAAAGCAGGCCGTATTGCTGCTGAAGGTGTAGTTGCATCTTATGTTAGCGAAGATAACAAAGTTGGCGTTATCGTAGAAGTTAACTGCGAAACTGACTTTGTTGCTAAAACTGATAACTTTAAAGATCTGGTAAACGCTATTGCAGCTCATATCGCAGCAAGCAAACCTGCTGATATGGATGCTCTCATGGCTTCCGAGCTGGATGGCAAAACCATTTCTGCTCTGGTAACCGAAAGCATTGCTAAAATCGGTGAAAATATCTCCGTTCGTCGTTTCGCTCGTTACGAAGTAGCTGAAGGCACTGTTGCTGCTTACATCCATGGCGGTGGCAAAATCGGCGTTCTCGTAAACATGAAAGGCGGCAACGCTGAACTGGGTAAAGACATTGCAATGCATGTTGCAGCTGCTAACCCCAGCTATCTGAATCGTGACCAAGTTCCTGCTGCTGAACTGGAACATGAAAAAGAAGTACTGACTGAACAGGCTCGTAACGAAGGCAAACCTGAAAAAATCATTGAAAAAATGGTTGTTGGCCGTATCCAAAAATACTACAAAGAAGTATGCCTGGTTGACCAAGAATTCGTTAAAGACCCGGATCAAACCATTGCTAAACTGCTGAAAGCTAATGATGCTGACGTTGTTGAATTTGCTCGTTTCCAACTGGGCGAAGGCATTGAAAAGAAACAGGAAGACTTCGCTGCAGAAGTTATGTCCCAAATTAAATAATTTAACTGAAACCCCAGCTATGCTGGGGTTTTCTTCTGTCCATAAGTAAAAATGTGAAAAGCAGGAAAAATCTTTACTGCGTAAGCAGGATTATCTTGTTATATGTAGAATAGTAGTAAGCGGAAAATATCGACAGGTGCACTAACTGCGGTTAGTGCTTAAAAGGGAATACCGGTGAGAATCCGGAGCAGTCCCGCTACTGTAAGTGGAGTTCACGCAAGATGTCACTGGCGTAAGCCGGGAAGGCGCGCAGAACGATGAAGCTAAGCCAGGAGACCTGCCTGTCACGAAGCCGTATGGCCTACGGGAGATAGGTCGGTGTTCGTATATTAGGCATTCTTATGTCCTCCCATAAATAAATGGGAGGATTTTCTTTTTTAGAAGGGAGGTTTGAAAATGGAAAGCAAACTGGTCTTAGTTACCGGCGGAGCACGCAGCGGTAAAAGTGAATTTGCTGAACAATATGTACTGCATTTTTCTCCCAAATGCGACTACATAGCTACGGCAGAAATATTAGATGATGAAATGGCGGAAAGAGTGCGTCTGCACCAACAAAGAAGGGCTGACGGAAGATGGGTGAACCATGAAGCACCCTATCATGCAGATGAGGTTTTGTCCCAATTAACTGCTGAGACTGACGCGGTATTATTTGATTGCTTAACTGTTTATATGGCAAACTTGATGTATGGTAAGGATGCACCACAGGGTAGCTTTATGGAACGCTGTGAATTTGTGTTTGCTGAAATTGACAAATTACTGCTTGCTGCCTGTAATAGCGGTAAGCTGGTAGTCTTTGTTACTAATGAGGTTGGTGGCGGCATTGTACCGGCAAATAAAGTTGCCCGTGAATACAGTGATTTGTCCGGCTGGGTAAACCAAAGAGTTGCAGCTGCCTGTGAACAGGTTTTTTATTGTGTTGCCGGACAAGCAGTGGATGTTAAAAAATTAGCGTATAAATTTGAAGATTAAGGAGACTGGGATGGAAAATATTATTATACCGGAGTTAGATCAAGATGCTGCCCGTCTTATAAGAGAAGGTTGGCAGAATATGGATAAGCCGGCAGGCAGCCTCGGCAAGCTGGAAGAAATGGTAGAACAATATGCTGCCATGACGGCAAAGCCGTTGCCGGAAAAAATCAAGACAGCAATGCTGCTTATGTGTGGTGACCATGGTATTGCCAAATATGGTGTAAGTGCATATCCGCAGGAAGTTACCATGCAGATGATTAACGGCTATATGCGTGAGACTGCCGGAGCCAATGTTATGGCGCGTCATGCTAATGCCGATGTTATCGTAGTAGATGTTGGTACAGCTTTTGACCTTAGCCATTTAGAAAAAGTTCATCAGTTCAAGGTTGCCTGGGGTACAGAAGATTTTACACAGGGGCCGGCCATGACTAAAGAGCAAGCCTTTCAGGCTTTGCAGGCAGGTATGCAGGTGGCAGATGAATGTATTGACAAAGGCTATAATTTGCTGGCTACTGCGGAAATGGGTATTGGCAATACTACTTCGACAGCGGCTATTGTATCTGCTTTCTTAGGCTTGCCGCCTGAATTGACTGTAGGCAGAGGTACCGGGATCAACGATGAACGTATGAAGATTAAACGTCAGGTAGTCAGTGACGGCTTAGCAAAGAATAAACCTGTTCAAGGTGACGCAATGGATATTTTGTGCAAGGTTGGCGGATATGACCATGCAGGTCTTGCCGGTATGATTATTGCCGGTGCTAAGCGGCGTATTCCTACTATGGTTGACGGTGTAAATGCTACGGCAGCAGCGCTGTTGGCTTACGGACTTTATCCTGCCTGCGCAGATTATATGCTTTGCTCGCACCTGAGTGCGGAAATTGCGCATGAAAAGATGCTGGATGTACTCAAACTGACGCCGATTGTAGACGCCGGTATGCGCCTTGGCGAAGGTACAGGTGCCAGTCTGGCGATAGTTGTACTGCAGGCTGCTATAGATGTTTATAATAAATTAAGCAGGTGAGATAATGCGTGATTTTATAACCTGTCTTGAATTTTTAACAAGGATACGTTTTTCTAACCGCACAGACTGGCGTGATGATGACTTTTCCAGAAGCGTGCCGTATTTTCCGCTTGTTGGCCTTGTTATAGGTCTGTTCTTAGGTGTGGTCAACTATGCTCTTGTATACGCGGATACGCCTCTTTTTATGCGTGGGGTTATGCTGATACTGGCAGAAATGATTATTATCGGAGCTTTAATGTATGACGGCTTCATGGATACGTCCGACGGTGTTTTCAGCGCCAGTAATCGTGAACGGATGCTGGAAATAATGAAAGACAGCCATGTGGGGTCTAATGCAGTTATCGCACTGGTTTGTCTGGTACTGCTGAAGGTGGCGGCTTACACCTCCATAGATGGTATAAAGCTGTCCTATGCGCTTGTAGCAATGTCTGTGGCAACAAGAACTTTTATGGTAAATTATATAGTTAATTTCCCGTATGCACGTAAAACAGGTATCGGGCATATGTTTACCCAGTATGCAAAGCCGATTTATTCTTATATCGCTTTTACAGCAGGGACGATTTTGGTATGTATATGCGGTATGGCTTATCTGTATACAGCTATAGTAACATTTATTCTCAGTTTGCTTCTGGCGCGTTTTATAAGTAAGCAGCTGGGAGGGCTTACTGGTGATACTTATGGCTTCCTTACTGAATGCGGGAATGTTATTTATTTGATGGCGGCAGTATATTTACTGCGTTAGGGATAAAGGAGGATAAAATGCAAATAGAAGAAGTTATCGGGCAGATTACTGCTATTGATGCTGAATGTGCGGCTAAAGCACAGGAACGTTTTGACAATCTTATCAAACCGGTAGGCTCTTTGGCTAAACTGGAAAATATGGTGACGCAGTATGCTGCTATTATAGGCCAGTATGAAAAGGATAAACTTGATTATCCTAAAAAAGGATTGCTGGTTTGGGGTAATATTGATAATGCAGGTCAGGCTGAGAAAATTATGCTCGGGAAATGGCCGGTAAATATTCTGGCTGCAGAAACAGGCGCGCAAGCTATACCGCTGTTGGTAACAGCTTCTGACGAAGCAGAAGCTTTGGCAGAGGGAGCAATCCTGGTTAAAGAGCATGCGGCTAAGGATAAGCTGGAAATGTTAGGGTTAGGCTGTCTTTCCGATAATGATGAACTGGTGATAGGCGCTATGGCTGGTGCCATCCTGCAGGCTGCTGCTTTAAAGATCTCTGTGATGCTTGATGGAGCTGCAACCTGTCGTGCCTTGTTAAAGGCTATGGAGCTTAATCCATTAGTAAAAGAATATTGCTTTGCAGGTCATGTATCACTGGAAAATGGCATGGAACAGCTTTTGGCAGAAGTACAGCTTTCCGCACCACTGCGTCTTAATATAACTGACGGATGCGGAGAAGGCGCTGCTATTGCTTTTACTCTTTTTGATTCAGGCCTTAAAGCTTATAAAGAAATGGAAACATTCGCAGAAGCGGGAGTGCATGCGGAAATGAAAGAATTTTCACATGCCGAACAAGTAAAAGAGGAACAAAGGAAGTAAAAAGATGGGGAAGATATATCTTATCCGTCATGGACAAACGGATTCCAATACAGTAAGAAGATTCCAGGGACGAATAAATACAGAGCTTAATACTGCAGGTAAGCAGCAGGCTGTGAAGCTGGCAGAATATTTTCGCGATAAACCTTTGCATGCCGTTTACTGCAGTCCGCTTGTCAGAGCTAAAATGACTGCAGCGCCGTTAGCAGAAATGAAGCAGCTGCCTGTTCATACTATGGAAATGCTGCAGGAAATAAGCTTTGGCGGCTGGGAAGGGCTTTGCTATGATGAAATTGCTGTAAAATGGCCGGAAGAAATCAAGCTGTTTTATGAAAATCCGCAGCTTTGTTTACCACCAGGAGGGGAAACTTTTTCCAAGGTACAGGAAAGAGCTGTTAAAGCTTTGCAGGAGATTTTGCTTACTCAAGGCGAGGATAAAGATATAGCTGTAATTTCTCATGGAGGAGTAATAAGGACGCAGATTTGTGCCTTGCTTGATATACCTCTGGCCAATTTCTGGCGCATCAATGTACATAATGCTTCAACAACTTGTTTTACTGTATGGGATGGTAATTTTACAGCTGATGTAATTAACGACCATCATTATTTGTAAAATTTGTAATGAAAAATACAGTTAAAGGGAATTTTTTTAAGAATAAGTAAAATTGTTTAACATATATTGACTTATGTATATTGCTCCTTTATACTGATAGTAGTGTATCTCAGTGGTCCGGTTAGGGTTCCTAACTTCTTCTGTATCATAGATAAACTGGGGAAGCCGTGGTAACATCTATAAGTTCTTTTTGAGGTATGTTTTATCTATGATTAGGAGTGATCAGATTATGAAAGAAGACAAAACTTTAACTTGCTGCGAATGCGGCGCTGAATTCGTGTTTACTGCTTCCGAACAAGAATTCTATGAAGAAAAAGGCTTCACCAATGAACCTCGCCGTTGCCCCGCTTGCCGTCAGGCTCGCAAACAACGTATGGGTGTTGCAACCGAACGTCCGCAGCGTGAAATGTTCCCTGCAGTATGCGCTGAATGCGGTAAAGAAACCATGGTTCCGTTCCGTCCTTCCATGGATCGTCCGGTTTACTGCCGTGAGTGCTTTAATGCACGTAAAGAACAATAATAAAGCTTATGCTTATTAAAAAACACCGAATCATTTGATTCGGTGTTTTTGTTTGTTATAATGTTTATTTTTTAGCTTTCGCGTCGGCGCTTTGCCATAGATACCAGACAGCAAGAGAACGCCAGGGACGCCAGTGTTCAGTTATTTTATTTATTTGGCCGCGTTTGGGGATGTCATTCAGTTTAAGCAATGTCTGCAGTTCTTTTTTAAAGATAAAGTCTGCTGAAGGAGCGACGTCAGTGCGGCAAAGTGCCAAGAGTAGGAACATTTCTATAGTCCATTGGCCAAGACCGCGTATTTGCAGCAGTTGTTTGGAAATCTGTGTATCAGTCATTTCCTTAAATTTTTCAATCGTAATTTGCCCATTGATGATGGATTGAGCAAAATTTTTCATATATTCGATTTTCTGCGGTGCTAAGCCTAAGGCTGCAAAAGCTTCTGTTTCAGCGTCTAATACTGCCTGCGGAGTAATTGGCTTACCAAGCAGCTGAGCAAGTTTCTGCATTAAGGTCTGACTGACGTCAGGCGGTAATTGCTGAGCTACAATACCTGCCAACAGGATTTCAAAGTATTCTTTTTCGCTTTTTGGCTGCAGTGTACAGGGAGAGAACTTCTCAATCAATGGAGCAAGCTCGGTGGCGTTTTCACGCAGATACTGGTCTCCGAGAGACCAATCTGGGGTTTGGCACATAAGCACCCTCCTTTATATAATAAATAATATAGTATATTATAATACAGATTGATGATTTTTGACAATTACCAGGGATTGCTTTTGTGTATCAGGAGAAGCAAATACAGAAACGATAAAACGATAATTACAAAGAAAATTATAAAAAAGTACTTGCTTTTCTTTTAGTTATCTGGTATTATTTATATCTGTCAGGCAACTGATAATGGCCCGGTGGTTCAGTTGGTTAGAATGCCGCCCTGTCACGGCGGAGGTCGTGGGTTCGAGTCCCATCCGGGTCGCCATTATGCCTCGGTAGCTCAGTTGGTAGAGCAAAGGACTGAAAATCCTTGTGTCCACAGTTCGATTCTGTGCTGAGGCACCATTGGAAAATATTGCACCTGCAGATTTGGCAGGTGTTTTTTTATATCTGCAGTAATTATGTAAAGGAGTTTACTCATGTTTGAAAAATTCTCTCACGAAGTAACAAGCCCTTATTTATGGTTCTTCATCCTGCTCTTAGCCCTGCGTGCCGAATATTCCTGCCTGAAAAAAAAGGATTATGTTCACGCTGCGGCTTTCTTAGCTGTAATTGTCATTGCCGCTTATTTTGCCGCTTCTAAATACGGCCTATTGCCGCACGGTTTTGAAGAAAGCCTTTTCTCCTAAATAAAAATCTCAATAATTATCAAAGACTTAGCACGAAGTAACTGCTGAGTCTTTTTTTATTGCCCTATTTACTGATTTTCCCAATATACTGAACAATAGCAAAAAAGCACCCCGCTATAAGCAGAGTGCTTTTGGCTTTAAATTATTCGCAAGTGAACGGAAGCAAAGCAACGTTACGAGCACGTTTGATTGCTACGGTCAGCTGGCGTTGATGTTTAGCGCAGGTGCCGGAAATACGGCGCGGTAAAATCTTACCACGTTCGGTAATATAGCGGCGCAGTTTTGCTACATCCTTGTAATCGATTTCTTCTACTTTATCAACACAGAAGCTGCAAACTTTTCTTCTGGGTCTTCTGCCTCTTTCGCGTTTCATTACATAACCTCCCTTAATTAGAATGGAATTTCTTCATCAAAGGGAACGGCTGAACCGAAGGATTCCATATCGCTCTTATGAGCGCCGTTGTCTGCTGCGGCGCCATGTCCTGCAAAATCTCCCTTACGCTCAACGAATTCAAAGTTATTGGCAATAACCTCGGTTACCCAGCGTTTAGAGCCATCTTTTGCATCATAGCTGCGAATCTGCAGACGTCCTTCAATTAGTGCCCGCTGTCCTTTGGTGAGACTGTTCCCGCATAATTCTGCCTGTTTACCCCAGACGATGACAGGGATAAAATCGGCTTCTCTTTGGCCTTCCTGATTGGAAAAAGGTCTGTCGACCGCCAGCGTGAATTGGCAAACAACTTTGCCGGTCTGAGTGTAGCGTACCTCAGGATCACGTACTAAACGGCCCATAAGTATAATCTTATTCATGGATTATTCACCTTTTCTGATAATCATATGGCGCAGAACTTCATCGGTAATTTTCATAACACGATCAAGTTCTTTTACTGCAGCGGGTTCAGCGCTGAAGGTTACGAGAACGTACAGACCTTCGTTCAGGTCCTGAATCTCATAAGCAAGGCGTTTTTTGCCCCAGCGATCGGTTTTTTCTACATTACCACCGTTGGCAGTGATGAGGTTTTCAAATTTAGCAACAACTGCTTCAAATGCTTCCTCTTCAACCGGTTTAACGATGTACATGACTTCGTATGCTTTCACGAAATCACCTCCTCCTTTGGACTTTGGCCCCCTTATGGGAGCAGGGGAAGTATATATTACTATATACAAGCTTTATAATTATAGCATTAGTTTTACTGTAATGCAAGTATTTTATCATATAACAGACACTATTGCCTAAATTATTTTCTACTTTTTATCTTGATAGAAAATGCCAGACTAATCCAGCTTCGTATTGTATACCTCTCTATGCACTGTTTCAACGTACTGGTATATAATTGATTTCAGCTTCCAAATCCGTAGCTTCCAGTTTCATAATAACTGGACGCAGTCCGTCATTACAACTGCATATAGCCGTTCCCGGTTTTCTAATCCAGTCTCCATAATAAAAAACATCTTTGCCTGCCCCATGGGCAAGAGCAAAAACATACTGATAAATAGCTTTCCATGCTTCATCACAAAATCCATCTGGTTTAGCATAGTCAGCATAAAACACCTGCCCCTCCTTCAGCATAGGGCAGGCTGTTAGTCCTTCTGCTCCATATTCTTTGGCAAGATCCTCATTCAACATAGTTTTTAGTACGGTTATTCTAACTTTCTTCATTAAATCGTCCCCCCTTATGATTTTGCTTCATACTTTTATGATATTACTATAAAAAATACTACCAGTAAATATCTTACTGGTAGTATTTTTACCTTTTAAATATTATTTTTTCTTCATCCAGCTCATCATACCGCGCAGCTGTGCACCAACTTTCTCAATGGGATGCTCAGCAGCTTTACGGCGCAGGGCATTGAATTGAGGACGGTTAACCTGATTTTCCAGCAACCATTTCTTAGCAAAGGTACCGTCCTGGATTTCTGCCAGTACCTGTTTCATTTCTGCCTTAGTAGCGTCGGTTATAATCCTGCTGCCAGTTACATAATCACCATATTCAGCAGTATCGGAAATAGAGTGACGCATCTTAGCCATGCCGCCTTCATACATCAAATCCACAATGAGTTTCATTTCATGCATACATTCAAAATATGCACTTTCCGGCTTGTAACCGGCTTCTACAAGTGTCTCATAACCTGCAGTAATAAGGGCTGTGATACCGCCGCAGAGTACTGCCTGTTCGCCGAAAAGATCGGTTTCGGTTTCTTCACGGAAAGTAGTATCCAGTACGCCGGCGCGGGTACCGCCGATGCCTTTCGCATAAGCGAGGGCAATTTCATAAGCTTTGCCGGTAGCATCCTGATGTACGGCAACAAGACAGGGTACGCCTGCGCCTTCGGTAAACACGCGTCTTACCAGATGGCCCGGTCCTTTAGGCGCAACCATGAAGACATCTACATCTGCCGGCGGCACGATTTGTCCGTAATGGATATTAAACCCATGAGCAAAAGCCAAAGCGCTGCCGGATTTAAGGTTGGGAGCAACGTCTTTTTTATATACAGCAGCCTGTTTTTCATCAGGGATTAACATCATTACTACGTCAGCTGCCTTAACAGCATCAGCAGCAGTCATAACCTTTAAGCCATGACCTTCTGCCTTAGCCCAGGATTTAGAGCCTTCATAAAGGCCTACGACAACATCGACGCCGCTTTCTTTTAAATTAAGTGCATGGGCGTGTCCTTGAGAACCGTAGCCGATAACCGCAACAGTCTTACCTGCCAATACATTTAAATCTGCGTCTGCTTCATAATATACTTTTACCATTTTGCTTCACTCCATTTTCTTTATTTTTTATCTATTTTATTTTTAATTTAAAATAAAATCCCTTATTTTATGACTGTCTATCTCTGTACTTTAACAAAATCATCTAATACTGCTCCAGGCGCTACCATCGGCTCTACCAGATCCTGCCGCATGATTACTGCTTCGATAACGCAGGGCCGCTGCTTTTGCAATGCTTCCTGCAATGCCTCTTTAAACTCCTGCCTGGACGTAACTCTCCTGCCGCTGGCGCCGCAGGAAGCGGCAAAACCGGGAAAATCAAATTCCGTCAGCAGCGTAGAAGAATATCTGCCGTTATAGAAAAGCTGCTGCCACTGTCTTACCATACCCAGACAACTGTTATTGATGACGATACTGATTAACGGCAAGCTTTCACGACAAGCAGTAAATAATTCCAACCCCGTCATTTTAAAGCCACCGTCGCCGCAGATATGGATAACTCGTTTATCTGGGCACGCAAGCGCTGCGCCCATAGCTGCCGGCATACCGAAACCCATGGTGCCGCAGCCGCCGGAAGTAAGATGCTGACGTGGTTTATTTATTTTTAAATACTGCGCTGCCCACATCTGATTCTGTCCTACGTCAGTAACAAATACAGCTTCTTTGGCAGCCAGCATTTCATTTAAACATTCCATAATCCAAGGAGCCGTAAGCTGCTCGCCTGCAAGAAGCTTCCTATCTTCTTGCGTATCCCACTCCCTAATCTGTTCAAACCATCCAGTATGCTGTTTTGACTCTACCAAAGGCAGAAGCTGCTGCAGCACTGTTTTAATATCACCTTCCAGAGGTATGCCTGTCGCTACATTCTTATCCAGCTCTGACGGATCTATATCAAGCTGGATGATAGTCTTCTTACCTACATACCTGCTGCGGTCGCCGGTTACCCTGTCGCTGAACCTGCTGCCGGCAACTACAAGCACGTCAGCATTAGCGACAGCCATATTGGCGGCGATGTGTCCGTGCATACCCGTCATGCCAAACGCTTTTGCATCAGAAGCAGGAAATACGCCTAAGCCCATCAGGGTACTTACTACAGGCAAATCCGCTCTTGCTGCCAGTTCCAGCAGCTCTGCGGCAGCATCACTGTGCACTGCACCGCCGCCTACCAGTAATACAGGCTTTTGCGAAGCATTAAGTACTTTAGCAGCTTCAGCTACCTTATCCGCACAGGCAGCTTGTTTATCAGGCTGTACTTGTGCTTGTACCTCTACCCATTCCAACTCTTCAACCTGCAGATTACTGGGAATGTCTACCAGTACAGGTCCCGGCCTGCCTTCACAGGCAATAGCGAAGGCTTTTCTCAGCGCAGGCACCAATTCTTCACTGCGCCTTACCATCAGATTATATTTTGTAATCGGCATAGTCACACCGACGATATCAATTTCCTGGAAAGAATCGCGCCCTAAATTGGCGACAGGAACCTGTCCAGTAATCGCAACCAACGGTACAGAATCAAGATAAGCTGTTGCCAGTCCCGTAACTATATTGGTAGCTCCGGGCCCGGAAGTTGCGATACATACACCCGTCCTGCCGCTGGCTCTGGCATAACCGTCGGCAGCATGGACAGCTCCCTGCTCATGGACAGTAAGGATATTTCTTAACGGCGCATCGTACAAAGCATTATAGAGCGGTATAACCTGACCGCCCGGATAACCGAAGACGGTATCGACACCCTGCTCAAGCAGCACTTTGATAATGGCCTGCGCACCAGTCAATTTCATTCATTAGCCCCCTTACGCCACCATATCTACAGATACAACGGATACCTGCTTGGACAATAATTTTGCCACCTGAGCCGCAACAGTGCCTGTCAGCCAGATTTCCAGATGCAGCATTTCATTATCTGTATCCATGTGCAGAGAACGTACCTGCAGTCCCTGTTTGGACAATACGCGCAAAACACGAGGCAATAAGGTTTCTTCATTTCTTCCTGTAACGAGCACTTTTTCAAACATCATTTTCATCCTCCTCATACTTTACTTTGATGGAAAAGCAGTGCTGCATTTCAGGTATAAAAAAACGCCCCTGCTTCTGCAGGGGCGTATAGTATACGCGGTACCACCCTAATTTGTAACTTCAGCACCAGTCCATCAACCGGCTCAGAAATAACGCATCTGCTGCGCATCAGTCTACTTGCAAAACTTTCGCTGACGAGTTCATGGGTGATTTACTCAACAAGGCTCCGTACCGGTTTGCACCAGACACCGGCTCTCTGTAACTTCGCTTTTGTCTTTCTTCCCAATCATTACCTTTAGTTGAATTTGAAATTAAGTGTATTATGCAATATATTTTTTTATCTGTCAACAAAAATTGTAAATTATAATGTTTTTATGAAAACTTCTGTATTATTTGTAACTATTGTTGCATATTTTTGACTTTCTGCGGTTAAAAAGTCTTTTATCTCACCAGCCAAATTACCTTCCTGGGGATTTAAAACCTTGCCATAGCAAAGAGCATATTCTTTACCTGCTTCGGAAGTACAGGTCAGCTGTGCAGCTTCCACCGGCTCCAGACCTGCAGCCTGACTGATTTTAGCAAATAAAGCGCTGTTTTCTGCGGCAATCAGCTGCAGAGCTGACAGCCATAAAATATTATTCAGTTTGAAATGCACTTTTCCTTTCAGATACTTCATTGCCAATGCCGGCTCTTTAATGGTCAGATCAGCATTGCAGAAACTGATACGATAACCAAAAGTGTCGGCAATCTCACAGTGCAGCTGCAAATTCTCCTGCAAAGCTTCCGGCTCTTTCAAACCATCCAGGCATACAGCAGCCAATTTAATGCCGTTGCGCTGCAGTTCGTTGGCAATAAGGTAGTGCTCCTGCGGAGTCAGAACTTTACCCGGCTTAGATAAGGACAGCTCAAAATCAATATCCCAAGGCGTATTTTTCAGATAGGAATTATAAATAAACTGCACATGCATAATCGCTTCACCGTATTCAAGTACGATGCGGCGCAGCTCCTGAGCAGTATAGCTTACGGAAGAATTGCCTACCTTAAATTCAACATTTAAGTAAGAAGCTTCCAAAGCACTGCGGAACTGGTCATTAAACTGATTATAACGGCTTTCCACTTTTTCATCGGTCAGCTTTTCAATTTCCAGATTGATTTTATCGCTGCAGTCAAAGCCAATCATGCTGTAACCGTATAAAAGGGCCTTAACAATTTCTTCCTCAGTTTTCAATCCGGCAGCATTAGCTCCGTAGCCTTCTTTATAACCAGCTTCCAATACTCCCCAGGTAGCAGTATCTACAGCTTCAAGAAAATTACGCTGTAGCAGAGCGCTGTCAGCAGCACTGTAATCAACCAAAACCGGTTTCAGCTGACGTTTGGCAAACAAATCTGCTACATAAGCATCAGCTGCGCCTGCCCAGTCGCTAAAGCCAATACTGGCACCCTTGGTACCGCAGGCACTTGGCGCAGCCCATTTCACGAAACGACGCACAACAGCTGCGTTGTTGGGATTCAGCTGCATAATATCAAGATGCGCACTACCTTCTTCAACAGTTTTTTCCACAGCCCACATCTTACTTACAGGAGATTCTCCTGCTGTAACGCATACAAGGCGTTTGCCTGCTTCTGTTTGAACCAAGCAGAGCCAGCCTCCGGGAATTTCACATAAAGATTTATTTATTACCTGTCCGACATGTTTTTCCACAGCGGCACAGGCAGTCGCCTGTTTTAAAGCCATTTTTCATCCTCCATCCGTTTAATAACACTATTACTATTATCTACAAAACTGACTGCTTATGCAAGTGTAAACTATCCTGACAAGAAAAAACTTTTGTTTGCTCTTTCTTTTCACACATTTATCCACTATTTTTCTTTTATCCACAAAATCTGTGCTTTTCTTTTCGACAAAATTTAGATTTTATCAACATTATACACATATTTATCCACATAAAAAGTGGATAACTTGTTTTTATCTTGTGATTATACACATATTTTTTTCATTTATACACAATACTTGGCGTATTTTTTATTACTTATCAACACTTTATTCACATATTGTGGATAACTTTTTATCTTTCCACGTATCTTTCCACAACACAAAATATAGGATAAAGAATTTAAGAAAAGTAAAAACTATGTAAAAAATCATTGTTTTCACTATCTGTCAAGTAATAATTTTGCTTTACTCTTTTCTTGCTGACGATTTTTATCATTAAATAAATTTGCAAAAAGTACGCAAACAAGCGGAAGAAGTTTTCAGAAAATAAAAAAACACAGTCATTTTTTTATCGACTGTGTTTTTATTATATTCATCGCTTCTTATTTCAATCTGAGCTGTGACCAGGTAAAAAACAGCAACCCAAGCCATATACAGCCAAAAGACAGTATATGTGTGCTGGTAAATACCTCTCCATAAACAAAGATACCTAAAAATAAACTTATGGTCGGTGATAAATACTGCATGAAACCTACTATCTTTAGCGGCAGCAATTTAGCGCAGCTTGTAAAAAGCAATAGCGGCGTCGCCGTTACTGCACCGGCGCCTACTAAGACTAAGATGGTAAGAAAATCACCTGATTGATAAGCACAACTGCCGGAAGTACTTAAAAAATACAGATACCCAATGGCAACAGGCATAATCAACAGTGTTTCCAGCATAATACTGGTCATCGCCGATACAGGAATAATTTTCTTCAGCAAGCCATATAAAGCAAAGGTAAAAGCAAGCGATACTGATACCCATGGTAAGCTGCCATTTTTTACAAGCATGATTGCAATACCAATAACCGCACAAATCACTGCTGTCCATTGCAGTTTGTCCAATCTTTCACGTAAGAATACCATGCCAAATAAAACGCTCACCAGCGGATTGATATAATAACCCATGCTGCTTTCCACTATCCTGCCTGCTTCTACCGCCCAGATAAAGATACCCCAGTTAAAACTGATAGTTACAGCAGCAGCAAGCATAGCTGCTCCTGTCTTAAATTTGCTGAATATTGCAGCTGTTTCTGACAGAAAGAACTTAAACTTACCGGTTACAAGCAATAAGAAAAATACAAATACCGCAGACCAAATAAACCGGTTAGCCAAAATTTCCAAAGCAGGCACATGCTGCAGAAGTTTCCAGTATATAGGCAAAATACCCCATAAACAATAGGCACCTAAGCCATACATAATACCTTGGCGGTAATTTTTATCCATCTTTTCTCATTATCTCCTATCTGTTTTTGTTCTTCTGTAACTCCTCTGGTATCGGTATACACAATGCCACGATAGCTGCCACGACAGGCAGCCAGGTAATTATCTGCATCACAAAAGGCAGCCCCCAGGTATCAGCTAAAAATCCCAGCATTGTTACGCCAAAGCCACCCATACCAACACTAAAGCCAATAGTAAGGCCTGCGGCCATACCCACATTATCCGGCAGCATAGTCTGCGCTACAATAATAGTAGTAGCAAAAGAACCTATAATAGAGAACCCTGCCAATACTACGGCAGCCAGAACAGCTGCAGGTGAATGTACAGCGCCAATCAGCCAAATAGCCGGAATACTGCAGATAATAGAGCCTACAATAATCTTTCGTGCTCCTAATCTGTCGCTTAGCACAGCACCTACATAAGTACCAGCTACTCCACCCAGCAAAAAGCCGGAAACCAGCATACTGGCAAAAGCACTGTCACTGCCGCGAAAATTAAGGAAAAATAATGGCAGATAAGTAGAAAGTCCTGTATGGATTGTAGAGCGAAGAAAAATAAATATCAGTAATACTCCTATCCCTATATATGATATTTTTGCAGCAACTCCACATCCCTGCTTCTTACTTTTCTGCAAATTATATTCTTTATTTACCTTGATATAAGCAGGCATGCACTTAACCATCAGACCAAAAACTAAAAGACCAGGAAGCACAAAATAAGCTGTATTATGCAGCCCTCCCGACTGGTTGATTAAAAAAGCCATAGCTACAGAACCAAAAGCCATTCCAGCATTACCACCCAGGGAAAAAAGGCCCATATTACCTGCTTTATTTTCAGGGCTGCTTAAAAAATTAACTGTTTTTGAAGCCTGCGGATGATATGTAGCACTTGCAATACCGATAAAGATAACCGTCAATAATAGCAACTCATATTCAGTTACCCAACCAATCAAAGCAAAACCGGCACCAGCCAAAGCAGCGCAGTAAGGCAATAGCTTAGGCATTGACTTTTTATCAGTCATATAGCCAAAAACAGGCTGAATAACCGAAGAAGTAATATTCTGCGTTAAAACAATAGCAGCAAGCTGTGAATACGATAAAGCGAATAATTCCTTTAAATGCGGCAGCACTATAGGCAAAGCTCCGCCCTGCAGATCTGTTACCAGATGCCCCAATACTAAAGCCAATACCGGCATCATTGATTTATTAAATATTTTCATTTTATCACCTATAAAAATAATATACCTGTTATTTTACCATAAAATAAACAAAAAGAGAAAGCACTTACTTATGTAAGTGCTCTCTCTTTTTTCTCTAACCGGCAGCTTTCTATC
>UQXH01000024.1 GCA_900545025.1 uncultured Phascolarctobacterium sp.
ACTATTATTATACGCTATTTCTCGTCAAAATCAACCATTTGTTGTGACAGAGCCAAAAACATCTGTGATGATGCATTGACTGAAAGCTGTGCAGAAGACTGTTGATGCGACGATCTGGCGTAAGTTAGGGAGCCGACAGTATATTATGTTATGTGACAATCTGGTGTAAGCCAGGTGTTAAAAAGGAGGTATTGAAATGAAAAAAGAAAAAACAATAGTAGAAAATGGTAATGACTGGCTTAGGGTAAAAGATGTTGAAAAACATCCCGTTGAACTAAGCTATTATCAGCCAGCTGGTAGGGCATGGGAGTCTATTCCTAAATTAAATCATGACCCCGATATGGGTCATTGGAAAACTGACTATCCAATGCTTTATCAAATGGTTGTGCTTGGAAAAAAAGAACGTCTTATAAGCTATGATGATATTATAGCCTTAAGTTCTAATACACTGAACAATAAAGGCTGTGTTAGTGATGTTGCAGCTTGTGAATGTTATGAAGGATATGTTTGGAAAGGCAAAAAACTTTGTTATTACGATTGTGATAGGGACAAAGAAGTCTGCTTGTCAAACTTTAAAATTTCTATTGCTGAAATACATAATGTCATTAAGGATGTTGGTAACGAACAGTGGCTGAAACTAGATATAACTACATATAGGGAAAATTTTACGCTGGATGTCCCGTACAACAAATATATAGCTTTAAAAGAGCAGATAGCTGAAAAGTTCCCTGCATGTACAGTATTTGGTACTTCACAAGCATTTAGACAATATTTAGGATGGATAGCTGAAAGAGAGCTACATTTAGCCTCAAAAGTAACTATCTATCATCGTCATGGCTGGAGCAAAGTTGATGAACATTATGTTTATCTACACAGCGGAATGCGCAATGTAATATCCGATGTAAAATTGGAGCCGGACAGGCAGAAGGCTGCACAGTTTTTACAGCTGTACGGCGGTTTGATCTGTGATGACGAAAGTAGAGATGTACTTTTGCTGTATTGCCTACAGTCGTATATTGCAGGTCTGTTTGAGCTGCTTTGCGGCACAGGCTGCCGGAGCGTTCTGTGCATTACAGCACCTACTGGCAGCTATAAAACTGCTGTTGCAACAGTTTTGGCTTCAGCATTGAATCCTAATCCTGTTCTGCGCTTCGATGATACAGAAGCATCCATTGAAGAAAATTTGCTGGCAGCGAGAGATTTGCTCATTCTTCAGGATGATTTCTACCCACATGGTGACAAGAGTTCTGTTACTGTTTTTAAGCGTAAGGCAATAAAAGTCGCACGTATAATAGGTGATGGTCGTGTACCTGGAAAGATGGGTCAAAATCGTAAACCATTAGCAGACAGAGCCTACTTTGGCGGAGTGTTGTTAACGGGAGAGTTTTTGGATCTTACATCACATTCATCTTATCTTCGTTGCTTAACTATTAGCTGGCATAAAGACTTTATTAATACTAATATCCTTACTATACTTCAACGTGATAAGAAGCTTGGAAAAGCATTTTTTTCCTGTTGGATAGAGTATGTCCAGGAAAATGTTGAATTATTCGATATGCTTTTGCAAGAATCAGCACGTAAATATGATGGCTATGCCCGTATGGGAAATAATTTGAAAGCACTATATATAACCGCAGAGTTGTTCTCTGACTTCACATCTAAATTGGACTTTTCTATTAATATTACGAGCATGAAGAAAAAAATTCAGTGTGTAATTAGCAAAACTGAAAGCCTGGTCATGAACTTTTCGCCGGCAGAAGTAGCAATCAGAGCCATTATGGACGGTGTTGAGAATGGGCCACTTGTTATTGTTGATGGGCAGGAAAGGTTCATGCAAGTTGCGGCGGATGGGTACTATGAGAATGATTATACTGTGTATATTATTAGCAGTCGCGCTGAGGATATTGTTTCGCGATATGCGATAAATCATGGATGTGTTGCTAACTTTGATGCGGTGGTCAAAGCCGAGCTCAGAGATAAAGGTATATTAGTAACAACGGGCAGTGGGTTCACTAGCAAATTTACAAAAAATCGAAAAGTTACACCAATGCGGCCACAAATGTTAAAGATTAATTTAAATGGAGGAAATCAAAGATGGAAAATGTAAATTTTAATAAATTGATTAATGAAGACAATAATGTTGTTGTAGCAGAAGAAAAAGCTTATCTTATCCTTGGTCAAAAGTATGTCGGTGTTACAAAAAATCCTCAGGATATTTGCAATCTTTTGCAGAATTGTGAATATGGAAATATTGTCAAAATCTACACTGGAAATGAAGAAGAATGTTATACGATACAGCATAAAATACTTTGCGCAGATGCTATTATGGAATGTGATGGTAAAACTGCTAATCTTCCTTTACAAGTAAATCAGCCCTGCTTACTTAGCAGAGCTTATGATAATAAAAATTTGGTGAAAATTTATGAAATTATGAGATAGGAGGCAATTATGGAAAATAATACTGATGTAATTTTTGCTGAAGAAGTTCTTGAAATTTTTGAACAAAAGATAACATACCGGGTTCTTTTAAATCTGGTACGGGAGAAAAAATTACCGGCGATGAAAGCTGGGAAACGATATCTATTTTCACGGCGAGTAGTTGAAAAATTTAAAAACAAGCATTTAGGTTTAATCTAAAAGAGAGCGGCTTAGCCGCTCTTTTTAGTTTGGAGGTGCAATATGCCTGGAAGCAAGGTTAAAATGAAAAATGGAAAGTACCGATTGTTTGTTAGCAATGGGTTTTTACCCAATGGCAAACAGAATCGTGCTACGAAAGTTGTTGAAGCTTCTTCTGATAGGGCCGCTGATAAATTGCTGCAGGAATTTTATCTTGAATTTTGCAAAAGGCCGCCTAAAATTAATAGCAAACTATCATTTGAATCATTTAGCAAAATTTGGATGGAAAGACATGAAAAATTTTTAAGTCCTAACACGCAGTACGGTGACACCAGTATCTTGAAAAACAGATTAATCCCGTATTTTGGCTCTGTGAATGTGAGTAAGATAAATGCAGCCCAAGTTATTGCTTTTGTGGATGAAATTAATACTCATAAAGAGCGTTTAGACCGTAGAAAGGGTAAACTGTCGGCAGCCAGTGTTTATGCAATTTTTAAACTTCTAAGATCAATGCTAAATAAAGCTCAGGAATGGGGATACATAGCCAGTAATCCATGTAATGAAATTCCTAAGGACAAGATACCAAAAAAAATATATGACTGTCCTGGTATTATGGAATATGAGCAACTCGAAAAGTTTTTGCAAAAATTATTCAGTTTAAATGAAAATGCAACCAATACTAAACATCAGTTATTTCTTTACCTCAGTCTTATTGATGGCGGACGAAGAGGTGAACATGTAGCATTAACTTGGAATGATATAGATTTTGAACAAAAAACCATTGTTATATCAAAAGGCTCCTATGAAGAAAATGGTATTACAAAAGTAAAATCTACCAAAAGCGGAAAAGTTAGAGTAGCCTATTTTGATGATTTTGCATTAGAACTTTTGAAAAAGCACAAAATTTATCAGGATGAATGGCTAAAAAAATATAACTTGAGAAATCCTAATCAGTATGTTTTCTTAAAAACAAGAATAAACAGAGTTGAAATGCCAACACGTGCCATGTTTGGGCATTGGCTGACAGCATTTTTAAAGAAAAATGGGATGGCACATATAGGTGTTCATGGATTCAGACGTATGGCAGCTAGTTATGCTTTATGCAACAATGTACCCTTAACAGCGGTAAAAGATATGTTAGGGCATTCAGACATTGCCACAACAAATAAGTACTTACGTAATTTACAGAAAACTCGAAGAGATGGCATTAAAACGATGTCGAATGTTTTTCAGGACATGATAAAAAAAGATGACAAAAATAATGAATAAAAAACCCATTCCTAATAATAGGAATGGGTAATTTTTTAATGGTGAGCCCGGTGGGATTCGAACCCACTACTCCTTGCTCCGGAGGCAAGTACTCTATCCTATGAGCTACGGGCCCAGTAAAAGATTCCATTTGTATTCAGTTAATAATATACGATATTACCGGTAGTGTGCAACATATTTGCACAAAAGTTGCACATTTTAGGAGTTTGAAAAAATTTACAATGCTTGAACTCCTGATAAATACTGGGTTTAAAATATTAAAATAAAATTACGACGCCGGCTCCGGAGGCCAATGCTCTATCCACTGAGCTACGGGCGCGTTTTGTAAGAACATTAAAATTATAGCATATCTGTTGCTTTAAAACAATGGCAGAAGCAAGGCTTTGGTAAATTTGTCTTGCAGGCATATAGGTGTTAGGTTAAAATATACTTATACTTTTCTAACTGAGGTAAAATTTTATGAAAGAAAAAAGCATTTATTCCACAGCTGCTTTCAGTGTAGTGCTTTTATGGGCGTTATGGAATTACCAGGTAAGCCTGGGTATTATTTCTGATATTATTGATGTTATCATGCCCTTTATCATTGGTGCGGCCATAGCCTTTATCGTGAATGTGCTGCTGGAAAAAATAGAGCTTTTCTGGTGTGGTTTGTTCCGCCGCAGTAATCGTGTTGCTGATTGTCTGCAGCGGCCGGTATGCCTTTTGATAAGTTTTTTGCTGATTGGCGCTGTAGCGGCATTTGTTCTGCTGCTGGTCGTACCGGAAATACACAGCAGCCTTAAGATGCTGGCGGCAATGCTGCCGGCAGCCATGGGCAAGTTTAATATCTATCTGCAGCAGAAGATAGCTTCCTGGAATTTGTCGCAGGATGACATCCAGTATATCCAACAGCAATGGCTGGCGCTGTATAAGGAAGTTTTGGCATTTTTAAATGCTAATAAGGAAACTTTGTTTAGAGGCACATGGCACGCGGCTACGTCGTTTTTTTATATGACTGCCGATCTTGTGATAGGCTTTGTCTTTGCCGTTTATGTGCTGTTGGAAAAGGATTTCCTTTGCCGTAACGCCAAAAGAGCGTTATATGCCTTTTGCACTAAGGAAAATGCCGCTTATGTGGCAGAAGCAGCCGCCGCTGCCAAAAAGATTTTTTCTGATTTTGTAGCAGGGCAGCTCCTGGAGGCGCTTATTCTTGGCTTATTATGCTTTGCAGGCATGCTGCTGCTCGGCCTTCCCTATGCCTTGGTTACTTCTGTGCTGGTGGCTGCCATGGCGCTCATCCCCATTTTAGGTACTTTTATCAGCGCCGGTGTGGGCTGCTTTCTGACCCTGGTTGCGGAGCCGGACAAGGTCTGGTGGTTCATCCTGTTCTTTTTTGTTTTGCAGCGTATCGAGGGCGATTTTCTCTATCCCAGGATTGTTGGCAGGGCAGTAGGGCTTTCCGAGCTTTTCGTCCTGGCGGCGATTACGATAGGCGGCAGTATCGGCGGCATCGTAGGTATCATAATCAGCGTGCCGCTGTGTTCTGTTGCGGCTTTCCTGCTGGAAAAGAAAGTGGGAGAGCTGCTGAGCAAGAAAAATATTCAGGATATTTGAGCCTGATGGCGGAAAAAGTGTTATAATAGAAAAATAATTTATGGACAAAAGGAGTAACAGATGATTTCCATTCGTGATAAAGTGCGTTTTGTAGAAACAGATATGATGGGTGTCGTTCATCACGCCAACTATCTGCGCTGGTTTGAGATGGGGCGTGTGGCCTATCTGCGTGCCTGCGGCATTTCGTTGGGGGATTTGATGGCGGCGGACATAATCTTCCCTATTACGGAAGTGCAGGTTAAATATAAAAATTCCTGTACCTTCGATGATGATTTCGAGGTGCAGACTACTATGAGCGCTTTTAACAAGGCGAAGATGGATTTTACGTACAGGGTCATCCGCCTGCGCGACGGAGCTGTGGCTGTGGAGGGCCATACCCGTAATGTCTTTACCGACAGAGAAGGCCATATAGTGCGGTTAGAGCCGCAGTGGTTTGATAAGATTAAACAAGTTTTTGATGCGGAAAAAGCTGCAAAGGAGTGACTTTATGGATAAGTATGTCATTGTCCCGGTACCGACCAGGATACTTACTCACCATGATAATATCTGTGATGCTATTTTAGAGTTTGGCAAAGATAAGATTGGCGCTGGCGATGTGGTCTGCGTGGCAGAGAGCGTGGTGGCTATTACCCAGGGCAGAGCAAAGCGCTGTGAGGAATTTAAGCCTGGCATACTGGCCAAGACGCTGTGCCATCTGTTCCCGTCTAAAGGCAGCATCAGCAGCTGGTACAGTATGCAGGCCCTGATTGATGCGGAAGGCGGCGCAAGGGTGCTGTGGGCCGTTATCTGCGGTTTTGCAGCCAAGTGTGTGGGCGTCAGCGGTACTTTTTACAGGCTGGCCGGCGAACAGGCCCGTCTGATTGACGATATTACCGGCACTATGCCGCCTTATGACAAACATATTGTTTATGGTCCGGCTAATCCTGCCAAGGTGGCGGAAGAAATTACCGCCGCCTGCGGCTGCTATGGAGCTGCCGTGGCCGATGTCAATGATTTGAAGCGTTCTGCCGTCTTGGGCGTTTCCAAAGGCGTGGATGCCGATATGGTGGCGCAGATACTGATTGATAATCCTTTCGGCAACGGCAGTGAGAAAACGCCTATCTGTATTATTAAAGATTATTACAAGGCGTGAGGAGGAGCAAGATGGTATTCTTACTTATAAAGGTTATCCTGGCTATAATCGTGCTGGGTGTAGTCGTTGTGGGCATCTATATTGCTCACCAGGGAGATGCGGTGATGCGGTTTAAGACTGCGGAGCGTACTAAGGCGGTCAAGGCAGACGCCGATGAGACACGTCTTGATTTTACGGTAGAGGTTCCTTATGATAATATCGGCAGGCAGGAAGGCACCATTATCGACGCTTATCTGCGTATTTATCTGCCGCAGGAGCAGTATGGCGATGTCTTGCTGCGCGGCAAGGTAAATCTGAAAGACGTCCTGCGTGAGGACGATTATTTTGAGGCGTTGCTGGTGCCGGCAGGAACAGGCAAGACCCTGGTGCTGCGTTTTGAAGCCTATGCCCGTAACGGGAAAAATATTACCGAGGCCATGGCGCAGATTCCTGACGTAGACGTGGCTTTGTTTGCCGACTGCCGCGGCAGGGGCGCGCTGTATACGCAAAAAGAAATATTTACGCTTACTGCGGAAGAAATGCGTAAGCTGGTGAAATAAAAATACCGGTCGAAAGACCGGTATTTTTATTTGCTGCACATACAAAGATTTTGCCAAAGTGTATTGTAACAATATACTTTGTTTTGCTATATAATGATAAAAAAGGAGGTCGTTTATATGGACAAATATATTTCCATTAGCGAGATGGCTAAACTGCACGGAATTACTCGTCAGACACTGATTTATTATGACAATATTGATCTGTTTAAACCGGTAAGGGTCGATTCTAATGGTTATCGCTATTATTCTCCTTATCAGATCCCTTATTTAAGGGAAATCTGCTTTTTGCGCAGTATGGATATAAGTATTAAAGAAATACTTGACCATTTTACAGAGCGTACTCCTAAAAAAGAAAAGGAGCTTCTGGAAAAGCAGAAAGATTATATCATCAACAAGATTGCTAAATTAAATCAGATCAGGACGTATCTGACGGAAAA
This sequence comes from uncultured Phascolarctobacterium sp., assembly GCA_900545025.1. Lineage (GTDB taxonomy): Bacteria > Bacillota > Negativicutes > Acidaminococcales > Acidaminococcaceae > URXU01. The sequence goes on from UQXH01000024.1 coordinate 7,587, forward strand.
AATAAATTACTATCAGGAAGCCGTGGAGGCCCATTCCATGAATCTTAATATTCCTTTTGAAAAATATATTGGGCCGAGAAGGATTGTCTTCAGTGAATATTATAAGCCGATAGATAAGGAAAAGCTGCATCTTACTTTAATGAGTCTGTGGAGACATTTAATAGAAAATAAGGTTATGCATGCCTATGGCTTTGGCTCATTGATTGCTAAAGATGATGTAGAGAATTTGGAAAGGGCAGGTTCGTTTATTTTCTTGCCTTATAATAAAGAGTTTGCTCTGCCTACGCGCGAGCTTCCGGCGGGACTGCATATCTGTATGTATAAATACGGAATGCCCTATGATAACCAGCATATCAAGATATTATTGCAATGGATTGAAGAGCATAATTATAAGGTTTGTGGTGATATTGTCGATATCTGCCTTTTAGACACAACATTCTACCAACAGGATACAAAAAGTGATTTTTGTGTGCCGCAGGTACCAGTAGAAAAATTAGCATAAAATATAAAAAAGTACTTGACTGTATAGTTACTGCACAAATTAAGATGAACACGTAAACCAAAATAATCTTAAGGGAGGCAGTAAAATGGCTAAACAAGTTAATGATTTAAGATCTGCATTGGAATTGCTGGAAAGCATTCCCGGGCAAATGGTTCACACAGATGTCGAGGTTGACCCTGCTGGTGAATTGGCTGGTGTTTACCGTCATGTCGGAGCGGGCGGAACAGTTCCCCGTCCTACCAAGATTGGCCCGGCTATGACTTTTAACAAAATCAAAGGGCATCCTGATGCAAAGGTTGTAATTGGTTTGTTGGCAAGCCGTAAGAGAGTAGGTCATCTGCTCGATTACGATTACAAAAAATTAGGCTTTTTACTCAAGGATGCAGTAAAACATCCAATCGACCCTGTTGTAATTGAAGAAAAACCTGTATGTCAAGAAGTAGTCCACCTGGCTACTGACGAAGGCTTTGACATCCGTAAACTGGTGCCGGCGCCGACCAATACGCCGGAGGATGCAGGCCCGTATATTACCCTGGGCATGTGTTATGCTTCCGATGTAGAAACCGGCGAATATGATGTGACCATCCACAGATTATGCCTGCAAAGCAAAGATGAAATTTCCATGTTCTTTACCCCTGGCGCACGTCATCTGGGCGCTTTCAGAGAAAAGGCTGAAGCTCTTGGCAAACCGCTGCCGATCTCTATCAGCATCGGTGTTGACCCGGCTATTGAAATTGCCGCTTGCTTCGAGCCTCCGACCACCCCCATCGGTTTTGACGAGCTGTCCATTGCCGGCGCAATCCGCGGCAAAGCTGTAGAGCTGGCTAAATGCCTTACTATTGACGGCAGATGCATTGCCAATGCGGAATACGTGATTGAGGGCGAACTGGTAGTCAATGAACGCGTAAGAGAAGACCAGAATACCAATACAGGTAAGGCAATGCCGGAATTTCCCGGTTATACCGGACCGGCTAATCCTGCAGTACCCGTTATTAAGGTAAAAGCAGTAACCCACAGAATCAATCCTATTATGCAGACCTGCATCGGACCGTCCGAAGAGCATGTGAGCATGGCCGGTATCCCTACCGAGGCGTCCATCCTGGATATGATTGAAAGAGCTATGCCGGGACGTGTACAGAATGTATATGCTCATCCTTCCGGCGGCGGTAAGTTTGTTGCGGTTATCCAGTTTAAAAAAGGTGTCCCCAGTGACGAAGGACGTCAGCGTCAGGCTGCTCTGCTGGCTTTCTCTGCCTTCCCTGAATTGAAACAGGTTATCCTGGTAGATGAGGACGTTGATATTTTTGATACGAATGATGTACTGTGGGCGATGACTACCAGGATGCAGGCAGATGTGGATATTATTACTATCCCTGGCGTACGGTGCCATCCGCTTGATCCGTCCAATGATCCTTCCTGCAGCTGGACTATCAGAGACCACGGTATTGCCTGCAAAACCATTTATGACGCAACTGTACCTTATGCCGAAAAAGCAAGATTTAAACGTGCAAGCTTCATGGAAGTCGACGTTAAGAAGTTTTTGCCTGACTTTGATGAAATGTAATAAATCCTGCTGAGGAGATGCTGATTATGGGCAAGTATAAACGTATCATAGGTTTTATATTAGGCATTATAGTTGCTTTGGGATTATTTTTTACTTCCCTGCCGGGCTTAGGCAGGGAAGGCCAGATGTGCATGGCGTTTTCTTTAATGACTGTTATTTTCTGGGCCTTTGGTATTGCCCAGCCCGGCTATGTTTCAGGACTTTATTTGCTGCTGTTGGCAGTCTTTAAGGTAGCCGAGCCGACGTTGATTTTTTCAACCTGGACGACATCGATGATGTACCTTATCATAGGCGCTTATTTGATTGCGGTTTCTGTTAAAGAATCTGGCTTAGGCGAACGTATTGCCTATAAATTTATAGTCAAGTTCGTATCTTCGTTCAAAAGCATTATTTTTGCTATCTTTGTCTTAACCTTTATCCTGGCTCTGTTAATTCCCCATCCATGGCCAAGGGCGTTTTTAATCATGTCGGTAATGGCTGTAGTAATCAAGAGCGCCGATATTCCGCGTGAAGATGCGGTTAAGATTGGTTTTACAGTATTTACGGCATCTATCCCTGTATCCATGATTTTCCTGACTGGTGATGCCTCCATCAATCCGTTGGCTGCTGCAAGCTGCGGCAGTGTGACTGTAGGCTGGATGGATTGGTTTAAAATCATGGGGCTGCCGATGATTGTAACCAGTATTATTACCATGTTTATGATCTTGGTGATGTTCAAACCTACTAAAGAGGTGTTTGTGAACAAACAGGACATTATTGCGAAGCTTGAAGCCCTGGGGCCGATGAGTGGGAAAGAAAAAAGGACTGCTGTCTGGGTAGCTTTGGCAATAATATTGTGGATGACGGATACTGTGCACGGTATTGATATCGGCTGGGTGACTTTGTTCATTGCCATGGGTATGGCGATGCCTGCTATTGGTGATGTACTGACGCCGCAAAGCTGGAGCGGGGTGCCTGTTCAAACGCTCATCTTCTTAACTGCTGCGGTGGCTATCGGCCGTGTCGGCGGCGCAACCGGTATGAATGCCTGGATTGCAAATACCGTACTGCCCTCTACGGTGCCGGAGAATATGTTCGTCCTGGCTTTGTTCATTACTGTCGTGTCCATCGTGATACACATGATTTTCGGCAATGTAATTGCTGTAATGGGTATCGTTATCCCGGCGATGCTGGCTTTTACCCAGTCTATGGGTATCAATCCGGTTATTCCCGTTATGATTGCCTATACTGCCATCAATACCCACTTTATCCTGCCGTTCCATAATCTGGCTATCCTGGTAGGTATGGGTGAAGATAACGGTATGTATACTGAGAAAGAGACAATCAAATTCGGTGTTCCGTTTATTGCAGTAATATTTATTATTACGTTATTGGTAGAGATTCCCTGGTGGAAGGTCCTCGGACTTTGGTAGATTTTAAGTAAAGGGTGAAGCAATATGAGGTTAATAGTAGGCATTTCAGGCGCCAGCGGCGTGGTTATGGGTTACCAGCTGCTCAAAATACTCAAGCAATTTCCTGACATTGAAACTCATTTAGTTATTACAGAAGGAGCTGCTACCAATTTCAGATGCGAGACGGATATTCCCGTAGATGAAGTTAAGAAATTGGCTGACTTTGTACACAGCAATAAAAATATGGCGGCCAGTATCTCAAGCGGGTCTTTTAAGACTGACGGTATGATAATCATTCCGGCCAGCATGAAGACTGTCGGCTGTATTGCCAATGGTATCGCTGCCAATTTGCTTATCAGAGCTGCAGATGTATGTCTGAAAGAGAACAGGAAAGTCGTCTTGGTGCCCCGTGAAATGCCCCTCAGCCCTATCCATCTGAAAAATCTTCAGGAGCTGGCTGGGTATGGCTGCGCTATCATACCTCCTATGCTCACCTTCTATAACGGCTCGGATACGCTGGCAAAGCAGATGAACCACGTTATAGGGAAGGTACTGATGCAATTTGGCATAGATTTGAAGAGCTTTTGTGCCTGGAAAGGTTGCGATGATGATGAAACAATATGAGTTTACTTGCGGACACGGTGAACATTTATTGGAAGCAACCGTAACTCTGTGCGGTACTGATATTGCAGTAATCATTGCAGGCGGCACAAGGCAGCACATAGGAGCAGTCGCATTGGCTGAGCCCAGGAAGAGCCTGGCGCATGACGGCGTTTCTGCAACGGCCTCGGTATTGTGTCTGACGGGGCATAAAGAAGACTTATGGGCGCGGAGCGCGGCTTTAGAAATAGCTGCCAGCTGCCAAGCGACGACATTTGTATCGGTCGGTATACATATTGATAATGCCACATCAGGCGATTTGGAAAATTTTACCAAGAATTTCCAGCAGCTGTTGGCAGATATTAAAGCAATCTTACATAATTTAAAATGCTGACAAATCCTCCTTCTATAATCAAGCCCTGTATGTAAGATGCAGGGCTTTGTGTCTTTGTACATATAAAAATAAACAGCCTTCAAAAGGCTGTTTATTTTTGCTTAGAAACTGTATCTTATTCTGCGGCAATATCGCCCACACCGTTTAAGATAATATTGGGACGGTAGGAGAAGCCCCTGATATTTTCTGTGGTGCTGACGCCGCTTAAAACCAGCGCCGTCATGAGGCCGCTTTCCATGCCGGCAACAATGTCGGTATCCATCCTGTCGCCAATCATAGCGCTTTCGCCGGAATGGACATCCAGCAGGCTGAGACCGGTGCGCATCATTAAAGGGTTAGGCTTGCCGACAAAATAGGCCTGTTTGCCGGTAGCCAGCTCGATAGGGGCGACGAGAGCACGGCAGGCAGGTATGATGCCTATATCGGAGGGACCGGTAAGGTCTGAATTGGTAGCTATCAGACGCGCTCCTTTGTTAATCAGGCCTACTGCCTTGATAATCATATTATAGTTATAAGTATTGGTTTCACCGACGACTACATAGTCAGGACTAACATCATCCATTGTGATACCTGCGTCGTAAAGGGCGTTGACAAGGCCCGGGGCACCGATAACATAGGCACTGCAGCCGGGAGCCTGGTATTTGAGAAATTTTGCTGTTGCCAACGCGCTGGTGTAAAAATGACTTTCGTCTACTTCAAGACCCATACGCGCCAGTTTTTGCTGCAGCTCTTTGGGGCTGCGCTCACTGGAATTGGTGAGGAATAAGAAGCGTTTATTTTCTTTATACAGCCAGTCGACAAATTCTCTAACGCCTGGCAGCAGACGGTTGCCGTGATAGATAACGCCGTCCATATCGCAGATAAAACCTTTCTTACTGCGTAATTCTTCTAAAAGCATTTCTTGTGCAGTGTCTTGCATAATCTGTCTCCTTACTTTCTTTGGTGGTCTAAGTTAATTATGGGCTAAAAACCGCTGTTTGACAAGGGGAGGAACACTTCGCCTGGAGGCTGGCGTGTTAATTATATGTAAAAAATTACCTGCTGCCCTGCACGTTGGTTTTAATTTTGTTTAAGAAAAAATGATAATGGCTGCCGATATTTATTGACATTGTAATAAGTAGATGATAAAATAATAAATTTTGACAATGATAAATAAAGGTGCTATGATATATTAAATAATATAAAAGGATTTAGGAGGGGTGAAAATGTTTGCCGCAGGTGACAGAGTGGTATATCCGCTGCATGGCGCAGCTGTTGTCAAAAAAATCGAATTTCGGGAATGTGACGGAGAAGTTCGTGAATATCTTGTCTTGCAGACGGTGTTTGAAAATATGCTGGTTACGATACCTGTAGGCAGTGCGGAAAAAATCGGTTTGCGGCAGATAGTCAGCGAAGCCGAGCTGGAACAGGTAGCCGGGGTATTGCAGGAAGTTCCTGATTTGAAATCTATTAAGAGTATTTCCTGGAACAGGCGCTTCCATCTCTACATGGATAAGATAAAAAGCGGCAGCATTGAAGAAGTAGCCAGGGTTTTTAAAATTTTATCCTGCCTGGAAAATGATAAAAAGATTTCAGTAGGCGAGCGCCGTCTGCTGCATAATACCAGGCAGATACTGCAGAGTGAGATCATGCTGGTCAAGAATATTGATGCTGACCAGGCCGGGAAGTGGCTGCAGCAGTGCTGCTGAAAGCAGCAGAGGTTGCTTTGAATTTAGCCGGTATGATATAATTTTATCAGGTAGACACCGCTTATTTATAAATGAAAGAAGGTTTTAATTATGTTGAAAAAATCTTTGGCAATTTGCTTGTTGGCAGCGGCTGTTTTAGTACCTGTTTTTGCCGATCAGCAGTATGCGGAAGCAAGGCCGGTACCGCCTGCAGCAGGAGATACACTTGTTCCGCCGCGTGTGCGTGAACAAAATGAATTACAAAATATCAGTGAGCGTTTTGGCGTTAAAACCAGTGAGCTGCAAAAATATTTTAATATGGGCTGGGGTTTTAAGGAGCTCAGACATGCTGCCGTATTGACACTGGCGACAGATAAAAATATGGGAGAAATCCTTACTCTGAAACAGACCAATAGCTGGCCGCGTGTCGAATATCTGCTGGGCGTTACTCCTAATGATATGAAAGCTGCCCGTGATAAAAATGACGCAAGATATTTTGCCGGGAAGCTGGCTGTTTCTGAAAGCGAGCTGCTGGCGTTGCTGCAGCAGAATTATGGTGCAGGCGATGCGCTCCATGCCATGCTGTTGGCTAAAGCTGGCAATACTACGGCAGAAGCTGTTTTACAGATGCATAATCCGCCGCAGACAACTTGGCGTGAGGTTGCTGACAGCTTGGGTGTAAGCTTCGCACAGCTGGAACAGATTCGTGAAAATATCGATATGGTAAAATAAGGGTTATCAAGACTGCATTTGCTTTGCAAGTGCAGTCTTTTTTTGTGGGAAGATAATTTACATTTTGGTTACAGTTTAGCTATATAAAAATCATAGTTATTGATACATGTTACTTGTTTTTTAGTCAGTGTAGCTGTATGATATAAAATAGGTGGAAAAGTAATGTTTTGCCTAATTTTAGAGGAAAGGAGGAAATATCATGCTGAGAAGGATTTTTAGCCTAATGATTATTATTACTTTTATTGCAACCGGACTCATACTTACGGATAACCTTTTACCTTATATTTCGGAAATCTTAGGCTATGATTTGCATGGCAACGGCGTTAATGGTATTGCGGTAGCCAATATTATTTCTGCCGGTGTGGGTATCTTCGTTTTTGGCTGGCTGGGACTGGTGCTTGCGCCTTTTATCATCAATTTTATACTGGGCTATTCGGAGCGCCTGGCCGTTGTGCTGTCTAAGATACCAACCAGCGATATCCTGGTCATGGTTTTTGGTATCGGCATCGGTTTGATTTTGGCTAATCTGATAGGCGGGCCGTTTTCACATCTGCCCATAATCGGTCCGTATGTGCCGATTATTTTAAGCCTGATTTTATCAGTTGTAGGCGCTAAGGTAGCTTTGCGTAAGCACAATGACATCGTCGGTTTTTTTGTGCGCGTACCTAATCTTAAAGGAGCTGTCAAGGTAGCTGATGCTGATATAAAAATGAAGAGCCTCAGAGAAGGGCCGCTGTGGGACAGGCTGTACAGCAGCAATAAGCTGCTTGATACCAGCGTCATTATCGACGGACGCGTGATGGATATCATGGCGACCGGATTTATTGACGGCAAGCTGGTGGTGCCTAACTTTGTGCTGGAAGAGCTGCAGAAGCTTTCTGATTCCTCGGATAATCTGAAACGTGCCAAAGGACGCCGGGGTCTTGACTGGGTACAGGATTTGCAGCAGTGTTATGGCGAGCGTATCCTGATAGTAGATAACGATTTTGACGATTTAAACGAAGTCGATGCTAAGCTGGTGCGTTTAGCCAGACAGGTTGATGCCGCCATTATTACTAATGATTTTAATTTAAATAAAGTAGCAGAAATACAGGGCGTGAAAGTGCTGAATATCAATGAACTGGCTAACGCAATCAAACCGGTGGTCGTAGCTGGCGAGGAAATGACCGTCTACCTGGTAAAAGAAGGTAAGGAGCCAGGACAGGCTGTCGCTTATCTTGATGACGGCACTATGATAGTAGTAGAAAACGGCAGAAAATATGTAGGCGGCAATGCTGACGTAGTGGTAACCTCTGTATTGCAGACTGCTGCCGGCAGGATGATTTTTGCCAAGATAAAAATATACGCGGAGTGATAAACGTGGACAAGCTGATAGCGATTATTCCGGCTGCCGGTGCCGGTAAGCGTATGGGCATGGGCATGAATAAGGCCTTTGTCCCTGTGCACCAGGCGCCGATTCTGGTACACTGTATGAAGATGCTGGCGGAGACAGATTTGATTGCCCGGGCAATAGTCGTGCTTGCTGCTGATGAGGTTACGGACGGCGAGAAATTGCTGCAAAGCTACAGCCGGAAGTATTTTCCGCAGCTGCCGTTTTGCGTAGTGGCAGGTGGCAAAGAGCGGCAGGATTCTGTAGCTAATGCGCTTGCCGTTATCGACGAAGAAGATTGCTATGTGGCAGTGCATGACGGAGCCAGGCCTTTTGCCGGGCGGGAGGTTTTTGAACGCACTCTGGCAGCGGCCAAGAAATACGGTGCGGCGATTGCCGCCGTCCCGGTAAAGAACACGATAAAAGTCGTGGATGCTGACGGCAAAGTAGTGGCTACACCGGTGCGCAGCAGTCTGCAGGCTGTGCAGACGCCGCAGATTTTTGCGGTTGAGTTGCTGAAAAAGGCCTATGCCTCTTTAAAAGAGCATCCTGCGCAGGTTACTGATGATGCTTCCGTAGTAGAGCTGTTGGGAAAAGATGTTTTCGTTGCGCCGGGACGTTATGAAAATATTAAGATTACGACGCCGGAAGATTTGATATTTGCGGAAAATTTCTTGAAAAGACAGGAGCAAGAACATGAATGATACTTTGAACTGGCCGCAGTTCCGTGTAGGCAGCGGCTTTGATGTGCATAGATTTGCGGAACAGCGTCGTCTTATTTTGTGCGGGATAGAAGTGCCTTATGAAAAAGGACTTTTAGGACACAGCGATGCCGATGTCGCTTTGCATGCCTTGATGGATGCCATGCTTGGCGCTGCCGCCCTGGGGGATATTGGCAAGCATTTTCCTGATACTGACGAGCGCTTTAAAGGAGCCGACAGCGTAAAGCTGACTGAACATGTAGTTTCGCTGCTGCAGGAAAAGGGCTGGCGTGTAAATAATGCGGATATTACCATTATTGCGCAGCAGCCTAAGCTGGCGGCCTATATACCAGCTATGCGCAGCAAGGTTGCCTCTGTACTGCAGATTGAGGAAGAATGCGTCAATGTGAAAGCTACTACTACTGAAAAATTAGGCTTCACCGGACGTGGCGAAGGTATGGCGGCAGAAGCTGTTGTAAGTTTGATAAAATAAGCAAAATTATTGCACTTGTGCTATAATTAGAAAGTATAAAATTCTTGGAGGGATTATTGTAATGTGTGATGAAGTGAGAGTAAGATTTGCGCCGAGCCCCACAGGCCCGTTTCATATCGGCGGTGCGCGTTCTGCACTGTTCAACTGGCTGTTTGCCCGTAAAATGGGCGGTAAACTGATTTTAAGGATCGAGGATACCGATTTGGAGCGTTCCAGCCGTGAGTCCGAAGAAAATATCAAGGCTGCATTAAAATGGCTGGGTATGGACTGGGACGAAGGTATTGATGTAGGCGGAGAAAATGGGCCCTATCGTCAGACGGAAAGACTGGATATCTATAAAAAATATACTGAAAAACTGCTGGCAGAAGGCAAGGCTTATTACTGCTACTGCACTGACGAAGAACTGGAAGAAGAACGTCAGGCGCTGATTAAGGAAGGCAAGATGCCCCGCTACATGGGCAAATGCCGTAACCTTACTCCCGAACAGATTGCTGCTTATGAAGCAGAGGGCCGCAAACCGACCGTGCGTTTCCGTGTGCCTGCCGACCAGCAGATCCTGGTACGCGATATGGTACGCGGCGATGTAGTGTTTGATTCCAATAATATCGGCGATTTCGTCATTGTTAAATCTGACGGTATTCCTACTTATAATTATGCTGTTGTTATTGACGATGCGCTGATGCACATTACTCACGTTATCCGCGCTGAGGAACATTTATCCAATACTCCGCGTCAATGCCTGGTTTATGATGCACTGGGCTTTGAAAAACCGGTATTTGGTCATATTTCCCTGATTTTGGGCAAAGACCATACTAAGATGAGTAAACGTCATGGCGCAACCTCCGTTGACCAATATCGTCAGCTGGGTTATCTGCCGGAAGGTATTGTAAACTTCCTGGCATTGCTTGGCTGGGCTCCTAACAGCGAACAGGAAATTTTCAGCATTGACGAGCTGATTAAAGAATTTTCCATGGAACGCGTAGCAAAGAATCCGGCAGTTTTTGACATTGACAAACTGAACTGGATTAACCAGCATTATATGCGTCAGCTGGATGACGAAGCTTTCTTTGCGGCAGCTAAACCGCATATGCTTGCGGCAGGTTATATGAATGGCGAAGAAACCGGTGAAAAACTTGCCTGGCTGAAGAAAGTTGTAGCGACAGCAAAAGACCATGTTGCTTTTGCAGCTCAAATTCCGGCAAGTGTAGAAATGTATTTTAATGATGAATTTGGCTTTGAAAATGATGAAGCTGCAGCTGTACTGCAAGCAGAAACTGTACCTACCGTTATCGGTATGCTGCTGGAAGAACTGCCTAAGCTGGAAGCCTTAGACGGCGCTGCGGTGAAAGCCCTTTTCAAAACCATCCAGAAAACTACCAAGCTTAAAGGCAAAGACGTATTCATGCCCATCCGTGTTGCTTTGACAGGTAATCAGCATGGACCGGAGCTGGCAGAGATGGTGCCGCTGCTGGGTATTGAACGCACTGAAAAACGTATCAGGGCAAGTCTTGCCAAGGCAGGCATTTCCCTGTAAAGGAGAAGTATCATGACTATTAAGGTTTATAATACTCTGACTAAACGTAAAGAAGATTTTGTTCCTATCGAACCGGGTAAAGCAAGCATTTATGTTTGCGGCGTCACCCCTTATAATCATCCCCATGTAGGCAATGCCCGTCCCTTTGTAACCTGGGACGTTATCCATCGCTTTTTGGAGCATGAAGGCTATGATGTAACCCATGTGCAGAATTTTACCGATATTGACGATAAAATCATCAATACTGCCAATGAAGAAGGCGTGCAGTGGTATGATGTCTGCAACCGTTATATAGATTCCTATTTTGAAGTAATGGATAAGCTGCATGTAAAACGCGTACATGTTTATCCGCGTGTCAGCGAGCACATTGCCGATATTATCAAGACTGTACAAACCTTGATTGACAATGGTTATGCTTATGTAGTTGACGGCGATGTTTATTACAGCGTAGAAAAATTTGAGCATTACGGCGAGCTGTCAGGACGCAACCTGGAAGATATGATGGCTGGCGCACGCGTTGACGTTGACGACCGCAAAAAGAATCCGATGGATTTTGCTCTGTGGAAAGCGGCAAAACCTGGCGAACCCTCCTGGAGCAGTCCGTGGGGCGAAGGTCGTCCGGGCTGGCACATCGAATGCTCTACCATGAGCATGAAATATCTGGGCGAAAGCTTTGATTTCCATGGCGGCGGCAGCGACCTTATCTTCCCGCACCATGAAAACGAAATCGCTCAGTCTGAAGGCTGCACCGGCAAGCATCCGTTTGTACATTATTGGCTGCATAACGGCTTTATTACCGTCAATGAAGAAAAAATGTCCAAATCACTGGGCAATTTCTTTATGGTAATTGATATTTTGCAACATTATGACCCGGAAACATTGCGTTTCTTCATTGTTTCCACGCATTACCGCAGCCCGCTTGATTTCAGCGACGCGCGTCTGACGGAAGCGCAAAAGAGCCTGGCGCGTCTGCGTACTGCTAAAGAGAACCTGACTGCATTGCAGGAAATGATGAGCGCCGGTGCAACCGAGGAAAGCATGCAGCTGCGTGCAAAAGCGGTAGAACTCCGTGATGCCTTCATGGAAGCTATGCGCGATGACTTTAATACTGCTTTGGCTATCAGCCATATGTTTGCGCTGGGCAAGGAAATCAATATCTATCATAAAGCCGTGACTGAGTCCGGCAGCAAGCCTGATGGCAAACTGCTGGATATCTTGGCACATGTTTTTGCTGAAATGTGCTCTATTATCGGTGTACTGGAAGAAACAGCTGCTCCTGCCGCAGCAGATGACAGCAAAGAAGCTGGACTGATAGAGATGATTATCGGCATGCGTCAGGAAGCACGCGCTGCTAAAAATTATGCGCTTGCTGACAGCCTGCGTAATCAGCTTACTGCTCTGGGTATTATATTGGAAGATACTCCTCAGGGCGTGAAATGGAAAAAACAATGAAATTTGAACAATACAGAATGTTAAAACAGCATGCGCTGGCTGCCTGCAAGGCAGCCGGCGTAAACTTTCCTGATGTCAAGCAGCTTAATCCAATCCTTCTGGCATATATAGGCGACGTAGTATTTTCGATGTATATTAGATTGAGACTGCTGCCGGTTTCCGGACAAGTACGTATCATCCACGACCTTGGGGCGAAAATGGTTTCGGCAGTTTGCCAATGTCAGGCGATGCAGGTTATAGAAGCGTCGCTTAATGAGGAGGAAGCGGCAGTTTTTCGTCGCGGCAGGAATGCCAAGTCCATTGTGCCTAAAAGCGCCTCTGTACATGAATACAGGATGGCGACAGCCTTTGAAGCACTGGTAGGCTGGTTATTCCTGCAGGAGAGGGAAGAAAGACTGCAGGAAGTGCTTGATCAGGCTTTTGTTGTGATTTCTGAGATGCTTAATCAAAAGTGAGGTGCAAAAATGGAAGTAAAATTACTGCGTCATACTCCTGAACCGGAAAAAACTGTGGCTATGAGTGCCCGTTTGTGTTACTCGCCCATCGGTGCCGCCCAGCTGGAAGAAAAAATGACGGATGAACAGGCGGCAAAATTGGTGCGTAAGCTTGTCAGCATGGGGCATTTTTCTACCTTGGAGCACGTTACCTTTACTTTTGCCATAGAAGGCGTATCAAGGGTTTTAACACATCAGCTGGTACGCCATCGTATTGCTTCTTATTCTCAGCAGTCTCAGCGCTATGTTAAAGAGCATAATTTTGAAACTATCACGCCGCCTGCTATTGCTGCCAGACCGGAGGCCAAAGAAAAGTTTGACAAACTGATGCAGGAGATTCAAGACCTGTACAATGAATTTACAGATATGGGGATCTTGGCTGAGGACGCCAGATATGTGCTGCCTAATGCGGCAGAGACGAAGATTGTCTGCACATTTAATGTACGTTCCTTGATGAACTTTTTCAGTCTGCGCTGCTGCACCCGTGCACAGTGGGAAATTCGTCAGCTGGCCGAAAAAATGCTGGCAGAGTGCAAGAAGGTGGCTCCCGTGTTGTTTGAAAACGCCGGTCCTACCTGTGTAAGCGAGGGTGTCTGCCATGAAGGAGAAATGTCCTGCGGACGCTTGCAGGCTATACTGGCACAAAAAGCGGCAGAGTCGGTAAAATAGGAGGATATATGTCCGAGAATATTATTGCCGGGCGCAATTCCGTTGCGGAAGCCTTGCGCGGAGGTCGTTCTATCAGCAAGCTGCTGATTCAGGAAGGCGCTAAGGGAGGCAGCCTGGGAGAAATAATAGCTTGCGCCAAAGAAAAGAATATCGTACTGGAATATGTAAAGATAGAGAAACTTAATAAGCTTGTACCGGGTATCAGGCATCAAGGTGTAGCTGCCTTGGCTGCGCCGATAGCCTTTCAGACGCTGGAGGATGTTTTTGCCAAAGCGCTTGAGGCAGGAGAAGATCCGTTCATCCTGCTGCTGGATGAATTGCAGGATCCTCAGAATGTAGGCGCGCTTATCCGTACTGCCGATGCTGCCGGTGTCCATGGCGTACTGCTGCCGAAAAGACGTAGCTGTCCGCTGAATGCTGTCGTAGCCAAGATTTCTGCCGGAGCGGTAGAGTATGTGCCCGTAGTGCAGATTGGCAATATTGCCCAGACCATTGAAGAACTGCAGCAGCGCGGCTGTTGGGTGGTGGGCGCCGACATGGACGGTGAAGCTTATTACGACGTCAATTTTTCCGGGCCGTTGGTATTGGTGATAGGAGCGGAAGGCAAAGGCCTCGGCCGCCTTGTTAAACAAAAATGCGATACTATCGCCAGCATCCCTATGCAGGGCGGCGTCGCTTCCTTGAATGCATCTGCAGCAGGGGCTGTCTTGATGTATGAGGCTGTAAGGCAGCGTCATAAGGCAGGTCGGTAAGATGAAAGAATACCTTATTGTTGACGGTTATAACGTCATCAATGCATGGAAGGAGTTTGCCGCCTTACGTGAAGAGAGCCTTGAACATGCCCGCGACTTGCTTGTGGCAGGTATTGCTGAATACACTGCTTTTAAGGGCTATCATGGCATTATTGTTTTTGATGCCCAGGAAGTGCAGGGGGAAGGCTCAGTCGTAAAAATTCACGGGGTAGAAGTGGTCTTTACTGATGAAGGAGAGACTGCTGATTCGTGGATTGAACGCAGAAGCTATGAACTGGGCAGGGAAAAGCGCAAGGTGTTTGTTGTGACCAGCGATTATGCTGAACAGATTAACGTCCTAGGGGCCGGAGCCTATCGTATTTCTGCCCGTGAATTTCATGAAGAGTTCAAGAATGTTAAGAAGGAGATTGCCGATAAGCTGCATTATCCCAGACGTGCTCTGAACCGTAATGAATTGGGCGGAAGATTGTCCGACCATGTACTTGAGCATTTTGAAAATCTGCGGCGCAGGAAAAGTTGACGCTGATGGTATATCATAATATAATAATTCGTAGCTGTTTAAACAGCGGGAATATTTACCTAAATGTGGGCGGAGGATATGTAATTTATGAGTAATGGAATACAAAACGATCCTTATGCGGCGTTTGTTCAGATGTCTGACGAGGAAATCGTTTTGGAAGCGCAGCTCCATGAAAATGTATTGGCACAGGAGTATTTGCTGCATAAATACAGAAATTTTGTCAGGGCCAAAGCTCGCAGTTATTTCCTTATCGGGGCCGAGAGAGAAGACATTATCCAAGAAGGCATGATTGGTCTGTACAAGGCTATCCGTGATTATAAAAGTGATAAGCAGTCGTCTTTCCGTGCTTTTGCTGAATTATGTGTAACGCGACAGATTATTACCGCGATTAAGACTGCCACAAGGCAGAAGCATATACCTTTGAATTCTTATGTGTCGCTGAATAAGCCTATTTATGAAGAGGATTCCGACAGGACATTGCTGGATATTATCAGCGGTGTCAAGGTGGCTAATCCAGAGGATATGATTATCAGCCGTGAGGAGTTCAGTGATATTGAAAATAAGATGAACAATATCCTCAGCGATCTTGAATGGAAAGTGCTGATGAGTTATCTTGACGGCAAGTCCTACCAGGAGATTGCCGAGGAACTGGAAAGGCATATCAAGTCCATTGATAATGCTTTGCAGCGTGTAAAGCGCAAGCTGGAAAAATATATTATCAGCCGCGGAGATATCACTGATTTGCGGACTGTTTACAGCGGCTTGCTGGCTATTGATCCGGAAGAGCGGTTTCACAATAAAAAAGCAAAAAATAATTGAATACTGATAAAAGTGTAACACATAATAACATCATCTTGATTTTTTCAAAATGGTGTTATTTTTTTAAAGGAATTTAAGAATGTTCAGCGAATATATTGCATAACAAAATGGTTTGAATTACACCTTGAGGTGTTAGGGAGGTTTTGCAAATGAATCAAGTAGAAGAATTGGTAAAAGTTGTAGAACAGGCTAAGGCTGACAAAGGTAATGTTGTTATTGTTACCGGTAAACCGGGCAGCGGCAAAAGCAAAGTTTTGCGCGAAGCGGCAGAAATGAAGAAATGGACGTATGTTGACTGCCGTATGCTGATTAGCGAAGAGTTCCTGGCGATTCCTGCAGCTGACAGAGGTCTTTATGCGCCTGACCTGATGGCAAATATTCTTGAAGGTTACAATGCTGACGTCATTATCCTGGACAGACTGCAGACTTTGTTCGTACCTGTATTCCATATCAATGTCGACAGCCTGATGCGCAAGCTCAGCAAGAAGTTTACTATTGTTACTGCTTGGCCCGGCTATCAGCAGAACGGTAACCTTTGTTATGATAAATTTGATGGTACCGAAGCTATCCGCATCAGTCCGGACGGCTTTAAGATTTGGAATGTTGAAGGCTGATAGGAGGCTTTCATGACTGAAAAAAAGCGTCGTTTTGCAGTGCTTACTGGCGGCGGTGACTGCCCTGGGTTAAATGCGGTCATCAGCGCCGTAGTCAAGACTTTCCTGCAGAACGGTTGTGAAATATATGGTGTGCCCAACGGCTTTAACGGTTTGGTAAACGGGCAGCTGATTCCAATGGATTTCGCCAGTGTATCGGGTATTCTGCCGCGCGGCGGTACGATTTTAGGCACTACTAACCGCGATAACCCATTTAAATTTGCTGTTGAAGAAAACGGCGAGCTTGTTTATTACGATATGCGCGACAGGGTAGTGGAAAATCTACAGAAGTACGATATTGAAGCATTGGTCGTTATTGGCGGCGACGGAAGCCTGAACATTGGTGCCAAACTGGCACGTGAGTGCGGTGTCAAGGTTGTTGGTGTTCCTAAGACTATTGATAATGATTTGCCCTGTACAGAGCGTACATTCGGCTTTGATACGGCTATGGCGATGGCGACGGAAGCGGTGGACAGACTGCATACTACAGCTGAATCACATCACCGGGTAATGGCTTTGGAGGTTATGGGCCGTTATGCCGGCTGGATCGCCCTGCATAGCGGTATTGCCGGCGGCGCAGATGTCATACTGATTCCGGAGATTCCCTATAATATTGATTCTGTAATCAAAAAAATTTATGAACGGAAAGCGGCCGGAAAAAATTTCAGTATCATCGTCGTTGCCGAAGGCGCTAAGCCTGTAGGCGGAGAAATGACTGTTGCCCGCAGGGTAGAAGGCAGCTTTGAACCCATCCGTCTTGGCGGTGTTGGTGAAAAGCTGGTTAGAGAGATTGAAGAGAAAACCGGCATCGAATCTCGGTGCACTGTGTTAGGGTACCTGCAGCGAGGCGGCTCGCCTACTCCTTTTGACAGGGTATTGTCCATAAGATATGGCGTGGCTGCGGCAGAAGCTTGTTTGCGTGGTGAATATAATGTCATGGTATCTTTATTCCATGATAAGATAGTTACCGTCTATATCCAAAAGGCGGCATCTACGCCGCGGGCAGTGCCGGTTGACAGCGAAATAATCAGTACCGGCAGGCAGATTGGCATCTGCTTTGGCGACTAAGTTTTAAGTTTAATTTCAGATAAGAAGCATAAGATAGAGGATGGCTTTAGCCATCCTCTATTTCTTTATTTACATAAATTGCGGAATTTTTATCTGTGCATTGATGTTAGGCTGTAATACGTGTATAATTAAATTATTTGTAATATGATTGAAGGAGAGTAAAATGGATCAGAATCTGATTGCTGTCATTGTTGGTATTGTCGAAGGCTTAACGGAATTCCTTCCTGTTTCGTCTACCGGGCATATGATTATTGTCGGGCACTTGTTAGGATTTAGTGAGCGTGTCGCCGATGTCTTTGACGTGTTTGTTCAATTAGGGGCTATTTTATCTGTTATCTTTATCTATAAAGAGCGTTTTTATCGCTTTTTTACCAAAGAGGGCTGGCAGCTTAACAGGGGATTAAGCGTATGGCATGTGGCGGCAGGCATTGTGCCGGTTATGGCAGTTGCGTTTTTCCTTTATAAATATATCAAGGAATATCTTTTTTCACCGTTTACTGTTGCTATCGGTCTGGCGCTGGGCGGCTTGCTGCTGATTTATGCAGAGAAAAAGACGGCGCATAAGCAGGACCAGCTGGTAAAGAGTGTGGATGATATTACTATCAAGCAGGCTCTGTATGTAGGCATCTATCAATTTCTTTCCCTGTGGCCGGGGTTTTCCCGCAGCGGCAGTACGATTGCCGGCGGCTTGCTGGTAGGACTTAGCCGTGAGGCGGCGGCAAATTATACTTTTATTATTGCCGTACCGCTGATGTTTGTGGCCTGCATATATGACTTGATGAAGAATATTCATGGCCTGACTCCTGAAGAGCTGAAGATTTTGGGCATCGGTTTTGTTGTTTCTTTTATTGTTGCTTATTGGTCGGTGCTGTGGTTTTTAAAATTCCTGCATAAATACAGCCTGAGCAGTTTTGCTTATTATCGTATTGCTTTGGCGTTTTTTACTTATTGGTTTTTTTATATGTAAATGTTGACAAATTACAGAGAGTGATATATAATAACTTTCGTCCTAATGCTGACATAGCTCAATAGGTAGAGCAGCTGACTTGTAATCAGCAGGTTGGGGGTTCGATTCCTCTTGTCAGCTCCAGATGGAGAGGTTCCCGAGTGGTTAAAGGGAGCAGACTGTAAATCTGCCGCGTTTCGCTTCGTTGGTTCGAATCCAACCCTCTCCACCAATGATATCGCGGGGTGGAGCAGCTGGTAGCTCGTCGGGCTCATAACCCGAAGGTCGTTGGTTCAAGTCCAGCCCCCGCAACCAATTAAATATGCTGATGTAGCTCAGTCGGCAGAGCGTATCCTTGGTAAGGATAAGGTCACCAGTTCAATCCTGGTCATCAGCTCCACAAATGGCGGCGTAGCTCAGTTGGCTAGAGCATGCGGTTCATACCCGCAGTGTCCGCGGTTCGAATCCGTGCGCCGCCACCAACTATTAAAAAATGACTCCATAGGGAGTCTTTTTTATTTATCAGCAGTTAGCTGCTCAGAGAAAAACACAGCTAATAATTTTTATGAAATTTTAAGAAAAGATTGTTGACAATCTGACGAGAATAGAGTATAATTCTTTTTGTCGCAAATGGAGAGGTTCCCGAGTGGCTAAAGGGAGCAGACTGTAAATCTGCCGCGTTTCGCTTCGTTGGTTCGAATCCAAC
>UQXH01000025.1 GCA_900545025.1 uncultured Phascolarctobacterium sp.
CAGCCCGGTAGAATACCGGACCAAGTCCTTAATAACCGCTTAATTATTTTGTCCAGCTTTTTGGGTGCATATCACTATAAAGCCGGTTTTTTATTTTTATTTTACATACATTCTTTAATAGCTTTAGCCATACGTTTAATACCTTCGATAATTCTGTCGTCAGGCATATTAGAATAATTGATACGCATGCTGCGGTCAGTTTTCTGATTAGGATAGAAAGCATCGCCGATAACGGCAGCAACTTTCATTTCAATACATTTGTTGAATACCTTTCTTGCACTTACACCTTCCGGCAGTGTCAGCCACAGGAACAAGCCGCCTTCAGGATGGGTCCATTCAACACCGGCCGGAAATTCTTCTTTCATGCATTGCAGAATCAAATCACGACGATGTTTATAGAGAGCAACAATCTGTTTTACATGCTCGTCCAGGTCATAGCTGTCCATATAGGCATCGGCAACACCCTGGTCAAAATTAGAAGTATGCAGGTCGGCACTTTGTTTGATTTTTACAAATTCGCCTAACAGATGCTTCTCTGCAGCAACCCAGCCGAGACGCAGGCCCGGACAGAAGATTTTGGAGAAAGTGCCTAAGAACATTACCAAGCCTTTAGTATCCAAAGATTTCAAGGACGGCAGGATGGTGCCTTCATAACGCAGTTCACCATACGGATTATCTTCCAATACAGGCAAATCATATTTATTTACTACTTCCATAAATTTTTTACGACGTTCCAAAGACCAGGTACGGCCAGTCGGATTTTGGAAATCGGGAATAACATAGATAAATTTGCATTTCGGATTAGTTGCCAGAATCTTGTCCAGTTCTTCAGGAATCAAACCGCCTTCGTCAGTCGGCACTTCCACAAATTCAGGCTCATAAGCGTTAAAAGCATTGAGTGCGCCAAGATAGGACGGGCTTTCGCATAAAACTACGTCGCCAGGATTCAAGAACAATTTGCCGGCAAAATCCAAGCATTGCTGCGAACCGGTAGTAATCAGGATTTCATCAGGCTCAACCTTGGCATGGTATTTATCAGCCATACGTTTGGCAATCTTAGCACGCAGAGTCGGACGACCTTCAGTAGTTGCATATTGCAGCAGCTGACGACCTTCTTTTAAAACCAGATCATGAGATACCTTGGCAATCTCTTCTACAGGAAACAGCTCCGGTGCCGGCAGCCCACCTGCAAAGGAAATAATATCCGGTTGCGCGGTAAGTTTTAAAAGCTCACGGATTTCTGATGCCTGCATGCGTTCCATACGTTTTGAAAATTTCATAAACAAATCATCTCTCCCTCATTTGCTGTACACATTAGCTTATTTTTTGTATGATTTTTAATTGTACCACTTTGAAATACAGTGTACAAGCAAAATGTGACATTCTAAGTCTTTTAAAGCATTTTTCCAAGCTAAGTGTTAATTTATTTACGCTTTTATCAGTCCTTTTTCTTCCAAATAAACCGCCAAAAGCTGCGCAATCTTATTGGTAAGTTTCAGGCAATTTTTCAGATGTTCTCTGGTATCAAACTCATAAGGCATTAAATCTTTGCACATGGTAGAGCCGAATTCTTGGGCAAACCGGTCATGAAATTCCTTGCTTACAGGGTAGATTTCTTTTAAAGGCTTTTCGGCAGGATGATTACGTCCTGCTAAAGTACTGATAACCATAGTGCAGCCAACCAGCGCCCCGCAGATATTAGCCGCATGACCGATGCCGCCGCCAAAACCGGAGCACAGGCGGAAAGCATTATCGTCGATTTCCACACCGGCTTCTTTTCTAAAGGTCTCTACGATAGCCTCACAGCAGTTAAAGCCCTGTTTAAAGTTGTTGCCTGCTGCCATCCCGATTCTTTCGCTAAATTCACTCATGATTGAACCTCCTTTTACCATTCTCTCTCCCTGACTGCTGTCTCCACCGGTATGTCAATTTTGAACCAGTGCAGAATATAATCCAGGGAAGCAATAATACTTTCACGTGCTACAGTGTCTAATTCACTGTCATGATCCGCAAATTCCTGCTGCAGGCTGTTAACAAATAAAGTAAACTCATCAAATTTTTCCTGCAGGATATGCACATCACGTTCGTCTGTTTCCAAAAACTCAATCAGCCTGATGAGCTGCCATTTTACTTTATCCGTCAGATACTGCGGGAAAAAGCTATCTTCATACATACTTTGCAGCAGGATATATCGGTCGTCAAATTTGTCCATCAATTACCACTGCCCCTACTTGTCTTTATCGCTTTCTGTCGCATACGGCCAGGCGCTCATCCCGCCTTCCAGACTATAGACATCCTTGCAGCCTGCACTGCGCAGGATTACCTCTGCTTCATAACCGCGCAAATCTATCTGACAGGAAGTAATTACCTTGCAATCCTTATTGTTCACTTCACAGCACCTGCTGCGCAGCTCGCCTAAAGGAATATTGACCCTGTTTTTAATACCGGCAATACGGTTAGCGCAGCATTCAGGAGCAGTACGCACATCTACAAACAGATAGTCACCGGTTTCACGCATGGACTCAAAATCTTTGGGATTGATACCACGCATCTGTCCGCACATTTTATTGTGCAGTACATTTGCCGCTGTAGCAATATTATCAATCGGTCCGTTAAAAGGCGGAGCATAAGCAATATCAAAGTTAGACAGATCTTCCAAGGTTGCTCCCATCGAGATTGCCGCCACTAAGGTATCAATACGTTTATCTACGCCGCCGCGTCCCACAGCCTGGACACCCAGTACTCTTTCCGTGCCTTCTTCAGCAATCAGTTTCAAAATAATATTTTTTACTCCCGGCATATAACCAAGCCTGTCGCTGCCCGGTACAACTACACTTTTAAACTTAAAGCCAGCCGCTGCCGCACTGCGCTCATTCAGGCCTGTACTGCCAGCCTGCCAATCCAGAATCTGGCAGATACCGGTAGTCAGCACGCCGGGATATTTCAGCCCGTCGCCGCAGATATTGTCGGCAATCAAGCGGCCATGCTTATTAGCAGTAGAGCCCATAGGAGTAAAAATCTTAGCGCCGCTTACACGATGAGTATTTTCAGCGCAGTCGCCGCCGGCATAAATAGCCGGGTCGCTGGTCTGCAAATACTCGTTGACGGCAATCGCACCGCTGGGACCTATCTCAAGTCCTGCTGCACGTGCCAATTCCACATTAGGACGCACGCCTACAGCTACTATTACCAGCTGCGCCGGAATCACTCTCTTATCTGTTGTAACTGCTGTAACAACTCCATCTGCAGCTTCAAAGCCCAAAGTTTTTTCTTCCAGGTATAGCTGGATACCCGCTTTTAAAAGCGGCTTTTTAATAATATCGGCCATCTCTTTATCCAGCATCTGCGGCAGTACCCTGTCCTGCATTTCCACAATACTGGTTTTCAGGCCGCGTTTATGAAACGCTTCCGCAAGTTCCATACCGATAAAGCCTGCGCCGATAATAACTGCATCAGTAACCTGGCGTTCCCTTATCTCTCTGTCTACTGCCTCTACATCCCAGGGGAACCAGAAGCTGTGGATACCTGCCGCATCCGCATTTGGCAGCGACAGCTTCACAGGTGTGGAACCGGTCCCCAATACCAGTACATCATAGGGCAATACCTGTTCCTTGCCAGTTGCCAGCTCTGTATAACTAACCATCTTAGCTGCACAGTCAATAGAAGTCACATTACAGCCGGTACGGGCATCAATCCCCTTGTAATTTTTAAAATATTCTGCATTGCGCGCAACTCCCTGCGGCGTATGATCAAATTCTGCAAAGTTCTTTACGTCCCCGCCAATAAAATAAGGAAAACCGCAAGCGCCATAGCTAAGCTGCGGGCCTCGTTCCAATACGATAATTTCCGCATCTTTATCACGTCTGCGTAAACGGGATGCCGTCTTCATGCCTGTTGCTACACCGCCGATAATGACTACTTTTTTACCCATATCATCACACCCTTATCAATATTATTATCATATATATCTGACAGCTTTTTCTTTATTGCAAAGCTTTCTGCCAAACAGTTTCTGACAGAAAAACTGTTACATAATATTTCTGTACTAAATAAAAAAAACCTGCTTTTGCAGATATAAATTGAAAGGACTTAACCCAACAAAATATTGAGCCAAGTCCAAACTTATTAGTTTTAAATTTTTATTGTTTTTTAAACATACTCTTAGGCTGTTTACATACCGGGCAGACAAAATCAGCACTTTCCTGCTCTAAATTACCTTCATAAACATAACCGCACACACCGCAAACCCATTTTTCCTTGCCGCCTTCCGCAGCTTCCGGCGCCTGATAGGTAGGAGCATTTTTGGGAGCACGGCCTTTGATAACTTCATGGTAATATTTGTAAGTCATGGGCTGCGTTTCACTTAACACATCTGCCGCCAGTACGCGAGCCAAAATAACGAAATGAGTTTCCATCTCATAGCTGCCTAATACCTCAGCAGTAATATAGGCGCTGGCCTTATCGGTAATAATCGGCAAACCATCTCGCATTGCCCAAGCAAACTCAGCCTCCGCAAATTTGTCTGTATCGCGACCGGAGCAAAATCCCAGTCTGGCAATAACATTTTGAGAAGTCTCCTCTGAAATAATCGATAAAGCAAACTTGCCGGATTTTTTTATCACATCATAAGTGTAATTATTCCTGTTCAGGCTTATTGCAATAGTGGGATTCTGGCTTGTTACCTGTACCGCGGTATTAATAATACAGCCGGTAGGACGGTTATCATCCATAGCAGTAAGAGCATACATACCATAACTCAGCTTCCATAAAGCGGACATATTCATCTCGCATCCCTCCGTTGTTTTTATTATCATTTGTTATCTAATTATAACAGAAAATAATTATTTATACAATAAATACTTACGTACTTCTTTGACAAACGCAGCATCTTCCTGCTGCCAGCGGGCAAAAGCCTGCTCCGGTGCTTCGTTTAAACGCAAACTGTCCTCGCCAAGGGCAATATCAGCCTTATAGCCCGGCACATAGCCTCGTTCAGGAAACAGCACCTTATCTGGATAAAGCTGCTTCAAGGTATATACAATAAGGTACCCAAGTTCTGCCGTATTGACCTTACCAGGAGCTGTCAAATATATCTCCACGCCTTTTACCAGTTCACCCTGATACTTGCCGTAGCGTGGGATAAAAGCTGCAGGCCGGAATAATACATGAGGAAGATTGAGTTTGCTTAGTGCTGCAAAAACCTGTTCTTCATCAGCAAAGGGAGCACCTGCATAATAAAATGGCTTAGCTGTGCCTACTCCCACAGAAAGGCTTGTATCACCTGCCACTCCTGTAACCGCATACAAAAAAGCCGTCTCTGCCGTCGGAATTAACGGCGACGTACCAACCCACGGCAGCCCCGTATCCTGCCACAGCATAGAACGCTTCCAGTTCTTCATAGGGATCACCGTTAGTTGGCACTTAATGCCGTAATGTTCATTGATATACGCGGCATATTCTCCTATAGTCAACCCATGCCGCAGCGGTATAGCATACAGACCAATAAAACTTTCATAACCGGGCTTTAACACCGGACCTTCTACCTTCCCTCCCAAAGGATTGGGGCGGTCAAAGACAATTACCGGCTTGCCTGCCTCAGCGCATGCTTCCATGGCATAAGCCATGGAAGATACATAAGTATAATGACGTACACCGACATCCTGCAAATCTACACATAAAACATCAATCTCCTGCAGCATCTCTACCGAAGGTCTTTTACTGTCCCCATATAAACTGAAGACCTTTAAACCACGAAAATCATCGTTGCTGAACTCTTCTCCGGCTTTAATAGCGCCATAAAAACCATGTTCCGGTACAAAAAGTGCGGCCAGATTATAGCGTTCCTTTAATATATCTACTGTACTGCGCAAATTACTGTCTACACCGGTCTGATTAGTAAGCAAGCCTACTCTCTTTCCCTGCAGCAGCCCGTCATATTCTGACAGACGTTCCACTCCAAGCACGACATGCGCAGCAGCAAATGACCCAGATTGGCAGCTAAAGATAAATAACAGCGTCAGAATAATTCCTTTAATCACAAAATTCATCTCTACCCCTCTTTTATCTTATTATTAACATTATCATACAACCAGAATAATCATCAAGCCAAGAAAAAAGGCTCCTTTAAGGAGCCTTTTTTATAATCCCTGTGCCTGCCATTCGGCTTCTTTAAATCCTACCAGCACAAATCTTTCTGTTATAACCAGCGGCCGCTTAACCAGCATGCCATCAGAAGCAAGCAATGCCAACTGCTCCTGCTCGGACATCTGCGGCAGCTTATCTTTCAGCTGCATGGTTTTATAAAGATTACCGCTGGTGTTAAAAAATCTCTTCAACGGCAAGCCGCTTTTTTCATACCACTCTGTTAATTCCTGCAAACTGGGGTTATCTCCCTTAATATCACGCTTAGTATAAGCAATCCCTTTTTCCAGCAAATATTTTTCTGCTTTCTTACAGGTTCCACATTTTTCATAACATATAAAAAGCATAGTTTTCTCCTATTTCCTCTGCAATTCCTGCTGCAAATAATCCTGTGCAGCCTGCAGCTGTACATCTGTTGCAGCATCGTCAGGCAGCTCAATTTTTACATCCGGCTCAATACCAACATTATGAATAGATACTCCAGATGGAGTATAGTATCTGGCTGTAGTTATCTTGACCGCCGTATCATTATCAATCCGGTATACACCCTGTACGCTGCCCTTGCCAAAGGTTTTAACACCGAAAAGCTTGCCGGCCTTAGTATCCTTTACAGCACCGGCAACTATCTCTGCCGCGCTGGCAGTCCCATGGTCAACCAAAACAGCCAACGGACATTTTACCTGTTCCAGAGAAGAATTTTCTACATATTTATCGCCGTTTTTATATACCAGCGAAACAATAGGACCTTTCGGCACCAGCATACCGGCTACAGCCACGCCGCCATCCAAAATACCGCCTGGATTTCCGCGTAAGTCAAGGATGGTTGCTTCCATACCTTCAGCCTGCAGCTTCTCATAGGTTTGCTTAAAGTCTTCACCGGTAGCTTCATTAAATACCGTAATCCTGATATACCCTATCTTGGTATCTGGCAGCAGCTGTCCGCCGACAGACGGCGCTTTAATATCCTTACGTACAACTTTTACTTCTTTTTCTTCACCGTCTTTAGTCCGCAGCCGCAGCACTACCTCCGTACCTTGCTTGCCACGGATTTTTTCGGCAACATCCGTCATATTCATTTTCGCTGTTTCAGCACCGTCTACAGCTAAAATAATGTCGCCGCTTTTTATACCGGCCAAAGCACCGGGATGATCTGCCAATGCAGAAATAACGACATAATCATCGCCGCGTTTGCCAAAGACAATGCCTATACCACCAAAGCTTCCTTCCGTCATCTCACTGAGCTTAGTAAAGTCTTCTTTGTCCAGATAAACGGAATACGGGTCATCGAGGGCATGCACCATCCCCTCGATAGCACCGTCAAATAATACCTTGTTGTCTGTTTGACCGTCAAAATTATTTTTTACGATACTCATAGCACGCAGAAAGCGCAAGGTCCCGACTGCATCACCGGTAATTTCCTGTACCTTCCAGGTAACTGCGCCCAAAGTAACTGCTACGGATAAAAGGCAGCAAGTCAATAGCTTGATATTTTTTCCACTAAACAAAATCTAACTGCCTCCATACATCAAGGTAAATAATCCAACGGCTCCGTCACATCACCGTGCAGGCGCACTTCAAAGTGACAGTGCGGGCCTGTTGACCAGCCGGTACTGCCCGCATAGGCAATAACAGTACCCTTGCTGACATATTCTCCTTCGCTGACATTTAAAGACTGGTTATGACCATAAAGTGTTACCAGCCCGCCGCCATGGTCAATCATTACCGCATTGCCGTAACCGCCCAGCCAGCCGCTGTAGATTACAGTACCGGAATCTGCCGCATGGATAGGCGTTCCATAATCTACGGCAATATCCATACCGGAATGGTATCTGGTAGTGCCAAAAACAGGATGGGTACGCCAGCCATAATAAGAAGTTATTTCACCGCTGCACGGCCACATAAACCGTCCGGTACCGCCGCTGCCGGCAGGCTCATACCCGCCGCCGCTTTCCATATTACGGAGCATAGCTGCGATATTTTCAGAAATAGCCAGCAGACGGTCGTATTCTTCCTCACTGTCATGCTTCGCTTCTTCGGCCTTATACAGGATTTGAGCCCTGCGTTCACGCACTTCTTCAACCTTGGCTTTCTTCGCATCCAGCTCAGCTTTGGTAACCTGGATTTCTTTCATTTCTTTAGCCAGTACTTCCTGATGTGCTTTTATTTCTTCCGTTGATTTCTTAATATCCTCTAACATAGCAACATCACGGGCAATAATCTTCTGCAGCAGATACATACGTGAAGAAAACTCCGTAAAATCCGTTGCACCTAAGAGAATGTCCAGATAATTAAGCTGTCCGTTCATATAGATATTACGCAGCCTGCGCCCATAAATCTGCATTCTTTCATCCAGCTCTTTTTGTTTGGCCTCCAGCTGTGCCTGATTTTCATCAATACTGCTTTGCAGAGCATCACTTTTGCGTTCCAGTTGGTCTGACTGGGCCTGTAATTCCCACAGCTGTCCCATAACTTCATCCAGACTGGCACTGGCCGCCTCAGCCTCTTCTCTGGCAGCAGCCCGGCGTGTTTCCATCTCCTGCATTTTCTGCTGTACTTCGCTCAATTCAGCGCGTTTATCATCAATCTCATTGGCAAAGCTGAAATTTACGCATACAGGCAACAGCGCCAGCCACAAAGCCAACAAACTGCTTACTAAATCTTTTTTCCTCATACTGCCGCCACCTTATACGCGCAAAAATTTACGCAAAGAAATATAGCTGCCCAGAGCACCGATACCGGTACCGGCAATAAGCAGGAAAACAGATACATAAGTCAATAGCGGATATGCAGGCAGCAACGGCAGGAAAGCCAACGTTGCATAAATCTTAGTCTGCAAGCCGCTGTATATAACATTGATAAGCAAAGCAGCGACTATGGCTCCGAAAAAGCCTAACGTCATGCCTTCCAACAAGAAAGGCCAACGTATAAACCAATCAGTAGCGCCAACGTATTTCATAATGACAACTTCCTTACGTCTGGCAAAAACTGTCAGGCGTATAGTATTGGAAATAATAAACAAGGTAGCCATGGATAAGAATACTACCAGCATAATACCGCCAAAACGCAGTATCCTGGTCAGTTGGAACAGATTTTCTACCACTTCCTGTCCAAATTTAGCCGTTTCTACCTTTGGCAATTCGCTAATCTGAGGTGTCAGCTGCTGAATCCTTTCAGGATTATCTACCTGTACATCAAAATAATTAGGAAAAGGATTATCGCTGCCCAAGGAATCCAATAATTGCTGCTGATCCCCTAAACGCTCGCGGAATTTTTCCAACGCTTCATATTTACTGATAAAAGTTACTTTTTCCACGCCTTCCATTTCACTCAGACTTTTACCGACTGACTCCAAATCCTCATTGTCTGCCTCATCCAACATATAGACAGAAATCTGCACCTGGCTTTCCAAATATTTAGCCAGATTATTGGTATTGAGAAAAATCAGCAGGAACATTCCCAGTACCAGCAAAGAAACTGCCACTGTGGAAATCGAGGCAAAGCTCATAAAGCCGTTGCGGCGTATAGATTTATATGTTTCCCGAACAAAATATTCCTTCGTACTAAAGCTCATAGCCATATACCCCGTTCTTCTCGTCCCTTACGATTCTGCCCTTTTCAATAGCGATGACGCGTTTACCCATAGCGTCAACAATCTCTTTATCATGTGTTGCCATAACGATAGTCGTTCCGCTGGCATTGATTTCCTTAAAAATATCCATAATATCCCAGCTGGTTTCAGGATCAAGATTCCCCGTCGGTTCATCGGCAATTACCAGCAGCGGGTCATTTACTATTGCCCGGGCAATAGCTATACGCTGCTGCTCGCCGCCGCTTAACTCATTCGGATAGGAATTGCAGCGATTGCGCAGACCAACAAGCTCCAGTACGTTCATTACCCGACGTTTGATTTTTCTGTGCGGCGCTTCGATTACCTGCATGGCAAAAGCTACATTTTCATAAACCGTCCTGTCAGGCAGCAGTCTGTAATCCTGAAAGATAATGCCCAGCTGCCTGCGCATATAAGGGATTTCCTTTTCCTGCAAGCGCAGAATATCTATGCCATTAACAAAAATGCTGCCCGTCGTAGGAATCACTTCACGGAACAGCATTTTTATAAAAGTAGATTTGCCTGCACCGCTTGGGCCAACCACAAAGACAAATTCACCTGGCTCTATATGAATATTGACATCCTGTAAAGCAGCCGATCCTCCGGGATAAATTTTGCTGACATTAGACATTAAAAGCATAATCTTCACTCTCCCTTCAGATGTTTTTTGGAAACAGGCAATAAAGAAAAGGCCAAGCCGACATTTTCCATCGCCTTATCACGTAAATAATCCAACTTGCGCCAGCTTTCTTCACTAACTTGCAGCGCCTTTTCAGCCGCGGCAGCTACCGCTGGGGCAGTAAGCCCGTCTATCTGTCCGGCATTGACACCGGCAACCTCTTTGATAAAGCCGTCTACCTTGGGGTCGTAGGAAACACCTACAAAAGGAATCCGCATGACTGCCGCAAAAATCAGCGCATGCAGGCGCATACCGATTAACAGAGCAAAATTACCGATCAGCGACAAAAACTGCTCCGTATCGCAGGAAGCATCCAGTACCGTGCAAGCTTCGTCATTACTCATATGCTGACGCACTTTCCGGCATGCTCCTATATCAACAGGATACTGTAAGGGCAGTAAAACTACATGGGCATCATATTTTTCAATAAGCCCATCTGCTGCTTCGGCAAGCACTTTGAGATAATTGCCTCCATCCTGCCATTTACGGACAGAAACAGCGATAAGTCTCTTATCCACAGGTACTCCAAACTGCCGCAGCAATTCTCTGCCCTGCGCTATTTCTGCCTGCTGCAGCGTCAATACCGCATCGGCAGTCAGTACAACCTTTTCCTCAGGGATACCTATGCGTTTCAGTTCCTCTAAAGAGTCCGTATCACGCACTGTAATCAGGTCGACACTGCTGCAGACAAAACGTGTCAGCCTGCGCAGCAGGCAGGACCTTATCGGCCCAATCCCTTGGGCAAACAACATTACTTTCTTTCCGCACCATCTGCCTAACGCAAGTACAGATAAATAGTACAACAGGCTCTTCCTGCTGGTAACATCCTGCAATAGGCTGCCGCCGCCGCTGATAAGCAAATCACTTTCCTGTAAGGCTGCAACAATAGCAAACGGATTAAATCTATGTATGGAAGTTACCCCGTGCCGAGCAGCTGTAACCTGAGGATTACCGGAGATAACCGTCAATTTTGCCGTCGCTTCTCTGCTGCGCAGAGCTTTGATTATAGCAGTCAGCATCGCTTCATCTCCGGCATTAGCAAAGCCATAATATCCGGAAATTACTATTTTACTCATTACTCAAGGTATCTCCTTCTCAATCTTTCCCAATAAGGCAACAGCAGCATTACTACAGTTACCGCTACAATGCCTAACATAGCCCCAGCGACATAACCGTCAACGGCACGCATCACACTCATCCATACAGGCGTACGCATATGGCAGAAAGTCTGCACTAATGAGCCCTGTCCAATAACGGCACCACAAGCCAATATAAATTGCCATAAACGCGGCGCCCCCTTATAAGCTGCTAAAACAGCCAGGAAAAAGGCAGGATGTCCAACTAAGAACTCCTTGCCGCGCGGACGCGCATACATGAGCTGCTCCAGCAGAGCACGCATCTTTAATTCAGCTGCCGTAACCGGCACACCGTCAGTATGCCCGCTGCGGCCTACAAAATAATAAACTACAAACAACAGAATACCTAATATCAGTAAATGTTTTAGCGTTATTTCCGTATTGACAAAGCTTTTCAGCTTCCAGATAACAGTATGGAAGCCTCGTCCCATTATCTGCAGCAAATCGTATTTTTTAGCATACAGTATCGCTGTCATTACGACCGGCAGGATAAAGGTAACCTTGACCCCACGGTAAATATCTATTTCCAGCAGGAAACGGCTGTCCGTAAGCACAGCAGACAAGAGCATGGCACCTACTAAAGACAGCAAAATAGCAAAAGCTAATTGCCATAAGGCATTGCCAATAATACCGGACAATGTCTTTGTCCTCTCACGGCAATTATCCCAGATATTAAAGATAACACTCATAGAAAGTACCGGGAAAGTTACAGCAGCAGCCAAAGCCAAAAGCTGCCTTGTCAGCAGCCCGCGTCCTGCCATCAGTACTACTGCCGCAGCCAAGCTCAGACCAGCCCACAGCAACAGCTGTCTGCGCCTGGTAATATTTACCAGCAGCGACAGATATAAAACCACGGCTGCCATAATAGCGCCGATAAGCGGCAGATAAACCATCTTATCAGGAAAATACGGACCTGCATAAATATTGCCGTTGTTATTGCCGGCAGCTTCAAAAACACCTGCTTCACCAATTTTAAAGTCACGAGCTTTAACACTCTTGACAATATTCTGGACATACTCCAGATTCATAGTCATCAGGTCTTTGCCATCTTTAGACATCATAAACGGCCTGATATAGTTTACACGGATATTACGTTCCTCGTCAGTCAATGCCCAGCGACGCAGCGCCTCACTGACAGAGATCTTTTTCTGTTCCGTCGGGTCTATAACATAGGCACGGGCAGCATTATACTCTACACCTGCTGCCAAAGGCAGCAGGCCGTCAATTTTCGCAAACTGAAGTTGGGTATAATGCTCCATCATAACCAGCTTCATGTCCTGTTCTTTCATCTTGGCCGACATATAATCCAGCATATTGGGATACCCTACAGCCTGCGTACCGCAAGGCATATATGCAGTAACCTTGACATTAGCTTTCTTAATCCGTTTAAAAATACCGTCCACCTGTTCAGCACTGACATCCGTATAATTTTGTGGACGCACGATAACATGAAACCCCATAGCCGCAATCCTGCGCATATCTGTTGCTGGTAATCCTAACGGAGCCTGCAGCAAACCAAGAGGCTCATCATATTTATCCTCCGGCACAAGCGTCGTGCTGCCCAAAACCTCTACAATACGCGGCTTATCGTCAAGAACTTTGATACGCTCACTGCCATAGCGCAGGCGCAAATCTTCCAAGACATCATTAAAAGTTTCCTTGTCATTGCCCTCTGCTACATATACGGCATTAGCCTGAAGTCTTTTTTGCTTCAAAACAGGTTTAAAGATACCAGCATCAGCGCCAAGCGCTACAGATTTACGCAATTCTTCACCGGTAGTTACTGCAATTACGCCATTTTTATTCAACCGCTCTAAGGTAGTATCAAAAACCATCAGAGAGGTAATCCCCGCAGCTTTAAATCTTTCCAAAACGGTTTCTTCAGGAAGGCCCTCTAATGCCGCCAGCTTGCGCAGGTTTTCATATTCCATAGCCATCTCTACGGTATCATTATTCTGTTCTATGCCATGGCGCACAACATTCAGCCACAAAGCGCAGCAAAAACCTACCAGCACTATAGCCAAAAGTATCGGATTATAACGGCTCTTCATTGATTTCACCCTTCTTGTAAAATTATAAAGAAATTAGATTTTCTTTTGCAGGCTACGCAGATAGCTTTCAACAAAGCTCATTAAATCGCCGTCCATAACAGCCTGGATATTACCAGTTTCTGTACCGGTACGGTGATCTTTAACCAGCGTATACGGCTGGAAAACGTAAGAGCGGATTTGGCTGCCCCATTCAATAGCCTGATAGTCGCCTGCCAGGTCACTAATCATAGCATCCTGTTTCTGCTTCTCGTATTCGTACAGCTTGGCACGCAACAGCTGCAGGCAGCGTTCTCTGTTCTGAATCTGCGAGCGTTCGTTCTGACATTGGACAACGATACCCGTAGGCTCGTGAGTCATACGTACGGCAGAAGAAGTCTTATTGACGTGCTGTCCGCCGGCACCGCTGGCACGATAAGTATCAACACGCACTTCATCCATATTGATGTTAACTTCGATATTATCATCAATTTCCGGCATAACATCTACTGCCGCAAAGGAAGTATGTCTGCGGGCATTGGCATCAAAAGGAGAAATGCGCACCAGACGATGCACGCCCTTTTCAGACTTCATGAAGCCATAAGCATTATGTCCGTTAATCTGAATAGTAACACTTTTTACGCCTGCTTCATCACCGGGCTGGAAATCCAGTGTTTCCACAGCAAAATTATTCTTTTCAGCAAAACGCACAAACATACGCAGCAGCATGGAAGTCCAATCCTGTGCTTCTGTTCCGCCGGCACCGGCATGCAGGGTAAGGATGGCATTATTAGCATCAAACTCACCACTGAGCAGCATACCAAGCTCTAAGTGCTCCAGCTCTTCTTTGCTGCGCTGCAGCAGTTCATCCATTTCCGGCAGCAGGCTTTCGTCATTTTCTTCCGTAGCCATTTCCCACAAAGCTTCCAAATCATCTATATTGGCAGCAAGCTTATGGAAACCATCAACTTCCTCTTTCAGAGCATTAACGTCCTGCGCTGTTTTCTGCGCTTTTTCCGGGTCATCCCAAAATGTAGGGTCACCCATTTTATGTTCTAATTCTGCAATGCGGTCCTCTTTGACAGCAATGTCAAAGAGATCCCCTCATTTCCTCTAATTTTGCCTGCAGATTAGTTATTTCTGGTTTAAATTCTTCAATCAGCAAATCATTCACAACCTTTCATGAGCAAATTTAGTTATTTAAGGACATTATTTATCCTTGCCGCAGCAATTTTTATATTTTTTGCCACTGCCGCAGGGGCAGGGCTCATTACGTCCAGTTTCATCCTTCTTAACAGTCGGCTGCTGCGGGCCATCATCACCCGCGGGATTATTCATAGAAGCATTCTCCAGATGGTCTTCTACTTTAGGCTGGGTAATTACGTTTACTCGGTAAATATAACGAACAACGTCGTCTTGGATAGCATCAATCATAGCTTCGAACATGTCATAAGCTTCAAATTTATATTCCACTAAAGGATCTTTTTGTCCGTAAGCACGCAGGCCAACACCTTCGCGCAGCATGTCCATAGCATCCAGGTGTTCCATCCAATGATTGTCTACAACCTTGAGCATGACAAGGTTTTCAAGTTCACGCATCAGCTCAGGGCCGATAGCATCTTCACGCTGCTGATAGTGCTCAACTGCAATCTTATGCAAATATTCATCTAATTCTTCACGGCTCAGATTCTGCAGATATTCTACAGTCAACACGCCGCGCGGAGCATAAAATTCTTCTGCATAATTTATCAGCGATTTCAAATCCCAGTCTTCGGAATATACTTCCGGCGGAGCATACATAGCCAGAGTACGGTCTACAACCTTGTCCACCATCTCCATAATATTTTCACGCAAATCAGCCTGATGCAATATTTTTCTGCGCTGGGCATAGATTACCTCACGCTGCTGGTTCATAACATCGTCATATTCCAGGACATGTTTACGGATGCTGAAGTTACGCGCTTCAACTTTCTTCTGAGCGTTTTCAATAGATTTTGTCACCAGGGAATGTTCGATAGGCTCGTCATCATCCATACCCAGCTTATCCATAATGCCAGCAATATTGTCGCTGCCAAAAAGACGCATCAAATCATCTTCCAAGGAAAGGAAGAATTTGGAAGAACCAGGATCGCCCTGACGAGCGCAGCGGCCGCGCAGTTGATTATCAATACGGCGGCTTTCATGACGCTCAGTACCAATAATATGCAGACCGCCAAGTTCAGGTACACCTTCGCCAAGCACAATATCAGTACCACGACCAGCCATATTGGTAGCAATGGTTACAGCACCGTACTGACCGGCACCAGAAATGATTTCCGCTTCTTTTTCATGGTACTTTGCATTCAATACATTATGAGGTATACCACGACGTTTCAGCATTGCAGACAGTTCCTCGGACTGGGAAATAGAGGTAGTACCAACCAGTACCGGTCTGCCGGACTTATGGCATTCCTCAATCTCGTTAACAGCCGCCTTATACTTGGCCAGTTTAGTCTTATAGATAACATCAGGCGCGTCCACACGAATCATGGGTTTATTAGTAGGAATAACTACAACACTCAGATTATAAATTTTCTGGAATTCCTGTTCTTCGGTTTTAGCAGTACCAGTCATACCGGACAATTTATGATACATACGGAAATAGTTCTGGAAAGTAATAGTAGCCAAAGTCTGGCTTTCACGCTCAACCTTGACGCCTTCTTTAGCTTCGATAGCCTGATGCAAGCCTTCGGAGAAGCGGCGGCCAAACATCAGACGTCCGGTAAATTCGTCAACGATAATTACCTGACCATCTTTAACCACATAATCACGGTCACGATGCATCAGTGCTTTAGCCTTCAAAGCACACATCAGCTGATGCGAGAAGTCCACGCCGTGTTCATTATCATACATATTACTGATACCCAGCATTTTTTCAGCTTTCGCAATACCAACTTCTGTAGGCGCAACCTGTTTCTGCTTTTCGTCAACAGTATAATCTTCACCCTCGGTCATGTTGGCTACCACATGCGCTAATACCCTGTATAAATCAGTAGATTTTTCGCCTGGGCCAGAAATAATCAGCGGCGTACGCGCTTCATCAATCAAGATACTGTCTACTTCGTCGACAATACAGTAATTCAGCTCACGCTGTACCATCTGGTCTTCGCTGACAACCATATTGTCACGCAGATAGTCAAAGCCAAACTCATTATTGGTACCATAAGTAATATCGGCAGCATAAGCAGCACGACGGGCAGGGAAATCCATATCGTGGACAATCAAGCCTACAGAAAGTCCCAGGAACTTATAAACACGTCCCATCTCTTCACTGTCACGTTTTGCCAGATAATCGTTAACGGTAACTACATGTACACCTTTACCGGTCAAAGCATTCAGATATGCCGGCAGCGTAGCTACCAAGGTCTTGCCTTCACCGGTACGCATTTCAGCAATCTTGCCGCGGTGCAGTACGCAGCCGCCAATCAGCTGTACATCAAAATGACGCATACCCAGGACGCGCTTAGAAGCCTCGCGCACTACAGCAAATGCTTCCGGCAGAATATCGTCTAAGGTTTCACCCTTTTGCAGACGTACTTTGAATTCTCCTGTCTTAGCCGCCAGATTGGCAGAGCTTAAGTTCTCTACACTTTTCTCCAGACTGTTTATCTTATCTACAATAACACGAATCTGTTTTAATTCTTTTTCATTAGGATCACCGAAAATCTTCTTTAAAATGTTTTCGAGCAAAATCATCACTCCTTAAAAATATGGTGTATAAAAACACTACACCTAATATACAATTATAGCAGAAATATTTTTGAAAATCAAAAAGCACAGAGCCAAAGCCCTGTGCTTTTTGTGAAGTTTGAGTAAAAACTTTTACTTATTTAAATTCGGGAGAAATCAAGCCATATTTACCATCTTTACGACGATATACAACGCTGGTGCTGCCAAGATCAGGATCATAGAATACGAAGAAATCGTGATTCAGCAAGTTCATCTGCAGGATTGCTTCTTCTACACTCATCGGATGCAGAACAAACTTCTTGCTCTTGATGATTTCAAATTCACCATCATCTTCAGCCGGAGCCGGAGCAGCAGGCACATCAGCAAAATTACTGTATTTTCTCTTCATAAGACGAGTTTTATATTTATGAATCTGGCGTTCGATTTTCTCTACTACCAAATCGATGGAAGAATACATATCCTTCGTGGTTTCCTGTGCTCTCAGTAAGATACCGCTTGCCGGAACAGTAATTTCTACAATATGGTTGCCTTTTTCAACTTTCAGTACTGCAGAAATGTCGCCTACTGTTTTAAACTGTTTGGTAACTTTCGTAATCTTTTTTTCGACATACTCTTTGAGAGCCGGAGTTACATCGATGTTTCTACCTTTTACATTAACGTTCATAAATCATTCCTCCTTGATACTTCAAGGTATTTGGTATCTCTACCTTTGTTGCTATAAAGTTTCGTCATTTTGGAGAAATTCTCCTGCTTTACTTTGCATTTTTCGCAAATTTTTTTATTTTAACGTAAATACTGTAACATTATTACAGATTATAAAATTTTAGACAGGAAGCTTCTGGTTCTTTCTTCCTTAGCATTGCTGAAGATTTCTTCCGGTGTGCCTTCTTCCAGGATATTGCCGCCGTCAACAAAGATGACCCTGTCGCCAACCTCACGGGCAAACCCCATTTCGTGAGTTACTACTACCATGGTCATACCTTCGTTAGCAAGGCTCTTCATAACGTCTAAAACTTCGTTAATCATTTCCGGATCAAGAGCAGAAGTCGGCTCATCAAACAGCAAAGCCTTCGGCTTCATGCACAAAGCACGGGCAATAGCCACACGTTGCTGCTGACCGCCGGAAAGCTGTTCCGGATAAGCCTTAGCTTTGTCCGCTAAGCCAACCTTGGTCAGATAATTGACAGCAGTTTTTTCCGCTTCTTCCTTCTTAATACCGCGTACTTTCATTGGTGCCAGCATTAGATTCTCCAATACGGTCATATGCGGAAAAAGATTAAAACGCTGGAAGACCATACCGACTTCTTTGCGGATTTCATTGATATTAGCTTCGCTGTTCAGCGGGATGCCGTCAATAACGATACTGCCGCTGCTGGGCTCTTCCAGATAATTCATGCAGCGCAGCAGCGTACTCTTACCGCTGCCTGAAGGACCGATGATAACTACTACTTCTTTTTCAGCAACAGAAAGATTAACACCTTTCAACACCTGCAGCTCACCGAAATTTTTCTTTACATCAGTAAGTTTAATCATTTCCTTTGTCATTTCTTATCGTACCTCCGCTCCAGCATACCTACGAATCTAGCTACGGCAAAAGTCATTACCAGGTAGATGACTGCAACAGCCATCCAGATTTCAAAAGAAGCATAGGTGCGGGCAATAATCAACTGACCGCGACGGGTAAGTTCTTCAAAGCCGATAACAGATACCAGCGAAGAATCTTTCAGCATAGCAATAAACTCGTTGCCTAAAGGCGGAATAATACGTTTGAAAGCCTGCGGCATAATAATGTAACGCATGGTCTGAGCCCAGCTCATGCCAAGGCTGCGTCCGGCTTCCATCTGACCTTTATCGATAGACTGGATACCGGCACGGAAGATTTCGGCAATATAGGCACCGCTATTGATCGAGCAGGCAGAGATTGCCGCAAAGAAAGGATCTACACGCTCGCCAATCAGGCCAGGCAAGGCAAAATAAACCAGGAAAATCTGTACCAGAAGCGGCGTGCCACGGATAAAGTCCACATAAACGTTAGCCAGATACCGCAACGGTTTAATGTTACATAAACGTGCAATGCCAATCAAACAGCCTATTAAAAGACCAAAGCCCACGCTTAATGCTGTAATTTCCACAGTAATGGCAGCACCTGCCAAAAGCAGGGGAAATGAATCCGCCATCAGACTAAAATTAAACTCCATTATTTCCATCCCTTCTATGATGTTGGGTCAGCTTAGCCCAGGTGAGAATTATTTATCATCACCAAACCAGGTTTTATAAATCTTATCAAATTCGCCGTTCTTTTTCAGTTCAGCAAGAGCTTTGTTAATATCAGCAGCAAGCTTAGCATTATCTTTTCTTACAGCAATACCATAATCTTCTGCTTCCATCTTTTCACCGACTGTCTTAGCATGATTACTGCCACCCTGTTGCAGATAATATGCCACAACAGGAGCATCATTGATAACAGCGTCAGCACCGCCGTTTTTCAGCTCCAGAGAAGCTTCGCTCTGAGTATTGAAAGCAGTAACCTGCGCCCCGGGAATAGAACGGGATTTTTTTTCACCGGTAGTACCAATCTGGCAGGCAATACGTTTTCCTTCCAAATCCTTCAAAGTCTTAATATCAGTATTATCTTTATTAACCATGATAATCAGACCGGAAGTATAATATGGGTCAGAAAACTCTACAACTTTTTTACGTTCATCAGTAATACTCATCCCGGCAATAGCTACATCGATATTGCCGGCGTTAAGAGCCGGAATGAGTGCATCAAAACCCATGTTCTGAACTTCTACCTTGTAGCCCATCTGTTTGCCGATGGCACGTACCAGGTCAATATCGAAACCGGTAAATTCCTTGCTGCCTTCTTTTTGGAACTCAAAGGGAGCAAAGCTCGGCTCCGTACCTACGCGAAGTACCTTTTCAGCAGCTTCCTTCTTGTCTCCGCCACAGCCTGCCAAAAGCATAGCGCAGGCAGCCAGCATCATCATGACCAACATCAAAAATTTTTTCATCGTTCATACCCCTCACTTCTTATAAAATAAATACGGAGCACAGGCTAATTCCAGCGCATTGTGCCCCGCAAGCAAAACCCGAAAAATTATTTTTTCACTTCGCCAAACCAGGTTTTATAGATTTTATCATATTCGCCGTTCTTTTTCAGTTCAGCAAGAGCTTTGTTAATATCAGCAGCAAGCTTATCATTGCCTTTCTTTACGGCAAGGCCGTATTGTTCTGCTTCCATAACTTCGCCTACGGTCTTAGCAGTTTTGTTGCCGCCTTGAGCCAGATAATAACCTACAACAGGACTGTCGTTGATAACTGCGTCAACACCGTTATTGGTAAGTTCCATTGCGGCTTCGGTATTAGTATTAAATGCCGTTACCTTAGCGCCGACAACGCTTCTTGCCTTACCTTCACCGGTAGTACCAATCTGGCAGGCAATACGTTTGCCTTCCAGGTCTTTCAGGCTTTTGATTTCATTATTATCTTTATTAACCATGATAATCAAG
Organism: uncultured Phascolarctobacterium sp.; assembly: GCA_900545025.1. Lineage (GTDB taxonomy): Bacteria > Bacillota > Negativicutes > Acidaminococcales > Acidaminococcaceae > URXU01. Next base: position 20,832 of record UQXH01000025.1, read on the forward strand.
CCGGAAGTATAGTACGGGTCAGAGAAAGTAACAGCCTGTTTACGTTCGTCGGTAATGCTCATACCTGCTGCAACAACATCGATATTACCTGCATTTAAAGCCGGAATCAAAGCGTCGAAGCCCATGTTCTGGATTTCAACCTTATAGCCCATTTGTTTACCTACAGCACGGATAAGGTCCATATCAAAACCGTCATAGTCTTTGCTGCCTTCTTTTTGGAATTCAAACGGAGCAAAGGTCGGCTCAGTACCGACACGCAGTACTTTTTCTGCCGCTTCCTTCTTATCTCCGCCGCAGCCGGCAATCAGCAATGCCGCTGCTGCCATCAAAGCCATAATCATAACCAGTATTCTTTTCACTCTTTACACAGCTCCCTTCATTTTTTAAACACTAATCCTGCATAAAATTTACATTTATTATATAACTATTTATTTGAAACAGCAATACAAAATCCACGTATTTTTCGGAATATTTTCTACGCAAGATTATGCAGTCCAGCTGACCTGGTCTTCGCCCCCACACTCGCCTGCTGGAAGTTTCGCTCCTAAGCATACTCGCTCCCCACTACTGCTCCTCTCGCTTTGCGCGGCAGGACTTACTCCTAAGCTGCACCGTGCTCACAGCCTCTTTGGGCTGCTTACGTGGATCGTTTTGCCTGCAACTGGCATCGACTTGCAACCACAGACCTGGACTGCATTCCTAATTATATTCCTTTAGAAATTTTTACGCAAGCCGCTATTTAATATTTACTAAGAAAGTGATATACTATTGACACCACTTATGAACGGACGGATTTTTATGATTGCCATACCTCAATGTCTTGATTTCACTGATAACGAACTGACCAGAGAAATCTGTGACTTCTACCTGAAAATTTTAGAGCGCAAAAACAAAGACCTTTATATGCACAGCCAGCAGGTCGCCAATTATTCTGCCAGTACGGCTGCCAAACTGGGTCTGCCCTACTCCGAAGTCGCCACTGTCAAAACCGCTGCCTTGCTGCATGATATAGGCCACCTTTCGGTCCCCAACCTGATATTGTACAAGGTGCCTTTCCTGACCACCCGCGAGCTTTCAATCTACAAACGTCATTGTATCGCCGGTGCCAGTATGCTGGAAAACATTCCCGAGTTCAGCAATATCACGGAAATAATCAAAGCGCATCACGAACAATGGGACGGCAAGGGTTACCCCAAACGTTTGAAAGGTCAAAATATCCCGCTTGGCGCGCGTATCATTGCCGTAGCCAACTATTATGACCGTTTTCTCAATCCATGCACACAGCACTGGCAGAAAACTCACGACGATGCCATCATCGAACTGAAAAATAAAGCCGGTCTTGATTTTGACCCGGCAGTAGTCAAAGCCTTCATCGAATCAATCGTCCCTCAGGCTTCAGCGGTCAAAAAATAAAACTCTGAAATTCCTACAATAAAACTGCAAGGATTTCAGAGTTTTTTATTTATAACTTCCTACAGCAAAAATAAAAAGCACTTCAATTACTTGAAGTGCTGAATTTCGTGGTGGGCGCTAACGGGATCGAACCGCTGACATTCTGCTTGTAAGGCAGACGCTCTCCCAGCTGAGCTAAGCGCCCGAATGGTGACCGGTGGGGGAATCGAACCCCCGATACCGCCGTGAAAGGGCGGTGTCTTAACCGCTTGACCAACCGGCCAAATTTGGTGACCCATGTAGGCCTCGAACCTACGACACCCTGATTAAGAGTCAGGTGCTCTACCAACTGAGCTAATGGGCCGTAGTGATGTTACTTGCATATAATACACGATTTTTGTTTTTTTGGCAAGCCTTTTTTTAAAAAAATAGAAAAAATTTGACTACTATTTTATAAAAGCATAAAATATTAAGAAAAAGCTTCTAAATTTTTTTGCGGAGGAAAGATTATGAAATATGATATCGCTGTTATCGGCGGCGGTCCTGCAGGTATTTCCGCAGCGGTTACCGCAGCCAGCAAAGGAAGAAAGGTAGTGCTGTTTGAAGCACATGGCTTCAGCCCCCGTCTGCGCAGTGTAGAAAAGGTTACTGATTATATGGGGGTTCCTGATGTCAGCGGCAGCAAGCTGATGGATATCTTTGTCGAGCATCTGCGGCTGACTGATGCCGACGTAGTAGAGGAAAAGATAATTTCCCTTAAAGAAATAGGAGAAGGTTTCCAGCTCGGTACTCCTAACAGTACGTATGAGGCTGATGCTGTTGTGCTTGCTACCGGTATTTCCCGTTCAGAACTCCTGCCTGGTGAAAAAGAATTTCTCGGCCGCGGCGTAAGTTATTGTGCCAAAGTAGACGGTATGAACTATAAAGGCAAAAAGGTAATTGCTATTGCTACTGTTCCCGATGCTCTGGACGAAGTAGAGTATCTTGCTGATATTTGCGAGCATGTTTTCTTTTTCCCGCGTTATACGGGCTTTGTACCTCCAAAAAAGAAAAATATTACTGTAGTTATGGAAACCCCGTTAGAGATTACCGGTACTGATAAGGTTACCGGCCTGCATACTGACAGCGATTTCTTTAGCGTTCAGGCTGTTTTCATGTTCCGTGCCAGCGACCCGTTAAACAGTTTTCTGCCGGGATTGCAGATTCGCGGCCGCAGCGTATATGTGGACGATCAGGCAGAGACTAATATTGAAGGCGTTTTTGCCGGCGGTGACTGCACCGGACAGCCGTGGCAGTGCAATCGTGCTGCAGGTCAGGGACAGAAGGCTGCGCTTAGCGCTATCAGATATCTTGCCAAGCGTGACGAACGCATAGGATATTAAGGCTGCGCTTTGCTTATCCTTATAAATTGTGATACAATAGCTATTATGAGAATTTGTTTGGAGGAATAGCTTATGTTAGATATGAAATTTGTCCGTGAGAATCCGGAACTGGTAGTCGAAGCTGTAAAAAAACGTAATGGCAGCCTTGATCTTACCGAATTTTTGGAATTAGATAAAAAACGTCGTGAAATCACTCAACAGGTTGAAGCATTGAAAAGTGAGCGCAACAGCGCTTCTCAGGAAATCGGCAAGCTGAAAAAAGCAGGTCAGGATGCTTCTGGGCAGATGGCGGCAGTACGCGCTCTTGGGGATAAGATTGCTGAAGATGATAAAGAGCTGAAAGAAATCGAAGCTCGTTTGAAAACTATCCTGCTCACCATTCCTAATATTCCGGCAGAAGATGTTCCTGTCGGTAAAGATGATACTGCCAATCCGGTGGTACGTACCTGGGGTGAGCCTACTAAATTTGATTTTGAGCCGCAAGCGCATTGGGATATCGGCGAAAAGCTGAATATCCTTGATTTTGAACGCGGCGTTAAGGTTTCCGGCGCGCGCTATGTATTCTACCGTGGCCTTGGGTCTCGTCTGGAACGTGCGGTAATCAATTTCTTCCTTGACCTGCATACTCAAAAACACGGCTATACCGAATTTTTCCCGCCGTTTATCGTAAATGGTGCCAGCATGCAGGGTACTGGTCAATTACCTAAATTTGCCGAGGATATGTATAAGCTGGAAAATGGCGATATGTATCTGATTCCGACGGCAGAAGTGCCTGTTACCAATTATCATCGTGATGAAATTTTAAGCGGCGAAGAACTGCCGATTAAATACACTGCTTACAGCGGCTGCTTCCGTGCTGAAGCAGGTGCAGCAGGACGCGATACCCGCGGCTTGATCCGTATGCATCAGTTTAACAAGGTAGAACTGGTTAAATTTACCAAACCGGAAGAATCCTGGGCAGAACTGGATAAATTGACCAATGACGCAGAAGAAGTGCTGCAGCTTTTAGGCCTGCCGTATCGTGTAGTACGTCTGTGTACTGGCGATCTGGGCTTTAGCTCCGCTACTACCTATGACCTGGAAGTATGGCTGCCGGCAGCAGGTTGTTATCGTGAAATTTCTTCCTGCTCTAACTTCCTGGACTTCCAGGCACGCAGAGCAAATATCCGTTTCCGTCGTGATGCCAAATCCAAACCGGAATTTGTACATACCTTAAATGGTTCCGGCGTAGCTGTAGGACGTACTGTTGCAGCCATTCTGGAAAATTACCAGCAGGCAGACGGCAGCGTTGTCGTACCTGAAGTACTGCGTCCTTTCATGGGCTGCGATATTATTCCTGCTCCGCAGAAATAATATACCTGATATGATTATTAAGACATCTGAAAACCAGTTTAGGGCTGGTCTTCAGATGTCTTTTATTATTGTTTTAGCGTAAATTATTTGAAATATACAGAAGTTTAGTTTATAATAATGGCTATGTCACAACAAACAGTTGATAAATAGCCATTTTTATAGGGGAGTATCA
>UQXH01000026.1 GCA_900545025.1 uncultured Phascolarctobacterium sp.
TAGAGCAGGGAGATTTTGTAGCTGTTATCGGCGCTAATGGTGCTGGTAAGAGTACCCTGCTGAAGATGCTGGCGCATGTAACACAGCCTACGCAGGGTGATATCTATTACTATGGTATACCGGTAGAAAATTTTGACAGCTGGGAAAAAATCGGCTATGTGCCGCAGAATCCTGCTAAGCAGCAGCGCGATTTTCCTATCAGTGTACGAGAAGTAATCGAGCTTGGCCTGCTGAATAAGTCTTCACTGCTGCATCGCCCTAACCAGGCAGACAGACAGCGGCTGGAAGAACTGCTGCAATATTTTGATTTGCAGGATTTGCAGCATCGCAAGATAGGCGAGCTGAGCGGCGGGCAGCAGCAAAGGGTATTTCTGGCGCGGGCCATGGTCAAGCAGCCGGAAATCTTATTGCTGGATGAACCTGCTACCGGCGTCGATACGGCAGCGAAGGTATCGCTGTATGCCATGCTGAAACGCATCAATCGTGAGCAGGGAGTAACCATCGTCATGGTATCGCATGACCTTGACTTGGCTGCTGATGCTGCGCGCAATGCCCTGTGTCTTGATCACGGTATCTGCTTCTGGGGAGAAGTGCATGCTGCCTTGAAGCATCATCACCGACACGGATATTTTTATAGGTGAGACGGAGAATTTTATGTTGGAAATATTTGAAATGGAATTTATGCAGCGGGCGTGGATAGCGGGCATAATTATGGCTGTTATCTGTCCGCTGATAGGCAGTTTCCTGGTGCTGCGCCGGCAGTCGCTGATTGGCGACGGTCTGGGGCACATTGCTTTTGCCGGTGTTGCGGCAGGTGCCCTTGGAGGTTACAGTCCGGTAATCAGTGCGGCTGCAGCTACTATTTTGGGTGCGCTGGCTATTGAGCGGGTGCGCAGCAGGCTGGCTGCCTCTGCTGAAATGATCTTGGCTATTTTCTTTTACTGCGGTATGGGTCTGGCGGTAGTGCTTACCAGTATCAATAAGGAAGGCGGCTTTAATTTAGGCAGTATTCTGTTTGGCAGTCTGATGACTGTCAGCAGCAGAGATTTGCTGATTGTCGCCGTATTAGGCTTATGTACGATACTTTTTGTAGCTATGTATTATCGGCCGCTGCAGTATCTTACTTTTGATGAGGTTTCTGCCCGGGTGGCAGGCCTGCCCGTAGATAAGCTGAATATGCTCCTGGCTGTGCTGACCGCGCTTACCGTGGCTCTGTCAATGCGTATTGTCGGTCTGCTGCTGGTATCGGCGATGATGGTGATACCGGTGGCCTGTGCTTTGCAGACGGCCAGGAGCTTTGCGTCCACTATTTTGCAGAGTATTTTCTACGGACTTATTTCTGTGACACTGGGCCTGATTATTTCGTATTATGCCAATCTTGCACCGGGCGGTACCATCGTACTGACAGAAACAGTACTTTTTATAGGCAGTATCTTTTTAGGCAGGAAAAAAACCGGACAGCAAAAACCGCAGCAGCATCATTGTCATATCTGTGAAGAGGAGAAGAACAATGAGGGCTGATTTGCATATCCATACAACAGCTTCCGACGGTACCTGGACTCCGGCTGAACTTATAGAACGGGCTGCAGCAGCAGGTTTGAAGGCACTGTCGGTAACTGACCATGACAGTGTGGCCAATGTAGCCGAAGCTGAAAAGCTGGCACTGGCAGCGGGCATGAAGTTTATTCCTGCTGCCGAAATATGTGCTACAAAAGCCGGAACTATGTTCCATATCCTGAGTTATGGCGTAAATATTGGCAACAGGGAGCTCTTGTCCTTACTGCAGTATAATGAAAGACTGCTCAATGATAAGGATGTTGACAGTATAGCTGTGTTGGAGAGAGAAGGCTGGCCGGTAAGCGTGCAGGAGTTTGCCCATTACGATTATGACCGCCGACGCGGCGGCTGGCGTGCTTTGGCTTATTTGCAGGATAAAGGCTTGTGTCTTGATGTTAATGACTTTTTTGGACGCATCTTTACTGAGGAGCATAATCTGGGCTTTCCTGAGTTCCCGTCAGTACAGGAAGTAATTGCGACTATCCATGCTGCCGGAGGAGCAGCTGTATGTGCTCATGCAGCCAGCGGCTTCCATGGTCCGGGGCTGGAAAATGTGCTGGAGCTTTTGGAAGAGGAATGCTTTGACGGCTTTGAATGTTATCATTCGGGGCATAGTGAAGAAAATACGCAGAAGTTGCTGGCATATTGCCGCAGTCGCGGACTCTTGATCAGTGGCGGCAGTGATTGTCACGGTACATTTGTGCCGGGGCGCGACCTTGGCAAACCGGTTATTACCACAGACGATTTATATCTGCCCGGACTGCTGTAGGGCAGTGTAAAATAAGCCTTAAGAATTGGGGGAGATTTTATGGAAAAGGCTAAAGTTTATTTTACTGATTTTCGTACCGCTTATGGCAGCCTGAGCATGCCGCAGAAGCTGCAGAAGCTGATTAAGGCTGCTGGGATTGGCAATATTGATTTTGAAAAGCAATTTGCCGCTATCAAGATTCATTTTGGTGAACCGGGCAATGTATCTTACCTGCGTCCTAATTATGCCAAGGCTGTAGTCGACGTAGTTAAGGAGCTGGGCGGCTATCCCTTCCTGACTGACTGCAATACCTTGTATGTTGGCCGCAGAAAACATGCCTTAGAGCATATCACTTCTGCTTATGAAAACGGTTTCAGCCCCTTTTCTACCGGCTGCCATGTAATTATTGCCGACGGACTGAAAGGTATTGACGAAGCTTATGTGCCGGTGCCGGGAGGCGAGCTGGTAAAAGAAGCCAAGATTGGCCGTGCGTTGATGGACGCTGATATCGTTATCAGTCTCAGTCATTTTAAAGGACATGAAATGACCGGCTTTGGCGGGGCGCTGAAAAATATCGGTATGGGCGGCGGCTCCCGTGCCGGCAAGATGGAGATGCACAATGACGGTAAACCGAAAGTTGCCCAAAAGAAATGTATCGGCTGCGGTCGCTGCGTAAAAATCTGCGCACATAACGCACCGACGATTACGGATGGTAAAGCTTCTATTGATATTAACAAATGTGTCGGCTGCGGCCGCTGTCTTGGTATCTGCCCGATGGATGCCATTCATTCCATGAATGATGCCAGCATGGAAAACCTCAATAAACGTATGGCGGAATATGCTTTCGCTATCTTGAACGGCAGACCGCATTTCCATATCAGCCTGATTGTGGATGTTTCTCCTTACTGTGATTGTCATGCAGAAAATGATGCGCCTGTAGTACCCGATATCGGTATGCTGGCTTCCTTTGACCCTGTGGCACTTGACCAGGCTTGCGCGGATTTGGTAAATGCCGCCCCGGTAATGGAAAACTCTGTTTTGGCTGAGCATTTGCGTGATAATGCCGAGGCTTGTGCAGGGTACGATCATTTCCATAATATTACGCCGGAATCTGAGTGGAAGACCTGTCTGCAGCATGCAGAAAAACTGGGACTTGGTACCAGAGATTATGAGCTGATTAAAATAAAATAAAATATTGTTTTTGCAGGGCAATAAAAAAGACGCATTCATTGAATGCGTCTTTTTTATTGTGTTTTATTTGCCTGTCAGGCGGCGGATAACTTCGTGATAAGCTTCTTCTACATTGCCGAGGTCGCGACGGAAACGGTCTTTATCAAGTTTTTCGTTGGTATCCCAGTCCCAGAGACGTGCGGTATCAGGTGTGATTTCATCGGCAAGGATGACTTTGCCGTCAGCGTCGGTGCCAAATTCCATCTTAAAATCTACCAGACGGATTTTACGTTCAGCAAGGAATTTTTTTAGAATGTCATTGATTTTCAAGGTCAATGCTTTGATTTCCTGTACCTGCGCATCAGTAGCAATACCGAAAGCTTCTGCATAATCATCGTTGATCATCGGATCGCCGAGCTCGTCGTTTTTATAGCAGAATTCGATAATAGGTTTTTTCAGGACATAGCCTTCTTCAACGCCCATTTTTTTAGCCAGGCTGCCGGCGGCAATATTACGGGTAACTACTTCCAGCGGGATGATATGCACTTTTTTGCACAAGGATTCACGATCAGAGAGCTTTTTAATTTGATGATGCGGGATGCCGTTTTTTCCCAGCAGGTCAAAGAAGAAGGTTGTAATGGTATTGTTCATGATACCTTTATCCATAATAGTGCCTTTCTTTAACCCATTGAAAGCGGTAGCATCATCTTTATAATAGATAACTACTTCGTTAGGATTTTCTGTGGCAAAAACTTTTTTTGCTTTCCCCTCATATAACATTTCAGCCATGATTTTAAGTACCTGCCTTTGATAGTGGATTAAGTACTTCTGCGTACTTTTATGTTAGTAGTTTAAATTTTTATACGTCGTTTGTCAAGAAAAAACAGAACGTTTAAATGTAAAAAATAAGAAAAATGGTAAAAATAGACATAAAATCCGAACATTAAAAGAAAATAGATAAAAATAGTTAAGAAAATATTTACATATATGAATAATGATGTTATAATAATACTCAACAACAATGGAGTTGTGAGCAAGTGCTTTCAGCCCATTGTTGTTTTTTTATAAGCTGAAAGCTTAACGCGTGGCTACATACTGTCAGAGAAAAAGAAAAGAACAGTATTCGCGGAAGCGGCCAATGAGGGGACATTTGGATAAAATAAATGACTGAAAACAGTCAGATGTCACGCGAAAATAAAAAACGCAGATGTTTAACATCTGCGTTTTTTTATTTTGCTTGTTATTTAATAAGATTCATACCTACGGCCAGAGCTTTTTTATTTGCTTCTTCAGTTCCTTTAGGTACACGGTTCAAGACTGCTTTTACCAGGCTGTCTTCGGTAACGATGCCAGTAAGTTTTACCAGTGCGCCCAGTGCTACGATATTAGCAAAAAGGCTTTTGCCAAGTTCTTCTTTGGCGCAGTGGGTGATTGGCAGTTCATATACTTTGCCGCCGAAAGCAGGAACATCTTGGACAAATAAGCTGTCAGTAATCATAATGCTGTCCTGATTCAGGTCATGAGAGTACTTTGCCGCAGCTTCCTGGCTCATAGCCAGCAGCAGATTAGGTTTGGTTACTTTCGGGAAATGGATTACTTCATCGGCAATGATAACTTCGGATTTAGAAGCGCCGCCTCTTGCTTCCGGTCCGTAAGATTGAGACTGGATAGCAAGCTTTTCATCCAGCAAAGCTGCTTCTGCCAGGATAATACCGGCAAGGATCAGGCCTTGTCCGCCGGTACCGCTTAAACGTAATTCGTATTTCATTATTTATTACCTCCCTGTGCGCGGGCAATCAGTTCATCGTAAGCTTCGGTATATTCTTTGCGGTCTGTAACTTCATACAGCAGGCCGATGGGGAATTTACCCTGACGTTGTTCGTCTGTCAGCTTATTCCAGGCCGGCAGCATGACTGCATGATCGCGCTGCCATTTCATCATATCGGCAGGGCCGCCCATTTTATTCTGTCTGCCAAAGGAGATGGGGCAGGCAGAAACTGCTTCGATAATGCTGAAACCTTTATGCTGGATGCCTTTGGCAATCAGGTCTACCAGCAACTGGGTGTGGAAGGTGGTTGCACGTGCGACAAAGGTAGCGCCTGCCGCCTTGGACAGTTCTGCAATGTCAAAATCATGTTCGATAGTGGCATAGGGAGCAGTAGTTGCTTTGCTGCCGTACGGAGTCATAGGCGAATACTGGCCGCCGGTCATGCCGTAGATGCTGTTATTGTATAATACTACGGTCATGTCAATGTTGCGGCGTGCCGCGTGAATAAGATGGTTGCCGCCGATAGCGGTAGCGTCGCCGTCGCCTGTTACTACGATAACGTTCAAAGAAGGGTCGGCTAATTTAACGCCGGTTGCTACGGGCAGGGCACGGCCGTGAGCAGAGTGGACGGTGTTGAAGTCAAGATAGCCGGAAGCACGGCTGCTGCAGCCGATACCGGAAATAACAGCTACGGAATCTTTTTCCAGCGCCAGTTTATCAATAGCCTTGACGATAGCGCCGGTAACTATACCGTTGCCGCAGCCGGGGCACCAGATATGAGGCAGGCGTCCGGGACGGAAATATTTATCAATTAATTGTTCCATACTCATAGAATAGTTCTCCTCTCTTACAGTGCCATTACTTTTTTGAATTCTGCCAGCAGCTGTGCGGGAGTTGCCGGTTCGTTATCATATTTAGCGTAGCTGTATACAGGTACTTTGCCCGCTACAGCGCGTTCAACTTCATAAACATATTGTCCGCGGTTCAGTTCATGTACCAGGATACCTTTGACCTTGCCTGCCAGCTGCTGCATTTCGCCTTCGGCAAAGGGCCAGATGGTGACAGGACGCAGCAGGCCTGCTTTAATACCTTCTTTGCGGGCCATATCTACTGTTTCGTAAGCAGTACGGGCAGCACCGCCGAAAGCTACAATAGCGTATTCTGCGTCTTCCATGCAGTAGTTTTCTACTTGGACAATATCATCCAGATGGTCATACAGCTTATGATACTGACGGTCGGCGGCAGCTTTGGTAGCAGTGCCTGCTCCTTTGGGGAAGCCGGTTTCGTCGTGGACAAGGCCGGTTACATGCCAGCGATAGCCGCTGCCGAAAGGCGGCATGGGCGGTACGAGGCTTTCGTCAGCCGCATAGGCTTTAAAGTCCGCAGGGTCACAGTCAGGTTGTCTGCGTTCTGCCTGCGGAATTTCATCATAGTTATCAGGCAGTTCTATTTTTTCACGCATGTGACCGATGACTTCATCCATCAGCAGGATGACGGGTACACGGTATTTTTCGCTTAATGCATAAGCGCGCAGGGTAAGCTCAAAGCATTCAGGAACACTGGCCGGAGTAAGGGCAATAAGCCAGTGGTCGCCGTGAGTACCCCAGCGAGCCTGCATAATATCGCCCTGAGAGGGAGAGGTAGGCTGGCCGGTAGACGGACCTACACGCTGCACATTGACGATTACCAGGGGTATTTCGGCAGCGCAGGCGTAGCCGATAAGTTCCTGTTTAAGAGAAAAGCCAGGGCCGCTGGTTGCAGTCATAACTTTTTTACCGGTTAAAGAAGCGCCGATGATGGCGCCCATAGAAGCGATTTCATCTTCCATCTGGATAAATTTGCCGCCGACAAGAGGCAGGCGTTCTGCCAAAGATTCGGCTATTTCGGTGGAGGGGGTGATAGGATAGCCGCCAAAAAATTTAACACCGGCAGCAATAGCGCCTTCTACCACGGCCTGATTTCCTTGCAGTAATAATATTTTAGACATTCAGGTCACTCCTTTGGTTATTTTTCTACAAATATAGCGTAATCAGGGCAGCGCATCTCGCACTGGCCGCATTTTATGCAATTCTCTTCGGCAACGGCTTCAATTTTCTCTACTTCGTTGACAGCCAGGACCTGCTTAGGGCAAAATGCCGCACAAATACCGCAGCCTTTGCAGCGGTTGCTAATAATTTTCAGGCTCATAAATATTCCTCCTCATTTTCAATACATAGAGCTAATGCTGCGTGTAAATATATCAGCTAAATATATTATATGCAATATTGGAAAGTTAAGAAAGTAGTAAAAAAAATATTTCCTTTTTCTGCCGCTCTTGAGCATAAAACTGGCAATAACTGCTTTTAGCGGTTATAATAATACTAATATGAAAAATAAATGAACGGTAATCTGTAAGGAGGGGGTACAGTTGCAAATTGATGTAAGCCTGCCTAAAGATCAGCGTATTTTGCTGGCCGCGGAAAAGGTTTTTTCTGCCAGAGGTTATGAGAAAGCCACTGTTGATGAAATCATCGCGGTAGCCGATGTAGGCAAGGGAACAGTTTATAAGTATTTTGGTAATAAGGAGCAGCTTTTCTATAAGCTGATTTCGGACAAGAACACGCCTTTTGTCGCAAAACTGCAGGAGGTTGTCGATGAAGCCGGAGATATTGAAGCAAAGCTCTTGGCCTATATGACGACGATGGTCGGCTTTTATCGTGAGCATTATGCATTGTGGCAGATAGTCTGCTTTGAAATGCTTGGTATAGGCAACGGCTGCCGTGTATTACGAAATGGAGGTGAATACGTCATCCTGTCCCGTTACAGCAATGTGGAGCCTTCAGAAAAGCTGAAAGAGCAGGTACTGAGGTATTACCTGATCATGGAGGCAGAGTTTATCATCCTGTACAATATCATTGTAGAAGGTATGAGGACGGGCTTTTTGAAAGAAGGCGATTCGCAGATAGCTACCAGGGAACTGTTCTGGAGCGTAGCCATGTGCGTGTTTAACCAGCGTGAAGATGACGCTAATCTCGAAACCCCAAAAATTGCTGCTATCATTATCGACCGTTTTCTGTATGGTTCGGCAAAATAAAAAAGCACCTGCTTTGCAGGTGCTTCTTTGCTTTTTAACAGAATTCGTCTTTGTAACGCTGCTGACACTGCATGATGATTTCTCTGGCGCGGTCTACGCCGTGAGCCTCTTCTAATGCGGTGCTTTTGCCTTCAAGAGATTTGTAGACAGAAAAGAAATGTACCATTTCATCACTGATATGCTGCGGCAGCTCGGTGATGGATTTGTAGGAATTATACATAGGGTCGCCAAAGGGGATGGCGATAATCTTTTCGTCCATATCGCCGTTGTCCTCCATGATGATGACGCCGATAGGGTAGCAGCGCATCAGCGTCAGCGGCACGACTTCTTCAGAGCAGAGTACGAGTACGTCCAAGGGGTCGTTATCGGCTGCGTAGGTGCGGGGTATGAAGCCGTAGTTAGCAGGATAGTGGGTGGAGGTAAAGAGTACGCGGTCCATTTTTAAAAGGCCGGTTTCTTTGTCCAGTTCATATTTGACTTTGCAGCCTTTGGGAATCTCGATAACGGCGCAGAAATCATCGGGAGAAATACGTTTAGGATCAATGTCATGCCAGATATTCATGCAAATGCCTCCTCAATCTGTCTATAATATTTTACCTGAAAATATTGTATATCTATATAAATTATAATAGATTTGAGCAAAATAAATGTCAAATTTTTATTAAATAAAAAGCGACTGCTTGATAGCAGTCGCTTTCGTATTACCAGCCGGCAACGATGGAGCCTTTGAAATGCTCATCAATGAATTTTTTGTTAGCTTCAGACTGATAGATTTTTTTCAGCTGTGCGATACGCGGATCGTCTTTGTATTTTTCTTTGGTAACAAAGATATTTATATAGGGGTTGTCAGATTTTTCCAGCAGGAGGGAATCTTTAGTCGGATTGAGGCCTGCAGGAATTGCATAATTGGCGTTGATGACAGCGATGGTCAAATCAGGCAGACTGTTAGGGATGATTGCCGCATCCAGTTCGCGGATGACATAGTTGTGCGGATTTTCGGTAATATCTTTGACGGTGGTAGTAACGTCATTGATATCTTTAACCTTAATCAGGCCTTTGTCAGCCAAAAGCAGCAGAGCGCGGCCGCCATTGGAAGGATCGTTAGGGATGCCGATGATGGCGCCGTCAGGAATAGCGTCGCCTTTTTTCAGAGTCTTAGAGTAAACTGCCATGGGGAAGTTTACCGTCTTGAATACTTCTACCAGGTCGAATTTAGGCTCTTTTTCTCTGGTTGCGGCCAGATAGGGAGCATGCTGCATGCTGTTGGCGAAAAGCTCTTCCTGATACAGGGATACGTTAGGAGTAACGTAGTCAGAAAATTCCACTACCTCTACCTGCAGGCCTTCTTTAGCTGCCAGCTTCTTGACATTGTCCATGATTTCTGCGTGGGGGCCGGCAGTAACGCCGATTTTTACGGGAGCCTTGCTGTCTTTGCTTTTGCTGTCGTCAGAACCGCAGCCTGCTGCTAAGAATGCCAGCAGACAGATTGCCGCAGCAAAAAGTCTGAAAATGTTCTTCATGTTGATTCCACCTCATTTTTAAAATATTAAATCTATACTTAAAACAGCAGGGCTGCTTTAAAGTTTGTTTTTATTAAGCTTTTTGGACATCCAGTTGCCCAAGGACTGCATAGCCTGTACCATGATGATGAGGATGATTACTGTAGTAATCATTACATCAAGCTGGAAGCGCTGATAGCCGTAACGGATAGCGAGGTCGCCCAAGCCGCCACCGCCCAGCGCGCCGGCCATGGCGGAATAACCGATAAGGCTGATAATGGCCAATGTAACGCCGAGGACGATAGAATGGAGTGCTTCCGGCAGCAGAACTTTGGAAATAATCTGCATAGGGCTGGCCCCCATTGCCTGTGCGGCCTCAATAACGCCGGGATTGATTTCCAGTAAGGAAGACTCAATGATGCGGGCGATAAAAGGCGCTGCGGAAATCGTCAGCGGTACGATGGCTGCCGTAGTACCGATGGAGGAGCCGACGATAATACGGGTCAGCGGGATAATTGCCACCATGAGGATGATGAAGGGAGTAGAACGGGTTGCGTTGACGGTAGCGCCCAGAATGGAGTTTACTGCCGGATTGGGCAGGATATGGTCTTTGCGGGTAACGGTAAGGATAACGCCGAGGGGAATACCTATTACCGTTGCCATAATAGTGGACACGATTACCATATAGCAGGTTTCAAAAAAAGATTTTATTAAAAGATCAATCATATCAGGACTCATAACCGATTACCTCCGTTTTCAAATCCTGACCGTGCAGATAGGCCAGGGCGTTTTCAATGCCTTCTTTGCTGCCGGAAATCTCGATAACCAGCGTACCGAAGGGAACATCTTTCAAATGGTCGATGTTACCGTACAGGATGCTGACATCGACGTCGAATTTCTTAACCATGCCGGATACGATAGGCTCGCCGGCAGAATTGCCCAGGAAGGAAATGCGGGTAATAAGCTTGCTGCCGTTGCTGTACTGCTGGGAAAGATGCATGTTTTTGAGCATAGCTGCGAAATTATCGTTAGTAGCGCTCTTGGTGAATTCTTTGGTAGTGGGGTGCTGCGGATTGGTGAAAACGTCAATCATGGGGCCTTCCTCGATGATGACGCCGTTTTCGATAACTGCAACACGGTCGCAGACTGCTTTGACCACTTCCATCTGGTGAGTAATCATCACGATGGTGAGATTCATCTTGCGATTGATGTCTTTGAGCAGCTCCAGGATGGATTTGGTAGTCTGCGGGTCAAGTGCGGAGGTTGCTTCGTCGCACAGCAGTACTTTTGGATTGCTGGCTAAAGCGCGGGCAATGCCTACGCGCTGTTTTTGGCCGCCGGAGAGCTGGCTGGGGTAATAGTCCGCCCTTGTTTCCAGCTGTACCAATTCCAGCAGGGGACGTACCCTTTTGTCAATTTCATCTTTACCAAGTCCCTGTATTTCCAAGGGGAAAGCGATGTTGTCATAAACAGTGCGGGAAGCAAGCAGATTGAAGTGCTGGAAGATCATGCCGATGCTTTGACGAGCTTTGCGCAGCTGGGTATCATTCATAGCAGTCAGATCTGCGCCGTCAACGATGACTCTGCCGGCAG
This sequence comes from uncultured Phascolarctobacterium sp., assembly GCA_900545025.1. Classification (GTDB taxonomy): domain Bacteria; phylum Bacillota; class Negativicutes; order Acidaminococcales; family Acidaminococcaceae; genus URXU01. The sequence continues at coordinate 11,409 of UQXH01000026.1, forward strand.
TAGGTTTTTCCAACATGTTGATACAGCGTACCAAAGTAGATTTGCCGGCGCCGGATAAACCGATGATACCGAAGATTTCTCCCTCTTTGATATGGAGATTGGTAGTTTTCAGGGCGTGGATGTCGCCTGCTTTGCTGTAGTAAGTTTTTTCGATATTGAGCAATTCTATCATAAAAACAGCGTCCTTTCTTATTTTACAGAATAAAAAAACCCTTCACCAGTCAGCGAAGGGTACATGTCGTTATGGTCAAGCACTTCTTCATCTGCCGGATTACTCCGTTGGATTTGGCACCGTTCACCTAAAGTGTGGTTGCCGTAGCTTCATTGGGCCAGTCCCTCGGCTACTCTTGATGAATAACTGTTAAGTTAGTGAGTCTATGATACAATGATTTTCAAATATTGTCAACAAAAATATTAAGATAAATATTTTTATCTTGTCTTTCACAAGATAAAGTGATAAAGTATGAATAAGAAAATGCAGTGTCAAAGGAGGTTTAATTATGTCAGATAAAATAAGAGATGAACTTACAGACCAGCTGTTTACTGCTATCCTTAGCTTAAAAGATAAAGAACAATGTTACCGTTTTTTTGAAGATATCTGCACTATCAGCGAGCTGAAAGCGATGGCTCAGCGTCTTGAAGTAGCACGCATGCTGGATGAAGGCTGTATCTATGAAACTATTGTAGAAAAAACCGGGGCCAGTACTGCCACTATTTCCCGTGTGAAACGCTGCCTTGTTTACGGGGCAGATGGTTATAATTCGGTGATGCCGCTGCTGCGCCGTGGTAAATAATGGGGAATGTCTATGGATGAATTTAATGTTCGACAAAGCATAGAGAATTTAAGCGGCTATACTGTGCAGCATGTGAAGGCCAAGATTATTGCTGATACTAATGAAAGTAATTATCCTATGCCGGACGAGGTAAAGAAAAAAATACTGGCAATGACGGAAGCCTTTCCTTTTCATCGGTATCCGCCCATCAAGGCGGAGAATCTGTCTGAAACTATTGCTAAAGAACTGGATTTGCCCGGGGATAATGTCAGGATTGGCAACGGCGCGGGAGAACTCATACAAAAGGCCTGTTATGCTTTTGGCGGCAGCGGCAGGAAGATTGCTTTTCCTGTACCGTCCTATGATATGTATGCTACTTATGTGCAGCTGTCGGACAGTGAAGCAGCGCCGTACAGGCTTACGGAGGATGGCTATCTGGATGCGGAAGCGGTTATCAGTTTCTGCAATGCGGAACAGGTAGCGTTGTTGATTATCTGTAATCCTAATAATCCTACCGGTAATTATAATCCGTTGCCGCAGGTAGAGAGAATTGTCGCTGCTGTAAAATGTCCGGTAATAGTTGACGAAGCCTGCATGGAATTTGCCGGCGGCAGGGATGTGGACAGCCTGGATATGCGGCCGCTGAATAAAATCTGGCTGGTGGCAGGCTCTGTGCTGACTATCAGCGGGAAATACAGCAATCTTTTGTGCATCCGTACCTTTTCTAAAGCGTATGGACTGGCAGGGCTGCGGTGTGGCTATGCTGTTGGATGCAGCGGTATTATCAGGATCCTGGGCAAGACTCTTTTGCCCTACCAGGTAAATGCCTATACCCTGATGGCAGCTAAGCTGGTGTATGAAGACAAGCTGCTTTACAAGGAGCTGATTAAAAAGGTTGTGCAGGAACGACAGCAGCTTGCTGATTTTTTGCAGCAGCAGGGCTTTGAAGTTTGGCCGTCAGCAGCAAACTTTGTACTTTTCAGGGCTAACGGCAGGATGGCAGAAATACTGGCGGAAAGCTATAACGAGGTCTATGGCAGAGGTGAAACAATGACAGTATTGGAGAAAAGCGGACATTTTATTTATCGTTATCTGCTGAGTCATGGCATCCTTACTGCTGATTTCGCTGCCTGCCCGCAGCTGGCTGGCAGTATAAGGCTGACCGTAGTCTTGCCGGAAGAAAATGAAATAATCCGGCAGCAGTTACAGCTTTTATGCACTGATGTATTTATGCATGGAAATAAAACACGAGAGGAATAATTTCCTTTCGTGTTTTTTTATAAAAATTTTCAAATTAGCTCTTGCTAACTAAATAAAAGTATGCTAATATTACAGTAAAGTTAGTCGATGCTAACCAATGCAGAATTTTAACCCTTCTGTATTATATATAATTGACCTTGACTATCCCTTTGCATCTTCTGTTTTGCATTGGTTAGCAAAAACTATCATGGCAGGAGGTAAACATGAATCTGTTCGGCTTTCATAGATTTGATGAACTGGTGGCTTTTCATTGCTCGCCGGTATTGCTGCAGGCAAAGCCGGCCAATGTAATCTCGCTGCCGCAGTTTGATGCAGATGAGCTGCAGAAGCTGTTATGTAAATATAATGAGGAATTTCAGGCACGCGGTATAATCTTCAGATTATTGTGCCGCTGCAGCAGGAAAAGCCTGCTGTTGATATACAACGAAGCAAAGCTTGGCGAGGTGCTGCAGGATAAAGGCTGTCGTGCGTATCTGACGGCTGCCGGATATGATAGGGATAATTCGCTGGAAGAAGATTTGCTGGCCTTGGAAAGAAGGCTGCAGCAGGAGTGTGAATTTCCACATGAGATTGGTATCTTCCTTGGTTATCCGCTGGAGGATGTTCTGGGGTTTGTATTAAATAAAGGCAACAGCTGTAAATACAGCGGTTATTGGAAGGTATACGGAGATGTAGAACAAGCCAAAAGGCTTTTTGCTACTTATGAGGAATGCAGAGATTCCGTACTGCAAAAGCTTACGGAAGGTTTATCGCTTTATAATGCAGTAACAGCTATATAAGGAGGCTATTATGAAAAAAATACCTGTAATTTACTGGAGTGGTACTGGTAATACGCAAATCATGGCGCAGACAGTGGCCGAAGCAATCAATAACTCTGGTGCGGAAGCTCTTTTAACAGAAGTAGGACAGATTTCTGCGGCAGAAGCAGCACAGTATCCGGTGTTGGCGCTGGGATGCCCCGCTATGGGCGCAGAGGTGCTGGAAGAATATGAGTTTGAGCCGTTTTTTACGGAATTGGAAAAATTTCTGACAGGTAAAAAAGTTGCCTTATTCGGTTCTTACGGCTGGGGCGGTTCCTACATGCAGGACTGGGAGAGCAGGGTTGCTGCGGCCGGAGCTGAGTTGGTAGCTCCTGGCGTATTAGCGCTTAATGCCCCCGATGCCGCTGCCGTAGAAGCCTGCGCTGAAATTGGCAGACTGTTGGCTGTTAAATAATTTACTTGAAATTTACCTGATAATCAGGTGAATACATATTTTCTCCTCCAAAGAGCAAAAGGAATCTGTATTGCAGGTTCCTTTTGTTTTTTATTTGCGCACATTGTTTACTAATAAAATATATTTTGCTATAATATTTAACATCTTTTTTCTAAGAATGTTTTGCAGTATATAATGTAAAGAAAGAAGCGTTGGGATGAAAAATTGGAAAATTGTTTTAGCTATATTGACGACCAATGTAGTCTTCATGTCGGCCAGTTATACGATGCTGATACCGTTCCTGCCCATGTACCTGATTAAAGAGTTGGGTGTTTCACAGGCAGATGTAAAAATGTGGTCAGGAGCAATCTTTTCTGTTACTTTTTTGATTGGCGGTATTATGTCACCTATCTGGGGCAGGATGGCTGATAAGAAAGGGAAGAAGCTGATGGCCATTCGTTCAGGCTTGGGACTGGCTATCGTCTATCTTTTGGGGGCAGTGGTAACGTCACCGGAGCAGATGTTCTGCGTGCGTGTGCTGCATGGCTTTGCAGCCGGTCTCTGGTCTGTGTGTTTGGCGATTGCGACTTCAAGCGTACCTATTGACAAGCTGGGAGTAAGCCTTGGTATTCTGCAGTCAGGCTTAACCGTAGGTAATGTTGTAGGCCCTCTTTTAGGCGGATTGCTGGCTTCGCTTTTTGGTATGCGTGCTTCCTTTTATTTTGGCGGCATTATGCTTTTGATTATTACTTTGGTATTTTATGTGTATATACCAGAGCCTCCCAGAGGTAAAAGCGAGGCTGGCCAGCCGGAAGAAAGTAACAGAGAGCTGCTGCGTCAGCCTGCCGTGATGGAAACCCTTTTATATGCCGGTGTCGTGCAGATGGTCATCCTCCTGATCCAGCCGATACTCAGTCTCTATGTAGCGGAATTAAATCATAGTATGGATAATATCATCTTTATTTCAGGACTGGTATTTTCCTTAGTGGGTGTGGCAAGTGCTATAACGGCGCCTTTTTGGGGACGCTTCGGGCAGCGCAGAGGTTTTTACTGTTCCTTGTATCTTGCTGCGGCTTTTTCCGGGATAGCCATGATTGGTACTGCCATGCCGGATTCTTTATGGAATTTTGCCATCGTTAATTTTGTAGTAGGTATGTTTTTTGCCGGTATCAATCCGTCAATCAGCGCTATTTTAACTAATAAGACCAGGCATAGCCAACGCGGGCGCATTTTTGGCTTTATGTTTTCTGCCCAGCAGATGGGGTCCATGGTCGGACCGCTGGCAGGCGGTGCGTTGGCTACTTATTTCCCGTTGAAGACAGTATTTTATGTAGGCGGGGTATTCCTGCTTTTAATCAGTGCTGCCGTATTTATGCGGCATCGTGGTGAAAAAGAACAGATCATGCTGTAATTGGGTGTAAATTAAAAGAACGTATTTTAACTAATGTTAAAATACGTTCTTTTTTATTATCCTTGTGTATTTGCTTCAGCAGCTTGAATAGGCTGAACAGGGACTGTATCCGGGCTTTGCACAGGAGGAGTGTCTTGCACAGAGTCAGCAGTTTTTTCTTGCTGCTTCTGTTTAGCGGCGGGAGCTGCTGCTGCTTTTTGTTTTTCATCTTGAGAATTTTCTGCTTTGACAACAAAGGTTTCTTGATAGTCCGTCTTTGTTGCAGAGACTTTAGCGTCTTTGCCTTCCTGCTTTTCTGCTTTGTCAGTATCAGCAGTTTTCTGCTTTGCTTTTTCCGCAGTTTTTTTCTGGACGAAATCTTCTACAAACAGCACCAGTTTTTCAGGACCGGAACCTGGAATGACGGAGATAGTCTTAGAAACATTGTTGTTCCAAATAGTCTCACCTGTTTTGCTGTAGCCGATTTCTTCCAGCTTGGTTAATTGCAGGCGGTCTGCTGAAAGCAGATACTTTATTTTGATTTCTGTAATGTCGTATTTAGGGTCGCCAAGCATAACCTTAGCCCAAAAGAGGACTGTGCTGTTGTCGTGAATTTTTAGAGTCCTGCTGTCGATATACCAAGAGTTATTATTAGGTGAATCTTTACCTGCTAGCAGCCAGCGCTCGTTATCGGCAGCAAAGACCGACGAGGAGAGAAACAGCAAGCTGAGCAGGAAGCTAAGAATAATTTTCATAATGAGTACCATGACCTTTGCTGGAATAAGGTTTATATTTTATCTTGCTTATAAGTATAAAAGGGGGCTGCGGCAGTGTCAAGTAAAGGCAGGGCTCAGCCAGGGACGCAGGGCAATGTTCACTGTTTAGACAATCTTTCTTCACAGATGTGGCAGTGATGTACAGGTAAAAAAGTGCTGTTGTGGAATGTTTGTTTAAGCAGGGAGGGGATGATGATAAATCAATATTCGTGGAAGGCACGCAGCGGGACAGGAGAATACTTCAGCGGCAAAATAGATGCGCCTACTGCTACCGAAGCAGCTTTGCGGCTGCGCCAGCAGTACAAATATGTTGTAGCTTTGAAGCAATGTGGGCAGAAAGAAATATTTGATAGGTGGCGGTGCGGCAAAAAATTTACAGATAAGCAGCGCATGGCCTTTTTTAAACAGTTAGCGGTAATTTTAAACAGCGGTATTCCTTTACTGCAGGGGATAGAAATATTGCAGCAAAGGCTTGATAAAGAGCTGGGAACAGTCTGTCGTCATTTGGCGCAAAGGCTGCAAGCTGGCAGTACTCTGCATGGAGCAATGAGCTGTGACAGTAAGTTTTTTCCGCCGCTTGCAATTACTCTTACTGCGGCAGGTGAAAGCGGCGGCGAACTGGAACGTGTTTTGGAAGCGGCAGCAGAATATTATACGCGTCAGTATGAGTTAAAATGCTTTTTGTACAAGTCTGCGGCTTATCCGCTTTTTTTATTGACTGCGACTGTTGCAGTGTCGCTGTTCTTTTTGCTCTACGTACTGCCGCAGCTGGCTGGGGTCTATAGCTCCATGCAGGCGCAGCCGGATAGCTTTCTGCAGTGGGTACTGTGGCTGAACAGCTTTCTATCGGAGCATACTTTGCTCTTAGCAGCAGTAATGCTTGCGGCAGCAGTCTGGCTTAATCGGTATCAAGCTGCCTTGCGGGCTGCCATGTTGCAGCTGCCGGGGATTAAGGGTATTTACGGCCTGGTACAGGAAATACGCTTTTGTAAGCTGCTGGCACTGCTGCTGAACAGCGGTTTAAATATTACTGCTGCAGCAGAAGAAGCCGGTAGGACGTTTACTGATGAAGCAAGACGAGGGCAGCTGTATCTTTTTCGGCAGAGCTTGCTGCGCGGCGTTGATATCGGCACAGCGGCGCAGCGCGCCGGCTATATTTTTTCGCCGTTAACCAGAGAGTTTGTAGCCGTAGGTGCTGCAACCGGCTGTCTGCCGCGTATGCTTAATGAGGCTGCTGATATTTTGGAGCAGGACCTGCAAAGTAAGCTGGAGAAGTTTCGCGAGCTTTTGGCACCCGTATTGCTGCTTATTGCCGCACTGTTGACTGCGCTGGTGGTATGCTCTGTCATGGGTCCGTTGTTTGATTTATTTACCGCCTTGCCTGAGTATGAATAAAGGAGATGAAAAGATGATTAAAGGAGGTAAGCAGGCAGGCTTCACCCTGATTGAGATTGTGGCTGCTGCTGCACTGTTAGGCGTGCTTCTGACGATGCTGATGCCGTCGTTGGAGGGAGCTAATGAAAAGGTAAAAAATGCCAAGCTGAAAAATGATCTGGCGGCAGTGGATCAAGCACTGCAGCTGTATAAGCTGGAAAACGGCACTTTACCTGAGGGACTGACCGAGCTTGATGGCAGTTATTTGGCTAAAGGCAGCGGTTTTAAAGACGCACTAAATGAAGATTTAACTTATACGGTGGAAAGTGATGGACTCACTTATACATTGAAAGGGAAAAATGCTGCTGGTAATGAGGTAATGTCCGGTGGCAGCAAGTCAGCGCAGTAAAAAGGGCGGCTTTATTTTTACAGATATTTTGGCAGGCTGCTTCATATTAGGCTTAGCCTCCGCTTTACTGCTGGCTGGCGGCAACAGCTGGCTGCAATATTATCATCAGCAGCAGTTAAAGCAGGCGGCAGCTGTACTTTCAGCAGATATAAGGCTGCTGCAGCGTCAGGCCTTATTTGATGATGGTATTTTAAACAGGCAGATAAAATTTATGACTGATAAAAAAGGCTATGCTTTTTATGTAGACAGAAAAGTAAAAAAGCGCGTTTATTTCAGCGATTTCGGCTGCGGTGACGTGAGGCTGGATAACAAGCTGGCTTACGTACAATATACCAATAACGGCAGTCCGTCTATAACTGGCAATATCGTCCTTAGACACCAAAAACTGCCTGACAGTTTTTGTACTTTATCCATACAGCCGGTGACGGGAAGAGTGGTTATAAGTGAAGAAAAATAGAGGCTTCCTCCTGCTTGAAACTGCAGCCGTGTTTTTGCTTACCGGCATACTCTTGCTTGGCGCACTAAAACTTTATGGCAGCGGCATCAGGCTGCAGCAGCGCAAACAGCAGTTAGAAAAGGCCTGGCAGGCAGGGCAGCTGCAGCTTTTCACCGGGAGGACAGATACTGGGTGGTTTGTACAGGAAAATACTTTTGCCCAAGATGGACTGATAATGAAAGAAGTACAGATATTGGATGATGAAGGAAAAATTTGCTGCAATCTGGTACAAATTGAAAAATGAGCAAGGCTTTCTTTTGGCAGAATTACAGCTAAGTATGGCTACAGCAGCTTTACTCATGGTAATGTTTTGCGGCAGCAGCGTAAGTGTTTTGCAAAATTATCAGAAGATAGTTTTGGATATGCAGTTACAGGATGCAGGCAGATATATGCTCAGTATGCTGGAAAAGGACTTAGCGTATGACAGCGTCCAGATTACTGTAAGTAAAGATTTCAGAGGTGCTGCCAAAGTTGGCTGCCGTACTGTATTTGGCGGTAAAAGCTATCTTTATACCTGGGAAAATAATGGCTTGTACAAGCAGATACAGACAGTCGGTACCAAGGGTAAGAATCCGTTATATCTTCCTGATTGCGGGGTGCTGGATTGGCAGGTAAAGAAATTGGATGATAAAATGCTGCTGGTGGAATTTGTCCTGCAAAAACAGGGACGGCAACAGAAATTTAGGCGAGCATTTTATTGCCTGAACGGAAGGATTGTACAGGATGGGGCGTAGCAAAGGCAGCGTGTCCGTAGCTTTGCTTGTTGTGGGATTGGTATTCTTATTGCTGGCGCAGATATTTTATCTTTATGTTGGCAGGGAATACGAAAAGCAGCAGCAGCTTATCCGAGCAGAACAGCTAAGAATGCTTTGCGCTTCGACTATAGAAAGTTTATCTGCAGCAGATATTTCTGATAAAAATAAAACATTTAATGTCTGCCTATATCCCGGTGCTGTTTCTGCTGCAGTCAGCAGCAAGATGAAGGTCAGCGACGATCAATGCATCAGGTATCTGGAAGTTACGGCAGAATGCGGCGAGCTGCGACAGCGCTTGCGACAGACATATTTTTCACTGCCGGAAACAGTAAAAGAGCAGGCTCATCATTACGGTATTATCAGCGGTACTTCGGTGACAGGGGCAGAGTTTCTGCCGCCGGAAACACTATATACAGGCACAGGAGAAGTAATGTTTCCGCCAGCAGAAGCTTTCGCTTTCCAGGCTATCGAAGAGTTGCCGATGGAAACACTGCGATTGAATGGGCTTAGTAAACGGTTTTATTATCTGGATGACTACAGGGGCGTTACCTTTGACAGAGGTATGAAGGTTTATGGCAGCGGGCTTATTGCCGCGCAGGGAAGTATCATTATAAGTGATGGCTGCGAGTTTACAGACCCTGTTATATTACTTACAGAAAAGAAAATTGAGATCGGCGATAATGTTAAGCTGTCGCAGGCCTTGCTGTTGTCGCGCAAGGGCATCGTGGTAGGCAGCGGCTGCAGTATCGGCGGCGTGATGATAAGTAACGGCGTCATAGAATTTACGGATACAGTCTCTTTTTTACATCATGAAAATCTTGTAGCGGGATTTTCATCGTTTTATTACATTCTCTGAAAAAAGCTCTCCATATTATTATGGAGAGCTTTTTTATAGTATTTTATACAGTTGGAACTGTTGGGTGTCACAGGAAACTAGCTTATAGTTTATACCTGTACGCTGGCCTTCGTATACGGAAATATGATTTTCACCATGAATATGGCCGTAAACACAGTGGCTGACATTGTATTTTTCCAACAGGTCGGTGAAAAGCGTATGCTCTTCGGCAGAAAAAAGAGGCGGATAATGAAAGACACAGATAATATTTTCTGCCTGTTGTTTGGCTGTTGCCTGCAGAGACAGCTCCAGACGTATGCTTTCTCGCTGGTATATTTTTTCGTCTTCCGGAGTGAAGTTATCGGAAGAAGGCAGTATCCAGCCGCGGGTACCGCAGATGGCTGTCTTGCCAGCCATAAGGCAGTTATTTTGTAGGAATTGAAAACGATTTTCCGTAAACTGCTGCATTTTTTTTAAGCTGGTCCACCAATAATCATGGTTACCGCGCAGTAGTATTTTTTCTCCCGGCAGCTGTGCCAGCCATTGCAGGTCGCTTTGGGCTTCTTCCAGCTGCAGGGCCCAGGAAATATCGCCGCAGATAATTACAGTATCTTCTGCAGTAACTGTTTGCAGCCAGTTGGTTTTGATTTTTTCTTGATGACCGGTCCAGTGCTCGCCGAAAATTTCCATAGGCTTGGCGGGCGGATCACCGGAAAGGTGTAAATCACCGATAGCATAAATGTGCATAAGTACCTCTTTTTATGAGTAGTCTTATCAATAATATTATCATAAATTTACGCTGCTTATAGATATGATATAGAAAAAATTTTGTGATAAATATTGCTGTTGAGATAAAAAATAAGCCGGAAGCTTTATTCCGGCTTATTAAGTTCAGTAATCAGTTTTTGGTGTTATCTAAAGGTAAATCCTGTAATGCGTCAAAACCGGTTTCGCCAGTCCTTATTTTGACAACGTCTTCGACATTGTAAACAAAGATTTTACCATCACCGTATTTGCCGGTGAAAAGCACTTGTTTTGCCGTGTTGATGACCGTTTCGACAGGCAGAGCAGAAACTACCAGTTCCACTTTGATTTTCGGCAGCAGGTAAGCTGCGACTTCTGCGCCGCGATACATTTCCGTCCGTCCCTTTTGAATACCATAGCCTAATACCTTGGTGACAGTCATACCGGTAACACCCAATTTATCAAGAGCGGTTTTCAAAGCCTCAAACCTATTTTGAGAGGTTATGATGACTACCTTGCTCATTTTGATTTTTCCTTTGGCGGAATCTTTAGTAAAGGTTATCGGCTCGAAAGTGCCGGTATGAGAATGAGGCAGGTATTCAGCTACCGGCATAAAGTCGGCATAGCTGCTGGCAAGACCATGCTCTTCCATGTCAAGGCCGGAGATTTCTTCCTGCGGCGATACGCGCAGGCCGATAATTTTATCCAGCAGTTTGAAGATAACGGTTATGGTGATAAATACATACGCTGCAACAGTAATGATGCCTGTCAGCTGTGTTACAAGCAGGGCGCTGGAACCGGAGTAGAACAGGCCGCCTTCTTCGGCAAAGAGACCGACGCAGATAGTGCCGAAAGCGCCGCAGACGCCGTGCACGGAGATAGCGCCGACAGGGTCGTCGATTTTAAGCTTCTGGTCAAAAAATTCTACGGACATAACAACCAGGATGCCCGCCAGGGTACCAATGCAGAAGGCTCCGGCAACGCTTACCATGTCGCAGCCGGCAGTAATGCCTACCAGACCGGCAAGCGCGCCGTTAAGCGTCATGGAAACATCCGGTTTGCCATAGCGTGCCCAGGTGTAGAACATAGTAGCGGTAGCACCGGAGGCAGCGGCCATGTTGGTAGTCACAAAGATTTTAGACATGGACATCAAAGCAGTATCGCCGGTAGCACAGACAGTGGAGCAGCCGTTGAAACCGAACCAGCCGAACCATAACAGGAATACGCCGAGAGCGCCGAGGGTAAGGCTGTGACCGGGAATGGCGTTGACGGTTCCGTCCGGATTATATTTGCCGATACGGGGACCGAGCAGTTTAGCGCCTACTAAGGCTGCAATACCGCCGACCATATGTACTGCCGTGGAACCGGCAAAATCATGGAAACCTGATTGAGAGAGCCAGCCTCCGCCCCAAATCCAGTGTCCGGAAACAGGATAGATTAAAGCGCTGATAAGGATGCTGTAAATGCAGTATACGGAGAATTTAGTACGTTCTGCCATTGCACCGGAAACAATTGTTGCTGCAGTAGCGCAGAATACGGTCTGAAAGATGATGAAAGCCATGGATGGGAATGAAGAGCTGTAATCACCTCTGATAAAGAAGTCTGGCATACCAAAAATACCCTTGTAATCGCTGCCGAACATCAGGCCAAAGCCGATAAGCCAAAAAACAATAGAGCCAAGGGCAAGGTCCATAAAGTTCTTCATAACGATATTACCGGCATTTTTGGCTCTGGTGAAGCCTGTTTCTACCATGGCAAAGCCGGGCTGCATGGAGAATACCATGAAAGCCCCGATAAGGACCCAGATGGTGTCTGTTGCGGAATACATTTGAAAATCCCTCCCAAAAAATAATTACAAAAAAAGAGAGGCACACCCTTAAAGGATGCACCTCATTGTGCCTTAAGATAAATCTTTATCAGTCGTTAACGCCGAAAAGCAGCTCACCGTAGGTAGGATAGGGCAGATATTTTTCTCCCAACAAAGCTTCTGCTTGATCTGCTGCTGTACGAAGCTCTTCCATAGCAGATAATACGCTGTCATGATAGAAGTTGGCAGCCTCTTTGCTGGATGTTATATCTGCTGCTGCAGTCAGGGCTGCTTCCAGTTTTTCAGCAGCTGTATATATTTCGCTGCCGTAAGCGGAAAGTTTTGCAGCCAGTTTAGCTTCAAAACCGACAGAGATACCAGCGGCTTTTTTATCCAGTGCGGCGGAAGTCAAATCGCTTGCGTAGGCGTTGATAGCGGGCAGGATATCCTTATGCAGCATTTCCAGCATGGTGGCAGCTTCTATTTTTAAGACAGTGCAGTAGTTTTCCAGCAGGATTTCTACACGTGATTTAACTTCTGCGGCTGTAAAGATATTATGTTTTTCAAAAAGAGCGATATTTTTGGCGTCTGCCAGGTGCGGCAAAGCCGCCGGAGTAGATTTAAGGTTGAGCAGACCGCGTTTTTCTGCTTCCTGGACCCATTCGTCAGTATAACCATTGCCGTTGAAGACAATGCGTTTATGGGCCAGGTAGGTTTCGCGTACCAGCTCATAAACTGCTTTTTCAATATCAGCGGTATTTTCCAGTTTATCAGCAAATTCCTCCAGTTCTTCGGCGACAATAGTATTCAGGACGATGTTGGGGCCGGAGATGGAGAACATGCTGCCCGGCATACGGAATTCAAATTTATTGCCGGTAAAGGCGAAAGGAGAGGTTCTGTTTCTGTCGGTGTTGTCTTTCACCAAAGCCGGGATGGTATCATCGCTGACCTTCATATAGGTAACAGGAGTGCTGTCGTAAGTCTTGCCGGCGGCTATTGCTTCCAAAATGGCAGTAAGCTCTGTGCCAAGGAAGACAGAGACGATGGCAGGAGGCGCTTCGTTTGCTCCCAGACGATGGTCGTTGCCGGCACTGGCTACGGAAATACGCAGCAGGTCCTGATATTCGTCTACTGCCTTGATGATAGCGGTTAAGAACAGCAGGAAGCGGGTGTTTTTATAGGGCTCTTTACCGGGCTCGAGCAGATTCATGCCTTCAGCCGTACTTAAAGACCAGTTGTTATGTTTACCGCTGCCGTTAACGCCGGCAAAAGGTTTTTCGTGCAGCAGGCAGACTAAGCCATGACGCAGAGCTACACGCTTCATAAACTCCATGGTCAGCTGGTTGTGGTCGCAGGTGCTGTTGGCATCGGAATACACCTGGGCCACCTCGTGCTGGGCGGGAGCCACCTCGTTGTGCTCCGTCTTGGCGGGAACGCCCACCTTCCACAGCTCCTGATCCAGCTCGTGCATGAATTCCGCCACCCGGGCCTTGATGGCCCCGTAGTAGTGGTCGTCCAGCTCCTGGCCCTTGGGGGGCCTGGCGCCGAACAGGGTCCGGCCGCACAGCACCAGATCCTCCCGGCGGCGGTACATCTCTTTGTCGATGAGGAAATACTCCTGCTCCGGGCCCACCTGGGCGGTGACGTGCTGGGCCTGGGTGTTGCCGAACAGCCGCAGGATGCGGATGCTCTGGGTGTCCAGCAGCTTCATGGAACGCAGCAGGGGGGTCTTTTTGTCCAGAGTCTCGCCGCCGTAGGAACAGAAAATGGTGGGGATATACAGGGTCTTGTCCTTCACAAAAGCGTAGGACGTGGGGTCCC
>UQXH01000027.1 GCA_900545025.1 uncultured Phascolarctobacterium sp.
CAGCCGTTAATGTCCACATAGCTGCCGGTGTCGTATTTGCTGTTATTGCCGCTGATGGTGGCAAAGGTGCTGACGCCTGCTTCTGCTCCCTGCAGGCTGCTGATGCTGTCAGCTACGACTGCCGCGCCCTGATTGACGAAGGCTGCCGCCGCCGCCCTGCTCTCCGTAGTGATGGCAGTCTGGTCGCTGGTACGGACGCTGGTAGCTTTAATTGCCAAATTACCATTATTATCTACAATCTCACCGCTGACTGTCAGCGCTACGCCTGCCTGGATATTTTCTGCTTCTTTAAAATTATCACAATTATTAATACCGTTTTCAGTAAATACAAAGTCAGTCGTCTTACCTGCGGCCAAATCAAGTCCGCCTGCCAGCGCCTGCACTTCGATACCGCCGTCAGTACCGTTGAAATTGTTTAAGCTGCCTACCTCGCCGCTCCAGCCGTCAATGATGAGCCTGTTGTCGCTGACAGCGTCACCACCACCAAATACATAGCCGCCGTACAATGCCGCCTGGCTTACATCCGCCGCGGCTGACAGAGTGATAGTGTTGTTTGAAGCATTTCCCTTTACTATTCCTCCTTCACTTACGTCTACGAAACCGCCGTAGACATTTCCCCGTACCGTGCCGCCGCTGATAACAACACTGTTGTCTGTGGCATCGCCGTTTCGCGCCTCCCCGCCATAGACACGACTTACCGTGCCGCCGCTGATGCTGACGCTGTTGCCTGTGGCATTGCCAACTGTCGCCCAGCCGCCGTAGACATCTCTTACCGTACCGCCGCTGATGTTGACGCTATTACCCGTAGCATTGTTATCCGCATAGCCGCCGAAGACACTACCCGTTACCGTGCCGCCGCTCATGCTGACGCTGTTGCCTATGGCATCGCCAGTGTCCGCATAGCCGCCGATAACGCCGGCATCTAAATCGCTGTCGATAATAACCACATTATCTTTAGCACCATTGCTGCCTATATAATAAACAAAGCCATTAACCGTTACAGTATCTTTCCTCAAGCCGCTGTTAGCCTGCGCCGTCAGTGGCAGCGCCAAGCCGCCCAGCCCTATCGCCAGTACGCTGGCTAATACCTTATATGCCAGAATGTCCTTCTTCATCATTTACACATCCTTTCCCGTCCCTTTTTAACTTAAAGATAATTTATACTTAATTATCTTTAAGTTAAGTATAACACGCAACTATTCCCCCCCCGCAAGACATTTACTTTCTGCTGACCGTCCTTTTCATAATCTTGCGGCTTTTAATTTACTACAAATTTTTCCTACTCCTAAACGAAGTTTCCATATTTATATCTTTTATTGTCCTTTTATTTAAAATTTATCTATATTTTAATAATAAAAAACTGCATATAAGCTATACGCCTATATGCAGTAAATTTGTCATTCAGTTATTTTTTTATAACACTCAGGTCTTCTGTCGCGGAAAAGTCCCCAAGACAATCTATCCTGCGCCAGCGCCGCCAAATCAAACTCCTGTAACAGGATTTCTTCCTTATCTCGGGAAGCGGACGCAAGAATTTCACCCGTGCCATCCGTGATGAAAGAAGAGCCGTAAAAGTTCAGCGCTGACGACTGGTTATTATTAGCCTCACAAGGCGTTACTTCTTCCAGGCCTATCCTGTTGGCAGCAACCACCGGCAGAAGGTTGGCAGCAGCGTGCCCTTGCATAACCCTGCGCCAATGGGGCATACTGTCGCATTCCAGAATCGGCTCAGAACCGATAGCCGTGGGATAAAACAGAATTTCCGCACCCTGCAGCGCCAGGCAGCGGGCTGTTTCAGGAAACCACTGATCCCAGCAGATACCGATGCCGATGACGCCGTATTTGGTATTAAATACTCGGAAGCCGGAATCACCGGGCGAAAAATAAAATTTTTCCTGATAGAAATGGTCGTCAGGAATATGGGTCTTGCGATATACGCCCAAAATCGTGCCGTCCGCGTCAATGCAGGCGATAGAATTATACAGCCTGTTAAGGTCGCGCTCATAGAAACTAATCGGCAGCACTACCTGCAATTCCTTCGCCAGCCGCATACCCATCTGCACCGCGGAGTCCTGCTCCGTCGGCATGGCGTAATTATAAAAATCATACCGACGCTGCTGACAGAAATATTCTCTGGCAAACAGTTCCGGCAGCAGGATGATGTCAGCGCCTTGGGCAGCCGCCTGCCGCACCATTTTTTCAGCAGCAGCCAGACTTTTTTCCACTTCGGGATAGCAGCACATCTGTACTGCCGCCACTGTTACTTTTCTCATAATCTTACTCCTTTGGGAATCTGTTGGGTGATGCAGTGGATATTACCGCCGCCCGTCAGGATGGCGCGCGCCGGCACCACGATGATACTACGGTCAGGGAACAGACCTTGCAGTATTTTCTCTGCCCTGCTGTCGCTCGCCGCATTCTCGCCGCCAAAGGCAGGCATTACCACAGACTTGTTGGCGATATAAAAATTTACATAAGAAGCTGCAAGTCTTTCGCCTGCTTCGCGCATATCTTCGCCGTCCTCAAAATCATAGCCGCCCACTTCATCTTCCCTGATGCAGACAGGTACATCCGGGACAGGCAGCTTATGTACTTTAATTTTACGGCCGCATGCATCAGTCTCTGCCTCCAGCTTGTGCAGGCAGGCCAGCGACATGGCGTACTGCGGGTCATCCTCATTATCCGTCCAGGCCAGCACTACTTCGCCGGGAGCTACAAAAGCGCAGACATTGTCTACGTGCTCGTTGGTCTCGTCGTTATAAATGCCACGCGGCAGCCAGATAACCTTCTTGGCGCCCAGGTATTCCCTGAGTTTTTCTTCAATTTGTTCCTTTGTCAGTTCAGGATTGCGACCGGCGCTAAGCAGACAGCTTTCTGTTACCATTACCGTACCCTCGCCGTCGCTGTGGATTGCGCCGCCCTCCATAACAAACGGCGCCGCATTATACATACGGCAGCCGTATTTTTCTGCAAAAGCCGCAGCAAAGGCATTGTCCTTATCCCAGGAAGGGTACAGGCCGTCAACCTCTCCGCCCCAGGCATTAAATTCCCAGTTGATGCAGCGCAAAGCGCCCTGACTGTTTACTACGAAAGTAGGGCCGATGTCCCTTGCCCAGGAATCGTCCGTTTCCATATTGATGATTGCGATATTTTCCACGTCAGCAAGCATTTGCTGCGCACTGGCGATAGAAGCGCTGCCTGCAATAACATATACTTTTTCACTGGCAGCGATAGCCTTTATCACAGCGGTAAACGCTTCGCGGGCTTCACTGGCGCCAAAGCTCCAGGAGCCCGGCCGCTCCGGCCACACGATAATACAACCTTCATGCTCCGCAAATTCAGCCGGCATATAAAAGCCGTCTTGGCGCGGCAAAGTCTGTAAAAATTCCATTGATTACGAAAGCCTTTCCTTAAAATCCTGATAATCGAAACGCTTTATCAGCTTCGTGCTGCCATCTTCTTCCAAGAGCACGATATCAGGCAGCGGAATACCGTTAAAGGTATTATTCTTGACCATAGAATAAATGGCCATATCTTCAAAGACAAGCCTGTCGCCAATTTGCACAGGTTTTTCAAAGCTGTAGTCGCCGATAACGTCGCCTGCCAGACAGGTAAGCGACGATAAGCGATAGGTATGGGGCTTTTCACCTGCCGGATAGCCGCCGCGCAAAGGCGGTCGGTATGGCATCTCAATTACGTCCGGCATATGGCAGGCTGCAGAAGCGTCAAGGATAAGGATATCCATATCATTATGTACTATGTCCATAACCTCGGTTACCAGGTAGCCTGCATTGAGCGCAAAGGCCTCTCCCGGTTCCAGATATACTTCTACGTCATATTTTTCTCGGATATATTTAATCAGATCAATAAGTGCCTGAACATCATAATCTGCTCTGGTAATATGATGTCCGCCGCCCATATTCAGCCATTTCATCTGATACAGATACTTGCCGAATTTTTCTTCAAAAACTTTAAAAGTGCTGATTAAATCGTCAACATTCTGTTCGCACAAAGTATGGAAATGCAGTCCGTCGATACCGCCCAGCAAGTCTTCACGAAAATTAGCCAGAGTTACGCCCAGTCTTGAACCGGGAGCGCAGGGGTCATAAATCGCATGATCGCCCTGGGTGGAATGTTCCGGATTCACGCGGATGCCGGCGCTTACATTACCGCACAGCTCTTTATGCTTTTCGTATTGGGCAAAGGAATTGAAGATAATATGGTCGCAGATTGTTACCAGCTCACGCATATCTTCCGTTTTATAGGCAGGCGCAAAAACATGGTTTTCCTTGCCCATTTCCTCATGCCCCAGCCGTGCTTCGTACAAGCCGCTGGCCGTAGTACCTGATACATATTCACCGATAAAGGGATATAATGCAAACATGGAAAAGGCTTTCTGGGCCAGCAGGATATGACAGCCAGACTCTTTTTCCACCTTATGCAGTACTTCCAGATTGTAACGTATTTTCTTTTTATCTACCACATAGCAGGGCGTACGCAGATTATCCAGCATCTTATTCTACCACTGCCGGATCTTCTACAACTACCCAGGGCAGACCGTATTGGTTCAGCATTTCCATGTACGGATCCGGATCGAACTCTTCTACGTTGAATACGCCGGGCTTATGCCATGCCTTGGTCATTACCAGCGCAGTGCCGATCATAGCCGGTACGCCGGTGGTATAGGAAATTGCCTGAGAGCCTACTTCCTTGTAGCATTCCTGATGGTCGCAGACATTGTAGATATAGATAGTTCTTTCCTGACCGTCTTTGCGTCCGGTGAAGATACAGCCGATATTGGTCTTGCCGACGGTACGCGGCCCAAGAGATGCCGGATCCGGCAGCAAAGCTTTCAGGAACTGGATAGGTACAATTTCGTGTCCTTCGTACAGCATGGGTTTAGTAGAAAGCATACCTACATTTTCCAGACACTTCATGTGTGTCAGATAGCTCTGTCCAAAAGTCATAAAGAAACGGATTCTCTTAACGCCGGGAATATTTTTAGCCAGAGATTCGATTTCTTCATGGTGCAGCAGGTACATATCCTTCATGCCAACTTCGGGGAAATCGTATTCGCGTTTGATTTCCATAGGCTCAGTTTCTACCCAGTGGCCGTTTTCCCAGTAAGAGCCGTTAGCAGATACTTCACGCAGGTTAATTTCAGGGTTGAAGTTGGTAGCAAAGGGGTAACCATGGTCGCCGCCGTTGCAGTCCAAAATATCAATGGTATCAATTTCATCAAAATAATGTTTCAGCGCATAAGCAGAAAAGACGCTGGTAACGCCGGGGTCAAAACCGGTACCTAACAGGCCCATGATACCTGCCGCAGCAAATTTTTCTTTATATGCCCATTGCCAGGAATAGTCAAAGTAAGCAGTAAAGCCTTCTTCCTTGCAGCGTTTGTCGTAAACTGCACGCCAGACGGGGTCGTCGATATTTTCCGGCTCGTAGTTGGCAGTATCGATATAGTCTACCTTGCATTCCAGGCAGGCATCCATAATGGTCAAATCCTGGTACGGCAAAGCTACGTTCAGCACTGCATCCGGCTGATAAGCTTTAATCAAAGCAACCAGTTCTTCTTTATTATCTGCGTCAACCTTGGCAGTAGTGATAACAGTATTAGTCTTGCCTTCCAGCTCTGCTTTCAGTGCGTCGCATTTTTCTTTTGTCCTACTGGCAATGCACAGTTCGGTAAATACCTTGTCATTCTGACAGCATTTAAAAATTGCCACTCTTGCTACGCCGCCGCAGCCGATAACTAATAATTTTCCCATTGTAAGTCATCTCCTTTATTATTCATTTAATATATTGCAGAAGTTTATTTTTCTTCTTCTTCCAGCATATCCTCTACATATTTAGGCAGCATGAAAGCGCCTAAATGCAGATTAGTAGTATAATACCAGGTCTTGATATTACGCTCCTTCCACCTTTTGGCATCCAAATCCTTTAAAGGATGATATTTTTTAGAAAGGAAGCCAAACAGCCAGTAACCAGAGGAACAAGTCGGAATATGCGCCTGATATACCCTGCTGATAGGAAAGCTGTGGCTGGCCTTGCGATGCATGGCACGGCAGGATTCCTCGTCCTCGTCATAAAAGGGGCTGCCATGCTGATACACCATGATGCCGTCCTCTTTCAGCGCACGATAGCAGTTACCGTAAAATTCCTTGGTGAAAAGACCTGCCGCATGGCCCAGCGGGTCGATAGCGTCGTTAATAATCAGGTCATATTCATTCTGTCGGGCACGCAGAAATTTCAGTCCGTTCTCGTTATAGACAGTTACTCTTTCGTCATCCAGCCCACGGGCGTTATCGGGAAAAAATTCCCGGCAGACATCGACAAAAACTTTATCAGTTTCAACAACATCTATCTGCTCTATTTCGTCATAGTAAGACAGCTCGCGGGCCACGCCGCCGTCGCCGCCGCCGATTACCAGCACTTTCTTGACGCACGGATGCACAGCCATCGGCACATGCACGATCATTTCATCGTAAGTAAATTCGTCTTTTTCAGAGAAAACAATGCTGCCGTCACAGCTTAAAAAACGGCCGAACTCTGCTGATTCAAACACGTCGATTCTCTGAAAATCAGTATCTGCGCCAAACAGCTGCTTATCTACTTTGACATCTATCTTAACTTTATCGGTATGATAATCTGAAAACCACAGCTCCATAAGCCACCTCGTTACATTTTATAAAGCCAGTACGTTGACCCTGTTTACTTCTGGATCTTCCGGTCCCTGCATGGAACAGCCTTTTTCCTTAGCATAGACGATATATTCAATGATTTCCTTCGTAATGATTTC
This sequence comes from uncultured Phascolarctobacterium sp., assembly GCA_900545025.1. Lineage (GTDB taxonomy): Bacteria > Bacillota > Negativicutes > Acidaminococcales > Acidaminococcaceae > URXU01. Next base: position 6,806 of record UQXH01000027.1, read on the forward strand.
CCCCGGCGCCAGGATAGGGATACCAGGCGGATAGCACATGACGAACTCACTGCAGATCATACCGCTGCTTTCTTTAATAGGCACAGATTTTTTGCGGGAATAAAAAGCCTTCTGCGGCGATACAGCTACCTTAGGCGTAATATATTCCGTATTCAGCATCTTGGACGGGTCTTTGGAGTACAGCCGTTTAATATCAGCCAAAGCGCCTACCAGTCGTTCAATATCCTGGATAGTATCGCCTATAGACACATAAGCCAGGATATTGGCAATATCACCAAATTCAATCTGGATATCATACTCGTCACGCAGCAAATCATATACTTCGATACCGGCAAGTCCGATGTCGCGGGTATAGACAGACAGCTTGGTCACATCAAAATCATAGATGCTCTTGCCGTTAATCAGCTCACGTCCGTACGCATAGAAACCGCCGATAGAATTTATTTCTTCACGGGCATATTCCGCCATAGCCTGCACCTTGGCAAAGGACATCTCGCCGCGCATTACCAGGTTACGTCTGGAAATATCCAGGCTGGATAAAAGCAGATAGGAAGCGCTCGTAGTCTGGGTCAGGTTGATAATCTGGCTCACATACTCCCAGTTGACATTTTTACCCGTCAAAAGAAGTGAACTTTGCGTGAGGCTGCCGCCGGATTTATGCATGGAAACGGAAGCCATATCCGCACCGGCTTCCATAGCGCTGACCGGCATATTACTGCCGAAATAGAAGTGCGTTCCATGCGCTTCATCTACCAGGGCCAGCATATTGTGCTCATGGGCAAGCTTGACGATGCTGCGCAAATCGGAGCAAATACCATAATAAGTAGGATTATTAACCAATACGCAGGTAGCATCAGGATTAGCCAAGATAGCTTTTTCCACCTCGCTGATCTCCATCCCCAGCGAAATGCCCAGCTTCTTATCCACTTCCGGGTTGACGTACACGGGCACGGCGCCGCACAGTACTAACGCATTGATGACGCTTTTATGAACGTTACGAGGCAAAATAATCTTATCGCCGGCTTTGCAGGCAGTAAGTACCATGCTCTGCACCGAGGAAGTCGTTCCCCCAACCATAAAGAAAGCATGATTGGCGCCAAAGGCTTCGGCAGCAAGTTCTTCCGCATCCCTGATAACTGATACCGGATGACACAGATTGTCCAGCGGCTTCATAGAGTTTACGTCAAGATTGACGCATTTTTCTCCCAGCAGTTCTTTCAGCTCTGGATTGCCGCGCCCACGCTTGTGTCCCGGAACATCAAACGGCACTACTCTTTTTTTCCTGAAGGCTTCCAGCGCTTCGTAAATAGGCGCTGATTTTTGTGAAGGCTTTCCCATAATCTTCTCCCAAATCCATTCTATTGTTCGTTACGATTGCAAAAATAAAAAACAGGTGATGACTAACATCACCTGTCAGTAAATTACGTAATAACCGCCGTTAAATTATAACAACAGTAAACCGCTTCCAGAGTCTATACAGCAAATATTACTTTTACTACTCTTATTGACTTTCACAAGTGATGTCTAATCCTGATTACTGAATAATCTACTTATAAAATCTGAGCCGCAGCTCAGTCAATAATGTGGTATTTAGCCACGCTTCGGCAGCTGCCCCGCCTGTCCGTATGGGCTTGACTATTAAAATAGTGGGCGAATATTTGCATGAAAGCAGTCCGCATTCATGTATTTATAATTATATCATAGTTGTAAATATTTTTACAACAGAAACTTGACACCACTTACAGTATTTCCTCTGCCAGTGCACTCAATGTCTTTTTATCCATATTATCAAAAAAATATTCCCTCTTGGGATGCAGCCCCAACGATTTGCCTACTGCTACATTATATTCTGCGCCTGCGGCAAAACTGGTCTCGAGGCAGATAATCTCTTTGCTTACCGCCTGCATAAGCTCCTGCCCTTTTTCAGTATTGACGATTACTAAGGTTACGCCTTTATCGTCGTCAAATTCAGGATACTGTTTATCAATACCCCAATAGTCGGCGATAGTTATATCGGCACGGCTTCTCTTATTATTAAAAGCGCAATCAGAACAGGACGGCCTGATGGTTACATTATTCAGGAAGAGGCGCATATAGGTTTCCTTGCGCTTACTGTCGCCGCAGCAGTGATTTTCGGTATAAAATAAGGTCTGCCCCTGCTTCCATCCCTGCTGCTTATCACGAAATTTCACTTTGATAACCTGCTCTCCGACCATCTCGCCAATCTCCTGCAGATGCTTGGCATAAACCTTGGCGCTCGGCACACCATGACATACTACATCAACCGTATAAAGAGCAGGATACTCTTTATTCAGGAAACCTTTCAGTCCGGCAATCTGACAGGGCGTCCCGCTGAACAAGACTCTGCGTCCCTGCTGCAGCAAAAAGCGCGCCTGCTTATAACAATCTCCCAGTTCGCTCTGCACATATTTGGAGCCGCGCAGTTTTGCCAGTCCTGCCTCCTCACCGACAGCACAATGCTGTACCTGTAATTCTGATGTCATTTCCGCACCATACACTATGCCCTGCCGAGAAAGAATCTCGCGGGCAAACGCAGTGAACAAACCGCCGCTGGAGCTATTGAGTCTAATCGTATCATCAATATTCTTTGCGCCATAAACGGCAAGCGGGTCCTGCTGCTCAGGCTTATGCAGCAGCGGACACACTTTTTCACATAAACGGCAATCAATACATTGGGTCATCTCTACCTGCGGATATTTAAAGCCTTCACTATCTGCCTGCATCTTAATACAATGCTTGGGACAAATAGAAGCACACGCTCCGCAGCCGCAGCATTCTGACTTATTTTTAATCTCAATCATTTTCAGGTCCCCTTTTACGGATTACAGATAGAGCAAGGAGAATAACCAGATTTCAGCAAGTCTTCCTTACTGCCACTGTATTTCTTTTTGTTTTTAGCACTTATCTGTTTGGCGCCATTACACTCAGGCTTATGAAATTTATGACTGCCGGTGTTGAGGATATAGCTCTGAGCCTTTGCCGTATTAGCTTTATTAGCTGTATCTGCAGTATTTTCAGCCAGGCTGCTCCTGCCGGTAGCGTAATCAATGACTACGCCGGGCTGTACATTATAACAATAAACATTGAAGCAGATTCCCTCGCCCTTGTCTTCTACAGACCGAGCTTCCAGCTGCACTCCTTCAGCTACAAGATTATTGCCTTTAAATATCGGTGTAACCCGATATAATACATGGTTGCCTGTTTCTTTGACATAGTCTGCTACCATATTTTCAAAAGGCAGCATGCCCTGTACGTTCAGATACCGCGTGCCGGTAATAAGATTGCGCTCGTTAGCATTTTCCGCCGTCAGCTGGTACCCAATCAGGTGACACCTGTTATACAGATATTTTCCGTCGACAAAATCATATTTTGCAGTCTGCCAGCCGCTGGGCTTCACCTGACCGATAGACCCCCGCTTTTCCTGCGGCATGGTGTCCTTCCCGACATTGGCAAAAGCCGTGCCGCAGCGCCCTAAGCTGTCTAACTTACTGTATTTTTCAAAAGACTTCGTGGTAAAGTCAGCAGCCGCAAAAAGCGGCTGATTATTATTAAGCACTACATAGGGCTTATTTGTATACGCCGGTATACCGCTGATAGCCGTAGCTGCCGCACTGCCTTTACTGTCTGGCGCAGCCGGTTTATCCGCCGCGTTGCCGCAGCCTGCCAGCAATACACACAGCCAGAGGATAAAAACAGCGAAACAGTTTAAATATTTTTTCATCTGCCATAAACCTCCTCAGTTATTTTTTCATGGGAGGAGCCGTCAAAATCCTCTCGATTAAGTAATTGCCACGGCTTACTATGAACGGGCACTGTAAAATAAAAATCAGCCGGATAATCTCTGTTCCAACAAAAGAGAATAATCTGCTCAATTTTATCAATATAATTTGCAGCATCTGCATTCTCTACAAAGCAGTAATCTCCTGCGGCAGCCTTAGCTAAAAAATCTTCGGCAACACATATAGTAATAGCTTTATTTACGGCCTGCTCCTTAAACAGCTGATAACTATAGGCATTCATCCAGAGTCTGCAATCCTCGCAGCGCTGCAGTACTCTCTCCCGCAATATTCTATCCTGACTCTGCCTCCTTTGATTAAAGAGCAAGCCCATATTATTATCTACGCAAGCAATAACTATCATTTTTCATCCTCTGTACAACATATTATCTCTTGTCTCAGTTATTTTGTTTAAAGCGTATCAGAATATTTTTTGCTTCCAGCTATTTTTCAGATACGACTTTATTTCCTGCCTGCTCAAGCCAACTGCTTCATAACCATAAATATTATTCTTGCAAGCCGGCTTTAGGAAGATGATGGCGTCATCAGTAAAGCAGAATATCATATCATCCGTATTGTCAAAGCCTGTTAGTGCAGCTAAATCTGCCGTAGTTTTAAATATATCAGCTGTTGTCAACACCTCGGCCCTGCCCATCTCCATATTAAGCGCAGCTAATCTTACCGTGCCGTCAGATTTCCTTGCCGCATACAGCGTGCTCAACAGTTTTTTAGTATTACAGGTCACTGCATAAGCAACAGTTGCCCCGCGGTTTTCTTGATACAGCTGCCAAGCCGTATTTTTCAAAGATTGATTAGCATATTCACGCGTCAATTCTCCCGGATGGTTTGTCAATACAGGAAAAGCCACATCTGTAGCAAAAGTTTTTCTTTCAACACCATAAAAACCATTATCATTTAATACCTTCCAGCCGCTGAAATTCTTTTCACCAGTTTTATCTGCCAAAATCATACTGCCGGTAAACTGTTTAGCGTTATCAAGTATAATACCATCATTTACATTAGGATAATTTTTCCCATTATATTCTGCTAACGACAAACTGTAAGGCTGCCCGCCGCCATAATAGGGAAATATCAGGCTTTTATAGCCATGCTTTTTCATGTCAGCAACAATAACAGGAGTATTTACCAGAGTAAAAGCGCTGCGCACCTGTAATCTGTCCTGCTTTTCTTCCAGCAGCAACGCGCTGCTGCCGCCGCTGCCGCTGGTATACGGCCCGCTGACAACAACAAATATTTCCTGCTGTCCATCATCATTTAAGTCTATATAATTGTAGTTATAACGCGTTGCACTACTTTCTTCATCTGTAAACCGGTAATGATTTCTGATTATCTCGCCAATCCTGCTGTCAGGAAATTTTTCCGCTAAGAACGATTTCATCTGTACCTGTCGGGACTCTGGCTCTTTTTCTGCATAAGTATTACCAGCCAAAACACAGCTGCACACCAACATCAATAACACGGTAAATATTTTCTGCATGGCGCTCCTCCAGCTCAACAACAAGACCTGCCAATATCAAATATCAGCAGGTCTTTATCTTTCAAATAACTTTTAACAGCACAAGAACTATCAGCAAATCTTGCTGATTATTTTTCCATCATAATCGGATAGTCATAATAACCGTCTATTTCCAACAGACGGCAGGCTTCTCCATCCACCAGCTTATACTGGATCTGGCGCATCATGCCGTTCATATACAGAGAGCCGTCTTTATTTTCAATAACAGGAAATCTCCTGCAGAAATTATTTTCCACAATACTCATTTCATCAAAACCTTTAAAGCCCTGATATGCTGCTTTATCAGTCACTTCATCCGGCTGCGGCAGATACACCTGGCTCATAGATTCACCGTTATTGCTGGAATAGCCAATCAAGCGCATCTTCGGCTCCATATTATCAGCTTTCAAATATACAAAGACCTCAGGATAATTATCGCCGTTTAAATCGCCGATTTCCGCGCCTGTCACATGATAACCTTTAATATCGTGCTTCTCAATAAATTTGTTATCATTGAATTCAAAAATCAGCTGATTATTTTTCTCCTTAACAGAATAATCAACATCATTCCATTCAAAATCCTTTTCAAAGCTGCTCTGCACATTAGGTTTCAGTAATCTTACCGGCTTAGAAAAGGTTACGTTATCATTAGCAGCCGCTACAGAAAATATGCCTAACGCCATAACAGCGGTTAAAGCAAGCACGGTCTTTTGCATAAAATCGCCTCCCGTTAAATAAAATTTTATCTAATTTACTGTCACTATAAATCTTTTATATCATTCCATAAATTTAGTAAATATCCTCCTGTCTAAAAACAGTTCTAAAAAAATTCACATCTAAAACGCCGCTTGCTTCGTCAGTATCAGTGCAATATTTCATGCAGGCTCCACATTACTAATCCGGCAGCGACGGCATCACTGTTCATCCGATCATATTTATTGTTCAGATGCCTGCGTACGCTGCCCCAATTAATTCCATGAGCTTTGCAGATTTCCTTATAAGGCTTGCCATTTTTCTGCATATGGAAAATATCAGTAAAATCACCGCCAATACTCTCTGCAATATATTTGGCAACAATGTAATCTTCCAGCGTCATCCCTGCACGGCAAGCCCGGTCAAAATCATGTCTGTCTACGCCCAATACATCACGCACGATATCGCCGCAGCTTTCATGTTTTTTATGGTGTGCTTGCTGCGCATGCTTTGCCGGCGGTTTAGGATCATTCTTAGGCTTGGCATCTGTCGGCGCGGCAAAAATACTGCTTCCCAATAACAAGCATAACAGCAATGCCGTTGTTTTCTTGCTCCAATTATTTCCCATCATTTCTCTTCCCTCCCCTGTTTTATTTCATGTCTAAAAATACTCTATGTTAATATTATCTATCCGTTAAGCTTTTTCCTGCTTGTGCCAATATTTCACAAATCCTTCATTGGACTTTCATGACTAATACTGCTACGCTTATACTAAAATATGTTACAGAGGTGATGATCGTGGCTTACACTATCGGGCAGGCTGCGCAAAAAGCAAATCTCTCTCCTTCTACCCTCCGCTATTATGATAAGGAAGGGTTGCTGCCTTTTCTTTCTCGCTCCAAAAGCGGTATACGCATGTTTAATGACACGGACTTAGAGATTTTGACAATAATTGACTGTCTGAAAAAAACCGGTATGCCGATTAAAGAAATAAAAAATTTTATGGAATTGGCAGCCCAGGGTGACGGTACTATCTCCGAACGTCTGACCCTTATCCGGCAACGAAAAATGACCGTGCAAAAGCAAATGGAACAGCTTCAGCAAACCTTGGCAATCTTAGACTATAAGGTATGGTATTACGAAACAGCGGCCAAAGCAGGCTCATCCAAAATTCACGAATCCTATTCCACAGAAGACATTCCCGAAAAACATCGTAATATTTATAAGAAGCTTAAAGGCAAGTAAATATATTGCCACAACTAACAGCTAAGACAAAAAGTATTGACTTTTAATTTTAAAACCTGTATAATACTCCTTGTATTCGGGGCGTGGCTCAGTTTGGTAGAGCACCTGCCTTGGGAGCAGGGGGTCGCAGGTTCAAATCCTGCCGCTCCGACCAGACTTACAGTTATAAATCGCGGGTGTAGTTTAGTGGTAAAACCTCAGCCTTCCAAGCTGATGTTGTGGGTTCGATTCCCATCGCCCGCTCCATTTCATGGTTCAGTAGCTCAGTTGGATAGAGCAACGGCCTTCTAAGCCGTGGGTCGGGGGTTCGAATCCCTCCTGGATCACCAGCATTTATGCCGATTCTCAGATTTTGAGAATCGGCTTTTTTATTTTCTGACACCTTATCAACACCTTATTACGACTATAGTCAATAAAAATTGAATTATTTTATTCTGAACAACAAAAGCCGTCTAAAGCAGACAGCCTTGTTGTTATTTTTTCCCTACTCCGCATCATAACTGCATCCGAGGGCAGTACCCTAAAAAAAGACACCAGTGCATAGATACTCGCAATACGGGAAGGACATCTATTGCGAAAAAACGGATACCTTCTGTAATACAGAGGTATCCGTTTTTTCCAGTATCAGCTCTTTTTTATTATGTACTGTTTTCTCAGCTGTTTTCTCGGCTCTTCCTGCTTTTCAAAGCCATGATTTTCAAAATGTCGGCCAGTTCATCAACATCTATCAGATATTTTTCCTTTTCTGTACTCTTACTTTCACGTTTAATATTATCAACAAGCATATCCACACTGCAGTCCAGCATCCTGCTTATCTTCACTGCTGTCCACAGACTGATACCTGTATTTCCGTTTTCTATATTGCTCATATGTGTCTGCGATACTTCTATCGCCTTGGCCAGCTCTATCTGCGATATTCCTTTCTGCCTGCGCAGTTTCTTGATATTGTCGCCTATTTTCCTGTAATCCATTTCTTCCGTATTCTGCATAATAGTCACCTGAAATATTGTAAATTAAGCAAAACAAACCTGCTCTGCCAGACATGTTATACTTGCATCTTCCTGTTAAAAGCAGTATCGGGTACAAAGCCCGATACTGCTTTTTATATACAAATATCTTCTAAGCTCAGAAGCTCCATTGCATACCGGCATTGATCTGATAAGTTTCATCAAAATCATTGCCAAAGGATTTTTCAAAGTCCAGATATACATAACTGTTCTTGCTCATTGCTGCCGCAAAGCCGAAGCCTACGTCGCACCAGGTTCCTTCGTTACCGTAGGTTACATCCATTTCACCTGTTGCATCATGTGCATAGATGTCCTGGTCCCCTAAGAATTCATGGAGTACATCCGCCTTGAAGTATACCGTACTGCGTTCGCTCAGGTCTTTGCCAAGTCTGAAGCCTGCACGGGCAATCAAGCTGTTGATGGCATCAAGTTCTACATCTGTTCCCTGGCTGGTGGTGTAGCTTGCGTCAGTTACTCTTGCGTACTGCAGCTGTACCTGAGGCTCGAAGTACCAGTCATGCCCGATGTCTTTCTTACGTCCGTATTCTGCACTGATACTGTAGACGTTGTTGCTGTAGTCGCCGGTGATTTCCTTGCCGTCTCTGTACAGTTTGAAATCGTTGGACAGGTGTCCCCATTTTGCTACATAGTCCGCATAGTGACCTTTGTCCCCCATCCAGGTATCGTACAGCCAGATGCCTTTACGGCTGATGTCGCCGGTTCCGGCTACGTTGGTGTATTCACTGCTGCCATCCATGTAGTCGATGGCTGCGCCTACACGTCTTTCACCGTTGTCGCATTCCTGTTTTTCGTCATAACCGAGTTCATACATGGTGTTCATGCTGCGGAATTCGTCGCTCTTACCGATACGGTCATGGCGCAGGCGTACCCACATGCCCTGGTCTTCTTCGTTATTGATGTAACGGGCTTCGCCCAGGCGTTTATTGAGTCTGTCCATGTATACTGCGTTGCTGTAGTTTACTTTGGACATGGCTACTACTGTCTTGCCGGCATCAGAAATATCCTGTCCGCTTACTTTCGTAATGTACCAGTTTTGTACACTGCCATCGTCTGCTTTCTGGTTCTGGTCCGCAAGCAACATGATTGCCGGCTGATTTTCTTCTTCGCTGATGTCGAAGAATCCTTCTACGTTTTCATTACCAGGTTTGTTTTCGTCTACACTTGCTCCGTTATAGCCTTCGTTTTCTTCTGTTGCCGCAGTATCATATTCACTGTGATCAATTTCAAAGCCAAGGTTATACAGACCTACATTGTCCATGGTTACACTGTTGAACTGTGCCCCGCCCTGTACGGTTGCAAAGCGCAATACATTGTCTTCATTGATGTTTTCCATGCCGTCTATTGCTTCTTTGAGTACTACGTCATATTCGCCAGTACCATTTTTAATATACAGCATATCGCTGGTAGCATGTTCGTTATGATTCAGGCTCATAACAAAGGTCGCGTCAATAGTACCATCGTTTTTGCCTGTCATTTCTGCAATGGTAAGTCCATGCGTACCTTCATTGAATTCCTGCATGTCAATGGTGACGTTACCATTACCTTTGCTTACATCCAAGGAGCTTACCCAGCTTTGTCCGGTCAGATACCATGTTGAGCCTTCTCCCATGGTAATGTTGACTTGACCGCCCTCTATAATCGTATTACTGAATGCAGGGTTATAGAACTCTTGTTTGTCTTGCGCATCCTCTCCGTAACCTGCATCACCATAATCATCGGCACGTCCATACCAGGTACCGCCATCGGCAATTTCAAGATTCAGAATGCCGCCATTACCTGCCAGAGCATTACCTTGCAGATACAGGCTGCCGCCGTCTACTGCTTGTTTTATATTAATAAAACCACCATAACCGGAGACGATGTCGCCATATATTTCACTGTCTGCACCATATTCCAAAGTTATCGTGCTCCTGTCTCCATCAGCAACAGTTACCATATTACCAGTTTCATCAGTAATGATTTCATCGGAACCAGCTGTAATAGCAATACCACGGCTGTTAGTATTGTAGCCGCCTTCTGCATAATAGTCTTCCGCATTACTGGATTGGATGATGGTACTTCCCTTGATTTCAATAATACCGCCGCGCTGTGCCCAAATAGTACGTTCACTGTCTTCTTCATGCTCAAATGTATAATCAGAAGCAATATAGTTCACGCCGCCTTCACCGGCAGTCACGTTTATTTTACCTTTGTTTTGTGCATAGAGTGCCGCTACTACATGGCTGCGGTCGCCAAGATTATCCTCGCTGCCATGAGCAGAAGACAGGATAATATTATTACCGCTGCCTGCTGTTACATTACCGTCTGCATCAGTAATGTTATGATTCAAAGTTACAACAGTACCTTCATCTTTAGCATAGATAACGCCACATAATGTATTATTACCAGCCATTGCATTCATGTTAACCTCAGCTTGCCCTTCTGCTTTGATTGAATGTTTACTGCCATAATATGGAGTTATACCTTCACTTGAATCAGTTATTTCACTTGCCGCATTAACAGTATTACCGGTGTAAGATGTTAAATTTACTTCACCATTTTGAGCAAGTATGCCATATTGACTGGATATAATTTTAATCCCAGCGTTATTTGCCGTAATTGTTGTAGTACCAGCCATATTGTTAATACCGGCATTTTCTATATCTTTATATCCATTTGTTTCTGGATTAAGGTGATTAGAGTATATTGCAATACTATTATCAGCCTTAATGTTTGTACTACTATTATCAGTCCTGGTAATAATACCACTGCCACCATTAGCTGTTAACGTTATAGTACCACCCTCAATAAATGTAGTTCCGTCAGTAATTGTACCATTTTTATTTCGGCCAGTATTTATAGCAGATTGGTCTTCGTTTTCTTGCCCGTCATATCCATCTGAACTAATAATAATATTACTTTCATCAGAACCATATACTGCAACACTACCCCATTTATTATCTATACCTTGACCTGCAGCATTAATTGTAAAATTCTTTATTTTTCTACCATCTATTGACCCAAATACTACGGTACCCTCTCCTGGCCCATCCAACGACATAAAGATACCATTATCTTCTCCAGCATAGATTTCTACATTATCGGCTATAACATTAAAATTACCACTACAACCAGAATAAATACTATTACCAAAATCATTTTTAAATATTACTTTATATCCTTCATCTAATGTAATTTGGCAACTATAACCAAATTGACCTTCTACTAATAAATCATCATTTTCTACTTTTATTTCCCCATAATCATGTAAATTTCCAGCTGTTATTTTTTCAGCAAAGCCAATGTTCCCGGTAATTAAACATGCCATTAATACACCAAGAGAAATTTTAGTTTTTAAATTCTTCTTCATAATAATACCTCCTTAAAATTAGTAATTTAACTTTTCTGTTATTTTATTCTATCATATAATCTCCCCCCCGCAACCAAAAGTGCACTGCGCTGCGCTTTGTGGTTCTCGGGGGCATTTTGCCGGGAGAAAAAAGAAAGGCACCTGCGTCGCCTTTCTTTTTCTCCACGGCGGTAAACTGCTTTCCAAATAAAAAAGAGTACCTTCCTCATCAAGAAAGATACTCTTTTAACAATATATTTTTATATTAGAAACTTATCTTACCTTTTATCCTTGCACAAAATGGCACGCTACCCAATGCCCGTCTTCAATCTGACGCAAAGACGGTTTTTCCTGCCGACAAATTTCTTTACATCGACCGCAGCGGCTCTGGAACGGGCATCCCTGCGGCATATCAAGCGGACTGGGCACTTCTCCTTCGATAGGTTGTATTTTCTCACCCGGTTTGAAGTCGACTTTAAAAACAGCCTGCAGCAGTGCTTGGGTATATGGATGCCTGGCCTGCTGCGAGATACGCCCTTTTTCCAGTAATTCTACCACGTTGCCAAGATACATCACCGCCAGCTGATGACACATTAAATCTACCAGTCCCAAATCGTGACAGATAAAGATATAGGTTATTCCCTTTTCTTTCTGTAACCGCACCAACAGCTCACAGATTTTTTCCTGTACGGATACATCCAGGGCACTGGTAGCCTCGTCGCAGACGACTATTTTCGGCTCCAATGATAATGCTCTGGCAATACCCAGCCGCTGTCGCTGCCCTCCGCTCATATTATGAGGATACCTGTCTTTAAAATCCTCCGGCAGCTCTACCATGCGCAGCAGTTCACAGGCTTTCGCGTCAATCTCGCTGTCTTTAAGCAAGCCGAAATTTTTCAGTGGTTCACACAGAATATCCTTTACCCGCATTTTAGGGTTAAATGCCGCCGCCGGATCCTGAAAGACCATCTGCACTTTGCGCCTGTTCTGCCTGCTGCGCTCACCTTGAGCCTGCAATAAATCCTGTCCTGCAAAAATTACTTCCCCGGAGGTTGCCGGATGTATCTGTAATACGGTGCGTACCAGAGTGCTTTTACCACAGCCGCTTTCGCCGATAATCCCCAAAGTCTGTCCGGCGTAAGCGCGCAGACTTACATTATCACAGGCGGTAAGCTGACGCCCGTCCTCTACTGTAAATTTTTTCGTCAGATTCTTTATTTCCAGTATTACCGGCGGCAGTGCAGATGGCTGCAGTCCTTGTTTATTCATAATACCTTTTTCCTCCTACCACCGGCACTGCCGCCAACAGCTCTTTTGTATACGGGTGCTGCGGATTCCCGATTACCTCTTCCCTGCTGTTGCTTTCCACGACGCGCCCGTCCTTCATTACCATGATTTTATCCGATACATAAGAGGCTACGCCCAAATTATGAGTAACTATAATCACCGCCGCATGATATTCATTGCGCACGTCTACTATCTGGCGGATAATCTGCGCCTGGGTAGTAACATCCAGCGCGCTGGTCGGTTCATCAGCCAGCAACAGGCGCGGCTGAAAAGTCATTGCCATAGCGATACCTACACGCTGACGCATACCGCCGGAAAGCTCGAAAGGATAGCTGTTCATAATATTTACTGCATTAGGCAGACGCACGTCCTCAAGCATGGAGCAGGCCAATTTATACGCCTCTTCCTTAGATTTTTCCGGTGCATGAGTTTTAATGTAGTCGATAAACTGTTGTCCGATACGCCGGACAGGGTTAATCATATTGCCGCTGTCCTGAAAAATCATGGACATCTCCCTGCCGCGCATCTGTCGCCACTCATCAGGAGTATTAGTTAAGATATTACGCCCGTCAAAGTTCACAATCCCCCCGCTGATATGCCCGCTGCCGGGCAGACAGCCCATGACAGCACGGATGACGGTAGTCTTGCCGCTGCCGCTTTCACCTACTATGGATAATATCTCGCCTTTTTCTAAAGCAATATTTACTCCTGTCACTGTCAGCTTATCGCCATAGCTGACATCTAAATTTTTTACCTCAAGAAGCATTCTGAAAATCCCTTCTCTTATTTTATCGGCGTAATATCTTTAGTCAGCCAGTAGTAATCAGCGGGCTTGATTTCCGCGCCCTGCAGGTAGACCCTGCTTACCATATTAGTCTTAGGATAACCAAAGAACAGCGCTGCGCTGTCATCCAGCAGTACCTGCTGCATCTTGATAATCAAATCCCTGCGTTTAGCCGGAGAAAATTCTACTGCCAGACGTTCACTCAAAGCGTCAAATTCAGTGCTGCTGTAACCGGTAGCATTCTGCGGCTGACTGCCGTTGACATTGGTCTTCCAGTACCAGTTCAGATATACCTCTGGATCGCCGCTGTTGACAGTCAGGATATTGGAAATAATCAAATCAAATTCTCCTTTGCGGCGCATAGGGTCAAGCACATTATAATCCACATTCTTCATGTTTACCTTAATACCAATCTTCTTAGCATCAGCCTGCGTTGCTTCTGCATATAAAGGCAGCTCGGCACGGCCGCTGTAATACACAAAATCAAGCTCCAGATTTTTGCCGTCCTTATCCACATAACCGTCGCCGTCAGTATCCTGCCAGCCCGCTTCCGCAAGCAGCTTTTTCGCTCTTGCTACATTATATGTATTAGGGTCCTTAAGTTCGTCAAAACCATAATCTAAAGACGGAGGCACCGGCGCCTTCCCGGGAATAAAGGTATCCTTCAGCAATACCTTGTTATAGGTTTCACGGTCCAGACAGCTGATAAGCGCCGCTCTTACCCTGGCATCATGCAGAGGCTTACCTTCATTCATATTCATCTGCGCCAGCACTGTACGCAGCGACGCAATCTCGGAAATCTTATACTTATCATTTTTAAACAGCGCCAAATCACCTGCTGCGATATTGATTGCCATATCTATCTCACCGGACTGCAAGGCCATAGCACGAGTATTCGGGTCGTCAATCGTCGGTATTTCCGCATGTTTAAACGGCACCTTGCCATTCCAGTAATTGGGGTTGGCTGCCATAACAGCCTTAGATTTACTGTAGCTTTCCACTATATAGGGCCCAGTACAAATCGGCCCTTCTTTAGCATAATCACGGTCAGTAACCTTGGTATCAATAATAATGAACAGCGGGTCAGCCAGCATACCAGGCAAAGTCGGCACAGGTTTAGCAGTCCTGATAACCAGATCCTGTCCGTCTGCTTCTATACTTTCATAAGTAAAAAAGGACTGTGCGCGGGTAGATTTAGCAAAGGTACGTTCCAGCGATTCTTTAGCAATCTCTGCCGTCAGTTTATCGCCATTGGAAAAAACAACTTTATCGTTAATCTTAAAAGTCCAGGTCAGTTTATCGTCACTGATCTGCCAGCTTTCAGCAAGCCACGGTACAGCGTTCATCTCATCGTCAAATCTTACCAGACATTCGCCTAAGCCATAACGCATAACTACCCAGCTAAAGAAATTATCTGTCGGCTCCAAGCTGTCAGCAAAATTAGTTACGCCAAATTTCAGCGTATCCTTGTCAGCAGCAGTTTTACCGTTATCGCCGCAGCCTGCAGTCAACGCAAGCAAACTAACCATCGCCATAGCAGCAGTACTCTTCAATATTTTTTTCATCAGAATCTTCTCCTTTTTCAATCTTCCTGACGGGGGTCAAGCACATCGCGCAGCGCATCGCCCCACAAATTAAAAATAACGACTGTAACAAAGATAGCTAACCCCGGAAAAATCATCAACCACGGAGCTGTCTGCAGCTGCTGCCTACCCTCGTTAAGCATCAGCCCCCACTCGGGCGCAGGCGGCTGACTGCCAAAGCCTAAAAAAGACAAGCCTGCCATTTCCATCATCATTGCCCCGATGTCAGAAGCCGCTGTAATAACCATCAGCGGCAGGATATTGGGCAGGATATGCTTCCACAGGATATGCAGCGGCGTACCGCCGTTGACGATAGCCGCCTCGACAAAATCACGCTTTTTAATTTTCAGTACCATACTGCGGGCCAGGCGGGCATATTTCGTCCACGTTACCGCAATAAGCGCTATCATGGCGTTTATCAGGCTGCCGCCAAGGATACCGGCAATGGCGATAGCCAAAATCATACCGGGAAAGGAAATCATCATATCGGAAATCCGCATAATAAGCATGTCCAGCCTGCCGCCGTAATAACCGGCAAGGACTCCCAAGCCAGTACCGATAACAAAGATTAGGGCTACAAGCAATAACACGCTGCTTAAAGAATATGCCGCTCCATACAGTACACGGCTGAAATTATCGCGTCCCAGCTTATCAGTGCCAAATAAATGTTCTGCTGACGGCGGCAGATAAGCATTCTTCATAACTGCTTCCAGCGGGTCGTAAGGCGCCAGCAGCGGCGCCGCCATTGCCACAGCTATTAAAAGCACAACCAGGAAACTATAGAAAGCAAAGGCACGATTTGTTTTTAAACCATTGATAATGTTTTCCATATTTATCTGCCTGCCTTTCTCAGCCGCGGGTCAAGATAGTTATAAGATATATCTACAATAAGATTTATAACCATATACATCAGCGCAATCCAAAGCACGATACCCTGTACCAGCTGAAAATCACGATAAATGATAGACTGCACTGCCAAATAACCAAGACCGGGCCAGGCGAAGACTATCTCGACCACTGCCGCACCGCCCAGCAGATTGCCGAAGGATAAGCCCAGCAGCGTTATCAGCGGCAGCATAGCATTAGGTAAAACTTCCTTCCATAATATATGGCTTTCACTCATACCACGCGCCCGCGCTCCGGTAACGTAATCCTGCTGCAATTCTTCCAGCACTGCGCCACGTACCTGACGAGTATATTTTGCCGCCATAACTATACCCAGCGTCAAAGCCGGCAAAACCAGATTCTCTGCGCTTATCTTGCCTCCTACAATGGGAAGCCAGCCTAATTTAAGGCCAAATATCCACAGCAGCATAAGTCCCATCCAAAAATTAGGTACGGAAACACCGATAAAGGTAAAACCGCGTACCAAATAATCAAAAATACCGTTCTGCTTTACTGCCGAATAAATACCGGCGGGAATTGCAACCAAAAGCATAAAGACAGAAGCAGAAACAGCCAGCAGCACAGTAGCAGGCAGACATGCCAGCAGTTCTTCCACAACAGGCTTCTTTACCATATAAGAAAAGCCAAGATTTCCCTGCAGCGCCCGCCCCAGCCAGTCCAGATACTGAAAGATAAACGGTTTATCCAGTCCCAGCTCATGACGCAGCGCCTCAACTTCCAACTGACTGACGACAATATCTTCATTGCCTGCTATCATCTGCCGGACCGGATCTCCTGGCGCCAGCATTACCAGACAGAACGTAATAAAGCTGATGCCTAAAAGTACCAATGCAATCTGCCCCAAGCGAAACCAAATCTGTTTTGCTGCCAACACACACCATCTCCCTAATAAAAAATCCCTTTCCACGAAACGCAGAAAGGGATAGCAAACAGGCATCTTGACATTTGATACCGTCGTTATACATTACTGTCGCTCGCAGGAACATATAAAAACTAAGGCTGCGATCTGACTTAGCTAAACAGCATCACAGTGGCGTGACCGTTGCGGAATTGCACCGCATTCCCTAAATTATCTCTCACAAGAGAGCACCTTAGTTAATACTATGAGTTATTTAATTTATAAGGCTCTGTCACAACAAATGGTTGATTTTGACGAGAAATAGCGTATAATAATAG
>UQXH01000028.1 GCA_900545025.1 uncultured Phascolarctobacterium sp.
AGATGCCCTGTCCGTCTTCGCTGTCCCGCAGCTCGCCGAGGCGTTGGCTGAGAGTACTGTCCTCCTGCCTCCAGGCAACGATAGCTGTAGCCGCCAGGTTCTTCATAGCATACATGGTTTCCGTAGTCCTGTCGCCACCAGTTATATTGGCAACATAGCCTTGATTATTAGCGTCAAACAGTAGAACGCCGCTGGCTTCCGGTGTGATAAGGCCTTCTTTGACGATTACCGTGCCGTTAAGATTACCGTCATTGGCATTATAAAATACCTTATTGGCAACAGCATTCAGATTTTCTTCTGTTTTCTCTACATCAAGGGTATTAACAGTATTATTGGCTACACCTAAAGTAATATTAGAATCTTGCGTTGCCTGGTTGATTGCAATATTACCGGTATTTAAAACTATCACACCATCAGAAGCTACATCTTCTGCCTGAAAAGAAACAATACCATTACCGTAATAATTTTCAATATTAACAGAATCAGCCGTACTCATATTGATTATACCATTATCAACATTGAAGTTATTTACTGTACTCTCACCAAGTACATTCCATTGAGCACTATTAGCTAAATTAAAAGTACCGTTGGCATCATCAACTCCGCCATTGAGAACAGAGTCAGCGGTATTGAGGTTTAAAAAGATTGCCCCAGTACTTAAATTATCTACATTACCATTGATAATGACCTTATTATTAGTACCTTTATTTATATTTATATTACCACCACTATTAGCTAAAACTGCAGCTACATAAGCCCCAGCTTGATCTGCTTCGACGCTTATGCTACCACCAGCATAATTAATTTCACTATTATCACCACTGTACAAACCTATTGATTGAACAGAATCTCCATTTTCCGTACTACCACCAATTGTTCTTACGTTTATATCTGTAATATCCAAATTTACTGTACTACCGAATGCAGAAAGAACACCTATTGCTGATACAGTTTCCGTCCCTTTTGTTACAACTTCTATATTACTTTTACCTGTTTCAATATAAGCTCCACCATTAGCTTCAATTCCCCGAATGATAGTTAATTCACCAGTATTTATAACTGATGATACTTTTAGGTTAATATCCCCTGTTTTTATATCGTTGTCTTTATAAGCAGCGATTCCCTCTACAAATATCCACCCATCTCCTTCGGCATTTACAACAATTTCACCATCTCCCATAGTAATATTATTTTCCTGCCCCGATATAATGTATAGTCCATACACCTCACCGTTTGAGGCTGGATTTTTGACATCAATATCTATGTTTGAATCACCAATCAGAATGCTGTTATTTTCTCCAGATACCTTAACCCCTGCTGTAGAAGCAGTTTCGGGGGCATTTTGATGAATTATTATATTTCCGCCTTTACTGCGGTCAATAGTTTTATTTTGAGCAACACCACCAATACTAATACCATTAATAGAACCTTTAGAATTTGTAAAATTAATATCTAACTTATTATTAATAATAATATTATTTTGATCGTTTTCATTTATATAAATTGCATTTTGTTGATAAGGCCATGTACCAGTTGTACTAAATTTTAAGTTAGAGTCTTCATTAAAATCATAAACAAGATTTCCATTAATATCTAGTTCTCTATAAGAGCTATAATTATCACCATTACCATAAATAGCACCATCATTCAACTCAGCAGCATACACATTCGTTACAGGCGTATACAGAATAAGGCCTAATATAATACTGCTAATAAGTTTCTTGTTAATTTTTTTCATCATAACCCACCCCACTTTATAAATTTATACTTTAATTCATTGTACCAGACGTTCTCCCCCCCGCAACCGAAAGTGCACTACGCTGCACTTTCAGTTCGGGGATGTTAAGGATTTTACACTTTTACCTAAAAAAAGAAGGGCAGAAACCAACTGCGCTGGTTTCTGCCCTTCTTATATTTTCGTTAATTTTGCGTACAAAAAATAAAATCACCACAAACAACAAAAATGATTTTTCAATTATCTAAAAACAAAAAAACACCCCATACTAAGTATGAGGTGGATTAAGCTGGTAGCGCTAACGGGAATCGAACCCGTGATTTCGCCTTGAGAGGGCGACGTCTTAGCCGCTTGACCATAGCGCCATGAAACAAAAATGGCTCCGGGACTAGGACTCGAACCCAGACTAAATGATCCAGAGTCACTTGTGCTACCATTACACCATCCCGGAGTGTGCGTTCCGTAGAACATGTATGATTATAACGCAATCAATATAAATTTGCAAGTATTTTTTTAGATTTTTCTTCTTTATTTACTCAACTAAAAGCAAGCCGTACACTTTTAGTTCCGTAATCGGCCCTGTGATTACCTGCATATTAAAGCCATTATCATTCGCCAGGGCAAATACGTCAATGCCGCACGCTTCCAGGGAAGGGCGTGCTTTAGCAGGATGGACACATTTTTTCAGATTACACTGTTCACACAAACGGCAGCGCCCTGCTTTTAAAGCAAAAGCCCTGTAATGATTCTGGAAAAAAGCCTTCTTTTCCAATGCCAACAAAATATTCAGCAGTTCATTACTCATGCGTAGGTCAGCCGCTGCAAAATCAGTACAATCCTCTTCCTTTAACGGGAAAGTATATTCTACCAATACTGCTGCAGCGTACTCAGCTAAAAACTCACGCATCTGCGCATAATCTGGAGTGTAGGGCGGGCAGCACAGGCTGAGTCCATAATTAGGACAGCCATACTGACATTTCATACGTGTCCATGCCCCCGTCTTAATACCGGCTACATCCACTATTTTAGCTGCGCTTGCGCCCAGCTCACAGGCCTTACTTCGCAGTTCTTCCAGGTCAGCAGCCAAATTCTGCATATCTACATCCCCTTATTCAGGCTGAAAGTATCTAATGTATCAGAAATCTTCTTTGCCAGGCTTTCCGGCAATCCTTCAATATTTACATTCAGGAAGCCGCGGACAATGGTAGCTGTCGCTTCGTCTTCATCAAGCCCACGTGCCATAAGATACTCTATTTCTTCCGGAGCAATCCTGCCTACAGCGGCCTCATGGCTCATCTCAGCATTGCCGGCAAACGCATCCAGCTGAGGAATAGCAGAAATATAACCTTCATTAGAAAGCATCAAGCCATGACATTCTAAGTGAGCCCTTACACCTTCGGCATTGCCGCTCAGCGTACCGCGGTTAATAACCTCGCCGCCGGTAGAAATAGTTCTGGTAACGATTTCTGCACGCGTACCAGGCACCTCCAGGATAGCTTTGCCGCCAATATCAAGGTGAGAACCTTTAGGAGCTACAAGGATGGAATTAAGACGCGCTACAGCACCTTCGCCTACTAAACGGGTCACTGGGTTCATCTGCACGTCTTTTACTCTATCCATACATACATAGTTAGAAATAAACTGTCCGCCTGCTTCGATAATAGTCACGCTGCGGGGGCGTACAGCAATATTTTCTCCCCAGCTGTGAATCATGGTAAAGGTAAGTTTAGCATTTTTGCCGACATAAAATTCGCTGATGCCCAGATGTACCGCATTATCGACTTCCGGGTCGCTGGCGCAGCCGGAAATAATATTCAGCTCTGCCCCTTCTTCAACAATGACGATATTATGCACGCGCTGCAGTTGCTGCTCATGGCTTAAAAATACGCAGGCCTGCAGCGGATACTTGATTTTTTCGCCGGCTTTGACGCGGATAAAATAACCATTTTCCTCTTCCAGCGCCGTAATAGCCGTATATTTGTCCATATCGGGAGCAACGGCTTTCCACCAGTATTTTTCTACCAGTTCGGGATATTTTTTTGCTGCCAGTCCTGTATTCATCAGTTCCAGCGGGGTCTGCGCATTTACCTTGGCCTGCAGCGGAGCGTTGTCTACCTGGATAAAGCTGGCGCTGCGATTCCTGCCATCCAGCTCAATGCCAACTCGCTCCATACGCTCTTTACCACCTGCGGAAAGGTCTTCTTCCGTACGGATATGT
The DNA here is from genome assembly GCA_900545025.1 of uncultured Phascolarctobacterium sp. Taxonomy (GTDB): domain Bacteria; phylum Bacillota; class Negativicutes; order Acidaminococcales; family Acidaminococcaceae; genus URXU01. The sequence goes on from UQXH01000028.1 coordinate 3,954, forward strand.
ACATCGGTGTTATCGCTGTATTGCTGTAAATCTATATCATTGCCGAAAGCACCTTTCTTTTGCAGCGCTTCCTGTAAAACCTTGGTATCTTTCATTATTTCATCCTCCTGCAGCCGCTATTGGCACAAGTTTCATATCCGGACTGACTTATGCAGCTCAGTACATCTAACGGGTCGCCGCCAGGACAGGTCAGTGAGCCCTGATACAGGATATGGGCGTGCGAGGCAGGCACATATTTTAAAATATGGCCTACATGGGTAATAATCAAACCGCTGCGTTTTGTTCCGGCAAGCGGGTTACTGCTGCAGGCATTCTGCACACAGCATGGCTTGTCGCAGCCGCTGCCTCCGCAGGGTTCATTATTTAAAATATAGTTGGCAGCCCGTCCTACTAAAGCGATATTTTCCACATCGACACCGGACTCCGGCTCATCCAAAAGCAGCAGGTCAGGCTTTTGCGCCATCAGCTGCAGCAGCTCGCTGCGTTTTAATTCGCCGCCGCTGAAACCTTCGTTAACACTGCGGTCCAAAAAGTCGGACAAGCCCATCCACTCAGCCATTTTTTCGGTTTCTTCCGGCGTTGCGCCGCAGATACCGATCATCTGACGCAGGCTAAGACCTCTGATGGTAGGCGGACGCTGAATCATCACGCCCACACCCATCTTAGCACGTTCGTAACAGGGAGCCTCAGTGATATCCTGCCCCTTAAAATAAATCCTGCCTTCTAATACTTCATATCTTTCAAAACCCATAATCGTACCAATCAAGGTGGATTTACCTGTACCATTAGGTCCGAATAAGACATGCACCTCTCCCGGCGCAATATGTAAATTGATATTTTGTAAAATCTGTTTGCCTCTCACAGCCACAGATAAGTTTTCTATACGTAACACAGCACTATCTCCTTTGCCTAAATTTACTGTTTAACTTATTATAACATAAGATATGGTTTTAATCCCTACTATTTTACAAGGATTTAAATTTTTTTTCACATTCTTTACTATCGCCTGAAATGTGCTAAAATAAAATTTAAATCCAAACTCAGGAGGCAATGATGCATCAATATTTATTCTATATCGGTGATTTTCCCATCCGCATGTATGGGCTCGTACTTTGCTCTGCTATATTTCTGGCAACCGGCGTAGCTTATTTCCTTGCCAAGCAGGACGGACGCTGGCATCAGCATGTACTTGACATCGGCATCTACGGCGGCTTCGCCGGGCTTATCGGCGCCCGTTTATGGGACGTATTCTTTTTCGACTGGGACTACTACAGCAATCACCTGCTGGAAATCCCCTTTGTCTGGCAGGGAGGCATGGCTATCCAAGGCGGTGTTATTTTTGGTGTAATAGCAGGCATCATCTACTGTAAACGCCATGGTATTGATTGGTTGGCCTTTGCCGACATCGTCTGTCCCTCTATCCTCATCGGGCAAGCCATCGGACGCATGGCCAATCTGCTGAACGGCGATGCCTTCGGCACGCCTACCGGCGGTAATTTCGGGCTGCTGTATCCTGAGGGCACGCTGGCTTATAAAACTTACGGAGCAGTACCGCTGTGGCCGGCAGAAGTCTGGGAAGGCCAGCTGGACGTAGTTATCTTCGCCCTCCTGCTTTTATTCCGCACTACTCAGCACGCCAAAGGTCAGGCCTTATGTGTATATGCCATGCTGTATTCCGTTGTCCGCTTTGGTCTGGAAATGCTGCGCGGCGATTATACCGAGCCTTTCCTCTTCGGTCTCAAATCAGCGCAGGCAACCAGCCTTGGCTTCTTTCTCATCGCTTTAGCAGCTTTTTTCTACTGCAGCTGGCAAGAACGACGGCAAGCAGGTGCGGCGCCGAAGCCAAAAAAGAAAAAATAATCTCTTACTATGCTTGACAACTGATGATATATTAGCTATAATATCATTGTTGCTTATGAAAGCAGCCTACGACTCCGTAGCTCAGCTGGATAGAGCGTTTGACTACGAATCAAAAGGTCGCAGGTTCGAATCCTGCCGGGGCCACCATGATAATTAACGGATAACTGTGGTTATCCGTTTTTTTATTTTTATTATAAAAATATATTGCAAACAAAAAGCAGCAAAAGTTATATCAAACTTTTGCTGCTTTTTTGATATTTACTATTTATTTTTTAGCCGCGCCAAAATTTTTTCCGTATCTTCTCCTAAACGCGGAGCACGCTTAGTTAGCTGCGCCGGCGTCTTACTGAGCTTCATCGCAAAACCGAGCTGCTGATACTCACCCAGTTCATCATCCTGTACATTCAGCACCATTTCATTAGCCTGTACCTGTTCAGACTCGACAACCTCCTTAAAATTCAAAACCGGCGTTACGCAGGCATCCTTAGCAGTAAAAAATTCTTCCCATTCCCGCATCGTCTTCTGCTTAAAGACACCTGCAAGCTGTTCCTTTAAATAAGGATGATTGCTTTCATCGTCAATCATATCAATAAGCTCTTCCTTGCCAAGACCTATACACAGATTACGCCAGAACTTTTTCTCCAAACAGCCTACGGAAACATAGCGTCCGTCAGCAGTGGCGTAAATATTATAGTTAGCATAAGCACCTGTCAGCCAGTTATTACCGCGTTCTGCCACAAAACCGCTGCCGAAGAACAGGCTGGCCGCCCCAGGCATCAAAGTCATAGCTACATTGAAAAGCGAAATATCTATTTCCTGCCCCTGCCCGGTCAGCGCGGCATGACGTAAAGCAATCATAATACTCATGCCCGCCGAAAGCGCCGCATTCATGTCTGCCATCAGTACCCCTGGGATGGCTGGCGCACCGTCAGCTTCTCCGCTCATAGCCGTTACTCCTGCAAGACTGAGATAACCAAGGTCATGGTCAGCCTTATGCGCCAAGGGTCCCTTACTGCCATAGCCGCTAAGCGAGCAATAAACTATCTTGGGATTAACTTTGGACGCAGTCTCATAATCTACTCCCAGCTTTTTCAGCACACCGGGACGATAGCTTTCCACTACTACATCGGCGGTTTTTACCAGCTCAAGGAAAATATTTCTCCCTTCTTCACTTTTTAAATCAAGTCCCACGCTTTGTTTATTACGGTTAAGCTGCAGATGCCAGTAGCCAAAATCTTTTAAAAACGGCGGAAAGCTGCGGGAATAATCCCCTTTGCCTGGCTCTTCTATCTTAATGACCTCAGCGCCAAAATCTGCCAGCAGCATTGTACAATAAGGTCCCGGCAGAAGTCTGGACATATCTAAAACACGAATACCGGTTAAAGCCTGCATACTGCACCTCCGTTATCTTTACACCACCTGGAAAATATAAAATTTAAGATAAAAGGTTTCCGGTACATTCCACAACACCGGATGGTCAGGAGCCTGCTGACGCACTTCAATCTGACGCAGCGATACGCAGGCATCTTTGGCCGCATCATGCAGCATCTGGACAAAAAGTTCTTCCTTCATAAAATGTGAACAGGAGCAGGTAGCCAGATAGCCGCCACGCGGCAGCAGCTTCATCGCTTTCAGGTTAATCTCCTTATAGCCGCGGACAGCATTTTTCACCGTACTGCCGGATTTGGTAAAAGCAGGCGGATCCAGGATAATAAAGTCGTACTCATGCGATTTATTATTTACCAGCTCGCTGAGCAAATCAAATACATTAGCCTGTAAGCCTTTAAAGCCTTTAGCAAGGCCGTTGATAGCTGCATTATGCTCAGCCATCCGCACAGCCTCCGCGCTGATATCAACAGCCGTAACACTGGCCGCGCCGCCTTTAGCGGCGTTTAAAGCAAAAGAACCGGTATGAGTAAAGCAATCCAGCACATGTCTGCCTTTAGCTATTTTCGCTACTGCCTGGCGATTGTATTTCTGGTCCAGGAAGAAGCCGGTCTTTTGCCCATTTTCCACATCCACAGTATATTTTATGCCATTTTCACAAATTTCAGCAGTTACAGGACAATCCTCAGCCAGCAAATCAGAACGGAAAAAGCCTTTATTTTCTTCCATCCCTTCCAGACGGCGTATTTTGACATCATTGCGTTCATACAAACCGCGGATATTTTGTCCCATTTCCCGCAGAATCTTAATCAGCAGCTCAAAAAGCATCTGCTTACGCAGCTCTATTCCAAGAGATAAGGTCTGCGTTACAAGTATATCGTTAAAACGGTCTACCGTCAGCCCCGGAAACATATCTGCCTCGCCAAAAATAAGACGGCAGCAGTTAAAATCCTGTTCACCCATGACTGTCAGACGATAATCAAGCGCATAACGCAGACGGCGCTCCCAAAAAGCCTCGTCAAACTTATCATTAGTATTGGTAGAAATAATCCTTACCCTGATTTTAGAAATGTCATTGACAAAACCAGTACCCAGGTATTTCCCCTTGGCAGTTACTACGTCTACTAAGTCACCGTTTTTATATTCTCCCTCGACATGAGTTACTTCCTCGCCAAACACCCAGGGATGCCCGCCGCGTGCTGCACGCTCTCCTTTAGGCGTGATATAAAATTTTGCAAAATTACGCATCTGCCTACCTCTTTCATTATTCATTCAAATTTACCGTCAAGCTGGACCTCTACAGGGCCTTTAATATACATACTTTCCGGCGTTACAGCACATTCCAAGGCCATGACCTCTACACCTGCTGCCTGTACCTCGCGCAGGGCTTTGGCAAACTCAGGATGCGTCGCATAATTAGGCCGAAAAACTTTTGCTCCGGTAAACTGGATAACAAAGATTACCGCTGCCGCATAACCCTGCCGCAGACAATCTCTCAGCTCTTGTAAATGCTTCACACCTCTTGCCGTCGGTGCATCGGGAAACATGGCAATACCATTATTTTCTAAGGTAACTCCTTTTACCTCGATAAACATTTTTCTTGTCTCAGTTTCCAAATAAAAATCAAAACGCGAATTACCATGCCTGCATTCAGGCTTCATAACCTTTATTTCATCAAACGGCTGCCTGTCCGCAAGCCACTCTGCGACTGCCTTATTAGGCGCCTGCGAATCCATGTTGATTAAAAGATTACCCTTGCGGACGGCAATCAGCGAGTATTTTGTCTTACGTTTACTGTCATCGTGCTGCTGTACATAGACTACGGCCCTTTCTGTCAAAAGTTCGCGGCAGCGTCCGGTGTTTTTGACATGGCATATTTCTGCTGTGCCGTCAATCTCTACATGCGCAATAAACCTGTTGGGCCTGCTCAAAAAATATCCCTGTTGAATATTACTGTATAACATGATTTCCTCATTTTTGCTTTTATTATAGCAATAAACTTACTGAGTGCAAAGAAAAAAGCAGGCAAAGCCTGCTTTTTCACAAAATTATCTAATTGTTTTCAATTTTTCATCAATCAAAACGCCGGAACTACAGCACCTTTGTATTTCTCTTCAATAAATTTCTTTACATCTTCAGAGCACAGTGCATTCATCAGTTTTTGAATCTCCGGACGTTTTTCATCGCCTTTTCTGATAGCTACGATATTAGCATAAGGAGATTCTTTCGGTTCAGTGAAGAGGGAATCTTTAACCGGATTCAGCTTAGCTTCCATAGCGAAGTTGGAATTGATAACAGAGAGGTCGGTGTCATCCATGGAACGCGGCAACAATGCTGCTTCAATTTCAATAATCTGCAGATTTTTCGGATTGCCGACAATATCTTTAGCAGTTGCGCTTACGCCGACACCGTCTTTCAGTTTCAGCAGCTTAGCGCTTTCCAGGATTGCCAGCGCACGACCGCCATTGGAAGGATCGTTAGGAACAGCAATCTTAGCTCCGTCAGGAACATTCTTGATATCCTTAATCTTCTTAGAATAAATACCCATCGGCTCAATATGTACCTTACCAGCAGATACCAGCGCCAGACCACGGTCTTTAACGAACGAATCAAGATAAGGCTCATGCTGGAAGAAGTTTGCGTCGATTTCCTTATCATTCAAGGACAGATTGGGTTTTACATAATCGCTGAATTCAACAATCTGCAGGTCAATGCCTTCTTTAGCCAGCTTAGGTTTAATCTGATTCAGGATTTCCGCATGCGGAACAGGTGTCGCACCAACCTTCAATACCACATTCTTGCCGTCAGCAGCCTTATCGCTGCCGCCGCAGCCAGCCGCTACCAGTGCTATGCTGAACAGTGCCAGCAATGCCAGAAATAATTTTTTCATCATTCAACACTCCTTTTTTATTAACACCACTCTACATGAGTATCACGCAATAAAAAAACTCTTTCCAAGGAAAGAGTCCATCCGCTTTCCTCTCATCTTTCAAGATATTCTTGCAGGATGTGGCACCATAACAGCTGTTTGGTTGCCGGACGTCATTGGGCCTGTTCCCTCAGTCACTCTTGATAAGAGCGTGTTTTTAAATTTGAAAATATATTATCCTATCGACTTTTCTTTGTCAACAAAATTTTGCAAAAGAAAAAGAGCAGCCAATATGCTGCTCTTTTCTGTATCATTTGTTACTTTTCTTTGCTGTATTTGGCAATGCCTTCTTTATAAAAATCATTGCCGTCTGCATCAATGCAGACAATGGCAGGAAAATCTTCTACTTCATAACGACGGATAGCCTCCGGTCCAAGATCCTCATAAGCAATCATTTCTTCGTCTTTGATAGATTGGGAAATTACCGCAGCCGCGCCGCCGATTGCCACAAAGTATACTGCGCCGTGTTTTACGCAGGCGTCAATAACCTCCTGACTGCGCAGACCTTTGCCAATCATGCCGCGCATACCCTGTTCAATCAAGGTAGGGGTATATTTATCCATACGGCCGCTGGTAGTAGGTCCTGCACTGCCGACAACTTCACCCGGTTTGGTAGGAGAAGGGCCAACATAATAAATAACATTATCAGTTAAGTCTAAAGGAAGTTTTTCTCCCCTTGCCAGTGCTTCAGTCAAACGTTTATGAGCAGCGTCACGCGCCGTATAAATGGGGCCGGAAATACGTACTACGTCACCTGCGTGCAGTCCTTTAACAGTTTCTTCTGTCAGCGGAGTCTTAATATATTTGATAACAGCTTGTTCACTCATAATGCTTCTCCTTATATTTCAGCCTCTGCACGACGTGCTGCATGACAATTAAGATTAACAGCAACAGGCAGGCCGCCGATATGTGTCGGTGCATATTCGATATTTACCGCAACTGCAGTAGTGCTGCCGCCTAAACCGGAAGGGCCTACGCCAGTCTTGTTGACCAGTTCCAGCAGTTTTGCTTCCAGCTCCGCATACTGCGGATTAGCATTGTGCTCGCCAACCTTACGGGTCAAAGAATATTTAGCCAGCAAAGCAGCTTTTTCCATATTGCCGCCGATGCCTACGCCGACAGTTACAGGCGGGCAGGGATTAGGACCTGCACTGCGTACGGTATCAACAACAAATTTAATAACGCCTTCCACGCCATCAGCAGGTTTGAGCATCTTCATGGCGCCCATATTTTCGCTGCCGCATCCTTTAGGGCAGACAATGACCTTTACCTTGTCGCCGGGTACAATCGTCGTATGAATGATGGCAGGAGTATTATCATTAGTATTCTTTCTGATAAACAGCGGATCATCCACAGAGGATTTACGCAGATAGCCATTCACATAACCGTCAGCTACACCTGCATGGATAGCAGTATACAAATCTCCGCCGACAAAATGCACATCCTGTCCAATCTCCATAAAGACAACAGTCAGGCCGGTATCCTGGCAGATAGGCACAGCCTTACGTTTAGCCAGCTCTGCATTTTCTATAATCGTACCGAGGATTTCCCTTCCTAAAGGAGATTCTTCTTCAGCAACCGCGCTCCTGAATTTTGCTAAAAGCTCTTCCGGCAGATAGTAGCAGGAATCCATGCACAGCTTGCTTACAGTCTTGGTAACCTCACTGACATTTATTTCTCTCATGATTTTTCTCCTTAACGACCAACACGTTTCATAGTATTAGCCCTGATTTCTTCCGGGTCTACAATCTTACGGGCTAAGCCTTTTTCAATAGCAACTTTAGCTACTGCCGCTGCTACAGCCGGAGCAACACGCGGATCAAAAGCATCAGGAACTACATAATCTTCACGCAGATCTTTTTCATCAATCAAACCGGCAATGGCATATACTGCCGCAACCTTCATATCCTCAGTAATCGCTTTGGCGCGTACGTCGATAGCGCCGCGGAATACGCCTGGGAATACGCATACATTGTTAACCTGGTTGGGGCTGTCGCTGCGGCCGGTGCCGACAACAGCAGCGCCCGCTTCTTTAGCAGCGTCATAAGAGGTTTCCGGCACCGGGTTAGCCAGAGCAAAGACGATAGCTTTTTCTGCCATGCTGCTGATAATTTCCTTAGTAAAGATATTAGGAGCAGATACGCCGATAAGTACGTCTGCACCTTTCGCAACATCAGCCAGGGTGCCTTGTTTATGTTCTTTATTGGTTACGGTTGCCAGATAAGCCTGGATGCGGTCAAGCTTTGCGTCAATGCCTTCGTACAGTGCGCCAAAGCGGTCAACCATGATAACATTCTCAGCGCCCATATTTACCAGCAGGCGTCCGATAGCACTGCCGGCAGCGCCGCAGCCGTTAACAACGAATTTTGCAGTCTTGATATCCTTTTTTACAAAACGCAGCGCGCCCATAACAGCTGCCAGGCAGGCAATCGCAGTACCATGCTGGTCGTCATGGAATACCGGGATGTCGCAGATTTCTTTAAGACGGCATTCAATATCGTAGCATTTTGGAGAAGAAATATCTTCCAGATTGATGCCTGCATAGTTAGGCTGCAGATATTTTACAGTCTTGATAAATTCTTCTTCGTCCTTAGTATCCAGGCACACAGGCACTGCATCCACATCAGCAAAGGTTTTAAACAGCGCAGCCTTGCCTTCCATTACCGGCATAGCAGCTTCCGGGCCGATGTCACCAAGACCCAGCACACGGGTACCGTCGGTAATGACAGCTACCATATTGCCGCGGCAGGTATATTCAAAAGAAAGGTCTTTGTTTTCTTTGATATCTTTACAAGGTTCAGCAACACCGGGGGTATAGGCGATAGCCAGGTCATGGCGGGTCTCGATAGGTACTTTGCTGACAACAGCAATCTTACCGTTATTATCCAAATGTAATTTTAAAGCTTCATCGCGTAATGTCATACTATATTACCTCCAAAAGGTTTATTTAGTGTATACTATTATTTTAGTTTAATCTGCAAAAATATGCAAGTAAACTTGCTGTGAATTTAAAAATTTCTGAAAATACTTTTTATCAGTTTTATGTCCTGCTATTAAAAATCAAAAAGCAGTCTTTCTGTATCCACCTGTAAATTGATAAAATCCACCTGAGGCTTAGCCCCCTGCTGCAGTGTCAGCACCGCAAAAGACGGTTTTGACCCTCCCCGCGGCTGTACCGGGCTGCCAGGATTAATGAGCAGCTTATCGCCATACCATTTAGCCAGCGGCACATGGGTATGCCCGAAAATAACTATATCCGCTTCCAGCCTGTTAGCCCACCAAGCCAGCTCCGCTACCTCCTGATGATGAAAATACCTGTGTCCATGCGTCAGCCAGATATTAAAGCCTTCCAGCGGAAAAATTTCATCAGGATTGGCATTGCTGCCGCTACGGTCACAGTTTCCGGCAACCTTGATAACAGGCAGTCCGCTCATATTCTCCAAAAGGTAGGCATCCTGGCTGTAATCGCCGGTATGCAGCCACATCTCCACCGGAGGCGTTTCCTGAATAATCTTCCTGATGACCTGCTGCCGCCCGTGAGTATCGCCGGTTATACCGATTTTCATTTTTTCTTACCCCATATAGCTACCAGCTTTTTAATGGCCTTGCCCCTGTGACTGATTTTGTTTTTCTCCTGCATAGTCGCTTCTGCCATCCCTTTATGCAGCTCTGTAGACCAAAACAGCGGGTCGTAGCCAAAACCGCCTGTTCCAAGCGGCTCATGCAGCAGCATACCGTCGCAGCTGCCGTCTGTTTCATAAAGCACCCTGCCGTCCGGCTGTACTACAGCTAACGCGCAGCGAAAACGGCAGGTACGTTTTACCTGGAATTTCATATTGTGCAGCAAGAGCTGGTTATTTTCTTCGTCCGTAGCTTTTTCTCCCGCATAACGGGCACTGCGCACACCGGGTGCGCCATCCAGCGCCTGTACCTCCAGGCCGGAATCATCAGCAATGCAGACCATGCCTGTCTTCTTGGCATAATAAGCAGCTTTCAGCTTGGCATTGGCAGCAAAGGTTTTGCCTGTTTCCTCCGGCTCTTCAATCGCTTCAAAATCAGCCAGACACTTAACCTCTACCGGCAGTTCCTTCATCAACTCTTTAAACTCCTGCAGCTTACCCTGATTATGGGTAGCAATTACTAATTCTTGAATCAACTTCTCTAACCTCACTTAAATAGTTTCGATAAATCCATCTATAATATTTTGGACAAACACATACTGCCAACGGCCGCTTTTTTTCTCCCGCAGCGCTTCGTCATGAGCCTGCTGTCTGCATTTGGCGCAGGCATATCTGGGCAGGCAAGCAATAAAGGCGCTTTGGTCGCCAAAACGTGTACCTTCGGCAGCCGTCTGGATGGTGAAATAACCGCCGCAGCTGCAATAATGCACTGTTTCCAGCTGCTGCTCACGGATTCCTTCTTCATCATAATAGATGCCTTTACGCCGCTGCCAAATGCCGCCGCATTTATCAAGCAGCTGTTTCTGCGTCTTGGCACGGTTAAAGTATATTTCTCCCACCTGCTCAATTAACTGATCCACCCGCTGATTACAGCGTTTATCCTGTACGCGCAGCATACTTAGGTCCGGCTCCACGACCTTGCTGTAATCCATACCTGCCATGGCAAGGATAATGCCTGTATTGACATAAGGCAACGCGCTTTCAATGGAATAACCGCCCTCCAGCACCGCTATATCGGCCTGCAGCTTATCTGCGAGCCGGGCATAGCCCTGCGCTGTTACCGACATGGAAGCTAAGGGATCGGAAAAATGGTTATCCTGACCGGCAGAGTTAATAATCAGTTCCGGCTGAAAATCTTCCAATATATGGCTGATAAGCCCGTCATACAGTCTGTGCAGCCCTTCATCGCCAGTACCAGGCAGCAGCGGCAGGTTTATATTCGTCCCCCAGGCGCCGGGGCTGCCTGCTTCTTCGGGAAAACCTGTTCCCGGATAGAGCGTGCGCCCATCCTGATGGAAGGAAATATACAAGGTATCCGGGTCATGGTAAAAGACATCCTGCGAGCCGTCGCCATGATGCACGTCCGTATCAACTACGGCAATCTTGCGCACCTGGTATTTACTGCGCAGATATTCCACCATGATAGCTTCAATATTAACAGTGCAGAAACCGCGGATACCATGCACAACGCGCATGGCATGATGTCCGGGCGGCCGTACCAGCGCAAAAGCCCGCTTAACCTCGCCGCGCATTACGGCATCAGCTGCAGTAAGACAGCCGCCAGCCGAAGCCAGGTGTGCCGGAGTTATCAGTCTGCCTATTGCAGGCACGCCTATATGGGCACGCTGCAAATCGTTAATCTGCGCCAGTCGCGGCCGATACTCCTTTATTTCTTCACAATCAAATAATCCTTCTTCCTCCAGCTGGTCACGCGTATACAGCAGACGCTCCTGCCTTTCAGGATGCGCAGGACTGATCATCCAGTCAAAGGCCGGGAAAAATACTAATCCAAGAGTGTCCTTCATAACTCCACCTCCCTGCCGTGTACCTTGTGCAGGATGCCTGGTTTGAGCTGCATCCGCAGATTAAAAATATCACCTGTATCATAATAGCCGTGAACAGTACGGAAATGCTCACTGCTGATCAGCTCTACTTCCTGCGCCGGCAGCTGCCATTTTTCCGCCTGCTGCTGCAGCCATTCAGTCAGGATTGCTTCTGCCTTCTTCATATTAAAGCCGCGCGGCAGATGCTGCCTTTTGCCGCTCTCAGGAATAATATAATAACCATCCGTCGTATCGGCACGCAGACCAGCTGACAAAGTAGGACGTGCCAAAGCTGCGCCGATAGCATTGGCAACCATAGCTCCTGCCGGTATCTCTACAGGCAGGCTCATAGCCTTGCCGACAGCAGCTACCAAGCCTCGGGCTCCACCACCCACACCAATAAGCTGCTGCGGTACAAATTCCGTACCGCGGATAACGTCATCAACGGTATAAACAGGCTGCTTCGCCCAGGCAGTCAGCATTTCATTGATAGTATCTGTAATCACCTTCACGGCGGCCTGCACGATCTTCTCTGCTTCCTGCAGCGGGCTGCCGCCAAAGGCAGCTATAGCCTGCAACGCCTTTTCCGTATCACCAAAGCTGACATATCCGGCTACAATCAAAGCATCCGACAAAGTCGCCGCCTTGCCTCCCACTGCCGCTGCCGGCCCTTCACGCATCGGGCCGACCTGGTAGCCTCCGTCCACGGCAGAAATCCTGCTGTCGCCGCCAATGCCGATGCTGCGCATATGAAATGAGCGCACTGCCGTAGGATACCCCTTTAAGACTGCGCCCTTTTTCGCCATCAAAGGCATACCATGCTCCCAAAAAGCAATATCGGTAGTAGTACCGCCAACATCAAGAGAAATACTGTTCAGTTCCGGCGCAGACAATGCTTCAATCCCCAGCACAGACGCTGCCGGACCGGTAAACACCGCTTCCACCGGCTGATTTAAAGCAGCCTCCAACGGCAAAGTGCCGCCGTCCGCCTTGAGTATATGCACAGGCGCCGTAATATGCCTTTGCGCCAGCGCCAGCTTCACTTTCTGGCAGAACTTATCAAAGACCTTATATACTGCTGCCGCAAAATAAGCGGAATTAGTACGCCGGATAAAATTCAGCTCGCCGCTTAATTCACTGCCTAAGAAAATTTTCTGGTACCCGCATTTTTTCAGCTCTTGCTTCAGCTGATACTCATTCTGCGGCTCCCGCACAGAAAATTTACCGCTGACAGCGCAGCTGCCGCTGCCTTTTCTGTTTAATAAGTCCCGATGCTTACTCCAATCTATCTGCGCTGTCACCTTGCCACGATGATCTACATAACCGCTGACATAATAAGGCGCTACAGGAAATTTTCCTTGCACGTTCATACCGGGTCCCGTCATCACCGCCAGAAAAACAGGCTCGACCTTGTCTTCCGTCAGCGCATTAGTAACAATAGTACTGGAAATAACCACACGGCTCAGCCTGCTTACATCTACCGCGGTCAGCACCTTGTCCAACGCCTGCAGCACACTTACCAGCACGTCCTCATGATTCGTAGGCACTTTCGCCTGCGCGGCTACTTCCTGCCGGCTGATAACTACCGCATCAGTAAAAGTACCGCCGACATCTATTCCTAAAAGCATACCTGCACCCCCTTTTTCCGTATCAAAGTATAGCTTATTTAATATTCCCTGCCACCGCAGCAAATACCTGCCGCTAAAAAAAATAAACTAACAGCGCTCCTGTCAGTTTAAAAATAAATTTAAAGAAAATTAGGCAAAGGATAATTTTTACATTATTTTATCCGGCTATGATATTTATAATACTGACCAAACAGTTTATCCTCATAACAATATTTTTTATTTCACAATTAATTCAATTCTTTGCCCTTCTTCTGTCATAGCTCTATTGTATACTATAACCATAGCAAGTGAACAGCTTGCTAAACCCTTCCCATCAAATTCATCATAAACAGCTTTCCTAAAGAGAAAACACTCACTACATCCCCTGTGAGTGTTTTTCTCTTTTTTATTTTTGTTGCCCGCTGTTGCTTTGCAGATAAAATTCCAAAAACTTATCTGCGCAGGCTGATAACGCCGCACCTTTCTCCCAGAACAGCATCTGCTCAAAAAACAATGCTGCTTCAGCAAGACGGCTGTACTGCATACCCTGCGGCAGGCTATGCAGGCAGCTGCCAGATACAACGGCTACAGCGCTGCCAGTAGACGCAAAGTTCAACGCAGCCCTGGCAGTAGTACTGGTAAACAGCATCAGCGGTGTAAAGCCAGCACCGGCACAAGCGTTGGCAAGCAGACGATAACAGCCAAAATTGCAGCAGAGCGGCACTCCTGCCAGCTCCGTCAGCTTCACTTCCTGCGGCGGAGTGAAAGACAGTCTATTGTCCTTAGTATAAACGACATAAAAATATTCCTTCTCACTGCCGCAGGTCTTAAATAAAGCCTTTTTGGCAAGCGGGGCGTTAGCAAAAGCAAAATCAGCCAAACCTTCCGTAATATGCTTCATCTGAGTCTGCACATCAACCTCGTGCACCTCATAAATAATATCAGGATACCGCAAGGAAAAAGGCAGCAGATAACGCTGCATAAAAAAATCTGTCACCCCCGGAGAAATACTGAAAGTAAGGCTGCCCGCACTGCCTTCCTGGTAGTTATTCATCTCTGTAAACAGATTTTCTTCCAGCATGCAGATTTTCTTAGCTTTCCTCAGAAAAGCTTCTCCGGCTTCTGTCAGCTCTGCCTGACGCATACCTCTGCCGGTCTTCAGCAGTTTAATATTATAATACTGCTCCATAGTCCTCACCTGCGCGCTTAAAGCAGGCTGAGCCAGCGAAAGCTTCCTGGCCGCCGTTGTCAGATTACCTGTTTCGGCAATGGTAATAAAATTACGATAAAAATCAAAATCCATAACGCACCTTTAAAATAATATTTTTTTATTTTTATTAAAGAAAAATAATATTTTACTTTTTTATAACTTAATTCTACAATAAAAATAATCTTTAAACAAGAAGGAGCGATTTGTATGTATGGCAAAAAGCGCAAACGCAGATACCACTTTCTGGCTGTTGCCGCTGGCCCGTCTATATTCTTACTCACCTTATTATTCCTGCAAGGCTTTTTCACCTTCCAGGGAGCTGCCGCACTCGGCACCATGCTGTGGATGGTTACCTGGTGGATTCTGCGCCCGGTAAATATATCTGTTACTTCCCTGCTGCCCATCGCAGTCAACGGAATTTTCAACCTCTTACCCATGGAAGGCATTATCAGTCAGTATTTTTCTGAAATCATCGTATTATTGTTCGGCGCGGACTTAGTCTGCCTGACCTGGAGCACCACCGGTCTTGATAAAAGGATGGCTATCAAGATTCTTTGCTGCATCGGCCCTTCCCTAAAGCAGCAGATAAGGGTATGGCTCATCCTTTCTACTGTTATGTCCATCTTCTTGCCTAATGTCGTTGTCTGCACCATCATGGTCCCGGTAGCAGTTTCTATGCTGCAATTTTTAGGCGAAGGCAATATCCGTTCCAGCCGCGTTGCCCTGCCGATACTGCTGGCTATCGTCTGGGGCGCCGGTATAGGCGGCTTCGGCTCGCCGTTAGGCGGCGCAGCTAACCTCGTCGCCATCAACTACCTTGAACAGCTTACCGGCAAAGAGTTTATGTATATTGACTGGCTCAGCCGTTTCCTCCCATTCCTGTTCCTTATCATGCTGCTTAACCTTTTCTTTCTGGAAAGGATTCCCGTCCCCAGACAACAGCTGGGCGAAACCAAGCAATATTTCAGTAAGCTTTATGCAGGGCTGGGCCAAATGAATACCGGCGAAAAAATCAGCCTCTTTCTCTTTCTGACTGCCATGCTGCTGTCTTTCAGCCGTCCTTTGTTTGCAGATTTTCTGCCAGGTTTAAAACCTGCTTATATTTTCCTCATCTGCGGATTTATGACTTTTCTTTTTGAAGATGAAAACGGTAAATCCTTACTGAGCTGGGAACAGGCCGAACACGGTGTTATGTGGGGTATGTACTTTCTCTTTGCAGGCGGTCTGGCACTGGGTAAAATGGTAACTGATACCGGAGCCGCTGCCAAAATGGCAGGGCTTATTACCATTCTGCCATTAAACGGCGGACTGGAAACCATCTTTGTATTTAATATTTTCTCCTGCCTGCTGACCGAAATTTCCAGTAACACAGCAGCAGCAGCCATTGCTGTGCCCGTCGTCCAAAATATCGCACAGGCACTTGCCTTAAATCCCGTACCTTATATTATGATTGCCATCGTTGCTTTCAACACGGCTTACATCCTGCCGGTGTCCATCCGGGCCATACCGGTAAGCTATGGTCTTGACCCTTCCTGTCTGTTCCGTTATGGACTCATCCTTTCGTTAAGCAGTGTACTGGTTATAACTATCGTGGGTTATATATTTATGACTTTCTTCCCCAGTTTCAGTGTATTGTGAAAGGCAATAAAAAATGTCGATGTATTATAATACATCGACATTTTTTATTTTAGTCATAATACTGTCATATACGTTCATTTTATTTTAACTTATTTTTCAAAGCAATCAATCGCAGTGCATCTATTAAATCTTCTGCTGAAAATCCTGCAAGTATATCCTGTTCAGATTTCTTTTCATTTTCTTCTTTTTTACCATAAACAAGCTCGTCTATACTGCATCCCAGATATTTACTGATTTTTATAGCTGTCGCCAGGCTTAGCCCCGTATTTCCATTTTCTATATTGCTCATATGGGTCTGTGATATGTCCAGTGATCTGGCCAGCTTTATCTGCGATACACCTTTTGACATCCTGGTGAATCTAATGTTTTCACCTATTTTTCTGTAATCTATTTCCTTGATATCTTCCGACATCATCACATCCCCCTATCTTATAAAGTTCTTTTTCTTCTGCCACCTGTTTTTATTTTCCATGGCTTTCAGCGCTAAGCTATAAGCATTACTCATCGTCTTATCCTTACCTATCGGCATAAGTGTCATCTTGCTGCCTACATCTGCGCACACTCTGCCCTCTGCGTCTACTATATAGGCTGCTGCTATGCAGTAGTTTGCGCCTCTGTTGTCAAATAAATACAGGTATACGGCAGCTTCTGCCTGCTGCATATCTTCTCCCTGCCTTAAAGAGGCAAGAAATTCTGCATCAGTATATTTTTCTTCTGCTGCTACTGCAAGGTAATATTGTCCGTCTTTTTTTACTGTCCTTACAGTGTCCGTGTCGACATATAGGATACCGCAGTCAGTATTACCTGCTTTCTGCATTTTCTGAGCAGCTGCCGGTAATGCTAAAGCTAAACATAGCAGTAAAGAAACTGCTATTGTTATTAAACGTATCAGCTTCATAATTTAATTATTTATTTTGTTCTACAGGACTGAGAGCAAAATCCACCATCTTGTTATCTTTGTTAAAAGAAAGATTAATTGCAACAAGTTTTCTTTTACTGAAAGCAGCAATATAAGTTACTCTGTCAGTTTGATCAAATCTTTGGAAAGAATAGAATTTCACTTCTTTCATTCTGCCGAATTTATCTTTGACTTGTTCCTGCAATGCTGTATAAGTATTTTCGTTGAATTTATCTTTGAGCTGCACATCAAAGCCTTTGGTAAATTCGTTATAGGAAGGTACGGTCTGACTGAATGCTTTAATAAAAGTTTCTGCCGCAGCCTGCTGCTTGTTTAAATCTGCACCATCCGCTGCCATGCAGATACCTGCAAAAGTTATGGTAAATACGGCTGTTAAAATCATTACTAATTTTTTCATATACTTTTCTCCTTATGATAAAAGTAAACTAAGGCAAGACCACCCTGCCTTAGTTTACCCGTCTCAGTTTTAATTGATACCCGAAAACTTATTTTTATTTAATTATTTTGCTGCTTTTTCAGCTGCCATCTTAGCATGTTTTGCCTGTTGAGCAGCTACTTTTGCTTCTACAGCTGCTTTTTTCATTGCTTCAGCTTTGGCAAGTTTTGCTTTTGCAGCTTTTTCTTTTTCAGCTGCCAGCATTTGTTCCGGAGATTTGCGACCAAATTTCCAGGTTGCACCGATGCCACCCATTACTTCGTCACCAGAGGTAGATACGGACAGGCTCAGCATGAAGTCACGGTTCGGATAGTGGAACATGCCAAGAGCCATACCTGTTTCATTTCTGTATTGACCAATGCCCACTGCGATTTCAGTAGGAGCTGCAGGATCATAACCCATTGTTCTCAGGTTAGCGATTGCAGCGCTCATTGCACCAACTTTATCAACGCGATCTTCTAAATTATTGATACGTCCATCAAGACGATTAACTTCGCCATCGAGACGAGCAACTTCACCATCAAACTTTGTTTCAATTCTTTGATCTTCTGCTTTTCTATCTGCAGTTTCAGCATCGATTTTATCGTTCAATGCATTATCTGCATTTACGCGTTCGTTGGTTTCAGCATCGATTTTATCATTCAATGCATTATCCGCATTTACGCGTTCGTTGGTTTCAGCATCGATTTTATCATTCAATGCATTATCTGCATTTACACGTTCGTTGGTTTCAGCATCAATTTTATCGTTCAATACCTTATCAGCTTGAGTACGGTCTGCTACTTCCTGACTGATTTCGCCTCTGATAGCAGCATCTTCGTTCTTGCGTTCTGCTTCTTCCTGGCCTATCTTGTCTGCCAGTTCTTTATCAGCTTGAGTACGGTCTGCTACTTCCTGACCGATTTCGCCTCTGATAGCAGCATCTTCGTTCTTGCGTTCTGCTTCTTCGTTGCCAATCTTATCTGCCAGTTCTTTATCAGCTTGAGTACGGTCTGCTACTTCCTGACCGATTTCGC
>UQXH01000029.1 GCA_900545025.1 uncultured Phascolarctobacterium sp.
GTGATCCACTAGCTCAGTCGGTAGAGCACCTGACTTTTAATCAGGGTGTCCCGCGTTCGAGTCGCGGGTGGATCACCATTTTTATTTTAAGTATAAATATAAGGAAGTCCGATTCTTATTGAGTCGGACTTTTTCTTTTTGCTTGTAACTTATGCACATGGTTATCAACATTGTGGATAAGTGAATGTGGATAGAGTGGATAAACTAAAAAAACCGTAAAACTTTTGGTTTTACGGTTTTTAGTACTCGGTTTTATTTAATTATTGGCTACTTTGACTGCTTTGAATGCTACTGCAGCTGCATCAATAGTTTTTTGAATGTCTTCCGGTGAATGCGCCAGTGAGATAAAGTTGGTTTCAAACTGAGACGGCGGCAGATAGATGCCTTTCTCCAGCATACTGTGGAAATAGATTTTGAAAGCCTCTAAATCACATGCCGCAGCGGATGCATAATCAGTAACAGGTTTATCGCTGAAGAAAACAGTAAACATGCTGCCCAGACGATGAATCTGTACAGGTACGCCTGCTTCTGCAGCAGCTTTTGCCAGTCCGCCGGTCAGGATAGCAGTCATGCTTTCCAGCTTTTCACAAACTTTGTTTTCTTCCATATAGGTAAGGGCGGCAATACCGGCTGCCATAGCCAGCGGGTTGCCGCTGAGGGTACCGGCCTGATACATGGGGCCGGCAGGAGCTACCATTTCCATAATTTCACGTTTGCCGCCGTAAGCCGCTACCGGCAGGCCGCCGCCGATAACCTTGCCAAGGCAGGTGATATCGGGATCAATATCATATAAGGACTGGCTGCCGCCCTGCGCGCTGCGGAAACCGCTCATAACTTCGTCGCAGATAAGCAGGCTGCCATGTTCTTTGGTAAGTTTGCGTACGGCTTCCAGATAGCCTTCGTGCGGCAGTACAAGACCCATGTTGCCAGGAGTAGGCTCCAAGATAACGGCAGCAATTTCCTGACCGCGGTCAGCAAAGATTTGCTCCAGTGCGGGCAGGTCATTGAAGGGTACTGTAATAGTGGTTGCTGCTACAGATTTAGGCACGCCGGGGCTGTCCGGTACGCCGAAAGTAGCCGCACCGCTGCCGGCTTTTACCAGCAGGCTGTCATGGTGACCGTGATAGCAGCCGATGAATTTAACGATGCAGTCACGTCCGGTATAAGCTCGTGCCAGACGCAGCGCACTCATGGTTGCTTCGGTACCGCTGTTGACCATGCGCACCATTTCCATAGAGGGAACAAGACGGCAAACGATTTTTGCCAGCTCGGTTTCAGTCAGGGTAGGCGCGCCATAGGAGGTACCTTTGTCTGCTGCAGCCTTGATGGCATGGGTTACGCATTCAGGTACATGGCCCATTAAGAGCGGACCGTAGGATAAAACATAGTCGATATATTCATTGCCGTCAATATCATAAATCTTACTGCCTTTGCCGCCAGCGATAAAAGGAGGTACACCGCCTACGCTGCGGAAAGAACGTACGGGGCTGTTAACGCCGCCGGGGATATATTGACGTGCTTCAGTAAAAGCAGCTTGTGATTTTGTATGTTCCATGCAGATTTCTCCTTGGATTATTTTTCCTGCAGCCATTTTGCTACATCAAGAGCATGATAGGTGATAATCATTTTAGCACCGGCACGTTTGAAAGCCAGCATAGTTTCCATAACGATGCGTTTTTCGTCTATCCAGCCTTTTTCAGCAGCTGCCTTAACTATAGCGTATTCACCGCTGACATTGTAAACGCACAGCGGACGGTTAAAGGTTTCGTGTACGCGTTGTACGATATCGAGGAAAGCGAGCGCCGGCTTAACCATAATGATATCAGCGCCTTCTTCAATGTCCAGATAGGTTTCACGCAGTGCTTCATCGCTGTTGGCAGGATCCATCTGATAGCCTTTGCGGTCGCCGGCAGCCGGAGTGGAATCAGCCGCTGCACGGAAAGGGCCGTAATAAGCAGAAGCAAATTTTGCGGAATAAGCCATAATAGGTACATTGATAAAGCCTGCTTCATCCAAAGCAGTACGGATAGCGTGTACATAGCCGTCCATCATATTGGAGGGAGCAATGATATCAGCACCGGCTTTGGCATGGGAAACAGCAACTTTAGCCAGCAGCGGCAGAGTTTCGTCATTGTTGACAGTGCAGCCGTTTTCCAGTACACCGCAATGACCATGTTCAGTATATTCGCACAGGCACACATCAGTAGTGATAACCAGTTCAGGGTATTTAGCTTTGATGAGCATGCAAGCCTGTTGAACAGGTTCTTCCATGTCCCAGGCACTGCTGCCGATTGCATTTTTATAGGAAGGCAGACCAAAGAGGATGATGGAAGGAATACCAAGTTTTACTACTTCATCAATACATTCGAGCACTCTGTCTACAGACCAGTGGTAGTTGCCAGGCAGAGACTCTATTTCGTGTTTAATATTTTTGCCGGGAACGACAAAAACAGGATAAATAAGGTCTTTAACAGAAATTTCAGTTTCGCGGATCATGCTGCGCAGATTTTCACTGGCACGCATACGGCGAGGACGGTAAATAGGAAAGCCCATGATAATCACTCCTTGTAATAACTTTGGATGGCGGACATTAAACCGTCGATAGTATATTCAGCGGCAGTAACTGCCGGTGTAAGACCATTTTTGATGCAGGTTGCTGCGGTAACAGGACCAATAGCAGCGATAACTGTTTTTTGCAGCAAATCTTTTTTGTCGCCAAGGATGTCAAGCATATTGATAACAGTAGAGGAGCTGGTGAAGGTGATCATATCAGCTTCGCCGTTTTCCAGCAGTGCAAGCAGTTCGTCTTTGTTTTCACAATCAGTTACAGTTTCGTATGCAGTAACTACATCTACTTGGGCACCAAGCTCGCGCAGACGTTCAGGTAATACTTCGCGGGCAACTTTGGCGCGGGCAATCAGTACTTTATCACCGCTGATAATATTCTGCTGCAATGCATCAGCAAGTTCTTCTGCTTTGTAAGCGGAAGGTACCAGGTCAGCAGTAATGCCGTGAGCTGCCAGAGCTTTCGCAGTAGCACTGCCGATAGCGGCAATTTTTACGCCATACAGGCTGCGGCTGTCTTTGCCTGCTTTAGTAAGCTGTTCAAAGAAGTATTCTACGCCGTTGCTGCTGGTAAGTACCAGCCATTTGTAGGTGTCGATATTGCTGATAGCCTGCTGCAGCGGTGCATAATCAGCAGCAGGAACGATTTTAATAGAAGGAGCCTCAAGTACACGTGCGCCTTGCTCTTCCAGTTGTTTGGTCAGCTGGCTTGCTTGGGCGCGGGCACGGGTTACGATAACGGTTTTGCCGAATAACGGCTTATTATCAAACCATTGCAGCTGGCTGCGCAGTTTTACTACTTCGCCAACCAGGAAGATTGCAGGCGGTTTCAGATTATGTTTTTTAACATCAGCGGCAGCCTGGCCAAGGGTAGTTACCAGCGTACGCTGTTCAGGACGGGTGCCCCAGCGGATAACTGCAGCCGGGCAGTCGGCACTGCGGCCGTTGGCAATGAGCTGGCTGCTGATACGTTCGATATTTTCAACACCCATAAGGAAGACCAGAGTATCTACTGCAGTAGCCAGACCTTTCCAGTTAATGGTAGATTCACCTTTAGTAGGATCCTCATGGCCGGTAATAACAGCAAAGGAAGTAGCAACATGGCGATGAGTTACAGGAATACCGGCGTATTCAGCTACAGCAATAGCAGAGGTTACACCGGGTACAAACTCAAAGGGCAGACCGGCTTCTAAAAGCTCGATGGCTTCTTCGCCGCCGCGGCCGAAGACAAAGGGATCGCCGCCTTTCAGACGGGCTACAACTTTACCTTCTGCTGCCAGTTTTACCAGCAGTTTATTGATGTCGGGCTGGCGCATAGTATGATTGGCGCTGGCTTTGCCAACATAAACCATTTCCGCATCTTTGCGGGCATAGGCCAGAATGCGGGGATCTGCCAGACGGTCATATACAACAGCATCTGCCTTTTCCAGACATTCTTTGGCTTTTAAACCTAACAGGCCGGGATCGCCGGGGCCTGCACCAATCAGATATACTTTACCCTGTTTTGTCATTTTGTCACACTCCTTATAAGATATCGGCAAGAATCTGCTCGCCGCCTTCGGTAAGCATCTGTTGGCCGAGCTTGCGGCCAAGGCCGACAGCATCAGCAGCCGGACCGGTAATATTGTTGCGCAGTACTTTGCTTCCGTCTAAAGAAGCAATTACTGCTTCGATTTTTACATTGTCATTTTCTACTTCGGCATGAACACCGATAGGTACCTGGCAGCCGCCTTCAATCAGACCGAGAAATGCACGTTCTGCATCGGTAGCCTGTTTGGTGGGCAGGTCATTTAAAAATGCCAGCATCTCGCGTACTTCTTTGTTATCGCTGCGGCATTCAATAGCTAAAGCGCCCTGACCTACAGCAGGCAGGCAGACGGTAGTGGGAATAATTTCGCGGATGCGGTCGGCGTGACCAAGACGTTCCAGTCCGGCAGCGGCTAAGATGATGGCATCCATCTGTCCTTCATCCAGCTTCCGCAGACGGGTATCAACATTACCGCGCAAATCTACAATCTTAAGGTCGGGACGGACTGCCAGCAGCTGTGCCTTGCGGCGCAGACTGGAGGTCCCGAGAACAGCTCCCTGCGGAAGTTCGCTGAAAGAAGCATATTTATTGCTGACAAAGGCATCGCCCACATTGGCGCGGGTAGTGATGGCAGTCAGACACAAGCCTTCCGGCAGTACTGTAGGCATGTCTTTTAAGCTGTGTACTGCTAAATCAACGGTACCGTCTAACAGTTCAGTTTCTATCTCTTTAGTAAAAAGGCCTTTACCGCCAATCTGGGCCAGCGGCACATCCAGAATGCGGTCGCCTTTGGTAACGATTTTTTTCAGGGTTACCTGGCAATCGGGATATTGTTTGCGCAGCAGGCCGGAAATGTGATTGCTCTGCCATAGGGCCAGCAGGCTCTGCCTAGTCCCAATTATCAAATTTGCTTTCATCACCAAACTCCTCTCCGGTTTCGTTTAATTGGAATAATTCACAGATTATCTGTTTATAATCTTCTTCACGTTCAGTGCCGGCAACGCTGTTCATGGCCTTCATGGGCTCGCGCAGGAATTTATGTTCCAGACGCTGAGTCATCAGGTCGATGATGCGGCGTTCTTTATCAGTTAGTTCCGGCAGTTTGACAAAGGCCTTCTTCAGAATTTTTTGCCGCAGAAAGTTCATCTTGTCGTGCAGCTGCACCATGACGGGACGCATGGTATAATAGCGCAATCTTTCCTTGAGGGCTAAAATTTCTTCTTCAATAATCTGGGCTGCCACCCGGGCTTCGTTAGAACGGAAATTCTTATTGACATCGACGACATCTTCCAGGTCGTCGATGTTATAGACGGTAACGCCTGCCATTTCTCCCAGCAGCGGGTCAACGTCACGGGGAACGGCAATATCCACAAGGATTAACGGTTTGCCGTTACGTTTAGGCAGCAATGGGCCGAGATTTTCTACAGTGAGCACATAGTGGGGCGCGCCTGTAGAGGTAATGATGATATCGGCTACGGAAGCCTGTTCAAACATCTGTGAATAGGGAATAGCCGTGCCGTTGAATTTTTCAGCCAGTTCTTTGGCATGGTCAAGATTGCGGTTGCTGACGAAGATAGTACGCGCTCCCTTATCAATCAAATGGCGGGCAGTAAGCTCACTCATGTGACCGGCGCCGAGTACAAGGATATTAGCCTTGCTTAAATCGCCGATAATATCAATAGCCAGGTCGACTGCCGCAGAAGATACGGATACGCTGCTGTAAGCAATCTTGGTTTCAGTACGTACGCGTTTGCCTACGGCAATAGCTTTGTTCAAAAGGGTATTGAGGATAGTATCCGTCATACCATTAGTACGGGCAATATGGTAGGCGTTCTTGATCTGGCTGAGTATTTGCCCTTCGCCGATAACCAGGGAGTCTAAGCTGGAAGCTACGCGAAACAGATGACGCACACATTGGGTACCGGAAAGGTTGTAAAAGTAGTCCGGCTTATATTGTTCTCCTGCCAGATGACGCAGCAGGTGTTTTACGAAAGGAATTGATTCATCCGTATTTTCCATAACCATGTACAGCTCGGTGCGGTTACAGGTAGAAAGCAGCATGGCTTCAGGAATATTATCATAATTACGCAGACGACGCATAATGCTGGCTGCGCGGTCGGCAGTAAAATTGAAGCGTTCCCGGATTTCAACGGGCGCTGTTCTGTGATTGAGTCCTAAAACGGTTAACTGCATGTAATATTTTCTCCTTTGCTATGGTAATGCTGCCTTCCTGCAGCAGTTCAAGTATCTCAGGTGTCAGCGTCTGGCGCCAAAAGGCAGTGCGTTGCTTGGGTGTAGAAGGAATCTGCTTGACCTCCTGCCTTATGTCTGATAAAAAATCGTTGAATTCTGCAAATGCAGTCGACAATGTATGACTCAGATGTGCTTTAAGCAGCCTGGTATAAGCCGGTATGCCTCCGGTAGCTACGGCAACGGTAATGCTGCCGCATTTAATGGTAGAGGGAACTGTGAAATTACTTAGCTCTGGCTCTGTAACATTGTTGCATAAAAAAGGCGCGTCAGCCGTTACCTGACGGTTTACTTCTTTACTATCCGTAGCGGCAATTACCAGAAAAGCATTCTGCAGCAGCTCCTTGCTGTAGCAGACGGAGAGCAGAGCAACTGGCTTGTTTTCGGCAGACTGCAGCAGTTGCGGACAAAACTGAGGCGCAGCAACAGTCACATGTGCTCCGGCCTGACAAAGAGTATCCAGCTTGCGGGCTGCTACGCTGCCGCCGCCGATGATGACGCATTCTTTGCCCTGCAGATTCAGCATGGCCGGATAGGTAAAAACAGCTTCTTTTTGAGACATATTATCACCATATTTTTTATATGAGAATAGATTTCATTAAAACTATATCTTAACTTAAATATAATATCATATATTGCTCATTATTACCAGTTTTTCAGCTGTTTTAAGTACTGTAAATGAAGCAGGAAAAATTCTTTAACCGCAGAATAAATATATTGTTAATATTTTAGGTAAAGGTCCGCTATGTTACGGAAATAGATGAAGGGGGTATCCTTATGAATTGCGCTTTCTGCAAACATCATAATTGTTATGTCAAGGGACAAAACTGCACGAGATACAGTGTGGAAGAAGCGGTGGCTTTGTACGATGAGGAAGACAAGGCTATTATGAAGGCGGCTGCAGCTACGGAAAGCCGTAACTATTTAAAAATGACCAGACTGGAAGAAAGTCTCTTTTTCCTGCAGCAGCTGGGCGTAAAGAAAATTGGTATTGCTTTCTGCATTGGCTTGGCTAATGAAGCGAAGTTCTGCGCCCAGTATTTTAAAAATGCAGGCATAGCAGTAGACTCTGTTTGCTGCAAGAACTGCTCTATTGATAAAGATGTGATGGAACTGGAAAAAATTAAACCGGGGCAGCGTGAAGCAATGTGCAATCCTAAGATGCAGGCACAGCTGCTTAACGAAGCACATACGGAGATGAATTTTATTGTCGGCTTGTGCGTAGGTCATGATATGATTTTCACGAAGGCTTCTGCAGCGCCTGTTTCCAGCCTGATTACCAAGGACAGGGTACTTGCCAATAATCCTGCCGGAGTAGTTTATTCCCGTTACTGGCGCAGGAAATTAGGTATATTGGAAGAGGGTACAGTATAAGAATATGGGAAGAAGATATTGAATTTTTTCAATATCTTCTTCTGCTTTTAAGGAGAGTAAGATGCTGGAAGAAAGAATTTTAGAAATTACTAAGCAAGCGGTTAGTATTTATAGCCCTACTAATACAGCTGCAGAAAAATATATAGAGCAATATCTGCTGCAGGTACTGCAGCAGATGCCTTATTTTAAAAGACATCAGGCATTATGCGGTGCTTATGAGCTTCCCGAGGATGTATGGCAGCGCAGCTGTATATATGGCTTAGTATTAGGCAAGAGCCGCCGGACGGTAATTTATATGGGGCATCATGATGTGGTTGATACCGATGTATACGGCAGTTTGGCAAAAGTAGCTACGCAGCCGGAATTGCTGGCACAGGAACTGCAGAAGGCAGATTTAGATGAAGATACAAAAAAAGATCTTGCTTCCGGGCAGTGGCTGTTTGGTCGCGGTACCTGCGATATGAAAGGCGGAATGGCAGCGCAGCTGGCCGTGCTGGAACAGTATGCGGCAAATCCTGACAGCGGCAGCCTGCTGTTTTTATCAGTGCCGGATGAAGAGGCTTTTTCTGCCGGCATGCGCGGCTGCCTGCCGCTGCTGCAAGAACTGCGCGAGCGTTATGGTCTTTGTTATGAACTGGCGGTAAACTGCGAGCCTAACAGCAGAGAGAACGGAATGCAGACTGTTTACACCGGGACGGTGGGCAAGCTGCTGCCCTGCGTGCTGGTACAGGGACGCGCCGTACAGATAGGCAGTTATTATGAAGGTGTGAATCCGGTAGCGATTGTAGCAGAAATTGTCAGCAGGACTGAAGGAGACCGTTCACTGGTAGACATAGAAAATGACGAACAGACTGTACCGCCGGTATGGAATTTTATGCGTGATTTTAAAAGCAGCTATGATTTTTCCCTGCCGCGACGCGGAGCTGCCTATTGTAATATACTGACATATCATAGACAGCCTGCAGAAGTATTGCAGTGGCTGGAAGATAAGTGCCGCGAAGCCGCTGATGCTGCCATGGCTAAGCAGGGCAGCGGCAACAGCGTAGCGGTACTCAGGTATGAGCAGCTGCTGGAAAAGGCGCAGAAAAGGACGGGCTTTGAAGAATTTTATCAAAAGCTGCAGCAGGAAATGGCAAGAAGGCTGCAGGAAGAGAAAACAGATTTCCCGGCACTGACTTTATGGGCGATGGAGCAGGTGCTTGATTTTACAGAATGTGACGAGCCATTAATTATCATTGGTTTTGCGCCGCCTTATTATCCGCCGCTGAGCAGTAAAAAGCTGGCAAAAGATTTTGCGCGGGTGGAAAGCTTCGTGCAGACCTTATTGCCGTTAAAGCTTAAAAGCTATTTTATGGGCATTTCTGACTGCAGTTATCTGGGAGCAGAGCAGGAGCCTGACAGTGCTTTTGGTTGTAATGCGCCTGCCTGGGGAAAGCTGTATAGCTTTGACAGCAAAGTTTTGGCTGCTTTACAGATTCCCTTTTTATTATTAGGCCCTTGGGGTAAAGATTTGCACAGGCGCACGGAACGAGTACATATCGGCAGTTTGTGTCATGAATTGCCGCAGGTACTGCAAAAATTAAATAATTTTATTTGGGAAGCGCAACAGTGAGAAGAGAAGGCCTTGGCCTTCTCTTTTTATATGCTTTAATTTTCAGAATATAATTTACATATGTTCTAACAAATGTTAAAATAAGAGTAACGATATTGAAGCTGAGAGGTGATAAGATGCTTACCTTAGAACTTTTACAGAAAATGCTGCTGGCTGCAGCTGTGGGGCTGAAAGAACAAAGCAAATACTTATGTGAGCTGGACAGTGTGGCTGGTGACGGTGATCACGGTATTACTATCGGACGCATGGCGGATGCTATGAAAGGACGTCTGGAAGAAGGCGGTACCGACATGAAAGAGCTGCTGGATGATTTGAGCATGCTGTTTATGAGCAGCAATGGCGGTAGTGCCGGTCCGTTGTGGGGAACAATTTTCGGCGGTTTTGCTGAGGGCGTGGCAGAAGGAGTTACAGAGCTGGATGCCCAAGGCTTAAAGCAGATGTTTGCGCAGGCTAAAGAGGACTTTGCCGAAATATCCAAGGCAAAACTGGGTGATAAGACCATGGTAGATGCTCTGTATCCGGCGCTGGATGCAGGTATGCATACTGATGGAGATTTAAAGACAGTTATGCAGGCTGTGGCTGCTGCTGCCAAGCAGGGAGCAGATGCTACTGCCGATATGGTTGCTCGCTTTGGCCGTGCCAAAAACGTGGGCGAACGCAGCTTAGGCACCAAGGATCCCGGCGCAGTTTCTATTTCTATCCTCTTTAACTCTATGGCAGAGGCATTATAGTTTTTCGAAAGCGGTAAGCTTTGCGAAATATATTAAGGATTTATTTTTACGGAGGCGACATTATGAAAAAGTTTATCAACAATCCTGAAAATCTGACTTCTGAATTGCTGGAAGGCTTGGCTCTGGCTAATCCTGACATTATTTCTTTGGAACAGGGCAACCTGGTTGTCAATAAAAAACTGAAAGATGCTGACCGTGTAACTATCGTTACTCTTGGCGGCACTGGTCACGAGCCTGCTATCAGCGGCTTTGTAGGCGAAGGTATGGTAGATATTTCCGTAGCAGGCAATATCTTTGCTGCACCTGGTCCTCAAGCCTGCGTAGAAGCTATCAAGATGGCTGACAAAGGTCATGGCGTACTCTTTGTAGTATTGAACCATGCCGGTGATATGCTGACCGGTAACCTGACTATGAAACAGGTAAAAAAACTGGGCTTAAATGTTGTAAAAGTAGTTACCCAGGAAGATATTGCCAATGCACCGCGCGAAAATGCTGATGACCGCCGTGGCCTGGTTGGCTGTATTCCTTTATATAAGATTGCAGGCGCTGCAGCTGCTGCAGGTAAATCTTTGGAAGAAGTTGCTGCTATCGCTCAGAAATTTGCTGATAATATGGCTACTATCGCTGTTGCTACTGTTGGCGCAACTCATCCGGCTACCGGTATGGAAATCGCACATATCGCTGAAGGTACTATGGAAGTAGGCATGGGCCAGCACGGTGAAGGCGGCGGCGGGACCCAGCCGATGAAATCTGCTGATGAAACTGCAGAACTGATGATGGAAGCATTGCTGAAAGACCTTAATGTACAAGCCGGAGAAAAACTGCTGGTAATCATCAATGGCAGCGGTGCAACTACTCTTATGGAACAATTGATTGTTTTCCGCGGCTGCTGCAAATATCTGGCACAGAAAGGTATTGAAGTCGCTGCCAGTGCTGTAGGTGAAATTCTTACTGTACAGGAAACTGCAGGATTCCAGATGTTTATTGCCAGAATGGACGAAGAAATGCTTGGCTACTGGAATGCTCCCTGCCGTACCCCTTACTACAGAAACTAATGATCTGCTGAGATAAAGGAGAACTATAATGGCTGATAAAGATGGCAACATTTTAGCAAAAGATTACGGCATCGGTATTGCGCCGCCGGTACATAATTTTCATGTCAAAGGCATGAACAGTGCCGGCTGGGGTATGCAAAGCCGTCTTTCCAAAATCTTTGCCGATGATGGACATACGATAATGCTGGCTTTTGATCATGGCTATATCATGGGTTCTACTGCCGGCCTGGAGCGTCTTGATCTGGTTATTCCGCCGCTGATGCAGTATGCTGACTGCCTGATGGCTACCAGAGGAGCGCTGCGTACCTGTATTCCTTCCAATCATAATAAAGCTATCGCCTTGCGCTGCACTGCTGACGGCAGCGTGCTTAAAGATGATATGAGCTTTGGTACGGCTGCTGTTGATATTGAAGACGCTATCCGTATGAATGCTTCTTGCATGGCAGTACAGTGCTTTGTAGGTGCTGACGGTGAGTTGGGCTCGCTGGATAATCTGGCATATTATGTTAATGCCGGTGAAAAATACGGGATTCCTGTATTAGGCGTTGTTGCAGTAGGCAAAGAAATGGAACGTACTACCAGATATTTTGCACTGGCTACCAGACTGCTGGCAGAGCAGGGTGCGCATATTATCAAAACTTACTACTGCGAAAACTTTGAGCAGATTACTGCTGCCTGCCCAGTTCCCATCGTTATTGCGGGCGGCAAGAAGATTCCTGAAAGCGAAGCGCTGGCTATGGCGTACCGCGCTGTCAGCGAGGGCGCTGCCGGTGTAGATATGGGCCGTAACGTATTGCAGGCAGAATGTCCCAGTGCTATGCTGCAGGCTATCAGGATGGTGGTCCATGAAGGTGCCAAACCGGAAGAGGCATATCATGCTTATGAACTTTTGAAAAAGGACGTGAAATAAATGAAAGAATTTATGCATGTAGGCGTACCTACTGATATCTCCCGTCCCGGCGAGATGTATGCAGAAGGCATCAAAACACATATTATTGATCCGGCCAGCAATGAATTTCATATCGAATATCTGCGTTTTGAAAAAGATACTCCGTTGCCGCAAGAACTGCAGACAATGGTGCATGTAGCTTACAAGGTTGACGATTTGGATAAACAGCTGCAGGAAAACCAAGTTGTAGTAGAGCCTTGGATGGCTGATGAGCATACCCGCATTGCTTTTGTGATGAAAGACGGCATCCTGTTCGAGCTGATGGAAGAAGTAAAGTAAGATGCTTACTCCTCAGGAACGCAACGAGCTGATTACTGCTGCCAAGCTGTATTATGAAGAGAATTTGACGCAGGCTGAGGTTGCTGCCAGGCTGGGAGTTTCGCGTCCGACAGTAAGCAAGATGCTGACGCGGGCGCGTGAAACGGGGATAGTCCACATCGAAGTCAGAACGGCTGAGGAAGGTAATGCCGAGCTGCTGAAAACCTTGCAGCAGCGATACCATCTGCAGGGCGGACTGGTACTGCGCAAGGAGGACGGCATCTGGCAGCAGGCCGCCAGATATCTGGCGCTGGAACTGCCTTATGCTCATTATGTAGGCTTAGGCTGGGGCTATGCTATAGGCGAAATTGTAAATGAATTATGCAGATTAGGCGGC
Source organism: uncultured Phascolarctobacterium sp. (assembly GCA_900545025.1). Classification (GTDB taxonomy): domain Bacteria; phylum Bacillota; class Negativicutes; order Acidaminococcales; family Acidaminococcaceae; genus URXU01. The sequence continues at coordinate 12,720 of UQXH01000029.1, forward strand.
AGGCATGAAGGCGTAGTTTATCCTTTGATTGGTAAGGCCCATATTCCCAATAAGGGCTATCATCCTGATGAACTGGTGCGGCTTTGGGGTGCTTCCTGCGGCAGACAGCCATGTGTGATGAATTGTCCGGCTTTTCCTGATTCGGAAGAGGAACGTGAAAATTACGAAGCCGGTGCGGCTTATAAAGCTATCTATCGTTTATGGCAGCAGACGGATGCTGCGGTGCTGGGCATTAAAGGTTATCCCGGCGTACCGGATGAAGCTACGGCTACCAGGTTCGGAGATGCGCTGCAGCGGCAAAAAGCGGTAGGAAGCTTCCTTTCTTACTACTATAACAACCGCGGCGAGTTTATCAGCGGCAATAATGATTTCTGCATGCATGTGCCGCTGTCGATGCTGAGACATTGCAGCAAGGTTATCGGTATAATTGCAGATGATAATGTACGGGCAGCGGAAGGCGCCTTGAAGACGGGTATCCTGACCCATATCATCCTGACGGAAAATATGGCGCAGAAGCTGCTATGATTAACTGACCGGTATAGCTTTTATGCCGGTCTTTTTATATTGCTGCAGATATGACAAAAATGTAAAATTTCATACAAAGTATTCAGAAAAAAGAGAATATTTAGCGTAAATGGCATTTTTAGTTTACAAGCAATTAAGAACAGCGTAAAATGAACACAATAACCTTCAAGGGTCGTTAAATTTTGTAGTATTGTAGAATGGAAGGATGATTAAGATGATGGTATTGAAAAGTAAAAAAATCAAAGCGCTGACAGCAGGTATTATGCTTACGTTGGCTATGGGTCTGTTAGGAGGCTGCGGCAGCGATAAGAAAGAAGCAGGCGATAAAAAGGTAAACGTAGGTATTGTGCAGATGGTAGAGCATGAAGCTCTTGATTCTGCCAACAAAGGTTTTGTAGATGGCATGGCTGCCAAAGGGTATAAAGAAGGTCAGAATGTGGTTTATGATCGTCAAAATGCGCAGGCTGATCAGTCCAACCTGCAGAATATTGCTCATCGCTTTGTCAGCAATAAGGTTGATTTAATTTGTGCAATCGCAACTCCGGCGGCACAGACAGTTGCCAATGTAACTAAGGATATTCCCATCGTAGCTACGGCTGTAACCGATTATGAAGCGGCGAAACTGGTAAAATCTAATGAAAAGCCCGCTACTAATGTTACCGGTACTACTGATATGAATCCTGTAGAAGCCCAGCTTGATTTGTTGCTGAAGCTGGTCCCGGGAGCAAAGACTATCGGCACTATTTACTGCTCCAGCGAGGTTAATTCCCAGCTGCAGGTAGAACTGCTGAAGAAGGCGGCAGCTGCTAAGGGTATTGCTGTTAAAGAAGCTACCGTATCCACCGTAAATGATATCCAGCAGGCTGCGCGCAGTCTGGTTGGCGATGTACAGGCAATCTATGTGCCTACTGACAATGTACTGGCTTCTGCAATGCCCACGCTGAATGTAGTGACTGCTGAAGCTAAATTGCCGGTAATCTGCGGTGAAGGCGGTATGGTAAAGGCCGGCGGTTTGGCTACCCTGGGTATTGATTACTACAAACTTGGTGTACAGACCGGTGAAATGGCTGCTGATATTCTGAGCGGCAAAGCAAAACCTGCTGATATGGCTATCCAGGCTCAGAAAGAATTCACTGTCATGATTAACAAGAAAGAAGCACAGAAAATAGGTCTGACCATTCCAGAAGCTGTAATGAAAGACGCTAAGATTATCGAATAAAGCATAAATGTCTGCCATTTTTATGGCAGACATTTTGTGAATTTATGCTTAAAATATAAGGAGCAAGGTTCCCAGTGTTATCAGTACGCCTCCGATTATGGTTTTAAGGGTAACTGTTTCTCCCAAGATAAAGAAAGCCATGACCATCGTGATTACTACGCTGAATTTATCTACAGGGACTACCCTGCTGGCTTCGCCTATCTGTAAAGCGTAAAAATAACAGAGCCAGGAAAGTCCTGTCGCCAGGCCGCTGAGGATGAGGAAAAGCCAGCTCTTTGAACTGATGTCAGGAAGTTGGTTTAGTTTACCGGTCATTAAGACTATCCCCCAGGCCATGATTAGGACGACCAGGGTACGGATGGCAGTAGCCAGATTGGAATTAACGTTTTCAATACCTATTTTTGCCAGAATAGAAGTCAGCGCTGCAAATACGGCTGATAATAAAGCAAAAATTGCCCACATAATGTTCACCTCACATTTCTTCTTAAAATTATAGAATAGAAAACTGAATATAGGATAAATATTTATAAAAATTTTTGGTAAGATGGAAGGATGGTAGTATGTTAGATTTATTAGTGCCTACTGTTGCGCAGGGCCTTTTATGGGCGGTAATGGCATTAGGCGTTTATGTTACTTTCAGAGTGCTTGATATAGCGGATCTGACTGTGGAAGGAAGCTTCCCGCTGGGAGCGGCAGCGGCAGCATCGCTTTTGGCGGCCGGCTACGGACCGCTGGCGGCAGTAGCGGCAGCAGCCGTAGCAGGTATGCTGGCCGGAGTTATTACCGGTATATTGCATACGAAGATGAAGATACCGGCGCTTTTGGCAGGTATCCTGACTATGATTGCTTTGTATTCCGTAAATCTGCGGATTATGGGTAAGGCTAATTTGTCGTTGCTGGGTGTGGACACGACCTTTTCGCTTGTACGGGATATGTTGGGCTTGAGCAGTGCGGAAACGACTTTTATTGTCGGTTTGGCAGCAACGGTTTTAATTGGTTTATTTCTGTACTGGTTCTTTGGCACAGAAATCGGTGCGGCTATTCGTGCTACAGGCTTTAATCAGCAGATGATTCGCGCGCAAGGTGTAGATACCAACGTGACTATTATTTTGGGACTTTTGCTTAGCAATGCTCTGGTTGCTGTTTCCGGTGCGCTGGTAGCTCAAAGCAACGGCTTTGCCGATGTAGGTATGGGAACGGGTACGATCGTTATCGGACTTGCCTCTGTCATTATCGGCGAGGTGCTGTTCGGTACCCGCAGCTTTAAAAACTGCATGATTTCCGTTATCATGGGCTCTATCGTCTACCGCATCGTTATTGCCTTGGTACTGCAGATGGGTATGCCGCCTAACGATTTGAAATTATTTACCTCTGTGCTGGTAGCCTTTGCGCTTTCCATGCCGCTGCTGAAAAATAAGGTAAGTGCCAGAAAGGCGGTGCGTTAAAGATGCTGCGAGTAGAAAATATTTATAAAACCTTCTTTCCCGGGACAATAAATGAAAAACGTGCGCTGCAGGGACTGAGCCTGCATCTTAAACCGGGAGATTTTGCCACTGTTATCGGCGGCAACGGCGCAGGCAAGTCTACGACTCTGAATGCTATTGCTGGTGTGTTCGCTGTGGACAGCGGCAAGATTATCATTGACGGAGAAGACCTTTCCAAGAAGCCGGAGCATAAACGGGCTAAGTATATCGGCCGTGTTTTTCAGGATCCGATGCTGGGAACAGCTGCCGGAATGATGATTGAAGAAAATCTGGCTTTGGCAGCAAGACGCGGTAAGACGCCTGGTCTTGCCTGGAGCTTTAACGACGAACAGCATGAACGTTTTTATGAACTGCTTAAAGAGCTTGATTTGGGCCTGGAAGAACGTATGACTGCTAAGGTCGGTTTGCTGAGCGGCGGTCAGCGTCAGGCACTGACGCTGCTGATGGCAACTTTGAAGAAGCCCAAGCTGCTGCTTTTGGACGAGCATACGGCGGCGCTTGATCCTAAGACGGCAGAAAAGGTGTTGGGCCTGACGGATAAAATAGTCAAAAAAGATAACCTGACGACTTTGATGATTACTCATAATATGCGTGATGCGCTGCGTTTCGGCAACAGGCTGATTATGCTGCACAACGGCAGGGTTATTATCGACGTGCAGGGAGACGAAAAGAAAAACCTTCAGATTCCTGATTTGCTGGAAATGTTTGAAAAAGCCAGCGGCGACACTATGGACAGTGACAGACTGCTTCTGGGCTAAAAATATCAAAGCACCGGTATATGCCGGTGCTTTTTCTTTGTTTATTGTTAGAAGGAAATGCTTTATAATAAACAGTAAAGTTTAAAATACACGGGAGGATATTATGGCTGATTTAAAGCGGCTGCAACAGATAAAATGCTTTCTTTTTGATATGGACGGTACCATCAATCTGGGTAATACGCTGATACCGGGGATGGAGGGCTTTTTTGACAAGCTGAAAGAGAAAGGCAGGGATTACTACCTGCTGACAAATAATTCTTCTAAGGGACATGGACACTATGTTGAAAAAATGAATAGATTAGGCGTGCCTGTAACTTATGATGATATTCTGATTTCGTCGGATGCGTTCACCAATTATATGCATAAGACGAAGCCCTGCGCTAAGCTTTTTGTATTGGGGACACCGCAGCTGGAAGAGACTATTACCAAGGCTGGCTTTACTCTCAGCAGCAGTCTGGAAGAGGGAGCAGATTATGTGGTGGTCGGCTTTGATATGACGCTGGCGTATGAGAAGCTGGCTATTGCCTGCAGGCTTATCGACCGCGGCGTGCCCTATGTGGCTACTCATCCTGATGTACGCTGCCCTATTGAAGGCGGGGAGTTTATCCCTGACTGCGGAGCCATGCTGCAGCTGATTGAAACAGCTACGGGCAAAAAGCCGCAGCTTATCTTCGGTAAGCCTTATCAGTATATGGTTGATGTGGTACTGGATAAAACAGGTTATAGAAAAGAAGAAATTGCCATGGTAGGCGACAGGTTGTCAACCGATATCGCCTTCGGTTTAAATAACGGTATTCTTTCTGTCATGGTGCTTACCGGTGAGGCAAGCATGCAGGATGTGGAGCAAGGTGACATCAAGCCTGATATTATCCTGCCTCATGCGGCTGAAATCTTAAAATATCTGTAAGGAAAGGCAGAGTGAATATATGGCGATAAACAGTGCAAGAATGCAGAATACTTTGCAGAAGCTGGCAGAATTTGGCGCTTTGCCTGAAGGTGGTACCAGCAGACTGACCTACAGTAAAGAGTTTATGCAGGCGCAGGCATATCTGAAACAGGAAATGCAGGCTATAGGTATGACGACAGAGGTGGACGCTGCAGGTAATCTTATCGGTACGCTGCAGGGCGCGCAGCCGCAGCTGCCGCCTGTCATGAGCGGGTCTCATCTTGATACGGTACCGCACGGCGGTAATTTTGACGGTGCGTTGGGTATTGTAGCAGCTTTAGAAGTAGCGCGCAGCTGGCAGGAGGAAGGCTACGTGCCTAAGCGCAGCCTGCAGGTGATTGCTACAGCGGAGGAAGAAGGCACAGCCTTTGGCATGGCCTGCTTTGGTGTACGGGTGCGCAGCGGAGAGTTTAAAGGACAGGAGGCTGCAGGGATAAAATGTAACGGCAGAGCTGGAACTCTGGCAGACTGCCTGCGGGAGGCCGGTTTACCACAAGATGCACTGACCAGTGCTGCCTGCGGTTTACATGATTTGGCAGCTTTTGTGGAGCTGCATATAGAGCAGGGCGCGGAGCTGGACGAACAGCAGCTGGAAGCAGGAGTGGTAACGCATATCGTTGGTTATGACCGACTGCATCTAACTTTTGGCGGCGAAGCAAATCATGCCGGTACTACGGCTATGCGTCGCCGTAAGGATGCGGCTGCTGCCGGAGCGGAAGTGATTATTGCCGTACGTGACCTGGCACGCCGGGATAAACGCTTTGTGGCTACAGTAGGAAAGTTTAGCGTGGAGCCTAATGTGCCTAATATCGTACCGGGCAGAGTCAGCCTTTGCATCGAAACACGTTCTTATGATGATGCTATTTTGCGTGAGGTAAGAGCGCAGGTTGTAAATATTATTGAAGCTGCCGCCGCTGCTAATGGTGTGACATGGCAGACTGACGGTGATTTCCATGTGCCTGCTGTGCCGCTGTCTGAACGTTTAGTTACAGCAGCATGTGCAGAAGCTGATAAATTGCAGCTACACTATCGTACTCTGCCAAGCTGGGCAGGGCATGATGCCCAGGTTTTTGCAGGCAGCGGTGTTCCGACTGTGATGCTTTTCGTACCCAGTGTGGGCGGTATCAGTCATGCCCCCGAAGAATACAGTACACCGGAAAATATTTTCCGCGGCTGTTTACTGTTAGAAAGTGTTCTTAAAAGACTGACGGAAGAAATGTGAAAAACTATAAAATAAAACCACCTTTTCTGAATCCTATGTAACCTAAAAGTGAGATGAAGCTTTTGGATGCATAGTTCAGTGAAGGTGGTTTTGCTGTTGCAACAGGGTTTTTAATTACAGGTTGGCAAGGTCGGCGGCGCAGTCGACAAAGCGCACGCCTGCAGCTTTCATTTCCTGCATGGCGCTGGCGATAGTATCGGGAGCTATGCCGCGGCAGGCAGCTTTATTGAGGATGACGTCGAAGCCGGCGCGGCGCAGCTGCAAGACGGTATTTTTGACACAGTAATCCGTTGCCAGGCCGCCGCAGATTACTGTAGTAATATTATGGCAGCGCAGATATTCGATAACGCCGGTAGACAGCTTATCGCCAAGGTCATGATAGCAGGCTCCGTAAGGATGCTTATCAGGCTCGATGCCTTTGAATACCTGGAAAGCATAGGCGTTGGGGTCAAGGCCATTGATAAAGTCGAAACCTTTAGTGCCGACGATAGCGTGAGCAGGCCAGCGCAGGTCAAGATCAGGATAACCGGCGATTGGCGTCAGCGGTGGGTTATCCGATGTGCTGAGCCACAAGGCGCTGGCAGAGTGAGCATCACGGGATGCTATGCGCAGACTGGCAAAAGCAGCCTGGGCGTTAAGCTCGGCGGCAATGGTATCACCTTCTGCTACGGGCAATTCATCGGGGCAGACAGGCGTAAAAGTGTTTTGTGCATCAATATCAAAAGCGGCAATAAATTTCTTTTCCGGCAGCATGAAAATCACTCCTTATTTGTGCTGGTAAATATGAAAAGGAAGAAATGTTTTCTTTATTATCGTATATTGTAGTATAATAAAGAAAATTTGACAAATTATTATAGCAGAAAAATAAATGTTCTAAGGAGGTAATGCATGAAGAAGATTTTTTTGCTGATTATGCTGCTGGCGTTGTTAACCAGTGGCTGTGCTGACAAAGGAAAGGAACAAGATAAACTGCAGGTGACGGCAAGCTTTTATCCGATGGCAGAATTTGCCAGAGCTGTCGGCGGCGATAAAGCGCAGGTGACTACGCTGGTGCCGGATGGCGCTGAGCCTCATGACTGGGAGCCTTCGCCGCGAGACCTGACCAAAATTGGCCGGTCGCAGCTCTTTGTATATAATGGATTGGTAGAGCCTTGGGCAGAGCAGGCCCTGCAGGCTGTGGCAGAGCGAAAGGTTTTGTCTGTACAGGCTGGCAGCGGTTTGTACGATAACGGCAGTAAGCAGGACCCGCATGTCTGGATAAGCCCTAAAAAAGCCATGATAGAGGTACAGCGTATTACGGAAGCGTTCTGCGAGGCTGATGCTGCCAATGCTGCTTACTATCAGGCTAACTGCAGGCAATATCTGGAACAGCTGCAGCAGCTGGATAAGCAGATGCAGGAAATAGCAGCTTCGGCGCAGAAAAAGGTATTTATAACTTCTCATGCAGCTTTTGGTCATCTTGCTGCCGATTATGGCTTGAGACAGCTGGCAGTGAGCGGCTTGTCGCCGCAGGCGGAGCCTACGCCTGCAGACTTGCAGCGTCTGGCTGGTATTGTCAAGCAGGAGCAGGTAGGCTATATCTTTTTTGAAACTCTCTCTGATCCGCGTATTGCGCAGGTGCTGGCTAAAGAAACCGGTGCCGAGACGGCGGTGCTTGATCCTTTGGAAGGCTTGAGTGAGGAAGGGCGTAAGGAGAATTTGGATTATATTAAGATTATGCAGCGCAATATAGATAATTTGAAGCTGGCGCTGCTGGTGCAGTAAGGATATAAAATGGAGAAAATCATCAGGATTGAAAACCTTGGCTTTGACTATGGCGAAGGATGGGTGTTTCATAAATTGAATCTGGAAATAGAGCAGGGAGATTTTGTAGCTGTTATCGGCGCTAATGGTGCTGGTAAGAGTAC
>UQXH01000030.1 GCA_900545025.1 uncultured Phascolarctobacterium sp.
GATACTCCCCTATAAAAATGGCTATTTATCAACTGTTTGTTGTGACATAGCCTTAAATTATAAAGGGGCTATGGTAACTACTAAAAGTGAATCATCTGAAATTCCAGATGATAAAGTTTTGCCATCAGATACTTGGTATATAGCTACAATTAACGCTATGGCTAAAGAAAAATTAGAATATGCAACACAGAAGCCAGAAGCATTACTGGAACGCATTATTAAGGCTTCTTCAAATGAAAATATGCTTGTTGCTGACTTTTTTGGCGGCAGTGGTGTTACTGCTGCTGTAGCCAATAAGCTTGGCCGTAAATTTATTCACTGTGATATTGGTCTTAATTCTATTCAGACTACCCGTGACCGTTTAAAAGCTGATGGCGCGGAATTTGATGTATTAGAAATTAAAGACGGCGTGCAGCTGTATCGTAATCCTGTGCAAACAATGGATAAAATAAAATCGCTTATTCCCGGACTGAAAAATGAAGATTCTTTAGATTCTTTCTGGGAAGGCGTTATTACAGACAGTAAGCTTGGGACTGTTCCAGTTTATGTTCCTAACCTGATGGACAGCAGTACTAAACTGCTTGATAAGGTACTAATGAACCGTATTATTCATCAGGCTATACCGGACTTGGACAGCGATATTAAAAAAGTTATCGTGTATTATATAGATATTACCAGTGAAGAGGAAATCAATAAATTTATTGCTGAAGATGACAGCACTACAGTTGAAATTGAGCTGCGTGATCTAAAAACAGTTCTTGATGATGTTGTGATAGAAGATTATGCAGAATTTCATGTAGATGAAGTACATGAAGATTTGTTTGGCGGTTATGCTGTAAGTATTGACAGCTTTGTAAGCGACCGTGTACAGGGTAAAATTGCCGAATTTAACGATAAAAATCGTCTGAATGCCAAGAAAGAATTTACTCCTATTACCATTAGTGAAGAGGGCTTGGAACTGATAGAATTTTTGCGCGTTGACTGCACAGTGCAAGATGGCGAATGGCATTCTGACAGTGAGATAAAAATTGATAAAAACGGTTATGTTATCGTTAATGGTGAGAAAACAAAAGATTTCTGGGATAGCAGAATCTTATGCAAAGAAAAACCCTTGCGCCTGAAAATCCGTAATATCTGCGGTGATGAAACTGTTTGGGATGTGTAGAAGGGAAGATGGATAAGATGATGATTTTGCAAAAAATGAATTGATATATTTTTAGGTTGGCAAATATATGAGTAAAATAGGAGCTTCATAGTGGAGGATATTATTAAAAACTTATTTGTAAAAATTTCTTCTTATGACATTTTTAATAATTTGTTTCCAGGTATAATTTTTTGTAGTATTGTAGAGAAAACTACAAGAATTTCATTACAATCTGGAGAAATATGGGAAAAATTATTTTTTTGTTATTTTATAGGAATGATTATAAGCCGTATTGGCTCAATTTTTATCGAAAAGTTTCTGAAGTCAATAAAGATAAAAAATAAAAATACAAAAGAAAAAGAAGCATTTCTTAAATTTGCTCCGTATAGTGATTATATAGAAGCTTCTGAAAATAATTCTTTTATCAAAATTTTAAATGAAACGAATAATACTTATCGTACAATTATAGCAACACTAATTGCTGTAATAGGAGTAAAAGTATATGATTGGTTTCTGTATGACTGTATAAATAATTTTGGAGTTACAGGGAATAATATAGTTTTTATTGTTATTTGTTTATTAATTATTATATTATTTGTAATTAGTTATAAAAAACAAACAGACTATATTAGAAAACGGGTAGAAAAGTATATTAAATCAAAATAAACTATAGAATAAATAAGAGGTGATATAAATGAGTATTATTAAATCTATATCTGTCGGAAATGGAGATATGTTCTATATAAAACATGGAAGCAGTAATTTTACAATTATTGATTGCAATATGGATGACACAAATAAAAAAGAAATCACAGATGAAATAATATCTGAATCAAGGTATAAGGATATCCATAGGTTTATATCTACACATCCTGATGAAGATCACATTCATGGCTTACAATATTTGGATGACAACATACAAATCTTAAATTTTTACTGTGTAGCTAACGAAGCTACAAAAAGTGATGAAACAGAAGATTTTAAACGTTATTGTGAGCTTAGAGATTCGAAGAAAAAAGTTTTTCATATTTATCAAGGGTGTTCTCGTTGTTGGATGAATAAAGATGATGATGAAAAAAAGTATGGGTCATCTGGAATTAATATTTTATGGCCAATAACGAGTAATGAAGATTACAAAGTAGAATTATCTAATGTTAAAGCTGGAAAAAGTCCTAATAATATATCTCCAATTATAAAGTATTCTTTGCATAATGGTGTTACAGCATTATGGTTTGGTGATTTAGAAAATATATTTATGGAAAAAATTAAAAATGTAATTGAATTACCCAAAGCAGATATTATATTTGCGCCTCATCATGGCCGAAAAAGTGGTAAAATACCAAAAGAATGGATGGAAAAGATAAATCCTAAAATCGTGGTAATTGGAGAAGCACCATCAGAAAAAATAAATTATTTGTCTGGGTATAATACGATTACACAAAATACAGCAGGAAATATTATTTTTGATTGTAATAGTGGTATTGTGGATGTGTACGTTTCTAATGAAAATTATTCAGTATCGTTTCTTGAAGATAAAAAGAAACCAGATAGATATAATAGTAAATATATTGGATCGTTATGTGTATAATACAAATATTTTATGTTGGCATATTTGATGATTAATACCAGGGAATGATAGAGATAGGCGATATTGACTTTTATTTTCGTACTTGTTAAAATATGTATGGAAAGAAAGTTTACCGCTGACCAATATGCGGTATATAAATGGTTGGGTTGAAAGTTTACCGCTGACCAATATGCGGTATATAAATGGTTGGGTTGAAAGTTTAATCCTCCGCTGTAAAGCGGGGGATTTTTCTATGTAAACTATGATAGGGATATAAGCAATGAAGAAAACAGGATTCTACATTATAAAAGACCAATTTTTTATAGATATGGCTGATCCGTATCTTAAAGGAAATAAAGATGGAAATAGACCACATTATTATTGTTTAAAGGATTCTGCAATGGAAATATTTTGGATGATACCGTTATCAAGCAGGGTAGATAAATATAAAAAAATTATTGAAAGTAAAGAAAAGGTAGGTAAACCTTGTGATATTATACATATTGTAAAATTGGACGATAGTAGAGAAAGTGCGTTTCTTATACAAGATATGTTTCCTATTACAGAAAAATATATAGAACGAGAATATACTATTGCAGGAAATCATTTAATGGTAACAAGTGAACATGTAGTTAGAACAATTGAGCGGAAAGCTAATAAGGTTTTGCGACTGTTAAAGAAGGGAATAAAGTTTACTCCAACTCAGCCAGATATAATTGCTATCTTAGAAAAATTAAAAACAAATGATAAATAATATAAAATTTAAGCTTGTATTGCCGATATATTACTTGAAATACAAGTATATTTTGATTGTTTTTTGTTGTTGTTTAGTAAAGATTTAAAAAATCTAATTTGCTAAATAAAAATTAATAAGTATATTCTTTGTTATCAAATTTATTTTATAGTAATTCCATGAAATAAATATTTTAAGGGAGTAAAAACAAATGCCAAAAATCATGTTCGTGTGCCACGGCAATATCTGCCGTTCGCCGATGGCAGAGTTTTTAATGAAAGATATGGTGCAGAAATTAGGCAAAGCTGATGAATTTTATATCCAGTCCAGCGCTACCAGCAGAGAAGAAATCGGCAATCCTGTACATAGAGGTACTAAAAATAAGCTGGCGCAGTATGGTATCAGCGTTGCTGGGAAATATGCACGTCAGCTGACAGTGAAGGATTATGAAGAATTTGATTACATCATTGCTATGGACAGTAATAATCTGCGCAATATTGACAGGATTATAGGCAGTGACAGGCTGGGAAAGGTAAGTCTGCTGCTTGATTATGCGGGGCGCAAAGGGCAAAGCATTGCTGACCCCTGGTATACAGGTGATTTTGACATTACCTATGATGATATTATGGCTGGACTTAAAGGTTTATTGAAGCATTTAGGTTATTAAAAATTAATATATTAATATATAGAAAAAAGCTGCCGAGCTTTGTGCTGCGGCAGCTTTTTGTTTATGCATGTTTATTTTGCAGATGTTCCTGCACTATATTGAGAAAATATTTATGGACAGCTGTTTCCATGTCGATTTCTGGATGAAAAGCTGTTACCAGCTGATTTTGCTGGCGGGCAGCGACAATCTTACCATCTACTGTAGCTAAAATTTCTACATTTTTTCCTGCCTGTTCAATATAGGGGGCACGGATAAAGGTCATGGGCAATTTACCAAGACCATGAAAATTTTCGGCAGCAGTAAAGCTGCCGGATTGGCGGCCATAGGCGTTTCTTTGTACAGTGATGTCCATTGTTGCCAGGCAAGGCGTGCCGTTATGTACTTCTTTAGCCAGCAGTATCATGCCGGCACAGGTACCGAAAACCGGCAGACCATTCATGATTGCTGTTTGTATTGGCGCAAATAATCCGAGTGTATGCAGCAGTTTATTCATTACGGTACTTTCACCGCCGGGAATAATCAGACCGTCGCAAGGCTGCTGCCAGTCCTGATATTTACGGATTTCAAAAGTGTCTGTATTTAGTTTGTGCAGTACAGCTTCATGCTCTGCAAAAGCGCCTTGCAGAGCTAAAATTCCTATTCGCATTTTATTTACCTCGTTCAGCCATGAGCAGTTGGATTTCCTGTTCGTTGATGCCTACCATGGCTTCGCCCAGATTTTCGGAAAGTTTTGCCAGCATATCAGCGTCATTATAATTGGTAACAGCCTGAACGATTGCTGCTGCTCTTTGTGCCGGATTACCGGATTTGAAGATACCGGAGCCTACGAATACGCCTTCTGCGCCTAACTGCATCATGAGGGCAGCGTCAGCAGGAGTTGCCACACCGCCGGCAGCAAAGTTTACTACGGGCAGTTTTTGCTGTTGATGTACATAGACTGCCAGTTCATACGGTACCTGCAGCTGTTTTGCTGCTTCAAAAAGTTCGTCTTCTGCCATGCTGTGCAGACGGCGGATTTCTGACTGCATTATGCGCATGTGTCTTACGGCCTGGACGATATCGCCTGTACCCGGTTCACCTTTAGTACGAGTCATAGCCGCGCCTTCGCTGATACGTCTTAGGGCTTCGCCCAGGTCACGGGCGCCGCAGACGAAAGGAACGGAGAATTTTGTTTTGTCAATGTGGTATTTGTCATCGGCTGGAGAGAGAACTTCGCTTTCGTCGATGTAGTCAATATCAAGTGCCTGCAGAATTTGTGCTTCGGCAAAATGGCCTATTCTGCATTTTGCCATAACAGGGATGGAAACAGCGTTTTGAATTTCTTTAATCAGCTTGGGGTCGCTCATACGGGCTACGCCGCCTGCAGCTCTGATATCGGCAGGAATTTTTTCCAGTGCCATAACTGCGCAGGCTCCGGCTGCTTCGGCAATACGCGCCTGTTCTGCATTGGTAACATCCATGATAACGCCGCCTTTGAGCATTTGTGCAAGTCCTTTATTAAGTTCATAACGAGATTGTTCCATGATGATTACTCCTTTACAAATAATATGGCAATAGCATATACTGATTCTGATAATTAAAAAATAACCAGAACAGGAGTAATACATATAATCAGATGAAATACAATGTAAGTAAAAATGAGGGAAAGCAGCTTTATCTGCAATTATATGAACAGTTAAAACAAGATATTGTAGCAGGGTCATATCCATATGGCAGAAAAATGCCGTCTAAACGTATCCTGGCAGAAGAATTGGGAATCAGTGTGATTCCTATAGAACATGCTTATGAGCTGCTTTGTGATGAGGGGTATGTGGAAGCGCGTGAGCGCAGCGGATATTTTGTTATTTATCGTCAGGATAATTTTCTTATCACGTCAGGTACACCTACCATGCCTCTGATTACGGAACGCAAATATCTTCAGCACAGCAGCAGGGGAGTGTTTCCCTATACGGTGCTGGCAAAGCTTATGCGCCGGGTGCTTTTAGATTACGGTGAGAATATCTTAGTAAAATCGGATAACTGCGGTTGTCTTGAGCTGCGTACGGCAATAGCCGCTTATCTGGCACGCAGCAGTGATATTGCTGCTCGACCGGAACAGATTGTGATTGGCTCCGGCGCCGAATATTTGTATGGTTTATTGGCGCAGCTGTTAGGCAGGCAGAATGTTTTTGCTTTGGAAGATCCGTCCTATGAACAGATAGGCAAGGTTTATCGTGCCAATGGACTGCAATGTGAAATGCTTAAACTGCATGAGGATGGTATTGATTCGCAGCAGCTTTTTGCCAGTCAGGCTAAGGTACTGCATGTAACTCCTTTTAACAGCTTTCCCAGCGGCATCAGTGTCAGTGCTTCTAAAAAGTATGAATATTTAAACTGGGCAGCAAAGTGTCATGGCTGTATTATTGAGGATAATTATGATTCGGAGTTTACCGTATCAAGAAAAAATGAAGAAACACTTTTTGCCATGGCGCAGGCTAAAAATGTACCGGTTATTTATCTTAATACTTTTTCTCATACCATTGCGCCGTCTTTCCGTGCCGGGTATATGATTCTGTCTTTACAGATGGTAGAGGAGTTTAAGCGGAAGATTGGTTTTTATTCCTGTACGGTACCTGTTTTTGAGCAGTATGTTTTGACGGAGCTGCTTGAAAGCGGGGAATTTGAGCGTCATATTAACAGGCTGCGCCGACAAAGGCGCAAGCAGTTGAATACGTAAAAAAACAGCAGGCACATAAGTACCTGCTGTTTTACTTATGAGATTGCCAATATTATTTTAAACAATTTGTTCGCCGTGATAGGTTTCGCCGTCGTTATCGGGCAGCAGACCATAGCGTTTGGTCCACAAATCTTTATATTTGATAGCCTGTGCATGAATATTGTCTTTATTGCTTTCGTCCAGCGTCTTGATAACGCGGGCAGGTATACCTGCTACCAGAGAATGAGGCGGTACGATAGTGCCTTTGGTAACTACTGCACCGGCAGCTACGATGGAGCCGGTGCCGATAACAGCGCCGTCCAGAACGGTGGCGTGCATACCGATCAGGCAGTGGTCTTCAACTGTGCAGGCATGCAGCAGGGCGCTGTGGCCTACGGTTACATAGTCGCCTACGATGCAGGCATAATTATCAGCTACGTGGAGGACGCTGTTATCCTGGATATTTGTATAACGACCGATTTCAATACGGTTAACGTCGCCGCGTACGGTTACGTTGGGCCATACGCTGCTGTATTCTTTCATTTCAACTTTGCCGATAACGGTTGCAGCATTGAAAACATAGGCTTTTTCATCTACTTTGGGTAATTGTCCTTCAAATTTGTACAACATTTTAATTTCACCGCTTTCTTATAAATTTAAGAAAAAATATATTTGTTACACTTAAAAAAATAAATGCTTATACTTTAATTATGCACTTGTCAAAAATAAAAGTCAATAGCTATAAAATGTGAAAGATTTAAGACGCTGCAATTACTGATGCTTGCGTAACTTTCGTTGTCAGAGTATGATAATATTAAGAAAAAATGGCAGGTAAGATAGATGCAGATGAAGAACAAACAAATTAAATATTTGCTTTTGCGGTTAGTGCTGTATGTGCTGGTATTAGGAGCTATTTTATACGGAGCTTACGTTTCTCCCTATAATCCACATCCTTCCTCTGCTGAAGATATCCGCTTCTGGGTAGCAAGTTTCGGTACCTGGGCGCCGCTGATGTATGTGCTTGTGTACACGTTCAGGCCGCTGCTGCTTTTTCCTACACTGCTGTTAAACCTTAGTGCAGGCGTGCTGTTCGGCCCTTGGTGGGGCGTTTTGTTCCTGCTCATGGGCGGGCTTGGCTGTGCCAGTTTCTGCTACTTGCTGGGCAGATTTGGCGGCGGCAGCTGGCTGCTGCAGAATTTTGGCGGCAGTATCGGCACGCGCGTGCAGGATTATCTGCTGCATGATGATGGCTTTGTCAGAATGCTGTGGCTGCGTACGGTGCCTATTTTCCCTTATGATCCGGTGAGTATCGTGGCCGGCAGCGTGCGGATGCCCTGGAAAATTTACGCAGGCGCTACTTTACTGGGAATGCTGCCGGGGGCTGTTGCTTATAATTTTTTAGCGGACGCTTTTGGTACAGGCAGGTTTTATGCGGCTGTGGCTGTAACTGTGCTGGCGTTTGGCATACCCCTGGTATGGTGGCGCAGCTGCGATGAAAGCAAAAAGATGACGGAAAGGCAGAATGATGATGAAGAAAAATGTTGAAATAGAGTTAAAGCTGCTGGTTGATAAAAGAAATCTGAAAAAATTGCTGGCTGCTAAGGAGGTACAATCTGTAATTAAAGAAGGCAGTGCCAAAACTGTGCAGATGTGCAGCAGTTATTATGATACTGCTGATTTGGCTTTTAAGAAGCATGGAATCGCCTATCGCGTAAGGGATAAAGGTGACGGCAGCTTCGAGGCTACTGTTAAGACCTCCCGCAAGAGCAGCGGCGGACTTAGCGAGAGAGTGGAACTGAATATGCCGCTGGCAGATGATGCAGCCATCTTGACTGGCTTTAAGGAGCTGGGACTGGGCTTTGAGCTGACGGAGCTGGCGCCGGCAGGCGTAGAAAAACTTTTTGCCACAGAAATAGAGCGCACTACTTATATTCTGGAACTGCCAGGTGCTGTTGCGGAACTGGCGATAGATAAAGGTTACATCAGACGCGGTAAGGATAAGGACAGAATAGACGAAATTGAAATAGAACTGCTGTCAGGCGATAAAGGAGCGCTTTTGGATTTTGCTGCTGATATTGCAGCTATTGTACCCGTATTTATTGAAAAGCGCAGTAAATTTGCTCGCGGTCTGGCGCTGCTTGGTATTGAGCCTGATTGGCAGCAGGAGAAGTTTAAAATGGCAAGTGACGGCAATATACGTTTGGAAATGCTGCTGGCAGTACAGGTACATGGCGACAGGCTGCTGGAGTGCCAGAATATCTTACGTCAAGGCGCAGAACGTTCCTCAGTAAAAATCTTACTGAAAGAATTACTGTATTTACGCAGTTATCTTGCCTTTGGTATGGATTTTGCCGCAACTGAAAAAATGCAGCAGGTTGTAAATGTTATAGAAGCTTATTTACAGCGTCTGCGCAGACTTTTGCTGATTTGGAAATTGCAGCAGGTATGGCAGCAGATTATGCAGGCTGATGGTATGTTGTTTGAGAAAAGCGTCCTGGCTGACCGTTTAGCGGCACTGGAAAAAGAAGCAATTACTTCTTTAAACGAAGAAATCGCCCAGGGCAGTCTTACCAGCGCTGTTTTCAGCACTATCAGCTGGCTGAATAATAAAGCCTGGGATAATGAAGAGTATCTCCAGACAGGCAGTACCATACGCTGTAAGCTGCAGGAATGGCTGCAGGAGCTGGAAGATAAGGAAGCAGCTGGCGAAAGACTGCGGATTATTGAAAATATGGTCTACATAGGTAAGAGCGTGCAGGATAAAGCCTTGCTTAAATTGGCAGGCAAAGGCAAGAAGTATGATGCTGCTGTCAAGTCTGTACGAATGACAGCTCTCAACAATTTGCTGCGCAGCTTGGGACATGGCAGCAACAGCAGGGTATTGAGCCGTGATATTGGTATTCTGACCGGCTGGCTGCTGGCGAAAAATAAAATAGCGGTAAAATAATGTAAAAGATACAGCTGCGGCTGTATCTTTTTGCTTACGTGAAAATTGTGTGAAATAAAAGGATTTTCTCATAATACAGCAGAATATTTTAAAATTATAATAAATGATGGAGAAAGACTATGATTATCGGTATTGGCTGTGACATTATTGAAATAGCGAGAGTTAAAAAGGCTGTGCAGCGGCAGGCTTTTCAGAGCAGAGTATTTTCTGCGGAAGAAATTGCCTACTGCACAGGCAGGGGTCAGCAGCAGTACGCCAGCTTTGCCGCGCGTTTTGCGGCTAAGGAAGCGGTGCTGAAGGCTTTCGGAACAGGCTTTCGCGGCGGCAGCCTTACAGAAATCGAAGTTTATAATGATGCATTGGGAAGGCCGGAGATAAGATTTTCCGGGTACTATAAAGAACTGGCAGAAAAGTGCGGTGTGACAAAATGTCATCTGTCTTTGACACACAGCAGGGATAATGCCGCGGCGTATGTGGTAATGGAGGGATAATATGAGGCTGGTAACGGCTCAGGAAATGCGGAATATTGATAAAAAGGCGATGGAAGAGTTTGCTGTCAGCGGCCTTGTGCTAATGGAGCATGCTTCCAAAGCTGTGGCAGACGTCATCAAAAATATTGCTTCTGAAAACGGCTGGAAAAAGGTAGTCGTTGTCTGCGGTAAGGGGAATAACGGCGGCGATGGATTAGGCGCTGCCCGCTGGCTGGCTGCCTATGGAATGAAGGTGCAGGTGCTGCTGGTAAATGCTGCCGAAGAAGATCTGCACGGCGATGCAGCGGCAGAGCTGGCAATGTTAAAAAAGGCTGGCGGCCGTTTGCAATGTGTAAATGATGCGAATGATTTGCAGCTGGCAGAGGTTATCTGTCTGAAAGCGGATGTATTAGTGGATGCTCTGCTCGGTACCGGTTTTTACGGAGAGCTTGATGGGATGCTGCGTGATATGTGCCGGATTATCAACAACAGCGGCAGATATATTGTTGCTGTCGATGTACCTACCGGCGTTGATGCCGACAGCGGCGCAGCAGCAGCGGACGCTGTGCAGGCAGACTGCACGGTTACTATGGGACTGATAAAAACAGGACTTTTGCTGTACCCCGGCAAGGAGCATACAGGGGAACTGTTCTTGGCGCAGATTGGGCTGCCGGAAAAATTAGCAGAAGAATGCGGCAGCAAAAAATACTTGCTTACAGGCGAGATTATCAGAAGTCTGCTGCCTCTGCGTAAAGGTAATGCCCATAAGGGCGATGCCGGCAGGGTTGTAGTTGCGGCAGGCAGTCAGGGATATACCGGTGCGGCTGCGGTAGCTGCCTTTGCTGCCGTCAAAGCGGGAGGCGGTCTTGTTTCGCTGGTTACGCCGCTTAGCTGCCGCGATGTGCTGAGCATTAAGCTTACCGAAGTCATGGTACACGGATTGCTGGAAAGAATGCCCGGCATTCTTGGGGGCGGTGCGGCAGCAGATATTGTTAAGCGTGCTGCCGGAGCGGATGTGCTGGCTATCGGACCGGGGCTTGGTACGTCTGAGAGTACGCTGGAAGTAGTGCGCGAAGTATTGCAGAAGGTTGATGTCCCGGTAGTCATTGATGCTGATGCGCTGACCGCATTGCAAGGACATCTTGACCTCCTGCCGCAGATGCAGGCGCCTAAGGTGCTTACGCCCCATCCGGGTGAGTTGGCCCGCTTGCTGGATATGACGCCGGAACAGGTGGACAGAGAACGTTTGCTGCTGGCAGAAAAATATGCCCGTGAATGGAATGCAGTCTTGGTTATCAAAGGAGCGCCTACCGTTATCGGTTGTCCTGACGGCAGCGTCTATGTGAATACTACTGGCTGCAACGCTATGGCGACAGGCGGCAGCGGGGATGTACTGACCGGCATTATTGCGGCCCTGGCAGGCCAGGAAATCAGTCTGCAGGAAGCGGCGCTGTGCGGCGTATATCTGCACGGCTTGGCTGGCGAACTGGCGGCAGACGGCTGTATCGGTCTGGCTGCAGGTCAGATAAGCGAGTTTTTACCACAGGCCCGCAAGATGACGGAAGCAGGTTCTGCTGATGAACTCATTTACAATTATGCTTTAAACGTGATAAAATAAAATATTATCAGTGAAAACTATTCGGAGAGGTGAATTTATTGCGCAGAATCTTTACATTTGCAGTAATGCTGTGCTGTCTGCTGCTGAGTTCCATAGCAAGTGCGGCACAGATAACCGATGCCAAATGGGGCGTCGATGCCGAAAATGTGGTGCGTCTGGTAGTGGACGCTACCGAGCCTGTCGATTATACTGTGGAAAATGGCAGCGGCGTGTTGACGCTGACTGTTGATGCTCCTTATAAAGAAAATATCAATAAGACGGAAAAAATCAGAAGTTCGCTGGCTCCCTCCATGCAGACGGTGTCCATGGGCGATAAAACCGTTATCAAGGTACATCTCAGTCGGGCCATCGCTGCTACGGATTATAAATCTTTTACGTTGAAGAAAGACCCTAAGACAAACCGTCCTTACCGCGTAGTGCTGGATATTACGGCAGATAAGAAGGCGGCTGCTTCGGTAAGCAATAAGCCCGCCGTGGGTACTGTAGTCAGCAATAAGCCGGTTGTAGGCAATAAGCCTGCCAGCGGCGGCAGTAAAGCGTCTGTGATTAAAACGGAAAGCAAGCCTGTCGTAAGTAATGATAGTACGTCTGAGAAAAAACAGGAAGAAAAGAAAGCTGTCAGCCCTGTTGCAGTAAAGGGTAACGGCAAATTTGAAACCAAAGGCGGACTGAAAGGAAAGGTTATCACTCTTGATCCTGGTCATGGCGGCAGCGATCCTGGTGCTGTAGGCGCTGATGGTACTAAGGAAAAGGATGTAACGCTGGATATTGCCAAAAAACTGGAGGCACTGCTGAAAAAAGAAGGTGCTAAGGTTTATATGACCCGTACTACCGATAAGGACGTATGCGGACCTTATGCCAAGGATGCTGATGAACTGCAGGCGAGGGTAAATGTAGCTGAAAAATATAATTCTGATCTTTTTATCAGCCTGCATATCAATTCTTCTGTTAATAAGAAGATTGGCGGTTTCAGCAGCTATTATTATCCTAAAACACAATATGACCTGAAAATTGCCAAAGCTATCCAGAACAAGCTGACGTCAAACTTTGGTGTGGATGATTTAGGCGTGCGTGAAGCAAACTTCTATGTAGTAAAACGCTGCAGTATGCCGGCAACACTGCTGGAGTTGTGCTTTATCAGCAATCCTAAGGAAGAAAAGCTTATGAACAGCAACTGGTTTAAAACCAAGACTGCTAAAATGATTGCCGAAGGTATTGAAGATTATTTTAAATAAGACCGGTTATGGAGGATAAACTATTGAAAAAATTTATTGTGTTACTGCTGATGCTTTGTAGTCTGCTGAGTGTTGCAGGCTGCGATACGACCAGCAAAAGCAGTAATGATAAACAGCTGGTACAGGCAGAAACGAAGAAGCTCAGCTTTGTTGTTTACCGACCGACAGCAGACGGCAGCGAAAAGCTGCTGCAAGAGAAGATAACTGTGGAAGACGATGGCAAGGGCTTGCCCGAAAATGCCTTGCGTGCGCTTATCGAAAGAAAACCGCAGAGCGATAAAGCGGCGGATGTAGTTCCCCAGGGAACTAAGGTGTTGGGACTGAAAATTACAGCTGACGGGACGGCTTATGCTGATTTCAGCAAAGAAATTGCCAAACATGACCAAGGGTCGTATAATGAGTTTATGCTGACCGGTGCAATTGTCAACACTCTGACGGAGTTTCCTGAAATCAAGCAGGTGCAGATTCTGGTAGAGGGTGAAAAAGTTACTACTTTAAGCGGACACATGGATTTGGAAGATCCTTTGAAACGCAACAAAACTTTATTGCAGAAATAATACAAGCAGTACCGGCTTTAGTCGGTACTGCTTTTTTAAAAGAGAGGAATAGTATGGAAATCTATTTAGCGAACAGTGAAGCTACGGAGAAGCTGGGCGTGCTTTTAGGTACGCTGGCGGCAAGCGGCGACGTCTTTTGCTTTACTGGTGACTTGGGAGCAGGCAAAACCTTGATGAGCCGCGGCGTTGCTGCGGGCCTTGGCGCTGATGCGGCTGATGTGAACAGCCCTACTTTTACGATCATGAATATTTATCAGGGGAAAAAGCTGGAAATACGGCATTTTGACCTGTATCGACTGAACAGGCCGGAAGAGCTGGAAGATATCGGCTTTGACGAATACTGCGGCGGCGACGGTGTTACGCTGATTGAATGGGCAGAGCTCTTTCCTGAGCAGCTGCCGGAGGCATATCTGCAGATAACGCTTTTGCATGACGGTGAGGGGCGCAAAGCTATTTTAGAGCCGCGAGGCAACAGATACGAAGAAATTATTAAAGGAGTGGAGCTTTGTGCTGACTTTAGCCATTGAAACAGCGACCAAGGTTTGCAGCGCGGCTTTATGCCGTGACGGCGAGATTATTGCCGCTTATGATGTAAATACTGGCATGACACATTCAGAAGGCTTGCTGCCGCAGTTGGAGCAGCTGCTGCAGCGTACCGGTGTACAAAAAAACGAGATAGATTTATTGGCTGTAAGCATGGGACCTGGGTCCTTTACCGGACTGCGCATAGGTCTTGCTACTGCCGAAGCTATGGCCTACAGCTGGCAGTGCTGCCTGCATGGCGTTGATACCTTGGAGGGCCTGGCATATAATATCCAGCTGGAAGGTATGGTGTTGTCCCCGGTGCTGGATGCGCAGAAAGGCAATTATTATCAGGCTTTGTTTCAGTGGCGGGATGATAAGCTGGAAAAACTGGCAGATACAGAGGTTGTGAGCAAGGAGCGTCTTTTGGAACGTATTGCCATTTTTGGCACACCTGCTTTACTGCTGGGAGAATGCAGCAAATTAAAGGAACAAGAGTTGCCGCAGTGGCTCAAGATAGCGCCGCAGAATTTGCGCATGCCTAAGGCTGCCTCTGTAGCGCTGGCGGCGCTGGACGGCTTCGACCCCCAGACGGATAAAAAGATTTTTGGCTTGGAGCCTTATTATATACGCAGATCAGAGGCGGAGGAATTATGGGAGAAACGACAGAAAGAATTATCAGCTTCAGAGAAATGAAGGCGGCAGATATTCCCGACGTGGTAAAGATAGAAGCGGAAGCTTTTTATGACGCCTGGAATGAGAGTATGCTTTTAAATGAAATAAATAACAGCCTGACCCATTATATCGTTATGGAAATTGCCGGTGAGTTAATTGGCTACGCCGGTTTTTGGCTGGTAGCAGGTGAAGCCCAGATTACCCGTGTAGCTGTTGCTGAGCAGGAACGCGGCAAGAACTTTGGTGTACGCCTGACTGCCGCGCTGGTCAACAAAGCCTGGGAACTGGAGGCTGAAGCGGTAACGCTGGAGGTAAGGGAAAGCAATATTGCCGCTCAGAAAACCTATCTTACCTGCGGGTTTGCCAGTGAGGGCATACGTCCCAACTATTATGAGGATAATCACGAAAATGCGGTAATTATGTGGTTGTACAGGCAAGGAGCAGCACATGAAGAATAAAGATGTATATATTTTAGGTATAGAAAGCAGCTGTGACGAAACCGCCGCTGCAGTAGTGAAAAACGGTCGTGAGGTGTTGAGCAATATTATTTCCTCGCAGATTGTCGTCCATCGCAAATTTGGCGGTGTAGTACCTGAAATTGCTTCCCGCAAGCATATTGAAAATATTATGCCGGTGATTGACGAAGCCTTGCGGCAGGCAGATAAGACTCTGGCGGATATTGATGCAGTAGCAGTAACCTATGGGCCGGGCCTTGTCGGGGCATTGCTGGTTGGTTTGTCTGCTGCCAAATCATTGGCATGGGCTGCAGATAAACCGCTGATTGGTGTTAACCATCTGGAAGGCCATGTCTTTGCCAATTTTTTAGCCGATGCAAACTTGGAGCCGCCTTTCATGGCTTTGGTAGTAAGCGGCGGACATACTGCTCTTTTGAAGGTTACCGGTTATAACAGCTTTGAGCTTCTGGGTCAGACTCGTGATGATGCAGCAGGTGAAGCTTTCGATAAGATTGCCCGTGTGATGGGGCTGCCCTATCCGGGCGGACCGGAAATAGAAAAATTGGCTTTAAACGGTAATCCGCAGGCAATAGAGTTTCCCGTGGCTAAACTGGATGCACCGTATGAATTTAGCTTCAGCGGCCTGAAATCTGCGGTCATCAATTATCTGCATACACAAAAACAGCGCGGTGCGGAAATTAATTATGCCGATGTGGCGGCCTCATTCCAGCAGGCGGTTGTTAATGCACTGGTGCAGAAAGCTGTACAGGCATTACAGGATACGGGTCTGAAAGAAATAGTGCTGGCAGGCGGCGTATCTGCCAATAAAACACTGCAGACAGAATTGGCGCGCGCTGTGAGCGAGGTTGGCGCCCGACTGGTACATCCGACACCAATCCTGTGTACAGATAATGCAGTAATGATTGCTTGCCGTGGGTATTTTATGTACCAGGCTGGAATGAGCAGTCCACTGGATTTGAACGCTGTTCCGTCGTTAAAATTAGGTTAGACAAAAGTACATTTTGTGCATAAGGCTGTGGATAATGTGGATAAAAAACAGAAAATAACATGCACAAGCCATTTATGCTGTGGATAAGATTGTGTATAAACCTTAGTGATTGTGGATTATTTTACAGCAAAATGTGGAAAAGACATTTTGTGGGGATGAGGGGTAAACATGCTGAACAATTTTACAGCAGAACAAAAAAACATTTTACAGAATATGCTGCCGGCTTTAGGACTGGCAGCAGATATAGCAAGAGCTAAATTAACTGTTTTTTTGCCGGACAGCGATAAAAAATTTTTCAACATCTACAAACAGATCAGGCCGCTGACCTTGCTGGGAGAAGCTGGCGCCGATATGACGGGACAGCGAGTGCGTTGTCTGGAAGAGCCGTTAGTGGCGCGTGCCCTCCAGCAAAATATACCGGTAACAGGCAAGCGGGAGTGGAAGCTGGGAATTTTCAGCAGCTTTCGTGTTTTCCCGCTGCGGGACGGCTTTGGCAAGTGCTTTGGAGCGTTAAGCTTTGATACAGATGATCCTGACGAAGTTATGCTGCGTACCTCGTTAGAGTTTTTAATGAGTGTACCTGTTGGCAGCGTGCGTCAATACGAAAGACTGTCGCCGGAAGATGGGTTGATGGTGGTTGATGCCAGGAAGGTAATTATCGCAGTTAATAATAAGGCACGCCATATCTTCCAGGTGCTGCACGTTGCCGACGTCTTGGGGCGCAGGACTAACGATTTGGCGATTAACTGGCCGCTGGTAGGCATGGTTATTGATACCGGTATTGCCGAGAGCAAGCAGTTTTTCATGCATGGCAGGCTGCTCTTAATGAAGGTACTGCCGGTACCGGCACGACCTAAAAGCAGCTGCGCTGTCGTCATTTTACAGGATATTACCGAACTGCACAAAAAAGATGAAGAACTGCTGATTAAGTCGGCTGTCATTAAGGAAATTCATCACCGGGTTAAGAATAATTTACAGACTATCATCAGTCTGCTGCGCTTGCAGGAGCGGCGGACTGCCAGCAGCGAAGCCAAAAGCATTTTGCAGGACTGCATCGGCAGAGTGAACAGTATTGCAGTGGTGCATGAGTATCTTTCGCAGCAGGGCGACGGTATGATTGATGTGGGCAAGGTGGCAAAAAGTATTTACCAGGCCATTGTCAGCAGTATGCTGAATGCTGATTTTGTACTGGAAACTGATTTTGCTGCGGATGATGTACTGCTGCCGTCAGAAAAAGCGACAAGTATCGCGCTGATTTTAAACGAGCTACTGCAGAACGCTATTGAGCACGCTTTTGCAGGCAGGCAAAGCGGCAGACTGACAGTGAGGTTTAACGACAGCGGCAGCTGCTATGAGCTGCTGATGGCTGATAACGGTGTGGGGCTGCCGCCTGATTTTTCCTGGGAGCAGAACGGCAGTTTGGGACTGCAAATCATCCGAACTATGGCAGAGGCTGACTTAAAGGGCAGTTTTGCTTTAGTGCCGCTGGCTGATGGCGGTGTGCAGGCTTCGGTAATTATTCCTAAAGGCGGTGTGGAAAAATGATGCAGAAACTGAGAATACTTTTGGCAGACGATGAAGCGCTCATTCGTCTTGACCTGCGTGAGATGCTAACGGAAGCAGGACATGAAATAATCGGGGAGGCCGCAGATGGCCAGGAGGCAGTGCAGCTGGCGCAGGAACTGCGTCCTGACATCGTGATCATGGATGTGAAGATGCCCGTAATGGATGGGCTGACTGCAGCTCAGCAAATAACTGAAAGAGGAATAGCGCCAGTCCTTTTGCTGACGGCCTACAGCCAGCAGGATATTGTAGCAAGGGCGACGGAAGCAGGAGTTATCGCTTATCTGGTTAAACCGGTGCGTGAACAGCAGCTTTTTCCTGCTGTGGAAGTAGCAGTAAGTCGTTTTCGTGCCTGGCAGGAATTGGGACGTGAGCTGGATGAGCTCAAGGAAAGCCTGGCTACACGTAAACTGGTTGACAGAGCTAAAGGAATTTTAATGGCTGCTCATAAGATGACGGAGCAGGAAGCATATAGAAAAATGCAGCAGTTCAGTATGGCTAAACGCATTAGTTTGAAGAAATTGGCCGAAGAAATAATAGCTGCCGATGAAAAATATAGAAAATAAGAGCCTTAGGGCTCTTATTTTTTTGCCGAGATCAAATTTTACGTTCAGAAGCGTAAATTTGTCGTTCACAATGGCAAAAATCAGCTTTGAAAAGTAAAAAAACACTTTGGCAAAGATAAATTTGTCGTTCAAAAAAGAAAATTGCAAAAAAATTGTAAAAAAACAGGTAGAGGCTATTGCAATTTTTTTACTCTTGATTATAATAATAATTGTAATTAGCACTCGGATAAATTGAGTGCTAACAATTTAAATAATTCTTACATTACATATTCTTGAAAGGGGTTTTCAAAGATGTTGAAACCGTTAGCTGATCATGTTGTTGTTGAAATCGTAACCAAGGAAGAAAAAACTGCCAGCGGCATTTATCTTCCCGATACTGCTTCCAAAGAAAAACCTCAAACCGGCAAGGTTGTTGCTGTGGGCGCAGGCAAAGTTACCGATAATGGTACCCGCGTTGCTCCGGAAGTAAAAGCCGGTGATGAAGTTGTTTTCGCTAAATACAGCGGCACCGAAGTAAAACTGGATGGCAAAGAATATCTGATTCTCTCTGAACGCGATATCCTCGCAGTAGTTGAAAAATAATTTTTACTGATTAAAAGAAATTAAAGGAGCGATTTATAATGGCTAAACAAATTCTGTTCAATGAAGAAGCACGCCGCAGCCTGGAACGCGGTGTTAACGCACTTGCTGATGCTGTAAAAGTAACCCTTGGTCCTAAAGGCCGTAACGTTGTATTGGAGAAAAAATTCGGTGCACCGACCATCACTAACGACGGTGTTACCATTGCTCGTGACATCGAACTGGAAGATCCGTTTGAAAATATGGGCGCACAGCTGGTTAAAGAAGTTTCCATCAAAACCAATGACGTAGCAGGCGATGGTACTACTACCGCTACCGTACTGGCACAAGCTATGATTCGCGAAGGTATGCGCAATGTTGCTGCCGGCGCTAACCCGATGGTACTGAAAAAAGGTATGCAAAAAGCAGTTAATGTTCTGGTTGACGAACTGAAAGCTGTTTCTCAAAAAGTTGAAACTAAAGAAGCTAAAGCACAGGTTGCTTCCATTTCCGCAGCTGATGAAGAAATCGGCAAACTGATTGCTGATGCTATGGAAAAAGTTGGCGACGACGGCGTTATCACCGTTGAAGAATCCAAAACCATGGAAACCTGCCTGGAAACTGTTGAAGGTATGCAATTTGACCGCGGTTACATTTCTCCGTACATGGCAACTGACCCGGATAAAATGGAAGCAGTACTGAACAATCCGCTGGTACTGATTACTGACCGCAAAATCACCATGATTCAAGACATCATGCCCGTACTGGAAAAAGTTGTACAAGGCGGCCGTGAACTCCTGATTATTGCTGAAGATATCGAAGGCGAAGCACTGGCAACCCTGGTTGTTAACAAACTGCGCGGTACCTTCAAAGCTGTAGCTGTTAAAGCTCCTGGCTTCGGTGACCGTCGTAAAGCAATGCTGCAGGATATTGCAATCCTTACCGGTGCAACCGTTATCAGTGAAGAAGTTGGCCGTAAACTGGACAGCGCAACCATGGAAGACCTCGGCCAAGCTGGTCAAGTTCGCGTAACCAAAGAAATGACTACTATCGTTGACGGCATGGGCGA
Organism: uncultured Phascolarctobacterium sp.; assembly: GCA_900545025.1. GTDB lineage: Bacteria > Bacillota > Negativicutes > Acidaminococcales > Acidaminococcaceae > URXU01. The sequence continues at coordinate 20,051 of UQXH01000030.1, forward strand.
CAAAGCTGAAATCGCTGCTCGTGTTGCACAAATCCGTGCTCAAATTCCGGAAACCACTTCCGAATTCGATAAAGAAAAACTCCAAGAACGTCTGGCTAAACTGGCAGGCGGCGTTGCAGTAATCAAAGTTGGTGCTGCTACCGAAGTTGAACTGAAAGAAAAGAAACTTCGCATCGAAGATGCTCTGAACGCTACCCGCGCAGCTGTTGCTGAAGGTATTGTTGCCGGCGGCGGTACTGCACTCCTGCAAGTACAAAGCGCACTGAACAAGATTAAAGCTTCCGGCGATGAAAAAACCGGTGTAGATATCGTTAAACGCGCTATCGAAGAACCGGTTCGTCAAATCGCTTATAATGCTGGTCTGGAAGGCGCAGTTATCGTTGATACCATTAAACGCAGCCGCAAAGGTGTTGGCTTCAACGCTCTGACTGAAAAATATGTTGACATGATTGCCGAAGGCATTGTTGACCCGACTAAAGTTACCAGAAGCGCACTGCAAAATGCAGCAAGCATCGCAGCAATGGTACTGACCACTGAATCCATCGTAGCTGACAAACCGTCTAAAGAAGCTGCTCCGGCAGCAGGTATGCCCATGGGCGGCGGTATGCCCGGCATGATGTAATCCTGCCTCAGTAAAGTGAACTGAAAATGTTGAGACCCCGCAGATTGAACTGCACCCCAAAAGTTGAACTTTTGGAGGTGCAGTTTTTTCATGACTAA
>UQXH01000031.1 GCA_900545025.1 uncultured Phascolarctobacterium sp.
ACTATTATTATACGCTATTTCTCGTCAAAATCAACCATTTGTTGTGACAGAGCCTAATTTAATCTATTTTTTGAACCATCTGCCATTAAATTATGCTCATCTAAAACTTCAAGATAATTAAAAGTCCAATCATCAGCCTTAGTATAAAAAAATATAGTATCATGCTTAGGATTCCACTGTGTTTTTCCTCTACCACCCCATAAGTACCACCAAATTATTTCATTTCTAAAATTGTCTTCGCCAAAAATCTCATCAAGTAAAATTTTTACATAATGACCAATATGCCAATCTAAATGAACGTAAATACTGGCAGTGTCACTCATGACAGATTTAATCGCCATCAGATTTTCATACATCCAGTTCAGATATTTTTCTTTATCCCACACATCGCCGTACATTTTTTCTTCAAAAGCTTTCAGCTCGTCAAGCTCAAGTTCCTGTTCTGCCCTGGCAATGGCTTCTGCTACCTTGGGATTACGGCGAATATATACCTTTTTGGCATAATCTGCGCCGCTGGCAAAAGGCGGGTCAATGTATACCAGGTCAACCTTAATTCCCTGCTCTTTTAAATAAGCGCAGGCGGAAACACATTCGCCGCGGATAATCATATTACCGTTTTTATTTTCGCCTACAGTTTCCTGCTTTTCCATTTCATATAACGGCATTCCGCGCTGCAAAGTCATAGAAACCTCATCAGCGCCTTTATATTTCAGTATTCTGTTAAAATTAGCAAGTACAGCCTGCCCTTCAACAGGCTCCGGGATAAATGGCACATATTTTACAGGCATCAGCGTTGTCCTCCGTTATTCATAAATCTTATAACATTTTCAATCAAAGCAGCCGCTGCAACTGTAGTAATTGCCTCTTTTACGAACTGCTCTCGTTGTACTGGGTTCAATTTATTAAATGCATCAACAAACTCCATAAATTTTAACTCTGCATTTTTATATTTATCATTGTTTTCGATACCAATTACCGGTCTAAATTCATTCATACTCATTTCTCCTTAAAAAACTCGCAAATCTTTTTATGTGTCAGTTTAATTCTGTCATCTTCTGACATGCTGTCTTCCAAATACAGATATTCAAATCTTTCATATCCGTACTGCGCATTATTCTGTCTGGTAAATTCTCTTTCCATAAAGCTGCGTTTATCTTCAAACTTAGGGTCATTAGCATAAATTTTACCCTTTGTTTCTACAATGATAGCTTTATGAATTTTATTATTTTTACGCTGAATAATCAAAAAGTCCGGCGTATACATTCCTATATATCTCCATTTATTACTGCTGTGCTTATAACATTTAATTTTAAATTCTGTCATGGCACGGTCACCATTGTAATAAACTTCCAAATTTAAAGTTTCTATTTCCTGCAAGGTAAGTGTTTCTGCTAAAAATTTCTGTTCAAAACTGCTGTCTGTGCGATAGGGCAGATAATGAAAAGAACGATTTTTCTGAGGATGAGAAACCTTGGACGCTTTCAATTTTTCTGCCAGTTCAATATTACCTGTTTCTTCCAGCAGTTTTATTGCCTGAGCAGTCTTCTTATCCAGTTTCAGTTTGCCTTTATCATCGGCGACTATATTTTCAACAACATTTTGAGCAGGATAATAGCTCTCAGTATTGTCTGTTGCAATTACAGGTGTAAAATTAGCTATATTCAGCAAACTTGCCTCATCAGGAATAAGTTCTTCTATGGTAGTAAAGTCTCGTTTTTCATAAAATGCCTTACGGATATTGGCCTCTACACTTTTATGGTCATATAAAGAACTAAAATAACGTACATTATCTTTTGTATAAGTAATTTTATTAAAAACATCCTGTAAAAGAATATTCTTTGCTTTTAGCTGCATCATTGTAATAAAGCCAAAGCTATCTTTAACCATACCATACAGCCATGCGTTAAAAGTCGCAGGTGTTGTTCCTCTTTCCTCTGACAGTATCTCTGTCTTTTTTACTTGCATGGATAAATCTGTTGTTCTTATGATATTTTCTATATTAGCATTATCAGCAGAAATTTTTATTTCTGTATCCGTATCACTATTCTCATCAACCATTACTGTATTATAGTTAATTTTTAACTGATAATAATCTATTTTAGGTAATTTTAAATAATCGTTGCGATTATAGCGTTTAATAATCGTTTTGCTGTTATCCGCAGCAGAAAATTCCTGCAAAGAAATATGCTGTTGCTGCATCAGCTGTGTATTAAGCTTATCTGCATTATCTTTGTTAAGATAAATAAGTGCTGTTTCAGGCATATCTTTTACAACCTGACGCAAACAACGACAGGAAGTCTGTAAAACCATATTTTTAGGGCAGTCACCTTCCTGCGAAAGGATAATACCAGTTAAGCTACGGCAATCCCAGCCTTCCTTACCAATCTGTACCAAAAGTACAACTCGTATTTTAGAAATCGGATTGTCAAGAGTATCAAACTGCATTTGACTGTCTGCAGGCTGAGGGTACTTTTTATTACCCTTATGAAATTTAAGTATTACATCATTATTCAAACCATAATCACTAAGAATACGAGATACTAAAGGATAAACCAATTCTTCACATTTTTCGATAGTACCGCAATAAATGCCAAGTTTAGCAGTTAAACCATCTTGATAAACAGTATCTTTGTAAGTATCAAAAAACTGCCTTACACCTTGCTCAATGATTAAACTGCTATCGGCAATATCAGCAATTTTAACTGTAGGACGTTTCAGAAAATTGCCGATACCTTCAATAAGCGGATAATAATAAACGATATTTGTAATTTCTGCTGTACCGACAGTCAATTTATCTTCAACTTTTATTTTTTCTGCCTTTTCCAGATAAGGTGTACCAGAAAAACCGATAACAGAATTTACAGTTTTATTTTGCGCCCATTTGCTTACAACGGCACGAAGTTTTATTTCATCACTGACAGCATGATGTACTTCATCAATAAAAATCGCTAATGAAGGTAATTTACCAAGCAGGTTTCGTAACTCATTGGCTTTTTTATCTTTTGCATCATCACTTTCTTCAAAAAGTTCTATCTGTCCGTCTTTTTCTTTAATACGGTCAAGAATAACTTTTTCTGCATTAGTTACCGCCACTAAGCCAAAAAGCTCTGGTAACGGCTGATGATTAGCAATTTTTTGTACATTAGGATTCTTAACTTTATTAGATTTATTGGCAGTTTTCTGCTGGTCTAAAACCTCAAAAGCAATCATCCTTTTAATATCTGTTGCCGCTGGTTCCGGTATTATCCAGGCAGGATTAAACTTTTGGATAGTCTTTAAACTTGGCACTACAGAAGATTTTAATCCTGATGGTGCAAAGATAATAAAGTTATGAGCAAAAGCCGGATTATTTGGCTCATTGGCTGCAAAATACAAATCAAGATAAATAAAAGCTGCCATCAAATAAGTTTTGCCTGCACCCATAGGAAGGCTAAATAAATAATCTGTATATGAAACTCCATAAAAAGCTTTATTAAAAAATTCGGCATAATTTATACTTGTCGGATCTTTTTTTATTTGCTTTTCAATTTTTGCAGAAATCTGCTCGCCTCTATCATTTTTAAGGCAGGCATACTCAAATAAAGCAGCAGCCGCAGGATTATTTTTCAGATAATCGCGGGTATTGGTAGATAACTCTATAGCATCTAAGTTTATAGAGTTGAATTTACCATTTACAAACAACGTTTCTAAAGGTTGACATCCGCATGCTATTTTCAGAAAAAGATAAATCTTTATTCCTTCAATTTGCGCATCACGCATTTGCCCTGTTTTCTCAATGTATTCAATTAAATTTTTTACAGTGCATAAGTCTGAGTTATACCACTCATTACACTTCTTTTCTATCATCTTATAAAACATAAAATGCTCCTTAACTTCAATACTCAATCCTGAAATAATCTAAATACGCTTTATATTTATCCTGGGCGGAAAGGCAGGTATTTTTCAGATAACCTTTTTCCCTGTCCCATTCTTTTAAACCTCGATAATAAAATAACTTCAGATTATCTTCAATAATAAAAGGTACGATATTATATTTAAGGCACTCCTTAAACATAATCAGCCTGCCCACACGACCATTACCATCCTGAAAGGGATGTATTCTTTCAAACTTCACATGAAAATCCAGTATGTCATCTAAAGTTTTTTCAGGCTTAGAATTGTATTCTCGTAACAGCTCTTTTATTTTACCTGCAACTTCTTCCGGCAATGCAGTCTGCATACCGCCCACTTCATTTGGTAGTTTTTTATAATCACCTATTGCAAACCAGTCTCTCCTGGAATCACTGGTACCGCTTTTTAATATCAGCTGTAATTCCTTAAGAAGTTTTCCTGTTAAACTTGCTTTGGCATTATCTATAACCATATCAATGCAGCGAAAATGATTCACTGTTTCAATTATATCATCTACATTGAGCACTTCATTTTCCGTACCGATTGTATTAGTTTCAAAAATATACCTTGTCTGCTCATTGGTTAAACGACAGCCTTCCATGTGGTTGGAGTTATAAGTCAGCTCAATCTGTGTTTTATGATAAATTCCTCCTGCATACTTATCCTTTTTCTCCGCACGCAAAATATCCAACAGAGTAACTGGCTGTTTTTGTCGTTTATTACTTCGCTCAGGCTTTACGGCGTTTGCAGGAATCTTCCATGTCTTCCCCTCTAAAAACGCACTATTCACACGACCACTGGCACAATAGTTTCGTACACTGCGTTCTGATATATCCCATTTTTTAGCTATATCAGCAACTGAAAGATATTTCATCTGTATCCTCCACTAAAAATTATAGTAAACTTATTCTAATTTATAGTATATTACATTATCGGCAATAATTCTATTATTATCACAGCAAACCATATATTTTTTTGCCGCATTAATATTATTCATAATACCAAAACAATAAAAAACTGGATTCCACCTTATATGGTAAAATCCAGTTTTCCTTTCAGTTATTTATTTGTCAGCTAATATTTGCTTCCCACTTTTAAATCCTTCATCAGCAATGGCAGTAAATAATACGTCAGTAGAAGAATTAAGAGCAGTTTCAGTAGAATCCTGCAGAATACCGATGATGAAACCAACTGCAACTACCTGCATGGAGATATCATCAGAAATTCCAAACAGCGAGCAGGCCATAGGTACCAAAAGCAAGGAACCGCCGGCAACACCGGAAGCACCGCATGCTCCGATGGTAGCCATGATACTGAGCAGCAAGGCAGTAGGCATATCTACAGGAATTCCCAGCGTATGCACCGCCGACAGAGCCAAGATGGTAATGGTAATTGCCGCCCCCATCATATTGATAGTAGCGCCCAGCGGGATAGAAACAGCATAGGTATCAGGATTCAGACCCAGCTTTCTGCACAAAGCCATATTTACCGGAATGTTGGCAGCGCTGCTGCGAGTACAGAAAGCATAGATACCGCTTTCTTTCAGGCAGGTAAATACCAGCGGGAAAGGATTACGACGAATCATCAAGAAAACGATAATCGGATTAACAACCAGCGCCATAAAGAGCATAGTACCAAGCAGCACGGTAAGCAATTTAGCATAACCAACCAGCGCATACAGACCGTTGGCGGAAATAGAACTTGCCACCAGGCCAAAGATGCCAAGCGGCGCAAGATGGATGACCCAACGGATAATCTTAGAGATAGCTACAGCAAAATGGAAAATTACGTCTTTGGCATTTTCCGGGCTGTTGCGGAAAGCAATGCCCAGCAGGATGCTCCAGGTAAGGATGCCGATATAGTTGGCATTTACCAGCGCATCAACAGGATTAGCCACCATATTCATAACCAAAGTCAGCAAAACCTCGGCAATATTTCCGGGCGGCTTTAACGTATCGCTGCCAACAACCAGACTCAGCATAGTCGGAAAACTGAAAGATACAAAAACCGCAGTCAGCGCTGCCAGAAAAGTACCGCTGAGATACAGGAAGATAATCTTGGTCATATTAGTCTTAGTACCTTCCTGGTGCCGCGAAATGGACGCAATAACCAGGAAAAATACCAGGATAGGCGCAACCGCTTTCAAAGCCCCTACAAACAGACTGCCCAGCAAAGTAAAATAAGCTGCCAGCCCCGGAGCAGTCAGTGCTACTACTACACCTAAAACAAAACCGATAAAAATCTGCACAACCAGGCTTACGCTATTGATAGCATCAAATAGCCCTCGCAACATGAATGAACACTTCCTTTGTCATAAATTCCGTCAATAACACGGTTAAAATAAAAAAATAAATCATGTATACATGATTTATTTTTTTATTTTTCTAAATATTATGTGCAATATTCTAACACCTGACAATCCATCCTGTAAAGTCTTTTGTTTTACAGTACAGTCCATCCAGGAAAGACATACAAAAGTTTCTTATTAGTATGCAGCTAAATTTAACCTTTATACAAAAACACTATAAGAAAACCGTCAGTAATCATACTGACGGCTACTAACAACAATAGAGTTGCTTTACACTCGCTGCCAAAGCAACATATTATCTTCAAAATAACTGGTAATTTTGCCATTATTTTTCAACCACGACAGATAAGAACGCACCGTACTGCCCACAAGCACATACTGCTCAAAATTCATATTCAGATCGTAATCGGCAAAAATTTTCTGCAAGATTGCCTCAAAGCAAAGCGGCGACAGACATAAAGCGAGGATATGTTCTGCTACTGCATGTACCTTGTCGATATTATACTGTGCCAAATCAGCAATATTTTCCGTTGCTTCGGCATGGGAAGGCACAAAAAGCTTGGCCTGCATCTGTTTCACTTTTGCCAGGGTTGCAAGATAAGCTTCTACATCGTAAATAAAGCCAAGCTGATATTTCTCTAATATTTCCCGACTCGACAGGCAATCTGCCAGAAAGACGACATCATCAGGAGTCCGATACCCAACCATATCAAAAAAGTGCCCCGGCAGTTCTATGCTTTCAAAACCAGCAGATAAGCACTGCTCGGTCAAAATCTCTGCATCACTTTCCTGCGCCATAAGGAATTTATGACGCAATTCACGGCAGGGAAAACCGCCGTATAAAAAGGACGGCTCCAATATCGGCTTCCTGGTAAAAGCACATTCCACCCCGGGTGCATAAACCTTACAGCCCGTCTGTCCCTGCAGATATTTGCTGCCGCCGATATGGTCGGCATTGGAATGGGTAATGTAAATAGTTTTCAGCTGCCAACCATTTTTATCCAAAATCTGCCGTACTTTGCGTCCTGCATCTTTATCATTGCCGCTGTCAATCAGGCAGACCTCTTTATCATTGAGTTTTACCAGTCCAATCTTAGCCGGACTTTCAATATAATAGCTGCGTTCCGCAACCTGGATCAGTTCAAACATACAATTTCCCTCCCTTGAGCATCAACACTGCCCTACATCTCTTACTGCATTCTTTACACAACAGATGCAAGTCAATTCCTACTTGAGTTCATTCCACAACGTAAAGCCTAAAATCAGCATACCGCCGATAACCTGTGAAACGGTCATCGTCTCGCCCAGTATGGTGACGGAGATAAGCACTGCCACCAACGGGTCGATATAGCTGAGGATGGCAACTTTCTGTCCCGGCAATTCTTTGAGTGAAGAAAAATACATACAATAGATTATACCTGTGTGCACCAGCCCCACAATCAGCAAGTTTATCCAACCCGTACTGCTCAGACTGCCTAACGTGATACCGCTCGTGCAGACCACATACGGTGCCAGAGTGATAATGGCTGCAATAAACTGCAAAAAAGTTCTGTGAATACCTTCCACATTTTTGATAAATTTATTCAGCAAGATAACCGTCGCATAAAAAACAGCCGCGCCCAAACCAAAAAGGATGCCGATAATATTGCCGCTGCCTGCCACATCACCAATGCCTATAATCAGCACTAAGCCGACTGTTGACATAACAAAACAAATAATCTGTTTTACCGTCAGCTTTTCCTGAAATAAGAAAGGGCAGACGACGGTAACTATAACGGGCGCAAAATAATAGCTCAGCGTAGCGGCAGAAACCGTTGTATATTTATAGGCCTGGAAAAGCAGTATCCAGTTAATCCCCATAGCCACTCCCGAAGCTAAAAGCAGCGGCACCTCTCTTTTGACCAACTCCCAAGGAATACGCTGCTTACTGATGACGAAAAAGACCGTCAAGAGCAGCGCTGCTAAAACAGCGCGGTACAGCGCCAATTCGCCGGAAGATACGGCAATATTGCGTACAAACAATCCCAAGGTGCCGAAAATAGTCATGGAAGTGACAAGCATCACTCTGGGGTCAAAAAATTTTTCCATAATTATCTCTCACTATCTTTAATAAACTTATTGAATGAATAAAATATAGCATTTTTGACATTTTTAGTCAATTTACAAGATAGTATGAAAGTTATTCCAAATACAAAAAGAGTCTGCGTAATGAACCGACCATCAATCCTTAGATTCCTGATCCGACTATTTGTGTCCGGTCCATCAAAACAGACTCTTTAATTTTATTTACAGCAGCTAAAACCGGCTATTTTTGTACCGGCGTTAGACCTGTCGATGTATAAGATTACCGACGCAGGCACTGCCATGACAATGCCTGCCAGAAATACTGCATAAAGTCCCAGGTCTTGGATAAACATTCCTCCTATAAATGTACCTGCCACGCAACCTATATTTGCCGCAGTAAGGAAGAGTCCGTTGCCAAAATCAGGAGCGTCCTTAGTAACCTTGGCCACCAGATATTGATTGATATTAGCATTGATTCCGCCTAAGATACCCCACAAGGCTATACCTGCTGTAACCACAGCAAGACCGTAAGCAGCATAAATGTACAGCAGGCAGTACAATAATGCGACTGCTGTGGGAAATGCCATGATTGTCTTACCAGCCTGCCTGGATAAAAGCAAGCCTGCCAGCCAGCTGCCCGCAACATTCATCATGCCGAACATTAAAAGCAGAAATGCGCCTGTTTCATTGGCTACCCCAGCAACACGTTCAAGATACTCTGCCATATAGTTATAAACTCCAAAAATGAAGCCGTTTAAAAATACTACGGCACTAACTGCCAGCCATACCTGCACTCTGCGCAGAACACTAAATTGCTCCCCATAGCTTTTTTGCTCTCCGGCAAATTTATCAGGTACGAAAAGCAGCGTAGCTATAAACATAATGCCTGTTACAACAGCAAAAAAGCTCATCGCTTCACGAAAGCCAAACTGGCCAGCCAGAAAGTTGCTTACCGGCACACCGATAACCATTCCCGCAGCTACACCCATATTGATGCGTGCTATCGCTTTAGGTACATTTTCAGCTGCAACTGAAGCAGCGGCCATACTGAAAGCCATAGCGCAGTATACTGGATGGAAAAAAGCCGGAATTACCCGCGCCAGCAGTAATATCTCAAAAGAAGAAGCAAATACAGCTATGAGATTGCAAGCCGTAAAAACTCCTAATACTAACAGCATGATCGGCTTCCGTCTGAATCTTGAACATAAAAGCGGCATCGTCGGCCCTGCAATAGCGACCCCCAGAGCAAACATGCTTACCAGAAGTCCAGCCTTCACTATATCAATATCATAATATGCAGATACAGCCGGTAAGAGCCCTATGACTCCCATCTCGGTATTTAAGATGCTGAATACACCCCCTGCCAATATCAAAATCAGTAAACCAGATTTTTCCATATAACGCCTTCCTTGTTATGAAAAAGATTTATCAAACTAAAGTAAAAGCTCAATGCAAATTTGTATTGAATAATTCTGCAATCTTAGCAAAAGGTATTTTGTCCATCTGGTCATAAAGGTCTGTATGCGTAGCCCCGGCTACGACAATCTTCTCTTTAGGTTCTGCCGCCTTGGCATAAACATCGTCCGTAAAATATTTGGAATGCGCTTTATCACCGGTAATCATCAGCAGCGGCCGCGGAGACAGTTCCTTAATATTTTCCATTAAAGAGAAATTGAAAAAGCCGTAAGGCGTCGTGGCGTCCCAGGCCAAAGTATTGGAATTGATAGCGCGGGGATGATACGCGCGGCCAACATAATAATTATAAAATTCCTGTATTACTGCCGGAGCATCTTGAGGCAGCTTATCAGGGAACATGGTAGAAAAAGTCTGTACCTTGCCATTTTCATCAACGGCAATTTCATGCGCGCCGCTGATTTCTCCGCCCTTACGTGCTTCTTCCAAACGCATCTGGGCAAGATAGTTTTTCACAGCTTCTCTTTGCTGCGGTGTGTAATATGCTCCTTGATAATGGTCACTGATGCTTTCAGACATGTCATACATAGCCGAGGTAACCACTGCTTTAATACGTGTATCATTAGAAGCAGCAGTAATAGCCATGCCGGACAAACCGCAGATACCTACGGCACCAATCTGCTCGGGATTAACAAAATCCAGCAGGCTGACAAAGTCCACAGCTGCACTGTAATCTTCCGTAAATATTTCCGGTGAGCCCATATTTCTGCGTACACCGCTGCTTTCACCTGTCATGGACTGATCAAAAGCCAGCGCTACAAAGCCGTCCTTAGCCAGTTCCTGCGCATACAGTCCTGATGCCTGTTCCTTAACTGCGCCGAAAGGACCGCTGACCACGATTGCCTTATAGCTGCCGCCTTTATCAAAATTTTGCGGCAGATAAAGATGCCCCGCCACATCAAAACCATATCTGTTTTGAAAGCTTACTTTTTTTACGGTTATTCTGCTGTCAATATTAAATACTCTGCTGTCATTATTTAATTCGCTTATGGCCGACTGTTTCATGTGAGAAACTTCTGCCAGCGCTTTTGCTGTTACTGCAGCCTGCACATTACCGCTGCTGCCGAAAGCCAATAACCCCATCAGCATAGCCATAGCTATTATTTTTGTATTTTTACTTTTCTTGCTCATAAAAAAGACCTCCGTTTACTTAATTATCAGCTTTTCTTGCTAATTAATTATAAAACGAAGGTCTCTATAATTACCAATACTTAGTTTTTATACTTTTTTATGCTTTTTAGGCATTATTCATTCTCTGATATATTATCAAAACAGTCCCTGACAAGGCTCGCCGCTTTGGAAAAAACCTGGTCTTTACGCCAGATAATATAGTTGGACGAATGCAGCGGCGGCTCTAAAGGTCTAAAAACCAGCTGCTCATAGCTTGTCGGAATAATCCGCTCAAAGCATAAGACGCTGCCCATTCCCTGCTCGGCTAAAAAAATAGTATTATGCAGTAAATTATAGGAAGCAACAATATTAAGCTCCTGCATCGACCTGTCCAGCCAATGGTCAAATTCCTGACTGTCCATCAGCTGACGCGAAACAATGAGCGGCTCCTGTGCCAAATCATTTTTAGTGATGACCTCCTGCTGTGCCAAGGGATTCGTGCTTTGCATAAGCAATCCCCATGTATCCTGATGCTGCAAGCACCGATACACATATTCCACCGGCGGTGTTTCACGGCACACCAGGCCAAAATCCAGCAGGCCTTTTTTCAGCTTCTCCGTTATCGAAGCCTCATTGCCGCTGATAAGATGCAGTCGCAGATCAGGATAACGTCTTTTAAGCGGCGCAACAGCGCTGATAACCTCACGCATGGCTTCCGTTTCCCCGCAGCCGATAAAGATATCGCCGGAAACTGTTTCGTCCTGCGAAAGAGCGGCAGCCGTACTGTCTGCCAGCATAATGATTTCTGCGGCTCGCGCTTTAAGGAACTCTCCTTCCTCAGTCAGCGTTATCCTTCGCTTGCCGCGGACAAACAACTGCCTGCCCAGCTCTGTTTCCAGTTCAGTCAGCTGCCGTGACAATGTTGGCTGGGTAAGATGCAGTTCTTCGGCAGCTTTGGTAATATTACCGCATTTAGCAACTGCTAAAAAATATTTTAAAACTCTTATTTCCATATATTTCTCAACAAAATCTGTTTAGTCAGTATTCTTCCATTTACAGATCAACTGCGTCATAGTCCCCATCGGACAATAAACACACCAGGCCCTCGGCTTAAAAAGCAGCAAAGTTATCACGCCCAGAACAGTAGAAGTCAGCATGATGCTGTAAAAGCCGAAAGCAAACTGCGCCAGCCAAGGCGCAGTACTGCCGTTATAAGCCCACTGCCAGGGCAGCTGCAGTACCCAAAACAGGCTGACAGCCTGCCGCAGATCCTGAACGCCGCTGAAAACCAAATAAGTAGTAAAGAGCATATTGGCAAACATCAGCATAAAAAAACTCAAAAAGCCATAACGAAAAACCTTGCTGCGCAGCCACGCAGGCACAGGCTTAGCAGGGGAAAGCTTCAACCTGCCGCCAAGAATATCAAAGAGCTGACTACGTCCGCAGTATTTATTGCAGTAATGCTTATTGCCGCCAATAATCGCAAACAGCAGCGGAATCATAAAGCACAGCATTCCCAGCCAGGCAAACATGATATTGAAAAAACCTAAAGTAAGATACAGCAGCGACGCTATCCATAAATAATCGTACCAGTGTTTCTGCTTATTCATCAACTGTCACCACCGTAATAACTGAGGCCGGACAAGTTTTGGCACACAGTCCGCAGCCGATACATTTTTCTTTATTTACCTGGGCATACATTCCTTTATAAACAGCAATGGCTCCGCGCGGACATACTTTAGTACAGGCACCGCAGGAAACGCACAGCTCTGTATTTACAACAGCCTTCCTTTTCATATCCTACCTCCAGTAAGTATTTCTTCCATTATAACCTATACTGCCTAAAGAGCAATATTTTTCTAAAAGGCAGCTTGCCATGTTTTCTTCTCTCCTGCTTCATGTTAAAATTAAAAAAGCAAGATTTTGGGGAGATGAAGTTTTGAAACAGGAAAGCAAGCTTATGACGCCGCTGCAGATACAGCAGTATCTGCACAAGCTGCAGCTGGGGGAACTGCAGCCAGCGGCAGATTTGAAAACTTTACAAAAGCTGCAGGAGGCACATTTAAAATATGTGCCCTACGAAAATTTTGACTGCCTTAACGGCAAAATAACTTCTTTACAGCATGAAGATATGTTCCGCAAGATTATCCTGCATAACCGTGGCGGTATCTGCTTTGAACTGAACGGCCTGTACAACTGGCTTTTAGAATCCTTAGGCTATCAGGTTACCAGCTTTGCCGGGCGTTTTATTGACAAGCTGGAAGTTTACCAGCTGCGCCGTCACCGCAATATGTGCATAACCCTTGACGGCAAGCGCTATATCACCGATGTAGGCGTTAACAGCGAAAGTCCACGCCTGCCGCTGGAACTTACGGAAAACCTCATTCAAAGCGACGGCATCAGCCAATATAAATTCACCCGCGATGAATTCTGGGGCTGGTTGCTGTGGCAGAAAGAAAAAGGTAAGCCGTGGAAAAGGATGCTTGGCTTTACGGAAGAACCGCAGCTGGACAAAGATTATATCCTGCCGTCTTTCTGGTGTGACGCTCACCCTGATTCTCCCTTTAACAAGAATAAAAATCTTTCTATTTTCAGAGAAGACTGCAATATCACCATCCGCAAAAATTATCTTAAATTTTATTTAGGCGGCAGAGTAAAATACCGCTATAATATCCGCACAGGTGCCGAGCTCAAAGAAATACTCTGGGAATACTTCGGCATCAACGTAGAATATCCGTTGAAAGATGAAGGTATAGATTTTGACTAAAGGCAAATACGCTGACTGTATACCATCCTATATCAAAAAAATAATACAGGCATTGCTTGATGGCGGTTATCAGGCCTATATAGTCGGCGGTGCGGTACGCGATCTGCTGCTGGGCATCCGCCCGGGAGATTTCGACATTGCAACCAACGCACGCCCAGAAAACACTTTAAATATCTGCAGGCAAAAAGGCTGGAAAACAGTTGATAAGCTGGGCAGCAACTATGGCTGCGTAGTAGCAGTAGTAGACCATGCAGCTGTTGAAATAACCACTTTTCGCGGTGAAGGCTACGGCAGCGATGCCCATCGCCCCGAACAAATCTGGTACTGTGATAATTTAGAGGAAGATCTGAGCCGCCGAGATTTTACCGTCAATGCTATGGCCATGGATCTTGCAGGCAATATCTATGATTACTTTAACGGCCAGCAGGACCTTATGCAGAAAATGCTGCGTACCGTCGGCAACGCCTGGCAGCGTTATGAAGAAGATGCTCTGCGTATGCTGAGAACCTGCCGCTTTGTAGGTCAGCTCGGCTTTAGCTATGTACAGTCAGATAAGCTGCTGCCAGCTTTCGGTCAGCAAAATACACCGTACTATTTACCAGTTAACTTTGAGTTTCCTGCTGACCGCTGCGCAGGATTATCTTTGGAACGTGTCAAAAAAGAGCTTGATAAACTGCTGATGACCGAACACGCAGGTCAGGGGTTGATGCTGCTCATGTCTACTGGTCTGACAAATGCCGCCTGCCGCGTCAAAGAGCGGGGAGACTATACAGAAATAGCTATTCTGCCAGAACTGTGCCACTTAGTTGGTCTTAAGCAGAATACACGGTTTCATTGTTATGATGTCTGGGAGCACACTCTGCAGGCAATAGATAACAGCCCGCGTGATTTAGCTATCCGCTGGTCTTTGCTTTTACATGACATCGGCAAAGGTCTGCCTGGTATCCGCTGCCTCAACAAAGAAGGACAGCCTGGCGACCATGGTCACGAAGCCAAAAGCGCAGAAATGGCAGCCGAAATTTTGCATCGCCTGCACTATCCAGAAAAATTTATTAAAGAAGTAGTCTGGTTAGTTTCACGTCATATGCGCTTTGCCCCCATGCTGGTTACAGGCCGTAAGACCCTGCTGCACTGGGTACGTACCGAAGCAGCTTCCGGGCATTTCCGCACCGGAAATGATATGGCAAATGCCTTTAGTAAGCTGGTAGAAGTATTTTTAGCTGATATGGGTGCAACCCATGCCAAAAACAATCCTGCGCTGATGGAAGCCGGCAGACAATTAGGCAGACAGGTTATAGAGCTTGCAGCCCACTATCCCATCCATACTTCCGAACTGGCAGTCAGCGGGAGGGAGATTACACAAATCTCTCCTCATCATTCCGTCGGCCAACTGCTCAATTATCTGCTGCAGCGTGTTCAAAGCGGCAATCTTGCCAATAATAAAGAAACGCTGCTTGCAGCTTTACACAAATATCTAAACAAACATTAGGAGGATTTATGAAAAATCTGAAAACAGTTTTTCTGATTGCCCTTTGCGGTGCTATTTTAACAGGTGTCTGGACCTTAAAAGATAATTTTATCGTAGGCGCTGCTAATCAAACAGAAGCTGCTGCTGACGGTGGTGCTGCTGACGGTGGTGCTGCTCAATTTATCGGTAAACAGGATATTCCCGATTCTCCTTACTTTGCCCATCCTGATATTTACAATATGCAACCCAATGAACATTTGCTGTTGCTTACCAAATTCAAGACTATGCAGCAAAGCACCGAATATACCTGCGGCCCTGTTGCAGCTAATATGGTAGTAAATTATTTTCTCGGAAAACCGCTGCACACAGAAATGCAGATAGCAGAAATTATGGACACCAGCTCCTATGTAGGCACCAACACCAAAGGAATGTGCCGTTATTTTAAAGAAATCGGCTGGCAGGTAAAATCTTCCGGCGATACCACTTCTCCCAAAAGCTACGAATCTTTCCTGCAATTCGTCCAAAAGAATCTGTCCGAAGGTACTCCTGTCATTGTGGAAAATGTTGACTGGGGCGGCCACTGGCGCGTTATTATCGGCTATGACACCATGGGTACAGAATATGCCGGTGACGATGTTTTACTGATGGCTGACCCATACGACCTCGCCGACCATCTGCAGGACGGCTACAATATAGTACCGGCAGAAAAATTCTTCTATATGTGGTTTGATGCCCAGCTTTTCGATAAAAGCGAACAAAAACGTCAATGGCTGACAGCAAGACCTGCTAAGAACAGTAAATAATATTATGCTCAATTTATTGTTCGCCTGTTTTCTTTTCGGTTTGCTCTGCGCAGTATGCCTGCGCGGATTGTACCGCGCCCTCAGGTATCATCAAGGCTTTACAGCCAAAGAATACGCCCTTTTAACGGCACTATTTATCGGTACGCTTTTATCTCTTTATATAGCTTTACAAAACTAAAAGCCTCTTACGCAATGCGTAAGAGGCTTTTGCCTTTAATATTCTGTACGGGCAGCTTGGCCGCGCACTCTGGTAAAAAATGTATACATAGATATGGAAAGCAAAATAATACCTGTAGTTACAAGCACAAACCTTGTAGGCAGATGATTACCTAATATACCGCCAAGCAAAGGGCCCACAACGCCGCCAAACTGCTGCGCTGATGTTACCAAACCAAAAGCCTTGCCGCGCATGGACTGATCTGTAACCTCCACCAGATTGGCATTGATATTAGGTATAGCACCTGCCAAAAACAGACCGTAAATAAACTGAATACCGGCAAATTGCCATACATCCTGCACAAACATCTGGAATAAATTAACAAAACCCGCACCAAAAGATACCAGGCAGAAAATACGTATATAACCAAAACGCTGTCCGCGTTTGCCCCAGAAAGGAGCTGCAATAATACCTGCTATACCAGCCAACGAGAAAATAATGCCTGCCGTCTTAACCGTATCATCGTTCATTACACCCATTAACCGGCTCACGTACATGGTAATCAGCGGCTGGATAATCATGACGCAGACCTGGATAAGAAAGAACATACACATAATATAGAGCAGATTTTTATTGGAAAGGGCGCCTTTCAAATCCTGAATCAGATGTATTTCTGCTTTCTGTCTTTCCGCGCTGATAGGCACATCATGTACTAAGAAAACTACCAGCAAGGCCCCTAAAAACAGACAACCGCTGCTGACGAAAAAGGACATGCGCATACCAAACCAGCTGCTGAGATAACCGCCCAGAAGCGGGCCTAAGATACTGCCGCTGGCCACTGCCGTCTGCATTAAGCCCATGCCCCAGCCCATACGCCTTTCCGGCAATGTAGAAGATATTAACGACATGGAAGCCGGCACAAAACCACTGATTAAGCCAGTCAAAGAACGTACTATCAAAAGCTGGGTAGCATTTTGAGAAATACCGGCCAGCCAATAAGTCATAGCCAGCCCAAGTCCGGCACGGATAGCCATCTTGCGCTGCCCCACCTTGTCAGCACGCGCTCCCCAGTACGGAGCCATAATAGCCGCTCCCAGGAAAGTTACAGAGTAAACCAATCCGCTCCAGAAATTTACGTTATCCTGCGGCACATGCAGTTCATGCAGCAGATAGATGGGCAGAAAAGGCACGACCATGGTATAGCTGGCACAAGCAAAAAATACGCCCACCCATAAAACAGCCAGGTTGACCTTCCAGTTCACTTTTTTCTCTCCATGCTCGTCAAAAAGAGCCATACCATCATCTCCCCATCTACCTCTACCAGTTATATTGTACAGATATATTTATATCGTACTGTAATTTTATAATCTAATATCTGCATAAGAATAATATTTTATTTCCTTATTATCATCCTGATAAACTGCTTGAACAGCCTTTAACCACTATATATGTTACATAATAATTATATCATATCCAAGGATATGTTTTTTTGTTACATTTTTCACAAAAGACCAGCTATTTACATTTTTGCATTTTTATAAATTATTTTACTGCTTTCTTGCTGTAAAATGCATAATGCTGTTTTTTTATAACATAAATTCACATATTATTCACAATGCTTATTTGCTGTCCCAAGATACTCTCTGCTGTATATTTTGAAGCTGCCGGCAGTATTGTTAATTTTTTCCCGACGCCATCTTTATGTCACAAAAATTTTACTGTATAATAAAATAGATATCGTAATAAAAGGATGTGTAAATTTGAAACCTTATGTACAACAGGAAATAAAATCCTGCGGATTTTTTTCCAAACTGATAAACGGCAAACCCACAGAAAACACTTGGACAGAAATAAACAATATCCTGGCAGAAGCTGAAAATGTACAGGCGCTGACAGCAGAAAAAGTACAGTCTGCTTTAAAGAAATGGGGCGGCAAGCTTGATGAAAGCAGCTTTGAAGCGCGCTCCGGCCTGTACAGGAAGTTTGCCGACATCGCCTATAGCGACGCACAGAGCTGCGACGACAGCTTGCTGTCTGACTGCTGCTATCTGGCAGAAGTGCTGCAACTGCCTCCGCATCTGAAAAAGCTTGCTGATAAGGGCGCTAAGCAGGCAGCTTATTTTACTCGCTGCGCCAAATTATTAAACCACCAGGAAAAACTTGATATCGCTGCCATCAATAAAATCTTTGGCTACGACTATGAAGACGGTTTTAAAATCCGTCAGCAGGTCTTTCAGGAGCATTTCAACGCAATCTTTGACGCTATCAGCGAGCGTCAGCGTTTTACCCCTGAGGAAGAAGCATCTTTACGCCAAGACTGCGCTACGCTTGATATTCCCTATGAATTTAAAAACAATATCGTCAACGCGCTCAAACGCTACCGTGATTTCTGGAATGCTGAACATAATAAGCTTGGCAATATTCAGGTAGATATCCCGCTGCAGCAGGGAGAAATCTGCCATGCAGCAGCGCAGGCAGGTCTGTGCCAGCACAAGGTAGTGGAAAAAGAAGACAATTATTTTGAGCTTACCCGTAAGTTCAAAATCGACGAAACTGTTACCTTTAAAGGCGAAAAACTTGAGCATCCTAAAACCAAAGAAGAAATAACCGCGCTTCTTGACATCGGCTATTTCTTCCTTACTAATCAACGTATTATTTATTTAAGCAAGAAAACTGCTCAAACAGTGGAACTGGGACAAATTACTTCTGCCAAGCTGGATGTAAATATCATTACTTTCCATACCAAGTCAAATGGTGATTTCCTGTATAAATTCAGCGACGAAGCCGCAGGTGTAATGTATATTCTCTTTAACCGCACCTACAAGGAAAATGTAAAATAATAACTAAGTTTACAAAATAAAAAACCGGCTATAATGAACTGCACCCCAAAAGTTGGACTTTTGGAGGTGCAGTTTTTTCATGACTAA
>UQXH01000032.1 GCA_900545025.1 uncultured Phascolarctobacterium sp.
ACCAAGTCCTTAATAACCGCTTAATTATTTTGTCCAACTTTTTGGGTGCATATCAAAAAGTCCGGTTTTTTCATCTGTATTTATTCTTGTGCTTATTACGTTTCTTTTCTGCCTCCGCTTCCTGCTGCTTGTATTCCTGATAGATATACAGGCCGGAAAGGGGGATGCCGGCGCCGAAGAAGCCGATCCAGCGGTTGCCGAGGAAATATTCGGCAGCAAAACCGGCAATGATTACGCCGATTACTATTTTCAACATGCTCATTTTCATAATACATACCTCCGGGGATTATATTTTTGGCAGCTGTGCAGGTACAGCAATATTATCGAGGGGAATCTTACTGGCATCAAATATTTTGAGCAGCTCTGCGGCGGCAAGCGGTTCCGGCTTGGGCAGCTGCTTGGCAAGGAAGGCAAGATAGCCGATGATAGGCTCGGGACTATCGTATACTTGACGCAGTGTGTCCAAATCTAAATCCTTATTGCGCTTTGCCAGGCGTCGTCCATCAGGAGCTGTCAGCAGGGGGACGTGGAAGAAGGCAGGCGGTGTCAGTTCCAGCAGCTGATACAGATAAAGCTGTACGGGCGTAGAGCTGAGCAAATCGCAGCCGCGTACTACCTGGGTTACGCCCATCAAGGCGTCGTCTACCGTTACTGCCAGCTGATAAGCATAAATGCCGTCGCTGCGGCGGATAATGAAATCACCGCTGTCATAGGCTAAATTATATTGACAAAGGCCATAATGACCGTCCTGGAAGCTGATGCTGCGGTCAGGAACGCGCAGCCTATATGCCGGTGCACGCTTGAGAGCTTTTTCCTGCTGCTGCGCTGGTGTGAGAGTGCGGCAGGCACCGCTGTAAATAACACGCCCGTCGCTTAAATGGGGCGCTTCAGCGGCGTGCAGCTCAGCACGGCTGCAGAAGCAGGGATAAACCAGCTTTTGTCCTTCCAGCTTATGAAAATATTCCGTATAGATTTCAGCACGGGCACTTTGAAAAAAAGTTTCGCCGTCGGTACCGCAGTAGGCGCCTGCATCCCAGTATAATCCCAGCCATTCCAGGTCGCGTGCCAAAAGGTCGGCGTTCTGCCTGGGGCAGCGCACGCTGTCCAGGTCTTCTATGCGCAGTACGATGCGGCCACCGGCTGCTTTTGCCTGCAGCCAGGCCAGCAGGCTGCAGAAGATATTGCCTAAATGGATGCGCCCGCTGGGAGTGGGAGCAAAGCGGCCGCAGATTGCAGATTTTGTCATTATTTATCCATCCTTTATATCTTTTTATTGTATCATTATGTGGCTGATTTGCAAAATATTTGCAAAAATAATTTTCACGGCAGGATTAACTTTCTGATAAAACGAATACATGGAGCAAAGAAGTGTGGAGAGAGGTGTACTGTATGACTGCTGATAAATTTTATGAACTTGATATTGACTGGGAAGCTGAAAAAATCTGCCGTTGGGGAGCTGCCAGGGCCGGTGTTATCGTGGTGGCGCCGCTGGTAGGCACCATGGCTTTAATGGCTAATGAAGTATATATGATTATCAGACTGGGAGAACTGCGCGGCGTAAAGCTGGATGAAAGCGCTGTTTTGGGCTTGTTAGGGTCGTTAGGGGCAACCTTTGTGGGACAGACTTTGACAACGCTTATTCCTTTCGCGCCGGTACAGATACCCGTCGGGATCTCTGTGACCTATGCTGTGGGACGTGTGGCTAATGCCTGGCTTAAAGCCGGGCGTCCGGAAGATATAGCTGCTTTTCGCGAGCTGTATGAGGAGGCGCGTAAGGAAGGGCTTGACCATCTTGATGATTTTAAGAATATGGATTGTAAAGATGAACCCTTAGGTGATGAAAGTAAACGCTTTGAACTGCAGCCGGAAAAACTGCTGCAGAAGGTGCTGGCAGGAGCAGATGCTGCTGAAAAGGCTTTAAACGATGGCTGGCAGAATCTTAATGAACGGTTTGTACGTCCGTTTACTGCCAAGACCGATATCTGGCTTACTGCTCAGCGCTGGCAGCAGCTCAGAGAAGGTAAGCTCGTCATTCCTTATAGTGAGTTGACTGTTTATCTGAATAAAGCGCTGGCAAAAAATGAGTGGGAAGTGCTGGAAATGGGTTATCAGGAGCCTGGATGCTTCCGTATCTCGCTGCGGCAGCCGGAATACGGCGTAATAAATGCTGTCTTTGCTGTGGCAGATTGCAGAATAAACGGCAGTCAGGCTGTTGCTGAGCTGGAACTGCGTGATTTTGACGTTACTGATAATAAATTTGCCGAAGTGGCGCTGGATATACTGGGCAGCAAGGTTATTTTGTCTTTGGCAGATTTTTTGTTCGCCAGCATAGATATTCCTGGTGACAAGGTAGATACTGTTTATGCTCAGCGCAGACTGAAAATAGATTTTTATAAAGCGCTGCAGAGCAGCAGGTTTGCCGAGATGACACTGATGAATAAGCCGCTTTTGGAATATGTGCGGCTGCAGCAGGTGACACCGGCTGCCGAAGGACTGCTGCTTGATATTGCGTTGCAGCACTGAAAAGTATAAGAGCAAAGTAAAAAGAAGGCTTGCAGAATGCAAGTCTTCTTTGCTTTTTAGGATATTTCGTTGTAAAATAATATAATATACAAATAATTATACTGGGCTTATTATAATATTTTTAAGGAGGATTTTTGTGAAGCATAAAACTTCTGCCATGGTCGAAGCCGGTATCCTGGCTGCCATCGCCATCGTGATGGCGCTGGTGAGCATGTATATATCGGTGCTCGGCGCTTTCGTGAACTTTGTCTGGCCGCTGCCTATCATTATCTGCGGTATGCGTAACGGCTTTAAATGGAGCCTGATGAGCCTGATGGTAGCCGGTATCATTATCGGTATCATTATCAGCCCGCTGCAGGCTTTCTTCCTGCTGGCGATTTTTGGCTTGCTGGGCTTGGTAATTGGCGAATGCATGCGCAGGCATATGGAGCCGCTGAAGCTGATGCTTTACAGCAGCGTTGGTGCAGTTGCCGCCTTGGTAATCAATATTGCCTTAAGCTTCTGGCTGCTGGGCATCAATCCGGTGGAAATGATGTTTTCTTCCTTTGCACAGAGCCTTAGCGAGCTGGAATCTTATTATCGCTCCAGCGGTATGTCGGAAGCGGAAATCCGTCAGGTGGTAGATGGCTACAGCGAGATGTTGAAGATGATGCGCATTATCATGCCGGGCGCTTTCTTAATCAGTGCGCCGGTGTTGGCTTTTGTCAACTACATGGCGGCGAAGAAGATCCTTACCAAGTTGGGCGAGTCTTTTGCGGATTTCCCGCCCTTTACCAGGCTGCAGGTGCCGGGATGGGTATTGTGGCCGTACGCTCTGTCGCTTTTTGCCGTGACCTATTTTTATCAAAATGACCGGGAAAGCTGGCTGTATACGCTGTCTGTGAATGTGCAGACTGTCTGCAGCTTTGTGCTGGTGCTGCAGGGTATCGCGCTGCTGTACTGGTTTGTCAAGAGTAAGAATAAGCCTATGTGGTGGGCAAACCTTGGTACCATGCTGCTGTTCTTGGTGCCGGTCTTTTCCCAGATCATGGTTTATGTAGGAGCCTTTGATATAGTTTTTGATTTCAGAAAGATAAGACCGCGTCGTCTTAGATAAGAACGGTGGTGAACATTTTGTTCAATATTTTTAACCACAACATGAATTCCAAGGTAGATACCAATTTTTATTTATTGGTTATCGTCATATTGGCAGCAGCAGCCTGCTATTTTGAGTCTTATTTTATCCCGGTTGCACTGCTGCTGGTAGGCGTTACCTACTATTTCAGTCAGCGTAACCGCATCTACAAGGAAATATATTTCAGCAGCTATCTGGATAATATTATCCGCAATATCGAGCGTACTAATCATTTTGCTATCCGTAAACTGGATATAGGTATGGCGGTATTTTCCCGCGAAGGCAAGCTGCAATGGGCTAATGACTTGTTCCAGGAATGGGTTGGCCGGAAGAGCCTGGAAGGGAAAAAGCTGGAGGATATCCTGCCGCTGCCGGAAAATGCTTTTGAGCTGCTCAGCGTTAAAGACGGAGAAAAAAGCATCCAGATGGATGGGCGTTATTACCTGATGAAATATTATCGGGTGCAGACGCAGGAAAAACCGTCCAAGAAAGGTGAAGACAGCAACATCAGCGGGCTGATGATCTACCTTGAGGATGTGACGGAATTTGAGCTGCTCCGCCAGAAATATGTCAATGACAGGCTGTGTCTGGCTTATGCCCGCTTCGATAACTATGAGGATGTTACCAGGGGCTTGACGGAAACCAATATTGCCAATCTGAATGGTGAGATTAACGAGCTTTTGACTAAATGGGTAGCCGAGCAGCATGGCTTTATCTGCCGTATGAATAAGGAACTGAGCTTGATTGGCTTCTCCCAGTCGGCGGTGCTGGATTTGATGGATAGCAAATTTGCTATCCTGGATAGGGTACGCGAAGTGCGCGCCGGCAATAAGATCCCACCTACTATCAGTATCGGTATCGCGTGCGACGGACTGACACTGGAAGATCTGATGCAGAATGCCAATAAGGCTTTATATCTGGCGTTAGGGCGCGGCGGCGACCAGGCTGTAGTAGCCCAGAATAAGAATATGCAGTTCTTTGGCGGTACCAGTGCGGTAACAGCCAAGAATACCAGGGTGCGTGCGCGTATCGTGGCGCAGACCATCCATGAGCAGATGCAGGCGGCGGACAAGGTGTTCGTCATGGGACACGTCATGGAAGATTATGATGCTTTAGGCGGCGCTGTGGGTATGGCAAAATTAGCCCTGTCGTTGCATAAGGAAACCTATATCGTCATCAGCGGCAAGAGCGATACTTTTGAAAAAATTGCCGAGGTATTGAGCCGTGACGATGTCAATCTTAATGAAAATGACAGTCGTTACCTTGATATAACTATTGGTGAGGAAGAGGCGCTGAAATATATTACGCCTAAGAGTCTGCTGATCCTGGTAGACCATCACAGGGCCATGATTACAGCCAGCAAGAAAGTGCTGGAAAGCGTGCCTACCAAGATTATCATCGACCATCATCGCAGGGCAGAGGATTTAATCAGCGATACGGTGCTGCTGTATCTGGAGCCGTCTTCGTCTTCGACCAGTGAGCTGGTAACAGAGCTGGTAGGTTATTTTGATGACCGTCTGGAGATAGCTCCCGGCGAGGCTACGGTAATGTATGCCGGCATAGTATTGGATACCAAGCATTTTGCCGTGCAGACGGGAGCACGTACCTTTGAAGCAGCGGCCTTGCTGCGGCGCAGCGGCGCTAATACTGATATGGTACGGATGCTGTTCAAAGACGATATGGAGTCGCTGCAGCTGCGGGCAAGGCTTTTGGCAGATGCCAAGATTCCTGCCGCCGGTATAGCGATTTCAATATATAAAGATGCCAAAAAAGAAATCAGGTCTTCCATCCTGGCAGCCCAGACTGCCGATACCTTAATCACTATCAGCGGCGTATATGTCGGTATCGCCATTGTTGAATATACCGATGGCTCTGTGGGGGTAAGTGCCCGCAGTGACGGCAGCGTCAATGTGCAGGTGATTATGGAACAGCTGGGCGGCGGCGGCCATCAGACGGTTGCCGGAGTACAAATCGACAATATGCGCGCTGCGGATATTGAACCGCAGATTGTCGTATTAGCAAAAAAACAGTTAGAGGAGCGAGAGAACAATGAAAGTGATACTGTTACAGGATATTAAAAGCTTAGGTAAAAAAGGTGATATTGTAGAAACTGCTGAAGGCTATGGCCGCAATTACCTGCTGCCGCGCAAATTAGCTAAAGAAGCTAACGCAGCTAATTTAAATCAGGCTAAGCAGGATAAGGCCACGGCAGCTCATCGCGCCGCACAGCAGAAGGATGAAGCAGTAGTGTTGGGCGCGCAGGTACAAAAGGTAGTAGTACATCTCAAAGTGCGTCTGGGTGATAACGGCAAGATGTTTGGTTCCGTTACTTCCAAAGATGTAGCGGAAGCTTTGATTAAACAGACCGGCATCCAGATTGACCGCCGTAAGGTAGAGCTGAAAACTGCCGTTAAAGGACTGGGCGAATACACTGCTGTCGCTAAACTGCATCCTGATGTAACTGCTGAGTTCAAGGTAGTCGTGGAAGCAGAGTAAGATGATGGAAGAAAAATCACCGAGAGTACCGCCCCAGAATATTGAGGCGGAGCAAGCAGTATTATGCGCTATGCTCATCGATAAAGAGGCTATTGCCCGGGTAACGGAAATTTTAAATGGCGACGATTTTTACCGCGAGGCGCACAGGGTTATCTTTAATGTGATGACGGAGCTGTACGGTAAAAATGAAGCTGTTGACCTGATTACTGTTACCGATGCCTTAAAGCGCGATAATAAGCTGGAGGATGTAGGCGGTATCGCCTATGTTACCGCTTTGGCTAACGCTGTGCCTACGGCAGCTAATGTTAAGTATCATGCTGATATCGTGGCAGAAAAATCTGTCCTGCGGCAGTTAGTGCGTGTATCTACAGAAATTGCTGCCATGGGTTATGAAGCGGACGAAGAGATAAACGTCCTGATTGATAAAGCGGAAAGCAGGATTTTGGAGATTTCCAATCGCAAGAAGAAGTCTGATTTCACACCTATCAGCGATGTGCTCATGGAATCTGTACAGGGTATTGAAAAGCTGCTGAATAATAAGGGCGGCCTTACCGGACTGCCTACGGGCTTTGTAGATTTAGACAAGCTGACTTCCGGTCTGCATCCGTCTGATTTCATTATCCTGGCGGCACGTCCTTCCATGGGTAAGACGGCCTTTGCTCTGAACGTAGTACAGAATGTGGCCTTGCGAGCACATAAAAAGGTTGGCGGCAGTCCGCGTTCGGTTGCGTTTTTCAGTCTGGAAATGAGCAAGGAGCAGCTGGTAAACCGTATGCTTTGTGCCGAAGCTAATATTGACTCGCAGCGTCTGCGTATCGGCGAGATGGCGGATAAGGACTGGGACTCCTTGTGGGGTGCCTGCGACAGTATGAGCAAGGCTAAGATATTTATTGATGATACGCCCGGTATTACTGCTATGGAAATGCGCAGCCGTGCCAGAAGACTTAAGGCCGAGCATGGTCTTGATTTGATTGTGGTCGATTATCTGCAGCTGATGCAGGGCAGCGGCAGGCGTAATGTCAGCGGTGACAGACAGCAGGAGGTTTCAGAGATTTCCCGTTCCTTGAAGGCCTTGGCCCGTGAACTGGATGTGCCGGTTATCGCCTTGTCACAGCTAAGCCGCGGTGTTGAAGCGCGTCAGGTAAAACGTCCTATGCTCAGTGACCTGCGTGAATCCGGGTCTTTGGAGCAGGATGCCGATATTGTAGCTTTCCTGTATCGTGAAGATTATTATAATCCCGAAACGGAAAATAAAAATATCACCGAGCTTATCATTGCTAAGCATCGTAATGGACCTGTGGATACAGTCAATCTGTTCTTTCACAAGCAGTTTACCAAATTTGTCGGGTTTGCCAAAAGGCAGGAATAGGAAAATCGGTCTGTATGCTTCATACAGGCCGATTTTGTGTGTGAGGCTACAATGAAGATTAAAAGATTTACTGCTGCGGATATACTTCCGGCAGCCAAGCTGACTTATGCGGTGTGGGGAGATGAGCTGTCCAACGAAGCTGCGGAGCTGAAAAAATTTATTTATGAAGCCATGGTACGTTATTATTGCCGTAATTTTGATTATTCGGCTAAGCTCATACATGATGATGCAATGCAGGGCTTTCTGCTGGCAGGTTTGCCGTCAGACCGTGCTGCTGACAGAATATGGCTGGAACAAGGCATTAAAGATTTTTCCGGCAGAGAGCGGCAGTTAATTTATGAATACAGAGAATATTTGCTGTATAATGGCAGAAGCTTGCATAAGCAAGCAGGAGATACAGATTTACTGCTGTATCTTTTTGTCAGTATGGTGCCCGGCGGCGGCCGCAGATTATTGGCTAATGCCGTAAATTTGGCGCAAATAAGTAAAAAATCAGCTCTTTTATTATGGGCTGATGAAACCTGCGATTATGATTATTATTATAAACACAATTTTGTACTGACAGAAAAATTTAATAATAACAAAATGTCGTCGTTAGGAGAACAGCAGACTGCTATCTTTAGGAAAGAACTGAACAAAAAACCGAACATTATTAAAGCTAAAAGCAAAAAATATTCATAACTATTGCTATAAATTAGATAAAATGATATGATAAAGAAGGATAATTTTTGACTTTTGCATGCTTTTGGAAAAATATAGGTATACTATGGGGGGCTTAGAAGAATGATTGAGCGTTATACTCATCCTGAAATGGGTAATATTTGGACTTTGGAAAATGAATTCCGAACAATGCTGAAGGTAGAAATCCTGGCTTGCGAAGCAATGAACAAACTGGGCATCGTACCGGATGACGCTTTAAAGGATATTCAGACCAAAGCAGATTTCCGTATTGAACGTGTTAAGGAAATCGAAGCTGTTACCAATCATGACATTATTGCATTTTTGACTAATGTTGCTGAATATGTTGGTGATGCTTCCAAATATATTCACAAAGGACTTACCTCCAGCGACGTTAAAGATACGGCGCTGTGCTATATGATGGTACAGGCTGCTGATCTTTTGCTGAGCCATCTGGAAAAATTCCATGCTGTACTGAGACGCCGTGCGGCAGAGCATAAACATACCATTATGATCGGACGTACTCATGGTATCCACGCGGAGCCGATGACTTTCGGCCTGAAATTTGCTTTGTGGATGGATGAAACGGAAAGAAATATTGCCCGTTTAAAACAGGCAAGAGAATTTGTTGCCGTGGGCAAGCTTTCCGGCGCCGTAGGAACTTATTCCAACATCGACCCGTTTGTAGAACAGTATGTTTGTGAAAAATTAGGCTTGAAGCCTGCACGTCTGGCAACTCAGGTTATCCAGCGTGACCGCCATGCTGATTTCATCACGACACTGGCAATTATCGGTTCTTCCTTGGACAAGATGGCTACGGAAATCCGCAACTTGCAGCGTACCGATATCCGTGAAGCTGAAGAATATTTTGCTCCCGGACAGAAGGGCTCTTCTGCCATGCCGCATAAACGCAATCCTATTACCTGCGAAAAAGTTTCCGGTATGGCAAGACTGCTGCGCGGTTATGCAATCGCTGCTTTGGAAGATATCACTCTGTGGCATGAAAGAGATATTTCTCATTCTTCCGTAGAACGTGTTATCCTGCCGGATGCAACTATTGCTCTCGACCATATGCTGAGAAAATTCACCAATATTATAGATAAACTGCTTGTATATCCTGAAGCAATGCTGGCTAATATGAATAAGACCGGCGGGCTGATTTTCAGCCAGAATATCCTGATTGCTTTGGTAAGTAAGGGTGTGCTGCGTGAGGATGCCTATAAATGGGTACAGCGCAATGCTATGGCGCGTTGGCTGGAAGGCGCTGATTTCAAGACTAATGTGGAAAACGATCCCGACATCAAAAAATATCTTACTGATGCGGAAATCGAGCATTGCTTTGATCCCAAGCCGATGCTGCGGAACATTGACCTGATTATGTCAAGATTTGGATTATAAGATAAGGGGAGACTGTTATGTCATCTGTAATTGTATTAGGTGCCCAGTGGGGCGATGAAGGAAAAGGCAAGATCGTAGATTACCTGGCTCAGCAGGCTGACGCCGTTGTCCGTTATTCCGGCGGCTCCAATGCCGGACACACCGTAGTGGTTGATAATGTATCCTATAAACTGCGTCTATTGCCGTCCGGCGTACTGTTCAAGGACAAGGTAAATGTGCTTGGCAACGGTGTAGTTATTAACCCCGGCGTAGTACTGCAGGAAATTGAAGGCATGAAGGAAAAGGGCATTGACTGTGCTAATCTGAAGATTTCCGACCGTGCCCATGTGGTATTGCCTTATCATCAGCGTTTGGATGAGCTGCAGGAAAACGCTTTGGGACAGAATAAGATTGGTACTACCAAAGGCGGCATCGGTCCCTGCTATATGGATAAAGTAGCTCGTGTGGGCATCCGTGTCTGCGATTTGATGGAGCCGGAAACTTTTGCCGCTAAGCTGAAAATCAATTTGGAAGCTAAAAACCAGATTATTACTAAGATTTACGGCGGCGAGCCTTTCAACTATGAAGCTGTACTGGAAGAGTATCTTGGCTATGCGGAAAAACTGCGTCCTTATGTTACCGATACCGGCGTAATCATGGATGAACTTTTTGAAGCAGATAAGAAAGTTTTGTTTGAAGGAGCCCAGGCTACTTTCCTCGATATTGATCATGGCACCTACCCGTATGTTACCAGCTCTAATCCGACTGCCGGCAATGCCTGCACCGGCAGCGGCATCGGCCCAAGGAATATCGACCATGTAGTAGGCGTAGTAAAGGCTTATACTACCAGGGTTGGCGAAGGTCCGTTTATCACTGAGTTGCATGACACTGACGGCCCCGGCAATCAGATTCGTGAAACTGCCCATGAATACGGTACTGTTACCGGTCGTCCCCGTCGTTGCGGCTGGCTGGACGCTTTCATGCTGCATTACAGTGCCCGTCTGAACAGCCTGGATTATCTGGCAATCACCAGACTGGATATCCTGGATCAGATGCCGGTCATCAAGATGTGCGTAGGCTATAAGATTGGTGACGAAGTGCTGAAACGTATACCTGCAAGTCTGAACGTACTGGCTAAGGCTGAACCTGTTTACGAAGAATTTGCAGGCTGGATGACCGATATCAGCGACATCCGTGAATATGATGAGCTGCCTGAAAATGCCAAAAAATATCTGCAGCGTATCAGCGAGGTAGCCGGTGTAGAACTGGGTATTGTTTCTGTAGGTCCTAACCGTGAACAAACCATCGTTTTAAAAGAATTACTGTAAATAAAAATCCTGCCGTAAGGCAGGATTTTTTTATGCTTGTTCAGCATGATAAAAGAAAAATCTTGCCTGCTACTTTATGCATACGATATAATTACTATGTATCAGTATGATTTAACAAGAGGATAATTATAGTAAATCTTAGCTCTGGAGGTAAAATGATGGAAAGAAAAGTAGGTACTGTAGTAAGAGGCATCCGCTGCCCGATTATCAGAGAAGGAGACGATGTGGCAGCTATTGTTGTTGACAGTGTAATGGAAGCAGCACAGGCAGAAGGCTTCCAGCTGCGCG
Organism: uncultured Phascolarctobacterium sp.; assembly: GCA_900545025.1. Classification (GTDB taxonomy): domain Bacteria; phylum Bacillota; class Negativicutes; order Acidaminococcales; family Acidaminococcaceae; genus URXU01. Next base: position 11,174 of record UQXH01000032.1, read on the forward strand.
ACAGGGATGTTATTTCTGTAACCGAGTCCATCGTGGCACGTGCGCAGGGCAACTATGTTTCTGTAGATACTATTGCGGCTGATGTTCGTAAGAAGCTGGGCGGCGGGACTATCGGCGTTATTTTCCCCATATTGTCCCGCAACAGATTTTCTGTTTGTCTGAAAGGTATTGCCCGCGGCGCTAAAAAAATCGTCCTGATGCTCAGCTATCCCAGCGATGAAGTAGGCAATGCCTTGCTGACTTATGATCAGCTGGATGCAGCAGGCATCAATCCGTACAGTGATGTATTGACCTTAGAACAATATCGTGAGCTGTTCGGTGAAAATAAACATGAATTTACCGGCGTGGATTATGTGGCTTATTATGGCAATCTGATTCGTGACGAAGGTGCAGAAGTAGAAATTATCTTTGCTAACCAAGTGAAGACTATTCTCAATTATACTGACAGCGTTTTAACCTGTGATATCCATACCCGTGCGCGTACCAAACGCTTACTGAAAGCAGCTGGCGCCAAGGTTGTCTGCGGCTTGGATGATATTATGACCGCAGCTATCGACGGCAGCGGTTATAACAGCCGCTATGGCCTGTTAGGCTCTAACAAGGCTACTACTGAGCAGGTAAAGCTTTTCCCGCGTGAATGCCAGGATATGGTGGAAGCTGTCCAAAGCAAGATTATGGAGCTTACCGGCAAGCATGTAGAAGTAATGGTCTACGGTGACGGTGCATTTAAAGATCCTCAGGGTAAGATTTGGGAACTGGCTGACCCGGTTGTATCTCCTGCCTTTACCCCCGGACTGGTAGGTACGCCTAATGAGTTGAAGCTTAAATATCTGGCTGATAACGACTTTAAAAATCTCAGCGGTAAAGCTTTGCAGGAAGCAATTTCCCAGCGTATTAAAGAAAAAGATGGCAGTTTGGTGGGCAGTATGGTTTCTCAAGGCACCACTCCCAGACAGCTGACTGATTTAATCGGTTCTTTATGCGATTTGACCAGCGGCTCCGGCGATAAAGGTACGCCTGTAGTGCTTGTTCAAGGCTATTTTGATAATTTTACCGACTAAAAATAAGAAAAAATTCTTGACAAAGAAAGTGGATGTAAGTATAATAATATTGTTGCTGATGCAGCAACTGATGTGATCCACTAGCTCAGTCGGTAGAGCACCTGACTTTTAATCAGGGTGTCCCGCG
>UQXH01000033.1 GCA_900545025.1 uncultured Phascolarctobacterium sp.
TAGTCATGAAAAAACTGCACCTCCAAAAGTCCAACTTTTGGGGTGCAGTTCATTTCAGTCCGGTTTTTCTTATATCATTAAATCTTCACGTCAATAGAAGCGGCAACGCCTACTCCCTGTACCCTGTTGACATCGGTAACGGAAACCTTGTCTATAGGTACCAGCACCGTAGCACGGAAATTATTAAAGAACGAAGCTTCTATCTGCAAAGCAGCCTTACATTTATCCACCTGTTCCTTAGGCCCTGATACTTGGGCAGCACCGGCACGACTGCCGTCACCCACGGTAATGATGGGCACTACCTTGGTGGAATACTCGTCTTTGACGCCGTATTTAGCCGTCAGTGCATTGATAGCATCATTCAGCGGCTCTGCGAACTGGTCTACTAAAAGACCGACTGCGCCGCCTTTAACTACTGTCCCCAGGATTCCCGCTCTTACCGGAGTCACGCTGCTGCCTAAAATAAAACCGCAAATCAAAGCGGCTGCAATCCATTTTTTGTTCTGCATTGTCCATCACTCCTATCATTATATTATTTATCAGGTAAATAATATAATTCGCCGTCAGAGCAATAAAACCTTTTTATCTGGACGCCAACATTAAATCATCCGCAGCCCTGACCGCAACAGGCACTTTTAACACCTGTCCCGGATAGATATTTTTATTGGTCAGCCCATTAGCATCACAAATATGGCAAACAACCTCTCTCACATCCTGACCTTCACCAGCAGCGCGGCTGGCTATTCCCCACAAGGTATCGCCGCTGGTTACTTTCACCTGCTGGTAGCTGTAAACAGGCTCGGCAGCAAAAAGAGTGTTCAAAGCTGTATAAACAAAGAAAGCAGTGCAGAAAATCGCTAAAAGTTTTTTCATACCTTTCACCATCTTTCTAAAACCTCTGTTCGCTATGTTTATTTTATGATGAAAGCTATTCTTTGTCAATATTTATTGCAAATTTTTGTTCGTATTTTAAAATTTATGTTTAATGTATTATCCACATATAAACCGGTACCATGATAATCGCCAGACACGTGCTCACCGCTGTCAGCATAGCTGCATAACGGTAATCGCCGCCATAGGCTCTGGCAACAATAGAAGTGTTGGTCATCGCGGGCATCGCCGACATCATGACGAATACGCGCTGCATCATGATATCCAGATTAAAAAACGGCAGCAGCATTATTACCAAAAGCGGGCTTAGAAGATAACGTCCCAGCATGGCAATAGCCAGATACCGGTCAAACCGTATTTCTTTCCATGATGTCTTACTCATGGCGATACCGATAAAAAGCATGGCCAGCGGCGTAGTCATACTGCCGATATAACGACAGGAATCGAACAATGGTTTAGGCAGATCTATTTCCAAAAGCACCATGATGACGCCCAGGATGAAACCTGCCAGCGGCAGCGAGAAAACGCTTTTCAGTGTTTCCTTACTGCAAAGCGGCGACGGCTTACCGGCATCGGACGAAACCTCATGCACTCCCAGCGTCCAAAACAGCGTAGTATTGACCATATAATAAATCATGACATAGGGAGCTCCCGCATCACCAAACAGCGCAATTCCCAGCGGCAGTCCGATAAAGATAGTATTGGAAAAACAGACGCAGGTAGTAAAAACGCCGCGTCTGCCCAGCGGTATATTTACGGCCTTCGCTATCAGCTTACTCAGTACATAGCCTGCCAGCATGGATAAAATCGGTACGATCAGACCGCCGCTCATACTCAGCAGCTGGTCATGCTTGAAGTTGGCAAGCAAGTTGGTCAGCATATAGGTGGGCAGACAGACCTGGGTAACCAGCCTGGAAATCAGCAGGATGCTCTGCTCACCGAACCAGCCCAGCCTTTCCAGGAAAAATCCCGTCGCAATCATCAGCATCACTGTAAAGATACCGTCAAAGGCATGTAAGATTATCTCCATTTACATTCTCCTTTATTGAAGCAAAATAAGAAAATACCGAAGCCAAGGCTCCGGTATCACGATTAGTGCTTAGCTTTTTTCAGTTCATCCAGCTTATTTTTCATCCAGTCAATCATCGCCAGTTTACCGAACTCATGCCAGGTAGTGCATTCTGTATTAGCCGCAATATACTCATTCCACTTATCCTGGCTGACATTTTCCACTTCCAGCAGATTCATAATGCCGAAACCGCTGCGCCAGATCATATCGTCCATAGAAGTAAACTTGCTGTTTTCCTGCAAGAACTTGGGATTGAACAAATCCTGGAAAGATACTTTATTTAAAATTTTTGCCATTTCTTTATCTTCTGTAAAGACTCCTAAATAATACTTAAAAGTCTTGTCAAGCTTTTTCTGATCCATACAGCATCCTCCTAAAATATATATAAGTTATTGTAACATAAATTACGCCGTCCTGCGCAATTATTTTGCCTGCCCAAGCCGCAGGCTTTTTCTGTTGAATTCCTACCGTACTCATAGTAAAATAGACCTACTGAAGAAAGGCGGTGCCGCAGCATGAAAATATCTACCAAGGGACGCTACGCGCTGCGTCTGATGCTTGACCTGGCGTTGAACTATTCTGAAAAATATATTCCTTTAAAGGTCATTGCCCAGCGTCAGGAAATTTCCGATAAATATCTGGAACAAATCATCAACACCCTGAGCAAAGCAGGCTTTGTCGAAAGTGCCCGCGGAGCCCAAGGCGGTTACCGGCTGGCACGCAAGCCCTCCCAGTACACTGCCGGCGAAATCCTGCGTCTTGCCGAAGGCAGCATCGCTCCCGTAGCCTGCCTTGACTGCGCTGGCAGCTGCGATAAGACCGATTCCTGCCTTACTATCGGTTTATGGCGCAAAATGCAGGGAGCCATCAATGATGTTGTAGACAACACAACCCTGGAAGACATGATTAACGAATATCGCGGTCGCCAGCGCTGACCGTTTATGAAAGAGATGATAAAATGACCAAAGCAGAAAAACTTACGGACTTAATCGGCAATACACCACTGCTCGCCCTCAATAATCTGGGTAAACATTTACAACTTCAATGCACGCTACTGGCAAAACTGGAATACTTTAATCCTGCCGGCAGCGCCAAAGACCGTATCGCCCTGTCCATGATTGAAGCAGCGGAAGCAGAAGGAGAGCTGAAGCCCGGCAGCATCATCATCGAGCCTACCAGCGGTAATACCGGTATCGGCCTGGCTGCTGTAGCCGCCGTCAAAGGCTACAAGGTAATCCTCACCATGCCCGATACCATGAGCCAGGAGAGACGCAGCCTGCTGCAGGCATACGGGGCGCAGCTGATACTTACTCCCGGCAAGCTGGGTATGCAGGGCGCGGTAGATAAAGCCTGCGAACTGGCCGCACAGCTTGAAAACGCCTTCATCCCCGGGCAGTTTGACAATCCAAATAACCCTGCCGCTCATTATCGCACTACCGGTCCGGAAATCTGGCGCGACACGGAAGGCCAGCTTGCTGCCTTTGTCGCCGGAGTCGGCACCGGCGGTACCCTTTCCGGTACCGGCCGTTATCTGAAAGAACAAAACCCGCAGATACATATAGCAGCCGTAGAGCCTGCTGATTCTCCCGTACTTAACGGCAAGCCTGCCGCTGCCCACAAGTTACAGGGCATCGGGGCTAACTTCATTCCCGCTAATTTTGATGCTGCTGTCGCTGACGAAATACTCGACATCGATGCCGACAGCGCTTATGCGGCCTGCCGTCAGCTGGCAGCCTGTGAAGGGCTGCTGGTAGGTATTTCTTCCGGCGCAGCTCTCTGCGGCGCGCTGCAGCTGGCGCGCCGTGCAGAATATACCGGCAAAAATATCGTCGTCCTACTGCCGGACGGCGGCGAGCGTTACCTGTCTACCCCTGGTTTTATCGGCTAACTAAATAACCTATACAATTTGGAGGAAAAAATATTATGGAACTTAACAGAGAAAATGCCTGGAAGCTTTTAACCGAATATAACGAAGAGCCTTTCCATCTGCGTCACGCCCTCACTGTAGAAGGCATTATGCGCTATTTTGCCGCAGAACTCGGCTACGGCGATGAAGCAGATTTCTGGGGTCTTGTGGGCCTGCTGCACGACCTCGACTTTGAAAAATATCCTGAACAGCACTGCGTAAAATCGCAGGAAATTATGCGTGAATACGGCTTGGATGAACGCTTAATCCGCGCCACTGCCAGTCATGGCTACGGTCTGGCGCAAAACGATATTGCCCCCGAGCATCAGATGGAAAAAGTCCTTTTCGCCATCGACGAGCTTTCCGGCCTTATCGGCGCAGTCGCCATCATGCGCCCCTCTAAGAGCGTTATGGATTTGGAGCTGAAATCCGTAAAGAAGAAATTTAAAGATAAACGCTTTGCGGCAGGCTGCAGCCGCGAGGTTATTACTGCCGGTGCAGAAGCCCTCGGCTGGACGCTGGACGAGCTGATTGAAAAAACCATCCTCGCTATGCGTACAGACGAAGCAGTTATTAATGAAGCCTGCGCAAAACTTGGTAAATAACATGAAAAAGAAAGTACTTGCCGCCATGAGCGGCGGCGTCGACAGCAGCGCCGCAGCCTTACTGCTGCAGCAGGATGGCTATGAGGTAGTCGGCGCTACCGTGAAGATGTTCGGCAACAGCGATATAGGTATTGCTGCGCCTGACGAGCCGCGTCAGGACATTACAGATGCGCGCCAGGTAGCTGCTAAACTGGGTATTGAGCATCATATCCTTGATTTTTCTCCCTGCTTTAAAAAATGCGTCATCGACCATTTTGTCAGCGAATATCAGCAAGGCCGCACGCCTAATCCCTGCGTAGACTGCAATAAACATATCAAATTCGGTATCTTATTTGACAAAGCCCGTGAGCTGGGCTGCGAATATCTCGCTACCGGACATTACGCCCGCATTGAATACTCTGCTGACAGTCAGCGCTGGCTGCTGGCACGGGCCCTCGACCCTGCCAAAGACCAAAGCTATATGCTTTTCAACCTTACCCAAAAGCAGCTTGCTCATATCCTGCTGCCGCTGGCTGCACTCAGCAAGCCGGAAATACGCAGTATCGCCGAAGAAAATATACTCGTTACAGCGCAAAAGCCTGACAGTCAGGACATCTGCTTTGTTGCCGACGGAGATTACGCCGCTGTGGTCAGCCGGCTCAGCCGCAAAAAATCCCGTCCCGGTAAATTTATCCATATCGACGGCTCCGTCCTCGGCACTCACAAAGGTCAGATAAACTATACTATCGGGCAGCGCAAAGGTCTGGGGCTGGCCTATGCCTATCCTCTCTATGTAGTGCGCAAGGATATTGCTGCCAATACGGTCATCCTCGGCCCTAATGAAGCGCTGTTCCGCAAGGAACTATGGGCGCAGGACTGTAATTTTATCACTATCGACAGCCTTACTGCGCCGCTTAAAGTAACAGCAAAAACACGTTACCGCCAAAAAGATGTACCTGCTACTATCGAGCCGGCGGCAGACGGCCGCGTCCATGTCATCTTTGATGAACCGCAGCGAGCCGTCACTCCCGGCCAGGCAGTTGTCTTCTACGACGGCGCCTACGTGGTAGGCGGCGGTATTATTGCTGATTTTAATGATTAACCAAGAAAGTATGATGATTAGATGTTCAAGAAAAAACTTTTAATCTGCCTGCTGACAGCCTTGATGACTGTTTGTGCTTTAATCAGTGAAGCAGCGGCACCTGCACCGACCGCTAAGACCACTCCTAAAGCCGCTGCCGAAGCAGCTATTCCTGTAAGGAAAGCTGCTGTAAAGGCTCCTCCTGCTTCAAAACAGGAGCTGCAGCCTCCGCAGGCTTCGGACTTTGAATGGGTAGTAAATAAAGCAGGCGGTTATGCGCTGGCAATCCCTAAAGCTTTCGGCGCAGACCCGCTGGCAGACTTTCCCCAGGCGCAAGGTCCCATGCTGGTACGCGCCGCCGATAACGTGCAGCTGATGGCAGTCAATATCATTGACCCCCTGGATAAGGAGCACTTCCGTCCCGAGCAGCCCTTACCAACTTTCACTAATCAACAGGTATTCTGGAAATGGACTCATTCAGCCTGGCTTGACTGGCAATGCAGCCTGTCCCAGCAAACCGATTATTACGGCGAAAAAATGCTCTTGCAGGCTCAGGCCGTACACGACGGCAAGACTTACGAACTGCTCTATGTCTTTCCGGCAGCGCAGTACAGGACTTGCATCCCGCAGGCACTTTACTCTCTCAACAGCTTCCGCATGGAATACAAATAAACAATAAAAAAGCAGCCGTATGGCTGCTTTTTTATTTTAGTAATAAGGTATTTTAGCGCTTACAGCACATTTTTAGAAGCTCCAGCGCATACCTGCGTTCCATTGCCACGGAGTTTCCACATCGCCGCC
>UQXH01000034.1 GCA_900545025.1 uncultured Phascolarctobacterium sp.
ATTTAGTCATGAAAAAACTGCACCTCCAAAAGTCCAACTTTTGGGGTGCAGTTCAATATGCGGGCGGTTTTTTTATTTGTGTTAAAAGACATACAAAAAATATTGAAATTTTAGTAAAAAAGTAATATTATATCCTTGAATAGATAATATTTGAGGCGAATATATATGTGTTTTAATAGATTTATGACAAGTATAATATTAGCTATATTATTTTTTTACTCTAATATTATTTTTGCTGCGGATGTTATTATAAGTAAGAATACTAAATTAGAGGGGAAATTGATTACACCTGTTCATTCAAAATATAATAAGGAAGGAGATGTAATATTATTTTCTATTAGTGAGAGTTATATATATAATGGTATAGAAATTATACCCGAAGGGACAACCGGAAAAGCTGTGGTTACGGATAGCCAAAAAGCTGGTTATTTTGGAGTTGGTGGAAGAATATTTTTTGAGCCGCAGTCATTAATTTTAGCAAATGGAGTAGAAGTTCCTTTGATGTTTAAAACAGGAAAAGATAATGATTGGCGTGATACCGCAAATCAAATTGTAGCAACTGCTGCAGTAGGTATATTTGCAGGCTTTTTTCAAGGAAAGAATCAGAAATTGCCTGCGGGAACTAAGTTCTGTCTATATGTTAAAGATGATGTCAATTTAGGTTCTGAAGAAGATGTAAAAAGAGATTTTGCTATTTAGGAGTGTTGTATGATGAAGAAAATAATTAGTTTTATTATGATGATGATTTTAATGACTTTTACCATATCTGCTTTTGCTAATGAAACTCAAAAACCTTTTAGCGAAAGGATAAAAGCTACACTTGAGGAGCAGAAACAGACACCATTACAAAGAAAGATGGCTATGGAGGCGCAACGTGAAAAATTAGCTAAAATGCCTAAAGTTGCGGTTATGTATATAAATAATTCACAAACAACATATAATGATGAAATAGACCAATTGTTATTATCTAATTTAACTAAGTCAATAAATCCAGAAACATATCAATATATTGATGGTACACCATATATTGAAAGATTAAGTAAAATAGGTATTGTTGATATCACTACAGCAGAAAGAGCTGATATCATAGATGCTTTTGAAGGTGAAGATATTGACTATGCTGTATTTTTACAAATTGATCCTTTTATAAGAAAAGATAAAATGACTTTCTTTACAGTAGGTAAAGAGATGACAGCTATTGTTCCGTTTAAAATTATAGACGTAAAAAATAATAGATATTTATATAATGGTAAATTTACTGAAATTGCTAAAGATAGTTCAATGCTTGGCGATATTGGCAATAAGTCTGTTGCTATAAAAGCTGTAGAGAAAGTAAATGATAAAGTTGCTTCTGTAATTGATGTTAGATTGCCCAAAGAAAAGGTTGAAGCAACAAAACCGGCAGCATGAGAAAATATCTGATTTGTAATGTTCTGTTTATTTTAATTAGTTGTTGTTTTATGAATAAGGTGTATGCTGATAATCATAGTCCTTATGTAAGACAGAAAAGCACTGTTATGCTTATTATCAATAATATAGCAGATAGTAAGCATAATGATGCCTTAAATGAAATTATGTTTGAAGAGTTACATAAGAAAATTGATGTTTTGTATAAGGAAGAGCCTGCGGACGAATACACAGAAGAGTTTCTTCATAAAGATAATTCGGTTTTATCTGCAGAAGATATGTGCAAAAAAATAGAGTCATGCAAATCTGATTATCTTATTTATGCAGAACTGAAAGAATTAAATAAAACAACAAATTTTAACTTTGTGTATCATGGTAAAGAAATAGCAGCAACTTTTTATATTGCAATTTTAGATATAAAAAATCATAAATACTTGTATAGGTCAGAATACACACTTGTAGCAGAAGATAGTACGGATTATTTTTTTGTAGGTAGTGGATCTGTTTCTAAAAAAGCTTTAAAAAAAGTTTTGTTTAGAGCTGGAGAGGCAATATCAGCACATTTGCCGTTATAACAATTTAGCGTTTACATGCTATAGTTGTTATGCTATAATACTACTATCCTTTATGCGAGTGTGGCGGAACTGGCAGACGCACTAGACTTAGGATCTAGCGCCTTCGGCGTGCAGGTTCGACTCCTGTCACTCGCACCAGTGTAAAAATAAAAGCTGTGGAATTGTGTTCCACAGCTTTTTTGTTTATAGTTTATAAAAGGGCGTACAATGCAGTTATTGAAAAAGCTCCTGTATTATACAGATTGTTTACGGGCAGGATGTTTGACTGTACTGGCAACAGAGGCAAAGCTTTCGTCGATACGCTTACAGATTTCTGCGGTAGGCAGGGAATTATCCAAAATGATAGTATACCAATGCTTTTTATTCATGTGCCAGCCGGGATAGTAGTGTTTTCTGGTAATATAAGCTGCTACCTGCTCCGGTGCGGCGTGCAGGTCAATGATTTCCACCATATCGCTTTCTGCGCAGCCAAGTTTATTTTTGGGAACTGTGAGTACTACGCCGAACCATTTGGCGTTGTCTTTGCGGCGCCAGACGGCGTTTTCCGGTGTTTCCGGCCACAAATGCTCCAGCCGGCACTGATAAGTTTGCTGTACATAGGCGATGATGGCCTTAGTCTGCTCGCTTTGGAAGATTTCCGTAACAAAGCAGCTGTCTGCGATAGCACGCAGGGCTGCTTCGTATTCCTGGCGCACGGTGCCGATAAAGCTGCCAACAGCAGCTTCTATAAGATGCAGGACATAAGGCTCATCCGTAACAGGGTCGGTCAGCGCGGCCGACAGCTGACCTGTCCTGCTGACAGTAAAGGTCAGCAGCAGATGGCTTTTGTATAACTGCCGCTGGTAAACATATCCCTGCGGCGTGCTATTAAAGCCGTAATTTATAAGTGCGGCAAAATCAGCCTTTTTACAGCGAAATATCTTTGGCAGAATATCCATTGAGTCCACATCCTTTGCCTGTCCTTATCTTAATTGTACGCTATGACGGATTGTACCGCTATCATATATTATATAATGTAGAAAAATCAACTTACAACAAAAGCACTGCGAAAAATATTCGCAGTGCTTTTTGCTCATATAAGGTTCAGGCTCTTTTTGCGGCTGCGGCGCCCTGCAGCGAGATGGTACGGTTGAGGTTTTCGATACCGGCGCAGAGCTTATCCAGCCTGCTTTCCATGCGCAGCAGCAGGTACCAGCTCAAAGCCATAGGAAAGCCGTAATCCGCAAGATATGTGCCCAGCTGGTTAAATTCCATAGGCCGCCGTTACTCCAGCACTTCCACCTGGGTAGTGCGCAGGCGGGCTTCCACCACTTCCGTCAGACTGCCGCCGGAAGTTTCAAAAACATCCGCGTCGATAACGGCCTGCATGGCGGTGCGGGCGGTTTCTGCGTTCACCTCGTCTTTAGGGTCGGTGATGCTGATGACTTTTTTATCGCCTGCTGCGTCTTTAAAAACAAGTTCTAATACTTTTTCCATATTTTACCTCCGATAATGTGTAGTAAGATTTTCCAGAAAAGCTTCATCGTGCGACCTCCGCTTTTATCAGATAGATTCTGCCAGTTCGGTCTTCTCGGTAACGGAGATGCTCTGCACGGTCTTCTTCATCAGGCTGCCCAGTGCTTCGCCTGCGGCGTACAGCTTGTCTGCCGCAGCGTCGCTCTTGATGCCGCTGTAGGTGCGCGCCTTGGTCTTGGGGGAGCCGGAAGCGCTCATACCGTCTTCGATGTTGATGCTGAGACTGCGTTTCAGGATTTCTTCGGTTACTGCCATAATATTCTTCCTCCTTTAGGTGTGCGCCTGTGCGCGGCGCTGTAAATAAAGTTCGCGGTACCAGTTGGCTTTGCCCCGCAGTACCACGCCCCCGGGACGCAGGGCATCAGTAAGGGGATAGTCGGGTAGCAGCAGAAGGTCCCAGCGCATATCGCTGTCGCTGCTGCCGAAGCCGTAGCCGTCCATACAGGCGGCTTCGGCGTGGGTAGTCACGGTGCCAAAGTCCACGGCAAGCCCCAAGGCCAGCGTCAGTACGGCGATGACCTGCGCCGTTTTTTCAATCTGCGCGGCGGTAGGCGGCTCAGGCCCAAGATTGACTTTGCCTGCGGTGCTGCAGGTGGCGTTGTACGCGCAGCAGAGGGCGATGCCGATGCTGCCGGTGTTGCGCCGCCAGGTGTGGCTTTTGCGGCTGGTGAGGGCGGCACAGGTTTTATAAATCTGTCCGTCGCTGTCGATGTTCAGATGGTAGTCAGCAAAAGCCTGCCCGTAATGGCCTGCCGTCCAGTGCAGATAGATGCGGCTGATCCTGCCTTTCGCCGCCGCTCCCAGCTGGTAGAGCTGGCGGAGACTGACCGCTTCTTTGGTGTCTGCCATGTGGTATCACGTCCTTTCACTCTTTAAATGGGCTGCAGGAGGCAAAAACAGAACCAGCGCACAAAAATTTTTTTATGCAGGTTGTTTTTGGGGACAAGCCGCGCCATTCTAAGGGTGAGCTTCTTTTTTTTCTTTTTCTTTTTTTTCTTCGGCGCAGCAGGTCCTTAAACAGGTAATGCGTAAGCATTACCTACCTTGTTCTTCAAGCCTTCCTGCTGGAACAGGGCAAGCTGCTGTCAGCCGCAGGCAGGTAAGCTGCCATAGTCATCCCTGCCAGGACAGTCCTTGCTTACAGGGCAGGGTACCTGCCGCAAGTATGAAAAAACTGATACTTAAGCAAAACTCACAAGTCTTGCGGAGGGGTACAAGTATGATAAAATATTTATTATAAAATATAAACCGGAATTTATAGCATAGGTGATTTATATGCAGCAGGAACATGAATTGGATTATAAAGCAGTTGGCGCCAGGATTAAGAAGCTCCGTATCCAGCTGGGACTTACTCAGACAGAGCTGGCAAGGGCTATAGGCGTGTCGCAGACGCACATGAGCAATATAGAGAACGGCAATTCCGGCATCAGCCTGGGTACCGCCGTCAAAATAAGCCGCAAATTAGGCTGCAGTATCGACAGCTTTGCGGCTGAAGAAAAATATGGCAGCGAGCAGGTCAATACCGGTGGTGGTATCGATATGGACGACCTGATTACGGCCTTAAGGCTGATAGGAAGGAAGCATAACAAAAGCAGCGGCTGCTGATGTTACTGCATGCTGCTGTGCAGAAATAGAATCTGCTGAAGTAAGAAGCACTCAAGGTACCGGAGGACCGGCAGCCTGAGTGCTTCTTTTTTGCTTAGTTATCGGTGAGGGCGCTGCGCAGACGCATAAGTCCGCGGCGGCGGTGTTTGAGGATATTGGCGCAGGTACAGCCGTACTGCCTGCTGAGCAGCCTGGTGGGCTGCCGCTCAAGGCAGGAGGCGCTGATGATGGTCTGCTGCAGGGGCGTCAGAGCGGTAAACGCCTGACGGATGCCCAGCCGCAGGGTCAGGCGCTGCAGTTCGTCGTTGGCCTGGGCAAGCTGTTCGGTAATGCTGCCGTCGTCCTGCACTTCGTTTGCGTGGCGACGGGAAAGACGGGTGATTTCGTGCAGCAGCTCATAATGCACATGGCAGCGGATCAGCCCCGGCAGGTTGACAAAGTCGCTGCCGTTATAACGGCGGATAAAGCGCAGAAAGATTTCCCAGGCGATGCTTACGGCATCCTCGCCTAAGACGCGGTAAATACTTTCCCGGCTGCCTTCACGGTAGATGAGGGGACGGAAAGCTTCGCACAGCCTTGCCGTAGCCTCGGCAGAATCCTGCTGCACCTGGCTGATAAGCTCCTGTAATTCTGCGGCAGTGAGCAGATGATATTTTGCGGTTTGATTAGCGATGATAAAGACCTCTTTTCTCAGATTTTGATGGACGTCCGCGCCCCAGGCGCTGCATGCAAGGTCATTATGACAGATGAGCGGGTTAAAAGCCAGTATATAGAAATATAATTCCGGCGCAGGTGCCGGGCGGCGAAAAAGCGGGTTTGCTTTGCTGCAGGTATAGCCTGTAAGGCAGGCGCGGGACAAGGGCAGAAGGGTATATTTTGGCTTTGGTGCCGCAAGACAGTAAAAAAAGTGGCTGCAGAGGGTCTTATGTCTTGCAGGGGGGGAATAGTTGCGTGCTATACTTAAACCAGAGGAAATTACTGCCCCGGACGCAGGCAGGAAAGGATGTGGAAGTGATGAAGAAGGACATTCTGGCATATAAGGTATTGTGCAGCGTGCTGGCGATAGGGCTGGGCGGCTTTGTACTGCCACTGGCGGCGCAGGCCAACAGCGGGTTAAGTGAAAAGCCACAACTAATTCCAAGTTGGAGTAAACAATATTATATAGGCAGCAATGGTGCTAATGATAATGTGGTTATTATCGACAGTGATT